>NZ_AQXM01000054.1 GCF_000376245.1 Acaricomes phytoseiuli DSM 14247 | reverse complement strand
TCGCCTCGCGGAGCTGCTTACGCTCGTCCTCGGTCAGGCCCGGCACGCGCCCGTCTTCGATGTTTGCTTTTTTCAGCCAGTTGAACAACGAGGCTTCGGAAATCCCGAAGTCTCTCGCAATCTGCGATAACGGGGCCCGGGCTTTACGGGCCACAGCCACGACATCGTCACGGAACTCTTTCGGATAGGGCTTGGGCAAGAGATACATCCTTCCAGCGAGGACGAATCCTCACAGATCAGATGTCAACCAAACCCGGGGCAGACCCGAGGCACCGAACCCTCCCCCACGAATTCGGTCGGAATAAACAATAACAATGATTTGGAGGAGACCCAAAATCTTCAGGGCCTTCCCAAAATGTTCAAAACAGAGCCAGAATTCTGTGAAAGTGTGTTACTTAAGGGCCTTTAAGCGACTCGTTAAGAATCAACTTGACGAATCTTCTGGGAAGTGCCAATCTTCTATTCACGGCACTACCGATACGATGGATTCGGAAGAAGATTCTTTCGGGTCTAACGTTAAAGTCTCGGCTCGAGACCCTCCGGAGTGCCAATATAGGGGGGTATGACCATGTTTTCATCAAGCAATCCACATCCGAGGCGAACAGACTTCCCTCGATACGCCGTTACAGCCTACATTGAGCACGTACTGCTTTAGCTGAACGGGCACTGGAAAATGCTGACGACACGTAACTTCGCGCATCTATTCCAGGCGCTGCTAGGAATCTGAAGATCATTCTCGTGAACGAATGATGTACAAGAAAACCGGAATGCTGAGAAAAAAATTAAATATAGGAAAGTCCCATGATTTTGATTCTCCTAGTGTTTAGGATCGTGACTCCTTGAATCCCCGGAGTGCGCTGAACTATAGAAGAATCATTAACCTGCTCGCTCAGTAGCGGTTTCCGCCTCGGCCGAGCAGTGCGCTGGGGCCGTCACAGTCCGGGGGGAATATGTGACGGCCCCAGTCGCGTTTAACTCAATTCGACCGTTGCTTCGTGAGTCATCATCTGCTCAGGATCCATCCAAACGATTTCCCAATGATGGCCGTCCGGATCCAAAAAACTGCGCTGATACATGAAACCGAAATCCACAGGGTCTTTCGCCACAGTCGCTCCGCAGGCAAAGGCCTGCTCAGCAATTCTGTCGACCTCGGCGCGGCTGTCTACTGAGAAGCTCAGCAGGGCCTCCACGGTAGTCGTCGGGTCTGTGATCTGCCGGTCCGTGAAAGTCTTGAAGAACGAACGCTCCAAGAGCATCACGAAGCCCTCTTCGCTGAGTATCATGCATGCAGCGTTCTCATCTGTGAACTGAGGATTGAACTGAAAGCCAAGGTCACCGAAGAACTGCTGGGAGCGCTGCAGGTCCTGGACCGGAATATTGACGAAAAGTTTGTGTGTCATGACCAAACTTTAGCCCGGCCCTAGATCTCAGAGCACCTTCGCCAGAAATTCTTGCAGCCGTTGCTGCTGCGGAGCATTGAAAATCTGCTGCGGATCGCCTTCCTCACAGATCACACCGCCGTCCATGAAAAACACCCGGTCCGCAACTTCACGGGCGAACCCCATCTCATGGGTCACCAGAACCATGGTCATGCCTTCTTCGGCCAAGCCCTTGATGACTTGCAGCACCTCACCGACCATCTCGGGATCCAGAGCGCTCGTCGCCTCATCGAAAAGCATGACATCCGGTGACATAGCGAGCGCACGGGCAATGGCCACCCGCTGCTTCTGGCCTCCGGAGAGAGAAGCCGGGCGGGCCTCGGCCTTCTCCTCGAGACCCACTCGACGCAGCAGCTCTAGCGCCCGCTCCCGGGCCTGTGCTTTGCTGAGCTTCTTGAGCTCCACCGGGGCCAACGTGATGTTCTCCATGACCGACATATGCGGGAAGAGATTGAAATGCTGGAAGACCATCCCGATGCGCTGACGCACCTGGTTGAGGTTAACCTTGGGATCAGCGAGGTCAAGATCATCGACGACCACGCTGCCCCCGCTGATGTCCTCCAGTTTGTTGAGACAGCGCAGGAACGTCGACTTACCGGAGCCCGAAGGGCCGATGACGCAGACCACCTCGCCCTCCCGGACTTGCGCATCGATGCCCTGGAGCACCTCGTTACTGCCGTAGCTCTTGCGCAAGCCGCTGACCTGGATCTTGATCTGGCCGTCCCCAGCGGGAGCCTGGGCCGCTTCATTCGCAGTGGTGCTCATTTGTTGAACCTCTTATCGACGAAATTGGCCAGTCTGGTGAGCAGCATGATCACCACGAAGTACATGACACCGACGATCAGCAGGGTCTCCGCCACCCGGAAGTTACCCGCATAGATCTGCTGACCCTGGTAGAGCAACTCGGCGAAACCGATCGCCAGCAGCAGCGAGGAGTCCTTGAGCAGGATCACCAGCTGATTGATCAAAGAAGGGGTCATGATCTTGAAGGCCTGGGGCACCACGACTCTGCGCATCGAGGTGAGGTAGCCCAGCCCCAGGCTGCGGCTGGCTTCGAGCTGCCCCGGATCGACTGATTGGATGCCGCCGCGGACAATCTCGGTGATGTACGCTCCCGAGTTCAAGCTCAGCGTCAGGACGCCCGCCACCCAGATATCGATGGGCTGCCCGGTGAGCTGCGGGATGCCGAAGTAGAAGAAGAAAGCCTGAACCAGCAACGGGGTGCCGCGGAAGATATTCACGAAGGTCGTGGCGGCACCGCGCAGGAAGATGTTCCGGGAGACCTTGAGGAATCCGAAGAAAAGGCCCAGCAGCATGGCGAAAGCGAAAGAGATCGCGGTGACCAGCAAAGTGTTGTTCAGACCCTTGAGCAGAGCCGGCATGCTCTGCACCAGCAGATCCCAGAAGCTCATATCCCCGTCCGCGCCCGGAGCCTGCAAGTACGCATCCAGGATTTGCTGATAGGTGCCGTCAGCGCGGAGCTCGGCCAGCCCGGTGTTGAAAGCGGCCAGCAGATCCTGGTTCTGGCCTTTATTGACCGCGAATCCGTAAGAGCCGCCGGGCTCCTTATCGGTCACCGTCTTCAAGCCGTTGTTTTGCGAGATGCCATAGGCCAGTATGGGATAGTCATCGAAGACCGCTATCGCGTTACCGGATTTCACCAGCTCGTACATCGTGGCGGACTGGTCCAGGGAGCGGACCGTGAAGCCGTACTGATCCGCGATGGAACGCGCGAAGGCCTCCCCTTCACTGCCGGTCTTCGCGGTCACCGTCTCGCCCCGGAGATCCTCGTAGCTCTTCACGTCATCGTTACTCTGCGCCACGGCCATCTGCACACCGGAGTCGAAGTACGGATCAGAGAAGTCGTAGACCTGCTGGCGCTGCTCGGTGATCGACATAGCAGCGATCACACCGTCTACCTGGTTGGCGTTGAGCGCTTGCAGCGCTGCGGCGAAACCGAGCGAGCGGACTTCCACCGAGAATCTCTGATCCTCCGCGATGGCGCGGAGGAGGTCCATATCGATGCCGACGAGCTCTCCGCTGCTGTCGCGGAATTCGAAAGGCGCGAAAGTGGTGTCGGTGGCAATGACGAAAGTCTTGCCCGCGACCCCGTCCGCTGGCGTTTCAGTGGCGGAAACCGCCATAGCCTGAGCGCCGGTACCGAGGAAGACCAGTGCTGCGGCAGCCATGGCTGCCAAGAACGTCAGCAGTCGACGGGGAGTCCGAAAGAGAGAATACACCTGTAGAGAATACCGAATTCCGGAAGCCAATAGCCAAACTGACCCGCTAGTGGTAGCCGTAGAAGACTCGTTCCACAACGGACCGGGCCTGCCGTGTGGCGCGCAGATAGTCTTCCTCCAGCTGCCCGCCATGATCCGGCGGGTACCCGCACCAGCGCGCCACTGCTTCCAGATCCCGTCGAGCCGAGGGCAGCTGGTCATTGGCCTTGCCCCGCCAGAGCACCGTGCCCGAGCGGATCTGGCTGGCCAGCAACCAAGCGCGGCGCAGCACTTGTGCATCCTCCTGCGCCATTAGCCCCGCTTCCGCAGCCGCCTCCAGAGCCGGGAGCGTTGAGGTGGTGCGCAGCCCTGGGTACTGATGCGCATACTGCAGCTGCAGCATCTGAATCAGCCATTCGATATCGCTCAGACCGCCCCTGCCGAGTTTGAGCTGCCGGTTCGGATCAGCACCGCGCGGCAGGCGCTCGGCTTCTACCCTGGCTTTGATACGGCGTATTTCACGGAGTTCGTCCTCGCTGATCGTCTCCGGGTAGCGGATCGGGTCGATCAAGGCCAGGAAGTCTTCAGCGAGGGCATCGTCCCCGGCGATAGGACGGGCACGGAGCAGAGCCTGGGCCTCCCAGATTAGTGACCAGCGTTCGTAATACTGCCGGTAGGAATCCAAAGACCGAACCATCGGCCCGTTCTTGCCTTCCGGGCGCAGCCCGGCGTCCAGCACCAGAGGCCTTTCCGCAAGAATCGCGGGCGTCAAAGGCTGGGTCAGCAAGTTCGTCAGCGTCGCCACCAGGCGCCCCGCCTGCTCCTGCGCTTCATCCGCGGTAAAGCCGGGAAGCGCTCTGTGCACGAAGATCACATCCGCGTCCGAGCCGTACCCGATCTCTCGTCCGCCCTGCCGACCCATGGCCACCACCAGGACCTTGGTCTTCTCCGGCTCGCCGGAGGCCGCCAGCTGTTTCTCCGCGGCTCTCAGCGCCCCCAGGATGGTAACCCGGTCGATATCCGCTAAGGCCTGGCCCATGCTCTGCGTGTCCACTAATCCCGCGCTATCGGCGAGCGCTACCCTGAGCATCTCCCGGCGCCGGATGAGCCGGATCAGCCGCATCGCCGCAGCGGCTCCGGGATGCCGTGACATCTTGGATCTGACCTCTTGCCAGAGCATGCCGAAACTCTGCGGCCTCAGCTCCCGGTCCGAGCCCAGCCAGGCGGTCTGCTCCGGAGAGACCTCGAGCAGATCGGCGATCAACCGGGAACTTGAAAGCACATGGCAAAGCCGTTCCGCCCCCGCCGGGGAGTCTCGGAGCATACTCAAGTACCAGGGGCTCTGACCAAGCGACTCGCTCAGCCTGCGGAAGGCCAGTAAGCCCGCATCGGGGTCCACCCCTTCGGCCAGCCAGCCGAGCAACACCGGCAGTAAATGTCGTTGCAAGGCGGCACACCGGGAGAGCCCCACGGTCAGCGCCTCGATATGCCGCATCGCTCCGGCACCGTCCAAATAGCCCAAAGCCGCCAAGCGGGCCCGTGCCGCCTCAGGAGTGAGCGAGGTTTCCTCGGCGCTCAGGTGCGCGGCTGTTGCCAGCAGAGGCTGATAGAAGATCTGCTCATGCAAGGACCGCACCCGGCGCTTGACCGCTCGCCAGTCAGCCAGGAAGGTTTCTGCCCTGGGCCGGGCCGAAGCCTGCGGCACTCCCCTGCTGGAACGCGCCAGGGCGCGCAACTCCGGCTCGCCACTGGGCATCACGTGACTGCGCCGCAGGCGTACGAGCTGAATCCGGTGCTCCAGCACTCTCAGATAGCGATAAGCGGCATCCAACGCCGCCGCATCGGCAGCGCCGATATATGAGCCGGCGGCTAGCGCCTCCAGCGCCCCGAGCGTGTCCTGATGCCTCAGCTGGACATCGGTTTTGCCGTGGACCAGTTGCAGGAGCTGAACCGTGAACTCGACATCGCGCAAACCGCCCTCGCCGAGTTTGAGCTGCCAGTCGCGTTCCTCAGCAGGAATATGGTCGCTGACCCGTCGGCGCATGGCGCGTACCGAGTCGACGAACCCTTCTCGCTCCGAAGACGCCCAGACCAGAGGGGCTATCGCCTGTGCGTAACGCTCCCCCAGCTCCCGGTCCCCGGCAATGCAGCGAGCTTTGAGCAGGGCCTGGAACTCCCAGCTCGCAGCCCAGCGCCGGTAGTACTCCAGATGCGACTCCAGGCTCCGAACTAGAGGGCCGTCCTTGCCTTCAGGACGCAGATTGGGGTCGATCTCCCAGAGCCCCGGCTCTGCACCGGGAGCGCTGATGACTTTGGCGATACCGGTGGCTAGGCGCGTGCCGAGACGATGCACTGCTTCTGCCTCGAGCGCTGCACCGCGGTGAGCACCGGGCTGCTCCGTCGGGGCGGTTTGCGCATCGGCCTCGACGACGTAGATCACATCCACATCGGAGATATAGTTCAGTTCTCGGGCGCCGCATTTGCCCATGCCGATCACCGCGAACCGCACCGCAGCGATATCCTCCGCGGGCTCACTGCCGGCTAGTTCGGCCCGCGAGACCGCGAGTGCGGCTTCGATGGCCGCAGCGGCGAGGTCGGCCAGCTCGGCGGCCACGAGCGGCATGGCGTCCACGGGAGAGACCGTGCACAGGTCTCGGATCGCCAAAGAGGTCAGATGCCTGCGATAGCGCCGGCGCAGCGCGAAGCTGAGCGCAGCAGGCGCATCGGGCTCGGGCTGCGCGGCTACCGGCACCGCTGCATCGGGATCCGCTCCGACGGCTTCCAGGAGCGAGCGGCGCAGCTCTTCAGGGTCTGTGCGGAGGAATTCGGCGGCCGGCGCAGCTGCCAGCAGCTCGGATTCCTCAGGAGCCCGGATCAGGAAGTCCGCCAGCGCTTCGGAGGCTCCGAGTAACCGGAACAAAGGCCCGGCAGCAGTCATCCCACTGCTGCCGCCGGCAGCAGAGGCCTCCGCTCCGGAGACCGATGCGGGCACGATCTGCTGCTCAACGCTGAGGAGCATCCTAAGCTGCTGCTCGAGCTGTCCTCCGGTAGCGAGCATTCGGACCAGGGAGCGCAGCGCCAGATCAGGATCGGCGGCCAGAGGCAGTCCGTCGAAGAGAACCTGCTGATCGACACCCGTCAGCTCGGGGGCGGCCAGGAACCTGCTGCTCCCTTCCAGATCGGAGAAGCCCAGACTGATCAGCGTTCTGCCGAGACTAGCCATGGCCCCGCGGCCCCGCGCACTGCCGTTTCATCACCGGATCAGAGGATCCCGAGATTGCGCTGAAGTTCATAAGGAGTCACCTGAAGCCGGTAATCCTGCCATTCGGCGCGCTTATTGCTCAGGAAGTGCCCGTAGACCTGCTCCCCCAAGGTCTCCGCCATGAATTCGGATTCTTCAGCCACCCGGATGGCATCGTGCAGGCTAGCCGGCAAGGGGTCATGCCCGAGGGCGCGGCGCTCCGCCGTGGTGAGCGACCAGACATCGTCCTCGGCGGCAGCGGGCAGCTCGTATTCCTCTTCAATGCCCTTGAGTCCGGCGGCGAGAAGCACCGCATAGGACAGGTATGGATTGGCCGCGGCATCGATACCCCGGTATTCGATCCGGGCGGACTGCCCCTTGCCCGGCTTGTACAGCGGCACCCTGACCAGCGCGGAGCGGTTGTTATGCCCCCAGGAAAGATGACTCGGCGCTTCCCCACCGCCCCAGAGGCGTTTATACGAATTGACGAATTGGTTGGTGACCACGGTGAATTCTGGGGCGTGCCGGAGGATTCCGGCGATGAAATGCCGCGCGGTCGCGGAGAGCTGGAACTCGGCACCGGCTTCGTAGAAAGCATTGCTATCGCCTTCGAAAAGGGAGAAATGCGTATGCATTCCTGATCCGGGGTGCTCGGAAAAGGGTTTGGGCATGAACGTCGCGTAGCTTCCCTGCTGCAGAGCCACTTCTTTGATCACGGTGCGGAAAGTCATGATGTTATCCGCGGTCTGCAGCGCATCGGCGTAACGCAGGTCGATCTCGTTCTGCCCCGGCCCGGCTTCATGGTGGCTGAACTCCACAGAGATTCCGACGTTTTCCAACATGGCGACGGCCGTGCGCCGGAAGTCCTGGGCAATGCCTCCCGGCACATGATCGAAATAGCCGGCCTGATCAACGGGAACAGGCTGACCATCCGAGCCCAGCGCCTCGGATTTGAGCAGATAGAACTCTATTTCCGGGTGGGTGTAGCAGGTGAAACCCAGATCCGAGACTTTCGCCAGGGTTCGTTTGAGCACCTGCCGAGGGTCCGCCATAGCCGGCTGACCGTCCGGAGTCATGATGTCGCAGAACATTCTGGAGGTCTGCTCGGTATCACCGCGCCAAGGCAGGATCTGAAAGGTTGAAGGATCCGGAGCGAGCAGCATATCGGACTCGAACACCCGGGACAGCCCTTCAATGGATGAGCCGTCGAAACCCAGGCCTTCTTCGAACGCGCCCTCTACCTCTGCCGGTGCCAGGGCCACTGATTTGAGCGCACCGACCACATCGGTGAACCATAACCTGACGAAGCGGACATCGCGTTCTTCGATGGTGCGGAGGACGTATTCTTGCTGGCGATCCATCGCGGCTCCTTAGATATCTGCTGTCTCATCGGGAGGCGGCCCCGTTCCCGATCACTCTACCGAGGTCGGGCAGGGAGCGTCTGCACGCTCTGTGTCATGTCATTTTCTTTCCGCTTCGCAAGCCGCCCCGGCCCGGACCCTGGTCGAGTAGGCTCATTTCATGGTCAGCAAGGAAATCACGCCGCCGTACGGCTCGAGCGCACCGGAGAGGCCGGCGGGCCAGGTGCCGCAGCGCATCCGCATCCGCCAGCTGCAGCAGGCGAAAGACGAGGGCCGCAAATTCGCCATGCTGACCGCCTACGATCAGTACAGCGCCCGAATCTTCGATGAAGCCGGTATCGAAACCCTGCTCGTCGGGGACTCCGCAGCGAATAACGTCTACGGTTACGAGACCACTCTGCCGATCACCATGGAGGAGCTGCTGCCGCTGTGCCGTGCTGTGGCCCGGTCAGCACGGCGGGCGCTCGTGGTGGCTGATCTGCCGTTCGGCTCATATGAGGAGTCCGCGCAGCAAGCCGCGGCCACCGGTGTGAGATTTCTCAAAGAAGGCCTTGCCGCAGCGGTCAAGATCGAAGGCACGGCCCGAATCGCACCGCAGGTACGCGCGATGACTGATGCCGGGATCCCGGTGATCGCGCATATCGGCTTCACCCCACAGAGCGAACATGCACTGGGCGGTTATCGGGTCCAGGGCCGGGGGGAGGACGGCCAGCGGCTGATCGACGACGCCGTAGCCCTCACCGAGGCGGGAGCATTCTGCGTCCTCATGGAAATGGTGCCCGCTGAGGTCGCCGCTGCGGTGGACCGCGCAGTCCCGGTGCCCACCATCGGCATCGGAGCCGGCGCCGCGACGACGGGCCAGGTCCTGGTCTGGCAGGATATGGCAGGCATGCGCTCTGGCGTAGCTGACAGCCCCCGACTCGCTAAATTCGTCAAGCAGTACGCCCAACTGGGAGATGAGCTGCGCCGGGCTGCGACCGAGTACGGCGATGATGTCCGCAACGGCCGGTTCCCGGGCCCAGAGCATTCGTTTTGAAACCTGATGACCCTGCTCACCGACTACTTCCGGCCCTTGACTTGGGAGCAGTTGCGCAGGGTGTTAGCGGACTAGACCCTGCACAACTGCTCCCAAGTCAAGGTTTCAGCCGTCTCTTCCGAACCCGGGAGCGGGATTCAGTCCTCGTCTTCGTCCTGCTCGTCCCAGGCCTCGTTGCGCTCGCGGACTTTCTCCAACGCACGCTCGGCTTCCGAACGCGTCTCATAGGGGCCGAGCAGCTGGCTCCAGTCGGACTGCGCGTCTTCTTCGACTTCATGGGTGTTGACGTTGTACCAGTACTGCGGCATAGCGGTCCTTTCCTCCTGCTGAGGTCTTGCTGAGCTGCGCTATTTTCAGCGTTATTCCAGGCTTACCTATCCGGGCGCGCAGCCCGGATCTGCTTCCAGCCTATCGGAATGCGTAGGATGAGAGACATGCCTGCGATACAGACCGCCCCCATCGGTAACCTGGTCCCCGGAACCGTGAGCCCGCAACTCGCAGTGCCGGCGACCATTCCCCGGCCGGAATACGTGGGCAGGCCCGGCCCGGCGAAATTCACCGGATCTGAGGTCAAGGATGCGCAGACCCTCGAGCGCATCCGAAAAGCCTCGACTCTGGCCGCCCAGGCCCTGGCAGAAGTCGGCAAGCATATCGCCCCGGGCGTCACCACGGATGAGCTCGACCGGATCGGGCACGATTTCCTGGTTGAACACGGCGCGTACCCCTCGACCCTCGGCTATCGGGGATTCCCCAAATCACTGTGCACTTCGGTCAACGAAGTCATCTGCCACGGCATCCCGGACTCCACGGTGCTCCAGGACGGAGATATCGTCAATGTCGATATCACGGCATACCTGGATGGCGTGCACGGGGACAATAATGCGACGTTCCTCGTCGGCAAGGTGGACGAGGAATCCAGGCTCCTCGTTGAGCGCACTCAGGAGTCGCTGAACCGTGCGATCAAGGCAGTGGCTCCGGGGCGGCAGATCAACGTGATCGGCCGCGCCATCGAGTCCTATGCCAAGCGGTTCGGCTACGGCGTGGTCCGGGATTTCACCGGTCACGGCGTGGGCGAAGCTTTCCATACTGGCCTGATCATCCCGCATTATGATGCCGCGCCCGCGTATGCTGAGGTGATCGAAGCCGGAATGGTCTTCACCATCGAGCCGATGCTCACCCTGGGCACCGCCGACTGGGACCTCTGGGACGACGGCTGGACCGCGCTGACCAAGGACCGGAAGCGCACCGCCCAGTTCGAGCACACCTTGCTGGTCACGGAGACCGGCGCTGAGATCCTGACTTTGCCCTGATCCAGACCTAATCCACCTCTAACCCGACTAACCCCATAGCCCTACTAACGGAGACCAAGCATGTCCGCAGCCAAGAACAATGCTCATCACATCATCGGTGTAGACATCGGAGGCACCGGCATCAAAGGCGGTATCGTCAACCTCAAAAAAGGTGAACTGGTGGGCGAGCGCTTCCGGATCCCTACGCCGAAGCCCTCCACTCCCGAGGCCGTGGCAGAGGTCGTGCGGGAAGTCGTGGCCGAGCTCATGAGCAGGCCCGAGGCCCCTGCGCCGGAGACTCCGGTGGGCGTCGACTTCCCGGCGATCATCGTCCACGGCGTAGCCCGCTCAGCGGCGAATGTCGATAAGAGCTGGATCGATACCGATGTGGAATCGCTGCTCACCAAGGCCTTGGAGCGCCCGGTTCACGTCATCAATGATGCCGATGCCGCAGGTGTGGCCGAGGTGAAATACGGAGTCGGTAAAGATCAGAAGGGCACGGTGCTGGTCATCACCCTGGGCACGGGCATCGGCTCGGCCTACATCTTCGACGGCAAGCTGGTGCCCAATGCAGAGCTCGGGCACCTGGAACTCGACGGTCACGATGCCGAGAGCCGTGCCTCTGCCGGTGCCCGGGAACGGGAAGATCTGAGCTGGGACGAATACTCCGAGCGCCTGCAGCGCTATTTCGAGCACGTGGAGTTCCTGTTCTCCCCTGAGCTGTTCATCATCGGCGGAGGCATCTCCAAGCGCAGCGAGGACTTCTTGCCGAAGCTGAAGCTGCGCACCCGGAGCGTCACGGCGCAGCTGCGCAATAACGCCGGGATCGTGGGAGCCGCTCTGCAGGCGTCGCGGGAGTTCAAGGACGCTTAGACTCCCTGCTGGAGTTCCAGTGAGCAGAATGCTCTTGCTGCGCACCCTCCCTGATCGGAACCCTGAAGTAGCCAGGAAGTCTCACAGCCCTGGCCACGACCTGGGGGCAGGGCTGCGATCATTCGATCAAGGAGGATCATGCATCACTGGACTCGTCGTTCCATCCTGAAAGCCGCCGGCAGCGGCGCTGTCACCGGGGCGGGAGCACTGACCGCCCCCGCTGCAACCGCTGCAGGTACCGTCAACTCCCCCGCCGAGGGTTCCCTTGAAGACCCCTCGGACGAGCTCACCCTGTTCCATAATGGCTCCGTCCTGACGATGGATCGAGCCTGCCCACAGGCCAGTGCAGTGCTAGTATCCGGCAACAAGATCAGAGCGGTGGGCGGCACAGAGCTGAAGACCCGAGTCGGCCGAGTCGCCCGGGTGATAGACCTGCAGGGCCGCATGGTACTGCCGGGCATCAACGATTCCCACTTCCATTTCGCGCAGTATGCACTGACCCGGCCGCCCCTGACGGTCGACCTGAGCGGGGTCACTTCCATCGTCGAGCTGCAGGCCAGGCTCCAGCAGGCCGTCACTGCCCGTGATGGGCAGCCTGCGGAACAAAAGTCCTGGATTAAGTGCTTCGGCCTGGACGTGCTGCTGCTCTCCGCCGCAGAACGCCAGAGCCTCAACCGACGTGACCTCGATGCGGTCTCTGCCAGGCACCCGGTCTCTCTCCGCGAAGCCAGCTCGCACATCACCTATATCAACAGCCGAGCGCTGTCTCTGGCCGGCATCACCGGGGGTGAAGATCCCGGAGTCGTCGTGGATGCCGCCGGGGAACCCACAGGAGTCCTCAACGAGGCAGCGCAGAACCTGATCAACTCCGTGGAGCCGCCGTACACCGCGGCGGACCACTACGATGCTCTGCCCCGAGCGTTCCGGGCGCTGCATGAGCTGGGCCTGACCAGTTACACCGAGCCGGTGCTGGGCCCGGGTATGGGTTCGGGAACCGGTTTGGGGCCCGATACCCTCAGGATCTATGAGGAGCTGGCCCGTTCGGGGCAGCTGCCCATGCGGGTGGATGTGCAGCTGGCACCAGTGGCGCAGTCGGGCGGCCGGGCTGAAGACTTCCGTCGCTACCTGGACGAGGTCTGGAAGCCGCTACAGGGTATTGACGCCCGCTGGCTCCGGGTAGGGGCGGTCAAGGCTTTCGCGGACGGCCTCGATGACCCGCTGAACACCGGTGGAGACACTGCTGAAGAGCGGCGGCAAGAGCTCATCGATATCGTTCGGGTCGTGCATGAGCGGGGCTTCCAACTGGGCATTCACGTCATCGGCCCGCAGGACACCGGTATCGCTGTGGATGCCGTCAGCGCGGCGCAGCGGGCAGTTCCCCGGGCCGATCCCCGGCATTGGCTGATCCACGGTTATTGGATCGATCAAGCAGCACTGCGGCGGGCGAGCCGTGCCGGGCTGGGCCTCAATATGCAGTCGAGCTTCTTCGTCCGTGGCGAATTGCCCACGCTACCGGGGCGCACCCTGCTGCCCTACCGCTGGGCACTGAACGCGGGAGTCACCACGATGACGAGCTCCGACGCGCCCGTGGCCGCTCCGGATTGGCGTGAGCATCTGGCTCTCGTGGTCTCCCGCCGGAACCTCGATGGGCACCAGAGCGCCCCGGAGCAGCAGATCAGCCTCCTCGACGCCTTGCACACCTACACTTCGGCACCGGCCTGGCAGAACCGGGCAGAAAGCTGGAAAGGCACGATCACTCCGGGCAAAGCAGCCGATCTGTGCGTACTGGACCGGAATATCCTGACGGTGGATGCCGAGCGGCTTCCGGAGATCAATGTCAACGCCACCATGTTGGACGGCAGGTTCGTCTACGAGGCTTTCTGAACCCGCTGGCCTCCTGCGCGGATCTAGTGCACTCAGGTTCCGAACGCTCTTAAATGGAGCCGGTGGCGGCCCGGGCTTCCCCTCCCTGGCCGCCACCGGAGTCTGATCTACCCGCCGGGCTCAGTCGCTCTGCCGGGTATTGTTAGCTGGCACGCGATGCCCCGGCTCAGCGTCATCGAGTTCGGCTTCGTGGCGCAACAGGGCGATCGCATGCTCGAAGTCGTCAAGCGTCTCAAACGCCTGATAGACACTGGCGAAGCGCAGATACGCGATGGTATCGAGCTTCTGCAAAGGGCCGAGGATCACCAAGCCCACTTCATGAGCTTCGATCTCAGCGGCGCCTGAGGCTCTGATGCTCTCTTCGACCTCTTGGGCCAGGAGCGCCAGATCGTCTTCCGTGACCGGCCGGCCCTGGCACGCTTTGCGCACTCCGTTGATGACCTTGCTGCGGCTGAACGGCTCACCGATGCCGGAACGCTTGACCACGGTCAGGCTGGTGGTTTCCACCGTGGTGAAGCGGCGCTCGCACT
Organism: Acaricomes phytoseiuli DSM 14247; assembly: GCF_000376245.1. GTDB lineage: Bacteria > Actinomycetota > Actinomycetes > Actinomycetales > Micrococcaceae > Renibacterium > Renibacterium phytoseiuli. Next base: position 70,963 of record NZ_AQXM01000054.1, on the reverse strand, counting down.
GCGGGCATTGCCTGCGACGCCGGATCGAGGAGCCGTCATCAGAGACTCTGGAGTCGACGACACGGGAATCCGGGTTGCGGCAGAAAGGACAATACACCCTGACACCTCCCGTTCCCTCACGACTCGGCTCTGCTGACAAAACCACTGAACCACTGACGGAACCGCTTGTTCACGGCTGATCTCGTTCAGCGCTTACAGCTTTATCGTATAACTAGATGTGGGAAAAATACAAGGGCGTAATTACTAGATGTTGTGGTTGGCACGGACTCCGGCGACTCGTATGCTCACCGCATCGCCGTGTGCTGGAAGATTCTCGGCCTGCGCCAGGGCAACGATGTGCTCGGCAACCCCGGCCAGGGCATCAGCGTCGTAGTCGACTACCTGAAGAGCTTTGAGGAAGGTGAAGACGCTCAGCCCCGAAGCGAAGGCAGCCGTGCCTCCTGTGGGCAGTACGTGATTGGAACCGGCGCAGTAGTCGCCGAGGCTCACCGGCGCCGACGGGCCCAGGAAGATCGCCCCGGCACTGTGTACCTGACGGGCATCCGTTGCAGCATCCCGGGTGAGAACTTCGAGATGCTCCGCCGCATAGGCGTTGACCACTTCGACCCCCGCCGCGAGCGAATCCACGAGCAGAATCGCCGATTGCGGCCCGGACAGTGCGGTCAGCACTCTCTGTCGGTGCTGGGTCGCGGCGATCTGATCGTCGAGCTGCGCGCGCACCTTGACGATGAGCTCGGGTGAATCGGTCACCAGCACGGCCGCGGCCTGGGGATCGTGCTCGGCCTGGCTGATCAGATCGGCAGCGATGAAACCGGCTGGCGCAGCGGCGTCCGCGAGCACCGCGATCTCGGTGGCCCCGGCTTCAGCATCGATACCCACCTGACCGTTGACCAGGCGTTTGGCTGCGGCAACGAAGTTGTTGCCCGGGCCGGAGATCACCTCCACCGGCTCCAACCCGGCGAATTCCGCGGCCGGCTCCAGCCCGTAGGCCATTGCCGCGATCGCCTGACTGCCTCCGATCGCATACACCTCGGTGATACCCAGGAGTTCCGCAGCAGCCAGGATCGAAGGGTGCGGCAGTCCGCCGTGCTCTCGTTGCGGCGGGGAGCAGAGCACCAGGGAACCGACTCCGGCGGCCTGAGCCGGAACCGCATTCATGACGACGGATGACGGGTATACCGCCCTGCCGCCGGGAATGTAGAGCCCGACCCGGCGCACCGGTTCCCAGCGCAGCGTCACGGTAGCACCGGGGCCGACCTCGGTGCTCACCGGCCCGGGCTGCTGCGCCGCAGCGACCAAACGCGCCCGGCGGATCGATTCCTCGAGCCCGGCGCGTACCGGCGCAGGCAGCCCGGCCAGGGCTTCCCGCAACGCCTCGCGCGGCACCTTGGGCTGCTCCTGCTGAACACCGTCGAAGCGTTCGGCGAGCTCGCGCACCGCGGGCCAGCCCCGCTCCCGGACAGCAGCGATCGTGCTCCGAGCACTGGCCTCGGCATCAGCGGCATCCTGACCTGCCAGTCGTGGCAGTGCAGCCCGCAACCGGGCCGGCTCCAGCTCCTGCCCGCGCAGATCGATGAGCCGGAGAGCTGCTCCAGCAGGTGAGTCAGCGATGCTTTCAGGGGTAGTCACGTTAGCCGATTCTAGTCTCCCGACCCGGTTTCGCGCCTTGACCTGGATCTGTGCCGTGATCCGAGCCGGCCTCCGCCTCGGGGTTCCGCGGCACCGGTGCTGCAGGGCGGAAGATCGTCTCCACGGTCAGGGCCAGGAAGAAGACGGCGCTTGTCGCCAAGGGCCAGAAGAGCAGGAAATTCGGGGTGCGCAGACCGAAGGCCACCCATTCCCCCACGCTGCCGGACGCGCCGGAGGCTTCAGTGCCCCAGAGCGCTCCGGCGAAACTGCCGAGAAGCCATGCGGTGACGGCGCCCAGAGCTGATCCGGCGACGGCGGCCAGGAGGAAGCGCCAGCTGCCGGGTCGGTGCCGCGCCCGGAGCACGAGCAGTCCGCTCACGATGCCGGCGGCGAGCACCAGCGACCCGAGCACTGCGTCCCGGGCCGCCCATTGCAGAGGGTCTGAGCCGTTCCCCCACCACGCACCGCCCGGGGCCAGCAGCCACCACAGTAGCCCCAGAGGCACGCCAGTCACGGCGATTCCGCCGAACCACGGCCAAAGCGCGGCGAAGCCAGGGCCCGGAGGCTTGGCAGCAGTAGCGGTTTCGGGAACGACCGTCAGTTCGAAAGAGGGCTCGGAACTCATCAGCTGGCGTCGAGACATGCCGGGCCGAGGAGTACCTTCAGATCGCCGAAAAGTGCCGGATTGGGGTTGACCCGCAGCTGGAGCGGCAGGCTCCAGACAACGGTCTGGCGATCTTCGCGGATATGCAGCCGGACTTCGGAGTTGCCCCGATGATTGCGCAGGATCTCCCCCAGTTCAGTCACTCGCTGTTCGGGCAGGCGGTGGTGCTGGATGAACAGATTCACCGGCCCGTCCGTGCCTTCCGTGATATCGGGGACAGTCATCTCCATCGCGGAGATCGTGATGGAACCGTCATCGCGCTTCTGCAAGCGGCCCTTGATCGTGACCATGAGATCCTCGGCGAGGATATCGGCGATGGGCCCGTACACCTGGCCGAAGAACATCACTTCGATCGAGCCGCCTAGATCCTCGATCTCGGCCCGGGCGTAGGCGTTGCCGCTGGCCTTCGCGATGCGCCGGGACAACGAGGTGATCATCCCGGCGATGGTGACGATGGCACCGTCAGCGGGGCCGTCCTCGCCCAGCAGATAGGTGATGCTGTGCTCAGCGTGCTGCCCCAGCACTTCTTCGAGACCGCGCAGCGGGTGATCGGAGACGTAGAGCCCGAGCATATCCCGTTCGAAGGCCAGCTTGTCCTTCTTATCCCATTCCGGCAGATCCGGGATATCCGTGCTAAATCCCGAGCCGGACGCCTCGGCACTTCCGGAGTCATCTGCGTCCATAAGCCCGGAGAAGAGATCGAACTGGCCCACCGCTTCGTTCCGCTTCAGCGTGATCACCGCATCGATGGCTTCTTCATGGCTTGCGGCCAGGGCCCTGCGCGGCTGCCCCATGGAATCGAAGGCACCGGCTTTGATCAGGGACTCGATGGTGCGCTTATTGCAGACCACGGCCGGGACCTTGAGCAGAAAGTCGGAGAAGCTCTCGAAATCGCCCTTCTCCTCCCGAGCGGAAACCATCGCGTGCACCACATTGGCCCCGACATTGCGGATCGCACCCATGCCGAAGCGGATATCGGAAGCCCCTACCGGGGTGAAGTTCAGCGCGGATTCGTTGACATCGGGAGGCAGCACCGTGATGCCCATCCGGCGGCACTCATTGAGGTAAATCGCCAGCTTGTCCTTGTCATCGCCGACACTGGTCAGCAGCGCCGCCATGTACTCAGCCGCGTAATGCGCCTTGAGATACGCGGTCCAGTAGGAGATCAGCCCGTAAGCCGCGGTATGCGCTTTGTTGAAGGCGTAGTCCGCGAAGGAGACCAAAACGGTCCAGAGCGCGTCCTGAGCCTGGCGCGAATAGCCGTTGGCGCTCATACCGGCGAAGAAGTCGGCCTGCTGCTTGTCCAGTTCCGATTTCTTCTTCTTGCCCATCGCCCGGCGCAGCAGATCTGCCTGGCCCAGGCTGTAACCGGCCAGTTTCTGCGCGGCCGCCATCACCTGCTCCTGGTAGACGATCAGGCCGTAGGTGCCGTCCAGGATCTCCGCCAGAGGTTCTTCGAGTTCCGGATGGATCGGGATGATCTGCTGCTGCCCGTTCTTCCGCAGCGCATAGTTTGTATGCGAATTCACACCCATCGGCCCGGGCCGGTAGAGCGCGAGCACCGCGGAGATGTCTTCGAAGTGATCCGGCTTCATGAGCTTCAACAGGGATCGCATCGGGCCGCCGTCGAGCTGGAAGACGCCCAGAGTATCGCCCCTGGCCAGGAGCTCGTAGGAAGCTTTGTCCTCCAGCTCCAGCGTCTCCAGGTCCAGATCCTCATCGCGGTTGAACTTGATGTTCTCGATGGCGTCGGAAATGATCGTCAGGTTCCGCAGGCCCAGGAAGTCCATCTTGATCAGGCCCAGGCCTTCGCAGGTGGGGTAATCGAACTGCGTGATCACCTGACCGTCCTGCTCGCGGCGCATGATCGGGATGATGTCGATGAGCGGATCCGAGGACATGATCACCCCGGCAGCGTGCACGCCCCACTGCCGTTTGAGCCCCTCCAGGCCCACCGCGGTATCGAAGACTTTCTGCGCTTCGGCGTCGGTGGTGAGCAGCTCTCGCATCTCCACTGCTTCCGAGTACCGCTTGGCGTCCTTATCATGGATATCGGCCAGCGGCATACCCTTGCCCATGACGTCCGGGGGCATCGCCTTGGTCAGCCGCTCCCCCATGGAGAACGGGTAACCGAGCACCCGGGAAGAGTCCTTGAGCGCCTGCTTGGCTTTGATCGTGCCGTAGGTGACGATCATGGCGACGCGCTCGTCACCGTACTTCTCGGTGACGTACTTGATCACCTCGCCACGGCGTCGATCATCGAAGTCGACATCGAAGTCCGGCATGGAGACGCGCTCCGGGTTGAGGAAGCGCTCGAAGATCAGCCCGTGCTTGAGCGGGTCCAAGTCGGTGATGCGCATCGCGTAGGCGACCATCGAGCCAGCCCCGGAACCGCGCCCGGGGCCCACCCGGATGCCGTTGTCCTTGGCCCAGTTGATGAAGTCCGCAACCACCAGGAAGTAGCCGGGGAAACCCATCTGAGTGATCACGCCGACCTCGAACTCGGCTTGTTTCCGGGCATCGTCCGGGATGCCGCCGGGGAAGCGGTAGTGCAGGCCTTTTTCGACTTCTTTGACGAACCAGGACTGCTCGTCCTCGCCCGCCGGCACGGGGAATCGCGGCATGTAGTTAGCCGCGGTGTTGAAGTCGACTTGGCAGCGCTCGGCGATCGCCAGGGTGTTATCGCAAGCTTCCGGATAGTCGCGGAAGAGATCGCGCATCTCCTGCGGGGATTTCAGGTAGAAGTCATCAGCGTCGAATTTGAACCGCTTGGGGTCCGCGAGGGTGGAGCCCGACTGCACGCAGAGCAGCGCAGCGTGACTGGAGGCATCCTCAGCCCGGGTGTAATGCAGATCGTTCGTGGCCACAAGAGGAAGCTTCAGCTCTTTGGCGAGCTTGAGCAGATCGACGTGGATATCGCGCTCGATGCCGAGGCCGTGGTCCATGAGCTCGCAGTAGAAGTTCCCCGCGCCGAAGATATCCCGGAAGTCGCTCGCGGCCTGCTTCGCCTCCTGGTAAAGCCCGAGGCGAAGCTTGGTCTGAACTTCACCGGACGGGCAGCCGGTAGTGGCGATCAGCCCTTTGCCGTAGGTCTGGAGCAGGTCGCGGTCCATCCTGGGCTTGTACAGGTAGCCCTCAAGCGAAGCCAGCGAGGAGGCCCGGAAGAGATTGTGCATACCCTCGGTGCTCTCCGCCCAGAGCGTCATATGCGTGTAGGCGCCAGCGCCGGAGACATCGTTCCGGCCGCCATCGCCCCAGCGCACTCTGCTGCGATCCTGACGCGCGGTACCCGGTGTCAGATAGGCTTCAACGCCGATGATCGGCTTGACCCCGGCGTCCTTAGCCTTGGACCAGAAGTCAAAAGCCCCGAAGACGAAACCGTGGTCCGTGGTCGCCAGCGCGTCCATGCCCAGCTCCTGCGTATACGCGAAGAGATCGGTCAGCCGGGCCGCGCCGTCGAGCATCGAGTACTCGGTGTGATTGTGGAGGTGTACGAAAGATCCTGAACTTGCCACCTGACTATTCTAGGCCCGGCGGGCAGGCGATCATAAGCTGCATCGCCGATCGCCTTAGCACTCGGCAGCGTTTCAGCCTCTGAGCGCCTCCAGCGCATCGTCGAGATCCGCCGGATACTCGCTTGTGACCTCGACCCAGTCTCCGCTGAGCGGATGCTCAAAACCGAGCGAGCGGGCATGCAGCCACTGCCGGGTGAGCCCCAGTTCAGCTGACAGCCGGGAGTCCGCCCCGTACGTCTGATCGCCGACGCAGGGGTGGCCGAGCGCCGCGAAATGCACTCGGATCTGATGCGTCCGGCCGGTCTCCAGCCGGATATCGAGCAGGGCGGCCCGGCCGAAGGCCTCCGCAACCTGGTAATGAGTGATGGAGGGCCGGCCGTCTTCGATCACTGCGAACTTCCAGTCATGGCCAGGGTGACGGCCGATCGGGGCGTCGATCGTGCCCTGGAGCGGATCCGGTAGTCCCTGGACCACGGCATGATAGGTCTTCTCAACGGTGCGGTCCTTGAAGGCCCGTTTGAGTGCCGTGTAGGCGGCCTCGGTCTTCGCCACCACCATCACTCCGGAGGTCCCGACGTCCAAGCGGTGCACTATACCGGCCCGCTCCGCCGCACCGGAGGTGGAAATCCGATAGCCGGCTCGCTGCAGCGCACCGACGACGGTCGGCCCGACCCAGCCGGGAGAAGGATGGGCCGCGACCCCTACCGGCTTGTCCACGACCACGAAATCTGGGTCGTCGAGCAGAATCTCCAACTCCTGCGGCGGCTCGGCGGAGAAGTCCGCCAAGTCCCGCGGCTCCGGGATATCCACCCGGACCTTCGCGCCGGCGGCTAAGCGGGTGGATTTGAGGATCACCGAATCCGCTGCCCCCCCTGGATCACTGCCCCGCACCCGGCCCTGACTCAGCAGGCCGGCTACCGTGGACCTGGATAGCCCCAGCAATGGCGCCAGAGCGCTGTCGGCGCGCCGACCATCGGAGTCATCGGGGATCGTGACCTCGACGACTGTGTTGTTCTCGGAAGTATCCGGCATCAGGGCTGCTGGCCTTCAGCAGCGTCCTCGACGGCAGCATCCGTGCCGTCCCGCTGGGCGCCACGTGGGCCGCCGCGGAATGGCACACCGAGCAGGGTCAGCAGGCAGATGACGATCACCCCGCCGACCACCGCGCAATCAGCCAGGTTGAAAACCGCGAAGTTCGGGACGGAGATGTAATCGACCACCTCGCCCATGCCGAAAGAAGGCGGGCGGAACAGCCGGTCGGTGAGATTACCCAGGGCACCGCCCAGCACCATGCCGAGGCCGATGCCCCACCAAGCCGAACCGGCTTTGCGGATCGCGATGAGGATGCCGATGGAAACCGCGATCATGATCAGGGTGAAGACCCAGGTGTAATCGGCACCGATGGAAAAAGCGGCACCGGGGTTGGTGATGTAGTACCAACGCAGGAAAGGCGGCAGAACCGGGATCTGCTGCCCGTAGGTCATCGTCGATGTCACCCAGAGCTTGACCAGCTGATCCAGGAGGTAAGCGAAAACGGCGAATCCGGCGAACCAGGCGAAGATCGCGGTACGGCCCAGCCTCGGCTTAGCTTCGGAAGGCTCAGCAGAGGTCTCGGGAGGTATAGATGATTCAGTCATGCGCTCAATCTCGCTCTGAGTGACAGGTGAAGCCGACGGCTGGAGAACCAGCCGCCGGCTTCACCGGGATGATCTCTTCAGGCTCAGAGGCCCGTGCTGCTGTTATCGGAGACGTCCGGAGCGGCTACAGAACCCTGTGCATCGAGGTCGCGCAGCTGGCCCTGGATGTAGGACTTCAGGCGAGCCCGGTAATCACGCTCGAAGCTACGCAGCTGCTCGACTTTACGCTCCAGAACAGAACGCTGCTGCTCCAGTGCGCCGATAGTCTTGCGGCTCTTCTCCTGTGCGTCGTTGACCAGGCTGGAAGCTTCCATCTGGGCCTCGGCGATGATCTTATCGCGCTGCTCGACACCTGCGTTGACATAGTCATCGTGCAGTTTCTGCGCCATTGCGAGCACGCCCGCAGCGGATTCAGCGGACGCGCCAGCCGGTGCTACACCGGCTGCGGGAACCGCGGCGCTAGCGGTCTGGCTGGAAGCCGCCGCACCCGCGACCGGGGCAGTCACCGAGGGGGTGCTCTGAGCCGCTGGCTTGGCACCGGCATCAGCGGAGGGGCTATCGTCTTTGGCAGGCTTCTGCGTGGTCAATGCAGTCTTATCAGTCACCGGAGCGCTCACAGCCGAAGCCGTCGCCGCAGATGTAGTCGCAGCAGAGCCACCGCTCTGCCCCAGCTCGCCTTCAAGCTGAGCCACTTTCTGGCGTAGCTCCTCGTTCTCCTGGTAGAGACGGCGAAGCTCTACAACAATCTCATCAAGAAAGTCGTCTACTTCATCCTGGTCATAGCCTTCACGAAATTTCGTCGGCTGAAACCGTTTATTGACAACGTCTTCTGGCGTCAGAGCCATCTAGTCACCTCGTTGGGTTAGTCAGTTCGAGCTGCGGGTAGATCCATCAATCAAGAGTTACAGCCACCCGAACTACGATACCTAAATTCAGTTGTGTCTGCAGTGATTCGTTCCGTACATAGGGTACGCACACTAATGCGAGTATATCCAGCTAACTCGCGGATGCTCATCTGTATTTTAGAACCTTATCGGAGTCAAGGCCGGTATCAGCAGATCGATCTCCTGACTACCGGACTTTTTCGCGATAAAACTTTGCAATCCTGAGCCGCTGAGGATCAAGCAGCATAGGATCCGGTGACGCCGAGCAGTATCCAGGTCAACACGAATATCACGAGCAACCCGACGTCGAGGGAAACAGTCCCCAACTGAAGCGGCGGGATCACTCTGCGAACCAGCCGGACCGGCGGATCAGTGACGGTATAGACTCCGGTGGCAGCCACGAGGGCAACCCCTTGCGGACGCCAGTCACGAGCGAACTGCTGAACCCAGTCGAAGATAATCCGCAGCAGAAGCGAAAGGTAGAAGAGCAGAATTAGTACGTTCAGGAACGTAAAAACGAGACCCACGGTAACAGCGTACGGGGTTCAGCTCTGATTGAAAAAGCTCGCCTGGTTTTCACTGGCCTTCTTATCGTCACCAAGTACTTCGACGAATGCCGGGGAAAGCAGGAAAACTTTGTTCGTGACGCGCTCGATCGAGCCATGCATACCGAACACCAGGCCAGCGGAGAAGTCGACGAGGCGCTTCGCGTCGCCTTCGCCCATATCGGTGACGTTCATGATCACCGGGATTCCTTCACGGAAGCTCTCCCCGATCACCTTGGCGTCATTGTAGGAACGCGGGTGAACAGTGGTGATCTTGCGAAGCCCGGCAGAGTCCTCGCGCCCGGAAGCCGCGCGCTTGATCGGAGTTACCGGAGCCCGGTATTCGTCCTCGCCCCGGCTCATCTGCACGGGCTGAGACTCAGAATAATGATTGTCATAATCCACGGAACGATCCTCGTGCTTGGGTACGGGTTGAGACGGCACCGGCTTAGTCGCCCCCGGCACCTGGTACTGCTCATCACCATCGGCGAGGCCGAGGTAAATCATCGTTTTACGCAGAGCGCCAGCCATATCCTGCTCTCCTCTATCTGATACCGCGTCAACTGTGAAACCACTACTGCTACTGCAGTTCTGACGCTACCGCACCGCAGGGCGAGGACCGAGGACATCCGAACCGACACGCAGGTGTGTCGCCCCGTGCGCTACTGCAGCCTCCAGATCCGCGCTCATGCCGGCAGAGATCGACACTGCCCCGGGGTGCTCCTGGCGTAGCCGTGCGCTCAGCTCGGCGAGGCGGGCGAAGGCCTGTTCGGGCGTAGCTGCATATGCGGGTTCGCGTCCCGCCTCAGGCAGCGGCGCGACCGCCATTAGCCCGGCCAGCTCCAGACCTGTTGTCTGGGCGATCTGCTCAGCCAGGAAGGGCACCTGAGCGGGCGCCGCTCCCCCTCGGGTTTTAGCCAGTCCTTCCGCGGACTGCGCTGAGAGCCCGGCCAGCTCTTCATCCAGATCCACCTGAATGAAGCAGTTCAGCAGGCCCGCGCTTTCCGGACGGCGCTCTGGCAGGGCCCTGGCTAAGGCGGTGACGAGCGAAGCCCTGTCGATGGAATGCAGGGCGCTGGCATAACGGACCACCGATTTGGCCTTATTGCTCTGCAGCTGACCGATGAAATGCCAACGCAGACGCTCACTGGCTTCCCCCAAGAGCTCACTGACTTCGGTGTATTTCCCGGCAGCCTCATGTTCACGGTTCTCACCCAGATCCTGAATGCCCAGTGCCGCCAGGGCAGCTACATCTGCCGCAGGGTGGAATTTCGTCACGACGATCAGTGCGGGCTGCTCTGCCTCAGATCTGCCCGAATCAACGCAGGCGACGGCAATTCGCTCCTGTACGACGGCCAAGGCCGTGGCCAACTGTTCCTGGCGAGCAGCGCGCACCGGTGCTTCCCGCCTAGCAGTATCGTCCTTCATCATTACTCCATCACCGCCGGTACACCACGCCGGCGAAGCGACCTTCAGCAGCGGGGCGAGGCCCCTGCCTCTCGCGCTGAAAGCGACGATGCGAGAAAAGTGCCGGCTCCTCAAGGGTACAGACGGACAGGTTGTGGCTGGGCACCCCAAGACCGGCCAGCTGCTGGCTTGCCGCTTCCGGCAAGTCCAGAGCCGGAGTTCCCCAGCTCGTCTGGGTACGACTCCCCGGCAGCACAGCGGCGACCTCCTCGCGCAGCTCGGCGGGAACTTCATAACAGGATCCGCAGATCGCAGGGCCGATCCAAGCCTCGATCGACTCCGCGCCACGCTGACGCAGAGCATCGACAGTCGCGGGAAGCACTCCTCCTGCGAGACCACGCCGCCCGGCGTGGGCCACCGCGGCGATAACGGGCTCTTCCGGGCTCTGCGACTCGCCGAGAAAGACCACCGGCAGGCAATCAGCCACCAGCACAGCGAGGGGAAGGCTCGCGCTCAGCATGGCATCGGCGTGCGGCACCGGGGCGGCCGCCGGCGCGATGCTCTCAGCCGGGATTACCTCCGTTCCGTGCACCTGATGCATGAAGCGGAAATCCTCGCGGACTCCAGTTTCCTGCCGCAGTCGCCGACGCGCCGCGGAGGCTGCGCCGTTACCCGGAACCGTAACACTCAGGGAACCCGCGGAGCTATCTGTGAAAGCCACAACCCAGCCGGGACGCACTTCACGCTGCCACAAGAACATGGCCCGCCCTTCCGTTCCAAGCCCAGGGCTGGGGATCTCACCGCTGGGGCTCTGTTCAGCTCAGAATGTTCACTTCAAGAAGTCAGGAACATCCAGATCGTCTTTACGGGGGCCGCTGGCATCAGGGTCTATCACCGCAGGCAGTTCCATCTCGAATTCGCTTTCGCTCGGGACGGACCCGCTCTGCCCCCAGCTCGAAAGGCTCGGTGCGGCCGGTGCTGCGCTTTCATTCGATGCAGCCTCGGCGGCCGGTGCCGCAGCGGCCGCATTCACTGAGCTGTTCGCCGTGCCCGAAAGCGGCGCGCTGGTGATATCGACATTGTCAAATCCCGCAGCGATGACGGTGACGCGGGCTTCGTCTCCGAGCGCATCGTCGATCACCGCACCGAAGATGATATTCGCTTCAGGGTGTGCCACTTCCTGCACCAGACGAGCAGCCTCGTTGATCTCGAACAAACCGAGGTCGGAACCACCCTGGATCGAGAGCAGGACACCGTGCGCGCCGTCGATCGAAGCTTCCAGTAGCGGTGAGGCGATGGCGAGCTCGGCTGCTTTGACCGCACGGTCGTCGCCCCGAGCGGATCCGATGCCCATGAGTGCTGAGCCGGCACCCTGCATCACTGACTTCACATCCGCGAAGTCGAGATTGATCAGGCCCGGGGTGGTGATGAGGTCAGTAATACCCTGGACGCCGGAGAGCAGTACCTGGTCTGCAGATCGGAAAGCGTCGAGCATCGAGACATTCCGGTCGCTGATCGACAGCAGGCGGTCATTGGGAATCACGATCAGGGTGTCAACTTCATCGCGCAGCGCGTCAATGCCGGACTCAGCCTGGGTGGAGCGCCGGCGCCCCTCGAAAGTGAAGGGCCGGGTGACGACGCCGATGGTGAGAGCCCCGAGGGAACGTGCGATCCGAGCCACGACCGGCGCACCACCGGTACCGGTTCCGCCGCCTTCACCCGCGGTGACGAAGACCATATCCGCGCCGCGGATGACTTCTTCGATCTCTTCGGCATGGTCTTCGGCGGCCTGACGGCCGACTTCCGGATCCGCCCCCGCCCCCAAGCCGCGGGTGAGCTCTCTGCCGACGTCAAGCTTGACGTCGGCATCGGACATCAATAGTGCCTGAGCATCGGTGTTGATCGCGATGAATTCGACTCCGCGCAAGCCGACTTCGATCATCCGGTTAACGGCGTTGACACCGCCACCGCCGATCCCGACGACTTTGATGACGGCCAAGTAATTCTGCGGTGTTGCCACGGTTTTCTGTCCCTTGCTCGTTGGCCTTATCGGTGCTAAAGCTTGAATTTTTGAACTATAACTTTCAACTTGAAGGTTATAGTTATGTCAAGTAATTCCTGTCTGTGACGCTAAATGCCAGCGCAAGATCTTGCAATGACCGTACCCGCGTGTTGCTAAAGAAGCACAGATCAACACGGGCCCGTTCACCCTGTTCGCCACACCTTGCCATACGGTACCTCAACGTGTCACCGGTCGCTGCGGGGAGCTCACATCGTAGACCTGAACGGGCTGTTCGGGTTTGCCCTGCTGCGACGCAGGCGGGTTATCGATGAGCGCTTTGAGGGCTTTGGCTTTCAGTGCCATCTGGGAGGCATCGCCCCAGATCGCTTTCTTGCCGTTGTTGAGTGCGAGTTCCACCGCATCCGGCGAGCTCGCGGTAGCCGATGCCATCTGCGCGCGCACATCCTGGGGTAACGCAGCGAGCACCGCGGTGATCGCGGAGAAGATATCCCGGCTGCGCTGATCACTCTCCGGCTGCAAGCCAGCGCCATCGATAAGCGGCAACTGCGCTGCCGCCGGATCGGGAGCGGTTCCCAGAATCACGCCCTGAGGGTCGACCAAAGCGTATTGATCCCCGTTCTTCAGCACTGCGACGGGAACCCGCTCGAGGACATGCACCAGCAGCGTGGACGGCGGCCTCGCTTCAATGCTGACCGAGTCGACCTGCGGCATGGAACTGACCAGCTGCCTCACCTCGGCCTGGGTGATCTGGGTCAGCGGCTTCCCCTGCAGCGGAGCAAGCGCCGCCTGCACTTGCTCCTCAGAAGCCAGGGTGAGCCCGTCCACAGTGATTTTCTTCAGCGCCAGCACAGGGGAAAAAATCACCAGGATCAGGATCAGGGCAACGACGGCAAGGGTGCCCCCCGCAATGGTCCAGGGCACCCAGGGCCTGCGACCCCGACGGCGATCCCGCTCTTTGCGATCGGGAAAAGCGATCACCGGCTTCGCGTCGGCAACCGCTGATACCGGCGTGGATACCGAGGCAGAAGGTGGTGTCTTCACTGCGAGTTTTTTCTTTTTCGCCGTGTTCTTTTGTGCGGTGTTCTTTTTAGTTGGACGCCCGGCCTTCACCTTCCCGCCAGTAGTAGCCGGGGCATCAGTCCGCTGAGCCGTAATGCGCTGCCCCTGCACGGACTGTTCGACATTCGGCTGGCTGGCGCTCGGCCTTTCGGCGTCTAACTGCCCGCTTTCGGCCCGCTCAGGGTTTCGCGGCTCGGGAGTCTGTTGGACACTCCGCTTCGGCTCAGGGCCCTTTCGGCCCCCGGAGCTGGAGATCACCGGCGGTTTGCGGTTCATGATGGCCGTCCAGGCTCTCCGGGTGGCAGTGAGGCACGATTCATCAGAACCTGCAGGATCTCTCCTGCCTGCTCGGTGACGCTACCCGCCCCTACCGTCAACACGAGGTCTCCCGGCTGGGCCGCGGCGGCAATCTCGGCGACCGCTCGCTGCGGGTCTGCCGCCAGTATCAGCGTGCCTACGTTAGCCTCCGTGCTCGGGGCAGCCGCCTTCGTGATGAGCTCGCTGGTCACTCCAGGGATCGGCTCTTCCCTAGCAGGGTAGATGTCCAGAACCCAGGACTGGTCCGCAGCGGTCAGGGTCTCGGCGAAATCACTCGCGAACTCGCGGGTGCGGCTGAAGAGGTGCGGCTGGAAGAGCACCAACACCCGTCCCTGGGGGGCACTAAGCAAACTCCGAGCCGCCGCAAGAGCTGCGCGCACTTCCGTCGGGTGATGCGCGTAGTCATCGTAGACCTGCACTCCCCCGTGCTCACCGCGGAACTCGAACCGCCGAGCGGCACCCCGAAAAGAAGCAAGAGCCTCGGCGGCCCGCTGCGGCCAGTCAGAGACAGGGCTGAGCTGCTGGGCCTCGGCTGCTGAAAGCATCGCCGCTGCTGCCGCGAGCGCAGCGGCGGCGTTCAGGGCATTGTGCTCCCCCGGTGCCATCAAGGGCAGGGCGACCGGCTCCGCCCAGAGGCTGCTTTCGACCCGGAGCTCACGGGCCTGGCCCAGGAGCCGAAAATCCGCGTCTTCGAAACGGCCGTAGCGCCATAACCGGGCACCCGAGGGTCGACCACCCGTCCCGCCCTCTTGCATGAACCAGTCGGCCAGGGCAGCCGCCCCGGGGTCATCGGCGCAGATCACCAAAGCCCCGTGCGGAGGCAGAAGCGAGACGAACTGCTGGAAGGAGCGGTGCACGGCTTCAGCACTGCCGTAGAAGTCCAGATGATCTGGCTCCACATTGGTCACGACCGCCACTTCTGGCCGGTAGTTCAGGAAAGATCCATCGGATTCATCGGCCTCGGCTGCGAATACCGTGTCCTCGCCCAGGGCAGCATTGGCTCCCAGCTCCGGGACTTCAGCCCCGATCGCATAGGAGGCATTCACTCCGGCGGCGCGCAGCGCCACGGCCAGCATCGCGGTAGTCGTCGTCTTGCCGTGTGTCCCGGCGACGGCGAGCACGCGGTCGGCGCCCATCGCCAGGGCGAGGGCCTCAGAGCGGTGCAGTATCCGCGCACCGGCCTGCTGTGCGGCCAGCAGCTCTGCATTGTCGGCGCGAATCGCGGTGGAACGCACCACCGTGTACTCACCGAGGCCTTCGGCCCCGGCGGCATCACGGAGCTTGCTGCCGTCCTGGCCAACCCAGACTTCCGCCCCGGCTCGCCGCAGTTCTGCGAGAACATGGGATTCCCTGGCATCGCTGCCGGAGACGGACACGCCCCGGGCCAGCAGCAGCCGGGCGATGCCGGACATCCCGGCACCGCCGATTCCGATGAAATGCACCTTGGCGCTCATCGTGCAGCCTCCAGGGTCAGTTCCGCCATCCGCTCCGCCGCATCCGAGATCCCAGACTCAGCGGCGATCCGACCGATCTCGGACAGCCTTGCGGGGTCAGCAAGCAGCGGGAGCACCTCCTGGCGGATCCAGGCTGCGGAGAAATCTTTGTCCTTGATCAGAACGGCACCGCCGCGGTCGCTCAGTATCTGGGCATTCAGCCGCTGCTCGCCATTGCCGATAGGCAGTGGAACGAATACCGCCGGCACACCTGCCGTCGCCACCTCGCTCACGGTCCCGGCCCCAGCACGGCAGATCAGCAGGTCCGCTGCTACATAGGCATCGGCCATATCACTGAGGTACTCCTGCTGGTGGTAACCAGGAGCGGCGAGCGACTCCCCTTCGGGGCCGGTCACCGCTTTACCTGTTCCGGTCAGATGAAGCACCTGGACGCCGGCGCTGGCAAAATCCCCGGCCTGGGCGACATCGGCGACAGCCCGGTTGATCCTGGCAGCGCCGAGCGATCCGCCCGTGACCACCAGTACCGGGAGATCTTGTTGCAGACCTAGCCTACCCCGGGCTTCCTCGCGTGCTCGCTGCCGCTGCGCGGGCTCCAGCTCGGCCAGCCGGGCTATATCGGCACGCATCGGCATGCCGACCCACTGGGCATCGCGTTTTCCCCAGGCGCGGGCAGTATCAGCGAAGGCGGTTCCGATATACCGGGCGGCTCGAGCACCGAGGCGGTTGGCCAGTCCCGGCTTCATATTCGCTTCATGGATGACGACGGGAATGCTACTCCGGGATGCCGCGGCGTACATGGGAGTGCAGACATAGCCGCCTACACCTACCACGACATCCGCCTGCGCATCGGTCAGGATGCCCCGGGCCTGTTTCCTCGCCCGGCGCATCCGAGCCGGGAAGGACAGCGCTGCACGATTGAACCTCCGGGGCATGGGCACCCGTTCGATCAGCGCGAGCTCCAGGCCCGCTTCAGGCACCAACCGAGCCTCAAGTCCTTCAGCGGTGCCCACTGCGAGCAGCCGAGCGTCAGGCGCAGCCTGACGGAGCGCAGCGGCGATCGCCAGCAGTGGAGAAACATGCCCGGCGGTGCCGCCACCAGCGAGGACGATGGATAACGGAGGCTGCGGCTGAGCGGTTTTCCCGGAAACGTTCCCGGAAACGTCACGACTATCTGTCATCTGGCGGTACTAGCCTTCCCCACGGGAGATTTCGAATTCTGTGATGTCGTTGCCTCGGATCGATCCCTGGCGAAGCGCAGCACCATGCCCATTCCGGCCAGCCCCACGGCCAAGGCGGTGCCCCCGTAGGAGATCAGAGGCAGTGGCACGCCGATCACCGGCAGCAATCCAGTGACCATCGCGATGTTCACGAAGGCCTGTCCTATCATCCAGGTGGTGATGCCCCCGCAGAGCACCCGCACGAACATATCGTCGTGCCGGATGATGACTCGGAACATCGCGACCGCGAGCAGTGTGTAGAGGCCGATCACCACGAGGCTGCCGAGCAGGCCGAACTCCTCGCCGATCACAGCGAAAATAAAGTCATTATGCGCTTCCGGAATCCACGTCCACTTCTGCCGGCTCTGCCCCAAGCCCACGCCGAACCAGCCTCCGGAGGCCAGCGCGTAGAGCCCGTTCTGGGCCTGATCGCACAGGCCCTGTGGGTCCTCACCTGGGCCGCACTGGCCGAGCCAGGCGCCGAGGCGGCTGGTGCGATTCGCATTGGTCAGCGCTAGGCCGAGGGCGACCACCACACCGAGCAGCCCAGCAGTGACGAAGAGGAACCTGGGCGCACCCGCAAGGAACAGCCCGGAAGCCGCGATGAGCATCACGATCACCGCTGTGCCCAGATCATGCCCCAAGAGGATGAAGCCGATGACCAGTGCTGCCACCGGCACCACCGGCAAGAAGATATGCTGCCAGCGGTTCAGCAGCTTCTCCTTGGCCGCGAGAACCGTGGCCATCCAGAGAATCAGCGCGAGCTTCGCCAGCTCAGAAGGCTGGAACGAGAAACCGCCGATGGAGATCCAGTTCTGGTTGCCACCCACGTTACGACCCACCGCAGCGACGAGCACCAAGGTGACCAAGGTGAGCCCAAGAAGCGGCCAGGCACCCGCTTTGAGCAGCCGGACCGGGATCCGGGAGAGCAGGAACATCGCGGTGAGGCCCAGGATCGCGAAGATTGTTTCCCGAATGCCAAGGCTGAAGGGATTGCTGTCCCCGCTGGAGGTCAGCGAAACCGAAGAGGCCGAGAAAACCATCATGAGGCCGATACCGGTCAACGCCAGAGTGCACCCGAGAATCAGGTAATAGTCGGATTTCTTGTCGCGGCCGTGGCCTTCGAGCGCGGCCCATAGCCGCTTCCAGAAACCGGGCCTGGCAGCCGGAGCATCCTCTTGCCGTGGGCGGGCGGGCGTCGTGACCACGGTGACTCCTCGCTCTATCGCAGGCCTGGCTCAGCTCTGTCTCGCGCTACGGGCAATCAGTGTGCGCGGCCCCCTGCGGACCCTTCGGATCCTTCTAACAGGGCACGGACCGCCGCGATGAACGATTCCCCCCGGTGCGCATACGAGGAGAACTGGTCAAGGGACGAGGCAGCGGGGGCCAGGAGAACCGTGTCCCCTTCAACCGCGACTTCCGCCGCAGCAGAAACCGCCTGGGCCATCATGGCATCCGCCGCCTGCGCTTCGGCAAGCTCATCCGCCTGAGTGCCTGGAGGGTTCTGCCGCCCGCCACCGTGCACCTTTCCAGTGTCACCCGGTTCGGCGTAGAACACCGGGACATTCGGTGCGTGTCGTTCGAGCGCGGCCAGCAGTGCACTGCGGTCCTTGCCGATCAGCACCACCGCTTTGAGCCGATCCCGGTGCTGGGCGATCAGCTCGTCGTAGCCGACTCCTTTGGCCTCTCCCCCGGCGATCCAGATCACCGGGGCGAAGGCTGCGAGGGAGGCCGAGGCGGCATGCGGGTTGGTGGCTTTCGAATCGTTGATCCAGAGCACCCCGTCCCGGTGGGCCACGGCCTGGATCCGGTGCGCGCCGGGATCATAGGCGCGCAGACCGTCCCGTACTGACTCCGGCGCAACACCATAAGCCCTTGCCAAAGCGGAAGCAGCCGCGGCGTTCGCCACGAGGTGGCGGGGTACTAGATCGCCGATATCAGACAGCTGAGCCAGTTCTACCGCGGAGGTCCGACGCTCCGCGATGAAGGCCCGGTCAACCAGGAGTCCATCGACCACGCCGACCGTGCTGATCGCGGGGGTTCCCGTGGTGAAAGCAACAGCCCGGCAGCCTTCGACGACCTCTGCAGCCTCGACCATCTGCTCGGTTTCGATCTGCTCCGCATTGTAGACACAGGCTACCCGGGTGTTCTGGTAAATCTTGGCCTTATCCGCAGCATAAGCGGCGAAGGATCCGTGCCAGTCCACATGATCCTCTGCGAGGTTGAGGCAGACGCTTGCCAGCGCAGAGACCGAGCTCGTCCAGTGCAGTTGGAATGTGGAGAGTTCCACCGCGAAGGCGTCGTAGCCCTCCGGCTCGCGTACCGCGTCTAGAATCGGCGTACCGATATTGCCTACGGAGATGGCGTGCACCCCGGCCTGCTGCAGGATCGAAGCGAGCATAGTCGTGGTCGTGGTCTTGCCGTTGGTCCCGGTGATCGTGATCCATTCAGCGGTTTTCCGGCCTTCGCGCCGGCGGACCCGCCAGGCCAGTTCCACATCGCCCCAGATCGGGATGTCCTGCCGAGCGGCTTCGGCCAGTACCGGGTGTTCAGGAGTCAGACCGGGCGAAGTCACCACGAGCTCCGCAGTTAGTCCGGAATCCTCAGAACCCTCTGGATCGCCTTCGGCCGGAGCGAAAACCGGCAATTGCTGGGAGATCTCTTCTCCTAGCCGGACCTCTTCCACTCCAACGATGCGCAAGGTATCCGCGGCTCGCTGTGCGGCTTCATCATCGGCTGCCGCCACCACGATCACCCGGGCCCCTAATTCCGCGAGGGTGTCGGCGATGGAGAAGCCGGTTTTGCCTATTCCCGTCACCACGACGCGCAAGCCCGCCCAGTCCGATTCCCATCGGTCCAGACCATCCAGCCGGGACGACGGCGCTTCCTCACGGCTCACTGCTGAAATACCACCCATTCCGCGTAGAAGGCGCCCAAGCCTATTGCGACGAAGAGGCCACCCAAAATCCAGAACCGCACCACGACCGTCACTTCAGCCCAGCCCTTGAGCTCGAAATGATGCTGTAACGGCGCCATCTTGAAGATCCGTTTGCCGCCGGAGAGCTTGAAGAAACCGACCTGCAGAATCACCGAGAGGGTGATCAGCACGAAAAGACCGCCCAGGATGAGCAGCAGGAGTTCGGTCCGGCTGAGGATCGCAAGCCCCGCGATAGCCCCGCCGATCGCCAAAGAGCCGGTGTCGCCCATGAAGATCTTCGCCGGTGAAGTATTCCACCAGAGGAATCCGATGAGTGCCCCGAAAAGAATAGCCGCGAGCAGTGCGAGATCTATCGGATCCCGCACCTCGTAGCAGACCGTGGAGCTGGTCGCCCGAGCAGAGCCGCAGCTCTGATTCGACTGCCAGATGCCGATCAACGTGTAGGCGCCGAAGATCATGACGGCCGCCCCGGCGGCTAGGCCGTCCAGCCCGTCCGTGAGGTTCACCCCATTGGTGGCTGCCGTGACGATGAGGTTCGCCCAGATCACGAAGAGGACCACGCCGAGCCCGGAGCCGGCGAACGCCAAGTCTAGGCCGGGAATATCACGGGCGAAGGAGATCTGCGTGCTCGCGGGAGTGCGCTGATGGGGGTCGGCGAAGTTGAGCGCCAGCACCGCGAAGAGCACCCCGATGCCGGTTTGCAGGATCAGCTTGGCTTTGGCGTTGAGTCCCAGTGAGCGCTGCTTGGAGATCTTGATGTAGTCATCCAGGAAGCCCACCAGACCCATGCCGCCCATGAGCAAGATCAGCAGCCAGCCGGAGACCGAGGGGCCCGGTGCGGAGGGGTTCATCAGCCAGATGATGAGATGAGTGAGCAGATAAGAGAAGATGACGGCCCCGACGACTACCGTGCCGCCCATAGTCGGAGTGCCTCGTTTGGTGTGGTGCGAGGTGGGTCCGTCATCGCGGATGAACTGACCGTAGCCTTTGCGCACCAGCAGCCGGATGAATAATGGGGTACCGATCATGGCCACGGCAAGGCCGATGCCGGCGCCCATCAGCAAAGCGATCATCGACGCTCAGTCCTCTCCGGCGGTCATAGGAGACCATGTTAGCGGAGTGCGCGGAGCAGTTCCCTCCGACTCGCTTGCCTCTGCCTGCGCCACCCGGTCCCCCAGATGACGCAGCCCGGCATCCCGGGACGATTTGAAGAGCACCACATCGCCGGGGCGGAGCTCGGCGCCGAGGAGCTGATAGGCGCTCTCGAGGTCCGGCAGGTGCACAGACTCATCGCCCCAGGATCCTTCATTGATCGCTCCGATGTGCAGCGGGCGGGCGTCAGCGCCCACCACCACCAGACGGGAGATGTTCAGCCGGACCACGATCTGGCCCAGGGCGTCATGCTCTCGGACCGAGTCCTCGCCCAGTTCGTACATGGGCCCGAGCACCGCCCAGGTCCGCCGCGCCGGGGCTCCGGATTCATCCCGACCCAGCTCGGCGAGAGCTCGTAACGCCGCCCGCATCGACTCGGGGTTGGCGTTATAGGCATCGTTGATCACGGTGACGCCGTCGGGCCGGTCGGTGCGTTCCATCCGCCAGCGGCTGGCCGACCCGCGCCCTTCGAGCGACCGGGCGATCGCATCACCGGGGATGCCTGCTGCCCATGCCGCTGCAGCTGCGGCCAGCAGATTATTGACATGGTGCACGCCGATCAGCCCGCTGCGCACCGGATAGGCACTGTCATC
The DNA here is from genome assembly GCF_000376245.1 of Acaricomes phytoseiuli DSM 14247. Classification (GTDB taxonomy): domain Bacteria; phylum Actinomycetota; class Actinomycetes; order Actinomycetales; family Micrococcaceae; genus Renibacterium; species Renibacterium phytoseiuli. The sequence goes on along the minus strand of NZ_AQXM01000054.1, from coordinate 49,928 downwards.
CGGGAGTATCAGCGTGAAGACGGGCCGAGCCTGATCATCGGTATGCAGCTGATCCGCACGGAGGACCGAGGCGGCGGTTTCCGTCACCAGCTCCGCTCCTACCCCGGTCTCGCCGAACCACAGGATACGCGCGCTGGTCCGGCTGGCCATGGCGGCGACCCGGGAGTCGGCGATATTGAGCACCGCGGTACCGCCGGGGGGCAGCGCTTCGACCAGCTCCCCCTTGGCGATGGCAATATTCTCCACCCCGCCAAACTCACCGGCATGCGCGCTGCCCACCCCGAGCACCACGCCGATATCGGGGCGGACCATCTGAGCCAGGTAGGCGATGTTCCCGATTTTGGTCGCGCCCATCTCTACGACGAGGTAGCGCGTCGTCTCATCGGCACGGAAAACGGTGAGGGGAACACCCACTTCACCGTTGTAGGAACCTTCCGGGTACACCGTGGGGCCTGCCGAGCTAAGCACCCCGGCGAGCAGATCCTTCGTCGTGGTCTTGCCTGCGGAACCGGTAATGCCGATGACGGTGAATTCCCCAGGCCCGCGGCTATCCCGAATCCGCTGGACCACGGCGGCGGCCAACTGGCCCATCGCGAGGATTGCATCGGGGACGATAACCGCCGGGTACGGCTGCCCGGAGGCGTCCGTGAGCTCCCGCTCAGCCAGTACTAGTTCCGCTCCGGCGGCCAGCGCCGCCGCGATGAAGTCGTGCCCGTCAGCGTGTTCGCCCAGCTTGGCCACATACAGTGAGCCCGGGACGCAGTCACGAGAATCCGTGCTGATCCGGGAGGCGGCAAGGGTCAACTGGGCTGCCACGGTACTGGTCAGCCGCCCCCCGGTAATCCCGGCGATCTCTTCTACGCGAAACTCTGTCATTTCTCAATAATCACCAGTCAGGACTCTAACCCGCTTTGTCCGAGAGCATCGAATCCATGCCGAGTCAACGCGACGCGCAGCTCTTCACGATCATCCAGTGGAAGATTGGTGCCGCTGACTTCCTGCCAGACCTCATGGCCCCGGCCGGCGATCAGAATGGTGTCCTGCGGCCGGGCGAGGGCGACAGCACGATCGATGGCGGCGGCCCTCGGCGCGACGTCTTCGAGCCGCTCCGGCTCGTGGCCCTCGGCGCGCATCCGCTCTCGCTCGGCCTGCGCCCCCGCCATCACCTGGTCCCGGATCTGCGCGGCGGGCTCATCATGGGGGTCGTCATCGGTGACGATCACGATATCCGACCCCCGGACTGCCAGTGCTCCCATGATCGGGCGCTTGCCTTGATCCCGCTCACCCGTGGCACCGAAGACGGTGATCAGGCGCCCCTGTTCGGGGCGCACTGCCTCAAGAGCCTGCCGAAGCCCTTCCGGATTATGCGCAAAATCGACGATCGCGATGGGGGCGGCGCCGATCAGCTGCATCCGTCCAGGAACGTCGATCCGGAAAGGCTCACGAGCGTCCAGAACCTTCTGCAGCGCGTCCAGACTCACACCGCTGTTGTGCACGAGGAGCACCGCGAGTGCGGCATTGGCGATATTGAACCGGCCCGGAAGGCTCGTGCGGAAACTCAGCTCACCGGCCTGGCCGCGGAGCTTGATACGCCAGCCCAGGCCTTCGCGGTCCGCTTCGATGACCCGCCAATCCGCCTGCTCTGTGGAGCGTGCGGAAGCCACTGGGTCAGCTTCTTCAGCTTCCCCTGAACCCTGCCCGGTCCATAGCGTGAGCACGGGGATCTGCGCGTGAGCGGCTAGTTTCCTGCCCCAGGACTGGTCGATGACCACAACTCCGCGGCGACTGCGCTCGGGTGTGAAGAGTGCGGCCTTGGCCTCCAGATAACTATCCATGTCACCGTGCAGGTCCAGATGATCCTGGCTGAGATTCGTAAATCCAGCAGTATCGAAGAGCACTCCGTCGACGCGCCCGAAAGTCAGCGCATGGGATGAAACCTCCATCACCGCAGCCTGCAGGGACTCCTCCGACATTCGGGCCAGCAGCGCATGCAGATCCGGAGATTCAGGAGTGGTGAGCGCGGAGGGCACTCGATTCTGGCCGATGAGCGTCTCCACCGTGCCAATAAGACCGCTATCCCGGCCCAGCGCGGCGAAAAGCGAGCGCACCAGATAAGAGACCGTGGTCTTACCGTTGGTCCCGGTGATCCCCACGAGCGAGAGCGGATTCCGCTGATAAATCCTAGCGGCTACGTACCCGGCGATGCCGCGCGGGTCCTCTGCAATGAGCAGCGGCGGCAGTGGACTCGACAACTGCCCGGCCTGCTCCTGCGCTTTGATCAGCTCGGCGCCTGCCTGGTCGGTGAGCACTGCCGCTGCCCCGTCGCCGATAGCTTGGGCGGTGAAGTGGGCACCGTGCGTCCTGGCCCCGGGTAGGGCCAGGTAGAGGTCTCCCGGGCGGATCGTCCGAGAGTTGAGACTGGCTCCAGTCACTGCTGTCGCAAGAGAGGCGGAAGCTGGATCCGCCAGTGTGATCGATGCGCCCGGCTTGCCGGGAGCCAGCGACGCCGTCAGCTCCGCCAAAGCGACGGGATTCACCAGGCGCGGTCGGAGGCTCCCGGCGGTCGCTGCGGAATCAGGCTGGCTATCGGTCAAAAGTCGCTCCGTGGAGGTCAGGGGTTAGGCAGGTCATCAGAAGAGTACAAAGAAATGCGAGCACGTGCTCAGAAGCTCTGCGGGAGTTTCACCGATGGCGTGTTGGACGGCGGCACGTTCCCTTCCTGAAGCACTTGCGTCATCACATTGCTGAATACTGGGCCCTGGGAGATACCGAAGATATCGCCTTGCGGGTGCTGAACCGTCACCAAGATGACGTACTGCGGATCATCCATGGGCGCCATCCCCGCAAAAGATGCGGTGTACCCGTTGAATCCTCCCGCCGCCGGGGATTCAGCAGTACCGGTCTTCCCGCCCACCCGGTAGCCCGGCACTGAGGCCTTGTTGTTGGGCGTGGCGGTGATCGCGCTCTCCAGGATATCCCGCATTTGCTGGGCGGTATCCTGGCTGACTACCTGGGTGCCTTCGGACGCCGGTGCCTCTTCGACCGTACCATTGGCATTCGTGGTCGAATCCACCAGACGCGGCTGCAGCCGGACTCCGCCGTTCGCCAGGGTCTGATAGATCATTGCAGTCTGCAATGGAGTCTGGGCTACGCCCTGGCCGAAGAGCACGGTGTACTCCTGCCGGCCGTCCCACTGCTCTGCCGGCGCCAGGATGCCGGGGCTCTCCCCTGGTAAAGGAATACCGGTCGGCTGACCGATGCCGAAGCTGTTCAAGTAGTCGTAGCGCTGCTGGCGGCTCAGCTGCGAGCCGACCATCACGGTTCCGGTGTTGAGCGAATCCCCGATCACTCCGGCGAAGGTCCGGTTGATGGTCCCGTGCGGCATGGCATCCTTGATGGTCTGGCCACCGATGGTGAGCTGCGGAGGGATCACCATCTGCGTCAGCGGATCCACCTTGCCCTCTTCGATAGCGGCCGCAGCGGTCACTGCTTTTTCAGTGGAACCCGGCTCGATGGCATTGGTCACCGCACGGGAATCCCGAATCTCCGGTGCGGTATCTCCTGGCTTGTTCGGATCCATCGTGGTGTCCTCCGCCATGGCCACCACATTGCCGGTCTTGGCTTCGATCACCACGATATTGCCCCAGGCCGCGTTGAGATTGCGCACCTGATCCGCGATCGCCTGCTGGGCCATGAACTGAATATCTGCGTTGATCGTGAGCTGTACGGTTTCGCCGTCCTGAGCGGGATCGACTTGTACAGGCGCGGTGGGGATCAAGATCCCGTCTTTGCCCATCTGGTAGGTGCGGCTGCCGTTTTCTCCGCTGAGCTCCTTGTTCATGGTGTATTCCAGCCCGGAACCACTGCCGTCCTCGTTGATGAAGCCGACGATGTTCCCGGCCACCGGCCCCATCGGGTAAATCCGCTGCGGAGTGGCCTCGGCGCTGATCCCGGGGATCCGCAGCGCCGCTATCTTCTGCTCCACATCGGGTGTGACTCGTTTCGCCACGACGTTATAGCGCTGGTCGCCGGTGACAGCGGAGCGGACATCGGCCTCGGGCATCCCGAGCAATCCGGCGAGTTCGCTGATGCCCTGATCCCTGCTGATAGTGTCGCGCTGCTGCGTATCCGGATTGAGCCGGGTGAATTCCGCAACGGCGTTGTTGACCTGATCCACCACGATGTCATAGCGGAGAACGGTTTCCGCTAGCACTTTGCCGTTGGCATCGAGGATCTTCCCCCGGGTGGCGGCGAGCGTCTGCACCTGGGTCCGCTGCTTCTCCGCCGCCTCGGCATTACCGCCGAGGTCGAAGCCCTGGACCAGAAGAAGCTTGCCGGAGACCAACAGCATAAGAGCCAGCATGAGGCTCAAGCCGAGGCGAATCCGGCGACGGGTTCTCAGCTGATGTTTAGACTGCTGGCTCGCTGCTCCGACCACAACGCTACCTCTCGCTCTGCCTTCTTGCTTCGTTTTTATGACGATCCGGCGTTCCCGACGGCTTCTTCTCTAGTACTGCTTCTTACTGCTTCTGTTATTGCATTACTGCGCAGGTCGCTGCTGCGGAGCGGGGATCGTCCCGCCCTGCAGCTCCCCTGCCGGCAGGTTCTGCCCGGTAGGAGGCGCCTGCCCAGCGTTATTGCCGCTGGCGTTACTATCGCCATAACGCTGGGTCGCAACATTCTGCTGACCCGCTATCTGCGGCCCCCCGATCAGCGGCGGAGGGCTGTCCGTCTTCTCTGCGGGAACGGGGTTCCCGGCGATAGTTCCGGTATCCACATTCACTTGACCGATCGTTGCAGGTGCTACCATTCCCAATTCTCGTGCCTTGGCTGCCAGATTCTGGGGAGATTGCATCAATTGCTGCTGCTGTGTCAGCTGATCATTGATCTTGATCATGTCGGTCTGCTGGTTGCGGAGCGCTACCAGCTGGTACTGATTAGCGGAGACCGAGATGTTCAGGACGAGGACTATGGCCAGAGCGCTCACCAAGGCGGCGAAGCAGAAAACGATGAAAGGCACCTTCCGCCGCGGCATACCCGGTACAACGGAGAGCTCCGGCCGGGAGCCTCCCGAGACACGGTCCTTGCTGCTCCGAGCCGGAACACCGCGACCGGGAACATTGCGGGCAGCGGAGACACCACGCGCGGCCGCGGCAGCATGCTGTTTGAGCGGTTTGGCGGCGGCTGACGCGGTCACGACGCGCAGCTCCTCGGTGGGCGGCTCTGCCAGCCGATTGCCGCTGGCACGAGCCTGCGATGCCCGAGCGGTACGGGCGTGCTGTGCTGCGCTGGTCATCTCTACCTCCTGATTCGGATCCGCTCGGCCGCGCGCAAACGCACTGAAGCCGCCCGGGGGTTTTCTGCTAGCTCTTGAGGATCGGGGGTGCCCACACCTTTGGTCAGAAGCTCGAGCTCTGGCCGGTGCTCCTCTAATTCGACGGGAAAACGCGGGGGTGCCTGTGAGCTGGCGCCTGCCGCGAAAGCTTTTTTGACGATCTTGTCTTCAAGCGAGTGGTAAGACATCACCACGCAGCGACCGCCCACCACCAAGGCTTCGAGCGCCGCCGGAACCGCGCGCTCGAGAACCAGGAGTTCCTGATTCACTTCAATGCGCAGAGCCTGGAAAGTCCGTTTTGCCGGATGCCCACCGGTGCGTGCCGCCGCAGCGGGTACGGCTCCCCGGATGACTTCTACGAGTTCACCGGTGCTCCGGAGCGCGGAACCGGCACGTCGTTCGACGATGCTGCGGGCGATTCGTGCGGCGAAGCGCTCCTCTCCCCAGCGTCGGATGAGCCTGGCGAGTTCCGACTCCGAATATTCATTGACCACATCAGCGGCGGTGAACCCTCGGGAGTTATCCATGCGCATATCCAGTGGAGCGTCGTCGCGGTACATGAACCCGCGCTCGGCTTCATCAATCTGCAGGGAGGAAACGCCGAGATCCATGAGCACCCCGTCCACCGCGGGTATGGCCAGGTCTTCGAGCACTTCGGGGATCTCGTCGTAGACAGCGTGCACCAGGTCGAGTCGATGCTGATGGTCCTGAAGCCTCGAACCGGCAAGTTCCAGAGCTTGCTGATCTCTGTCGATACCGATGATGTGCAGGGCTGTGAACCGATTCAGCAGGGCTTCGCTGTGCCCACCCATGCCCAGTGTGGCGTCAATGACGAACGGAGTCCTACCGGCCTGAGCAGCCGCTTCGATGGCCGGCGCCAACAAGGACACGCAACGTTCCAGGAGCACCGGTATGTGCCGGTCTGCGGGCTGCGGGGCGTCCGTCACCGCTGCGCTCCTTTCCATCTGCCGTCCCTTGTCCTAGCGTTTCCTGCTGTTTCTCTGCTGTCAGCCCTGCGAGCTGACAGGATCTGGACTCAGATCCCCCTCCGCACCATGCGATCCGCCTGACACCGGGGAAGGTGAGTCAGGTGGCGCAGGGCGGCTGGAGATCTCAGCCCAGCTCCTCGCCGTGTCCCAGAACGTTTCCGCGAACGGATCGACTGCCGATCACAGCAGCCCGGGTATGTCGTTGTCATCGGTTTCAGAAAATGCATTCTCTTTCTCTTCCAGGTAGGCAGCCCACGCGCTGGAATCCCAGATCTCCGCCCGAGAGCCGGCACCGATGACCGCCAAATCCCGATCCAGCCCGGCGTAGTCACGCAGCGCTGAAGGGATCGTCACCCGCCCCTGCTTATCGGACATCTCATCCGAGGCTCCGGAGAGGAAAACCCTGATGTAGTCACGTGCCTGCCTCGAGGAGATCGGCGCATTGCGCATTTGCTCGTGCACTCGTTCGAATTCCCGCTGACTGAAGACGTAAATGCATCTTTCCTGGCCCCGTGTGAGAACCAAGCCGTTGCCCAGCTCGTCCCGGAATTTAGCCGGGAGAATGAGTCGCCCTTTCTCGTCAAGGCGCGGCGAATAGGTTCCGAGGAACACTCGACCACCCCCTAGACGCATCCCTTGCTCTCTACTTGCCTCCACTTTACTCCACAATCCCCCACATTCAACTGAAATGAAGTCATAAAGCAGACGTGGCGGATTTCAAGAAGCTGAAAAACCTTGAAATATCAAGGAACTTTCCGAGGGGATAGAAGTGGAGGAAATTTTCCACAGCGTTTCGCGGAGCGGACATGAAAAAACCCGGCCAGAGGCCGGGGATGAGTTTCCGCCCAGTATTGACGGCGATTGACGGCGACTAGAGCCGCTCAACGGTCTCCTCTGAGGCTATGCCGCATTATCCTCAAAGTCTCAGTGGTGGGAAGTGGAGGATGACTAGAGGGTATCTGCAGCCGGAAGGGCTCACTGCTCGCGGCGGCGTTCATCCCATTTCTGCTCCAGGTTCGCCATGAACCCGCTTTTAGCCTGCCCGCTGCGGCCCGCCCGGGAGCCTTGACCGGCTGATGGTGCAGAGCCTTTACCACCTTTACCGCGGCCCAGCGTGGCGATATAAGCACCGGCCCCCATCAGCAGGAAGCCGCCTACGCCCAAGAAGATCTGCTGCATACCGATACCGATGAGCAGAACCACGATGCCGGCTACGGCGACCAGAACGCCCAGAATGATATGCCTGGCGGAGACCGTGCGCGCCTGATCCGTACCCAGCGAGCTAGCGAACTTGGGGTCGCTGGCATGCAATTGCTGCTCGAGCTGATCGAGCAATCTCTGTTCATGCTCCGAGAGGGGCATCACGACCTCCTTCAGGTCTGCCACCGATGATCCGCCATCGGTGGCGGCTCATGCTCAGCAGCCACCACTACGCTTACCAGCACACTGCAGGCCGGTAGTTAGGTAACGTTCTTTCCTTCTAGGATAATCCCCCGCGACGCTAACCGAAAGCGGAAGGCTACCTTCCTTCACGCTTCTTAGTTCTTCCCTAGTTCTACTCAGTTCTACTCGGCTCTACTCGGCTCTACTCGGCGGGCGCCTCGGGTTCTCCTGCCCCATGCGACCATGCCCGTGACCCGTGGCCAGGTTTTTCCCGGCGCTGTTTCTGCTCTAGCAATCGCGCCGGCAGCATCGGCGTTCCCTGATACTTCCGGTGCACCTCATCCATGGCGGCCTCCGCAGCCCGCCAATTATCCTGATCGCGCTCCATGCTGAGCTGGATCGATGTCGTGGCTGCCGTCTCAAGACTTTCCGCCCGCAGCCCGATCAGCCTCACCGGTTGAGGGCGGCGGCCCAGGGCATCCAGTAGCTGCACCGCCTCCCGGTAAAGGATCTGCGCGCTGTCCACGGGAGCCGATAGCGTCCGCGAACGGCTGACCAGAGAGAAGTCGGCATACCGGAGCTTGAGTCCCACGGTGCGGGATAGCTGACCCGAACCGCGCAGCCGCTCACCGGTTCGATGCGCGAGCCGGAGCAGTACCCGTTGAAGCAACCCGTTATCATAGGTATCGCTGGCAAAGGTCTCTTCCGCCCCGATGCTTTTTTCTTCGCGCACCGGGGTCACCGGCCGCGAGTCGATTCCCCAGGACAAACGGTAGATGTGCTCACCGGTAGCTCCCAGGGCGCGGCGCAGCGCAGCCGGTGGGGTATGGGCGATCTGCTCCACCGTATGAACACCGAGGTTCCCCAGGATACTCAGGGTTTTCGCTCCGACTCCCCAGAGCGCCCGCGCCGGAAGCGTGTGCAGAAAAGCCACGGTCTCCTCAGCAGGAATCACCAGCAGGCCATCTGGTTTAGATTGGGTAGAAGCAATCTTCGCGACGAACTTGCTCTCGGCAAGACCCACCGAAGCAGTGATTCCCACGGTCTCGACGATCTTCTGGCGGAGCTGACGCGCCGTGAGCATCGGCGGCCCAAGCCTGCGCACCGTACCAGTGACATCCAGGAACGCCTCATCGATGCTCAGCTGCTCAACTTGGTCGGTGACGGACCGGAAGATCTCCATGATCTGAGCAGAGACCTGGCGATAGAGATGGTGTCTGGGCGGGCGCACCAGGGCCGCCGGGCACTGACGCAGCGCCGCCGCCATCGGCATCGCCGAACGGACCCCGAAGCGCCGTGCCTCATACGAGGCAGATAGGACAACGGATCTGCCCTCTCGGAAACCCACGATCACCGGCCGCCCCCGCAAAGAAGGGTCTTCGCGCTGCTCCACGGAAACGAAGAAAGCGTCCATATCGACGTGCAGGATCGAGCGGGCATCGGGCGACGAACCGGCTAATCGGGGCTGGATTCGCGGCGATGTCGGCCTTGCTGCTCGCTTCGGAGCGGGATCGGCTGCGGAGTGCTCGGGCATAACACTTTCATAATAGACAGGGCCGGTGACATCCTGAGCCGTCCTCAGCGAGCTGCCATCTTGAACTGCCGCCGTCGCTCCGGGAACGCTCCGTGAAAACCGGATGAACTAGACTGGCCAAATGCCTTACCGTACCTTCCGCTCCCCTGCCCAGCCGACTGCTGCCAGCGCGTCTTCTAGCACCTCTCAGGGCTCGCCCTGGCGCAGGCTGGGTGCCGGAAGCCTGCTGAGCCTGGCTCTGCTCAGCCCGGTCGTGCTGAGCGCGTGCGCACCCCAGCCCTCCGATACCCAGGTCAGCCCCGCTGCCACGCAGTCTGAGACCGCTGATTCGAGCGAGCAGAGCGCAAGCCCCAGCACCACTTCGGGCTCGGCTCAGCCCACATCTCAGGCGCAGGTCACCGTAGGTGCTCTCGTGGCAGGCTTCCCCACCGGGCTGCTCCCGGTGATGCCCGGATCCCAGGTCCGGCAGAGCGCTTACGATTCATCTCAGGATCCAGCGAGCGCTTCGCTCGTACTGACCACGAACGCTTCCGCCCAAGAAGTCACTGACTTCTACACCGAGGCCTTCAAGGGGCAGGGCTTCACCGCACTGTCCGGTGACGTCGTCGGGAGTGTGCCCACCCGTGACTTCGTCCGCGGAGGCGGCCAGGAGAGCGTGAGCGTTTCGGTGGTTTCGGATGAGGGTGGGAGCAGTAATACAGTGACGCTAGGCGCTAAAGTCGCCCCGGGGTCGTTGAAACAGTGAACTACCTGAAGTGATGAAAACTACCTGAAGTGATGAAGCAGTACTGAGATAGTTCCGCTGGAAGATTCCGGAAGCAGCGAGCAATAATATGCTGCAGATAAGAGACCTGCGAGGTGGCAGCACTGCGATGACAGAATCACGGGCAGCGGAGCCGGCTCGTTTCCGCTCTGAGTTCTCTGAGCAGCTCGATGACTTCCTCGGCTCGCAAGAGCGTCTCCTGGCCGATATCGCCCCGGAGGCCGTTGAGCTGGTGGATGCGATCCGCGCTCTGGCCTCCGGCGGTAAGCGCATGCGCGCATCACTGTGCTACTGGGGCTGGCGCGGAGCCGGTGGCGACGCCGATACCTTGCCCCTCATCGTCCGTGCCGGGGTGGCCCTGGAACTCTTCCAGAGCGCAGCGTTGATCCACGATGACATCATCGACGGTTCCGACCGTCGGCGTGGCGCGCCCAGCGTGCACCGCCGATTCGAGCAGGAGCACCGGCGACAACGCTGGGCCCTTGATCCGGAACGGTTCGGCGAAGCCGCAGCGATCCTGGTGGGAGACTTGTGCCTTTCCTTCAGCGAGCAGGTTTTCGCGTCTATTCGACCACCGGCCTTCACCGTCGGCAGCCGGGAAGCCGCTCTGGCCAGGGAGATCTTCGACACTATGCGCCGCGAGGTGATGGCCGGCCAGTACCTCGATATCTTCGAAGAAGTCGCTGGGGCATCCCGTGAACGGGAAGCGGCTGCGGACCGGGCGCGAATCATCATCCGTTATAAATCGGCTAAGTACTCCGTGGAGCGCCCGCTCGGACTCGGCGGAGCCCTGGGCGGCGGCAGCACCGGGCTGCTTGACGGGTATTCGCGCTTCGGGTTGCCCCTGGGCGAAGCCTTCCAGTTGCGTGATGACCTGCTGGGAGTCTTCGGCGATCCGGAGCAGACCGGCAAACCGGCAGGGGATGATCTGCGCGAGGGCAAACGCACTGTGCTTATCGGCTATGCCCTCCAGAGCGCCTCAGCAGCGGAAGCCGATCGCTTGCAGGAGAGCCTAGGCGATCCGGAGCTCAACGCCGCCCAGATCGACCAACTCCGGGAAATCATCACCAGCACGGGCGCGGTAGCCGCTACCGAGCGGCTTATCGCAGAATGCGCAGACCAGGCGCTGAGCGCTCTCAGCAGTCTGGACATCGACGAGATCAGCCGGCAGGCCCTGAGCGGCATCGCCCGGGCTGCAGTGCAGCGCACGTCGTGAACAGCACGTGCTAGACAAGCTGCCCTGGTTGCAGGTTCGTCGACGCTGCCTACCAGGCGAGGGCCTGAGCCCTTCGCCGGATCTCTGTCTTGCGGCCCTGGCGAAGCGCGTCGATGGGCCGCCCCGGCAGTGAAGGGTCCTCGCTGAACAACCAGAGCAGGGCTGAAATCTCATCGAAGCCTGCATCCGTCAGAACCGAAAGCGTGCCCCGGAGGCTTTCCAGCACTTCTCCCTCGAGCAGGAACTCTGCTGGGATGACTCGGATCTTAGGCTGTCCGATCCGCACTGCCACCAGGGACCCTTCCGAAATCAAGGTGTGCACTTTAGTGACTGGAATGCCCAGCAGCTCGGCCACATCAGGAAGCGGCAACCAGTTCCCGACGAGGCTTTCCAGCTCAGCCAGGCGCTGCTGCTGGGGATCAGAGGCCTGCTGAGTGGGCTGCGAAGCGGAATCGGGGCTTACTGGATTATTCACGCCCTCAGCGTGCCATATAATCCTGCCCGGTGTCATCAGAGCACCGGGCAGGAAGGCCTCGGGGCTAACGTCCGTGCCCGGGTGCCCGTGTTGGAATCAGTTGAAAAGCCTCCTCCCGTTAGGATCGGAGAGTGCATAGTAAGGTTCAGGAGCCTCTGGACGGTCTGCTGATCGACCAGAGATACAGGGTGCTGGGCAAGGTAGCCCGGGGCGGTATGGCCACGGTCTACCGCGCCCTTGACCTGCGCCTTGATCGCGAGGTGGCGATCAAGATCCTACATCCGCACCTGAGCTCGGATAACACTTTCCTCGACCGCCTGGGCCGTGAGGCGAAGGCCGCGGCCAGGCTTTCGCACCCCAGGGTGGTCGGCGTACTCGATCAAGGCGAAGAAGAGCGGGACGGGCAGCGTTTGGCCTACTTGGTCATGGAGTACCTGCCGGGGCACACCCTGCGCGATGTGCTCCGGGAGCAGGGGCCACTGACCCCGCGATTGGCCCTGGCCTACCTCGAGGCCGTGGTCGAAGGCCTCGCCGCAGCCCATTCCTCCGGTCTCGTGCACCGTGATATCAAACCCGAGAACGTCCTCATAGCTGATGACGGGCGCATCAAACTGGGTGATTTCGGCTTGGCCCGCGCGGTCACCACCTCGACGAATACCGGGACTCTCATCGGCACCGTGGCCTACCTTTCCCCGGAACTCGTCATGGGGCGGCTCTCCGATGCCCGCAGCGATATCTACGCGGTGGGCATCATGCTCTACGAGATGCTCACCGGCCGGCAGCCCTTTCAGGGCGAAGTGCCGATTCAGGTGGCTTACCAGCACGTCAACGCGACCGTACCGGCACCTTCCGAGGAGATCCCCGAACTCAGTGAAGACCTCGATGATCTGGTGCGCTGGTGCACGGAGCAAGACCCCGAAGACCGGCCGAATGATGGCACCGCGCTACTGGGTGAACTGCGGCATATCCGTAGCACGCTCAGTGACGAAGAGCTCGATACCGGCGGCTCGGAGCAGGAGTCCACGAACTCTCAGGACGGTCAGGGGCCGGGCCAGGAGACAGAGTTTCTCGGCACTCGCGGCGACACCGCGGTCACCACGGCTCTGACCGCGGCAGAGCATCCGACCGAGGCGATCGACGCACAGGGGTTCTCTGCGGTGGCGGACGGCCAGCAACTGCCCCAGACCATCGCCTTACAGCGCTATCCAGGCTATCCCGCTGCGGGCGTTGCCGGCGAGGGTGCCACGGAGTATGCGGAAGCCGCTGAAGAAACGACGATGAGCCCTCGCCAGGCGAAGGCGGCCCGCAAGCAGGCGGCGAAACAGGCTGCCAGGAATGCTGCCACGCCCGCTACGGCGTTGCGCCGGGGCAACCCTCGGCGGCGTGGCCTACTGATCTTGGTGCTCGTGCTCCTGCTGGCCTTGCTCGGGGCCGGGGCGGGCTGGTTCTTCGGCTCCGGCCCAGGAGCTCTGGCCACGGTTCCAGATCTGCGCAATAGCACCGCTACTGAAGCCAGCAGCACCCTCGAGCAATTGGGATTCCGGACCACTACCCGCCAGGTCAATGACGAGACGATCTTGGCAGACCGGGTGATCGGCACTGAACCGCCGGCGAATTCCGAGCAGCGAAAGTTCATGGGAGTGGTGCTCACGGTCTCCAAGGGCCCCATGCTGTACGCGGTGCCGCAAGCAGTGGGCCAAGATCTGCAAGCCGCTCAGGCCGCTCTCGAGAACGGTGACTTGGCCTTGGGTCAGGTCACCGAGCAGTATGACGAGAACATTCCCGTCGGGCAGGTCATCAGCCAGAACCCTTCCGCTGGGGAGCAACGGCGCGCGGGAAGCAAAGTCGACCTCGTGGCCTCCCAGGGACCGCGGCCGATTCCTGTGCCCGGTGTCGTCGGCAAGACCCAGGATGCAGCCATCACGGCATTGCAAGCGGTGGACTTGACGCCAGTAGTCGCACCGGAGCAGGTCAACGATGCGAAAGTGCCGGCCGGTTCTGTGGTCTCGCAGAATCCTGCCGACGCCCAAGTCAGGAAGGGCACGGAAGTCACACTGGTGATCTCTAAGGGGCCGCGGATGGTGCAAGTCCCTAGCTTCATCGGCAAGCAGGCTCAGCAAGCCGCAGAGGAGTTGAAACGGCTCAATCTGGAGGTCAAGATCGATGAGGTCCTGGGAGGCTTCTTTGGCACCGTGCGCGCCCAGGATCCGGTGAACACCTCTGTGCCGGAGGGCAGCGTGATCACCCTGACCGTGGTCTGAAGCCGGTCAGGGCGCGGTTTTGCCCACTGCGGAGCTCCCGGCTGGCCCCTCAAGATTCTCAAGGCATCGCCTGATCCGGTTCTGCCGGGTGGCCTCGGTGCGCGCCGTGACCACCCGGTGAATCACGGCATAGCGATCACTCCGGCTCAGTCCTTCAAAACGCTCGGCGAGACCGGGTGAAGCGCGCAATGCCATAGCGAGATCCTCGGGCACCTCCGCTGCAGCCTGGCCCGCATACGCCTGCCCCCAGCGGCCATCGGCTTGAGCCCGGTCGATCTCCTCCTGCCCACGGGCGCGCATCCTCCCGGCCTTGATCAGCGAGGTGACGATACCGGTATTGCGCAGAGACCATACCGAGGCGGCTCGGCGCGGGGTGAAATGCTGCTGGAAGACCGCACGGTCGACGGCCTGACGGCGGCCATCGATCCAGCCGCTGCACAGAGCCTCTTCGAGCGCCTGCTGATAGTTCAGCGAGGTCGGATCCGAAGTGCCCTTCTTCGCCAGGATCAGCCACACCCCTGCGGACGCTGACTCATTGCGCTCCAGCCAGGTGCGTCACGCCGCAGCGTCGGCGACCACGAGCTGGGGTACCGGCTCCACCGCCGTTAGGCCTGCTGGGCCAGTGCGCCCGAGACCAGGAAGGCCATCTCCAGCGACTGCATATGGTTGAGCCTGGGATCACAGACGGACTCGTAGCGACTCAGGAAGGCTTCCTGGTCCACCGGATCGGCTCCGCCCAGGCATTCTGCGACATCGTCACCGGTCATTTCCACATGCAGGCCGCCGGGGAATGTGCCGAGTTCCCGGTGCACTTCGAAGAAACCGCGCACTTCCTCCATGACATCGTCGAAGCGGCGGGTCTTGTACCCGTTCGGCGAAGTCACCGTGTTGCCGTGCATCGGGTCGGTCACCCAGAGCACCTTGGCCCCGGACTCGGTGACTTTCTTGACCAGGGCCGGCAGTTTCTGCCGGATGTTCTGGGCACCCATCCGGGTGATGAAAGTCAGCCGCCCGGGTTCGCGTTGCGGGTCCAGGACGTCAATGAGCCGCAGCGCATCATCGATGCTGGTCTGCGGGCCGAGCTTGACTCCGATCGGATTGCGCACTTTGGACAGGAAGTCCACATGGGCACCATCGAGCTGCCGCGTCCGTTCACCGATCCAGAGGAAGTGACCGCTCGTAGCATAGGGCAATCCGGTGCGGGAGTCGATGCGAGTCAGCACCCGCTCATAGTCCAGCAACAGCGCCTCATGGCTCGCGAAAAACTCGGTGCGCTTGAGCGCTTCGAAGTCCGAGCCGCACGCCTCCATGAACCGGATGGCGCGGTCGATCTGCGCGGCCAAGGACTCGTAGCGGGCGTGTGCAGGATTCTGTGTGAATCCTTTATTCCAGTGATGTACGAGACGCAGATCCGCGAATCCACCCTGGGTAAAGGCCCGGATCAGGTTCAGCGTCGAGGCCGAAGTGTGGTACCCCCGGACCATCCGGGAAGCATCGTGTCGGCGGGATTCTGAGGTGAACTCGTAGCCGTTGACCATATCTCCTCGGTAAGCGGGCAGGGTCACGCCGTCACGGGTCTCCATATCCGAAGAGCGCGGCTTAGTGAACTGCCCGGCCATCCGACCCATTTTTACGACCGGCAGGGAGGCGCCGTAGGTCAGCACCACCGCCATCTGCAGGATGGTCTTGACCCGGGAGCTGATCTTGTCTGCGGTTGCGCCGTCGAAGGTCTCCGCGCAGTCCCCGCCCTGGAGCAGAAAAGCTTCCCCTGATGCCGCAGCAGCAAGTCGCTCCCGCAGGACATCGACCTCACCGGCGAAAACCAGTGGCGGAAGCGATGATAGCTCGTGGAGCGCGTCTTGATACGCCTCCGGATCAGCCCAGGTGGGCTGCTGCAGGGCCGTGAGTTTGCGCCAGGCATCGAGGTCCGGCATCGCATCCAGGGAGCTGAGAGAAGAATCTTGAAGTTCGCGCACACCCTAAGCCTAGTCCGTGAAGGCGCAAGGGGTTACCGACCGGCTGTACCGGGCCCGCGAATTTCGTCACACAGCACCGGAGCGCGGAGCCTCTGCGGAATCCGCAAGCTGCTCAGGCGCGGCCGCAGCAGCCTTCATCGCAGCGGCATAGACGTCGACATAGTCCTGGCCGGAAAGCCGCATAAGCTCGTACATGATCTCATCGGTGACCGCGCGCTGGACGAAGGGATCCTCGCTCATGCCGTGGTAACGGCTGAAGTCCAGAGGCTCGCCGAAGATCACGCCGACTCTACGGATATTAGGAATCCGCCGGCCGATCGGCTGAACCTTATCGGTGCCGATCATCGCCACCGGGATCACCGGCACCTCTGCGCTCAGTGCCAGCTTCGCCACTCCCAGCTTCCCCCGGTAGAGCTTTCCATCCGGGCTGCGGGTCCCCTCCGGATAGATGCCCAGCAGTCCGCCGTGGACGAGCACATCGGTTCCGGTGTCGAGAGACTGCGCCGAGGCCGCACCTCCGGAGCGGTCCATCGGCAGCTGATTGGTCATCCGGAAAAAGAGCGCGGTAAGCCGGCCTTTGATGCCACGGCCGGTGAAGTAGTCCGATTTGGCAAGGAAGACCACCGGCCGAGGAACCATCAGCGTCATGAAGATTGAATCAGAGAAAGAGAGGTGGTTGCTCGCCAGAATCGCAGCGCCATGGGCGGGCACATGATCCAGGCCTTTGGTCCACGGTCGGAACAGCAGTCTGAGCAAAGGGCCGAGGACAATACGCTTCATCACCCAGTAGAACACGTGGCCTGCCTCTCCCCCGATATCGCTGCCGTTTCTGCTGCGTAAGCACCGGCCGCGACTCTTCCGGAGCGTCGGAGCCCGGCCTGCACAAAAAGCATAATGCACCCGCCGAACTGAACACTCAGCTGGAGCTCCTCGAGCTGGAGAACTCGATGGCTGGATAGACTATTCTGAGCAGGATCTTGAGCGAATCACAGTTCAGGTCAGTTCAGCACCGGCCCCGCATCATGGAGATACCGTATGGCCCATCAAGCACTGCACGCCCCTTTGCACCGCCGAGGGCACGGCGGGCTGGCACGCTACGGGGTTGTACTATCCCATGGCTTCACCGGTTCGCCAGAAAGCATCCGGCCCTGGGCCGAGGATCTCGCCGAAGCCGGCTTCACGGTATCGATGCCACTGCTCACCGGCCACGGCACCCAGTGGCAGGATCTCATCGACGTATCCTGGCAGCGCTGGTACACCGATATCGAAGCGGCTTACTTGGATCTGGCGAGTCATTGCGATGCCGTCTTCGTCGCGGGGCTGTCCATGGGCGGGGCCCTCGCGCTCCGCTTAGCCGAACATCACCCTGTGGCCGGGCTGGCACTAGTGAATCCGGTGATGGCAGTGGATTCTCCGCTGGCCGGGCTCGCCGGGCTGCTCCGGCATATCGCGCCGAGCGTCCCCTCGATCGGCGATGACATCCTGCGGCCCGGGATGACTGAGTATGCGTATTCGCGCACTCCCGTGGCGGCCGTGCGTCAGCTGTGTCTGCTGCTGAAGGACACCCGTCCGAAGTTGTACAAGGTGCATGCCCCTCTGACCCTGTTCCGTTCCGAAGTGGACCACGTGGTCAGCCCCCGATCCAGCAGGATCATCCAGGGCCGGGTCAGCAGCAGAGAGGTGCGCACCATCGTGCTGCGCAACAGTTACCACGTGGCTACGCTGGATCACGATGCGGGCGAAATTTTCTCCCGCACGAAATTGTTCTTCCAGGAAATCACAGAAACCATCCGAGCACTGCTCGATTTGGAGAGCGCGGAGGAGAAGCATGGCTGACCGCCCCGATGACCGGGAACGTTCAGAGCCCTCGGAGGGCACGGGAGGCGCTGAGGAGCAGGCCTGGCAAGATCTCGTGGGCCGACTGCGCTCGGATCCGGATAGCGCGATGTTCGCGATCCCTGAAACGAGCGCAGAGGACTCCGACCGAAGGCCGGATGAGCCGGCTGAGGAATCACGGCGCTTCAATGATTTCGACCCATTAGGGGTTCACCGCCCCCCGGTCAACAACTTCCCGGAACACAGCACGGATGCCGGCTTCACAGACCCCGGAATGGGGAAGCACGCGCATGGCCCCAGGGATTACAGCCTGGCAGAGGACGCCGATGATGAAGAGTTCGAGCCGCCGATGCCCACGCCGTTAAGCGCGGTTCAGCCGGCCCTAGTTCTGGTGTGGACCGGCGCGGCGGGCGCGCCGATCGCTTTGCTGTTCTGCGCGCTGTTCTGGAGAACTGTTCCCGCAGTGGTCATCACCGCTCTGATCCTGGCTTTCCTGGCAGGCGTCGGTTACCTGATCTACCGGTTACCGGCCAATCGCAAGCGTAGTGACGGCGATGGAGCCGAGGTCTGAACTTACCCTCAAGGATCGGCTCTAGAGTGCCGAAGCAGTTCCGGAGTATCCGGATCAGGACGCAGGCTGGCGGGAGAGATCCGCCGCCCCGATCAGCCCGGCATCTGGGCCCAGTTCCGCGATAGTGATCTCGGCTTCGGGCCTGAAGCCGCGCCCCGTGAGGTGCCTGCGGAAGGCGCGCCGGGTCGGGGCCAGGAGCAGTTCGCCGGCCTCGCTCAGACCGCCGCCGATCACAAACCGGCCCGGATCCAGCGCCGCGGCGAGGTTCGCTAAACCCAAGCCCAGCCAAGAGCCGATGTCCTTCATCAGCTCGATCGATGTCGGGTCACCGCCTCTGGCCAGCTCCGTGACTACCGCACCGGTGATCTCCGCAGGGACGCCGTCGACCGCCCGGAGCAGTTCCTGGGCCACCGGGGAGTTGGCCTGGGCCAGTTCCCGGGCCTCCCGCCCCAGGGCGTTGCCCGAGGCGTACTGCTCCCAACAGCCTCGATTCCCGCATTCACAGCGATTCCCACCCGGCATGATGATCTGATGACCGAACTCCCCGGCCACGCCGAAACGGCCTCGTTCCACCTGACCGTCCATCACCACGGCTCCGCCGATCCCGGTGCCCAGGGTGATGCAGACCATGCGGCTCTCTCCCCGGCCAGCACCGAACTTCCACTCCGCCCAGGCTGCAGCATCGGCGTCATTGCTGAGCGCGACCGGTCGCTCCAGCAATTGCTCGAGATTGGCGCGCAGCGGTTCGTTGCGCCAAGCCAGATGAGGGCTGAAAAGCACCGTACCGCCCGCCAAATCTATCCAACCCGCTGCCCCGACCCCCACCGATGCGATTCTGGCGGCTCCGGTGCCGGGCGCTACCCGATGGTCCGCGCTCAGCTCGGTGACGAGTTCGAGGATGGTCCGTTCCACGCCCCGGGGGTTGTGGCCTTCCGTCGGGCGACGTGCCGAAGCTAGAATCCGGCCCTGACAGTCGACTACTCCGGCGGCAACTTTGGTGCCGCCGATATCGACGCCGATGGCCAGCGGCCCGGAAGCATCACGGGGGGCTGAATTTTTACTCATACGGCCCGTCGAAGGCGATATCGGTGTGCTCATCAGGGATCATTCTAAGAGGAGATCTCGCGATGATTTCTGTTCTCATCGGCATTGGTCAGCGCGGGACGGTATGGCAGACTACAAGTTACCGGCCAGTAATCTGAAGGTTCGCTCGAAGCAGCGCTCCGTCAGCCCCTGGACCGGCCGAAGATATGCAAGGGAGCTATCGTGCAGGAAATCACCGTTCCACCGGCAACTAAAGTATCCGAAACCGCTAACTGCACCAGTTATGTCGAGAAAATGGCTCAGGAGACCCCTGAACGGGCGATCTTCGCGGTACCTGATGGTTCCGGCGGCTGGCGGGATATCAGCGCTCGGGATTTCCGTGAACAGGCCATCGGTGTGGCGAAGGGGCTGATTGCCAGCGGAGTGCAGCCGGGCGACCGGATCGGGATCATGTCCCGGACCCGCTACGAATGGACTCTAGTGGATATCGCGATCTGGTACGCGGGCGCGATATCGGTGCCGATCTACGAGACCTCCTCCACCAGCCAGATCGCCTGGAACATCTCGGATTCCGGAGCCATGGGGGCTTTCGGTGAGGCGGAGAGCCACACTGATTCGATCCGACGAGCGGTTGAAGCCGAGGGCCTGGACCAAGTCACGGGAGTCTGGAAGATGACCGATGGCGGCCTGGAAGCACTGCGGGATGCGGGTCGGGAAGTACCCGACGCCGAGGTCGAAACCCTGCGCTCCGGCCCTGGTCTGCGAGATGTAGCCACCGTCATCTACACCTCCGGAACCACCGGCAAACCCAAAGGCGTTGAACTGACGCACGGCAATTTCATGGAGCTATCGGACAACGCACTCGAAGTCATCGATGATTTCATCGTGACCACAGAGGGCGCGCAAACCATCATGTTCCTACCGCTGGCTCACGTTTTCGGCCGTTTCATCTCGATCCTCAACCTAGCCGGCGGCACACGCGTAGCGCACAGCCCGGACTTCAAGAACCTCCTGGATGATTTCCAGAGCTTCCAACCCACCTACATCCTGGCTGTGCCGAGGGTTTTCGAGAAGGTCTACAACTCCGCGGTACTCAAAGCCGAGTCCGACGGCAAAGGCAAGATCTTCGGCAAGGCCGTGGACACCGCTATCGCCTATTCCCGAGCCGAAGAATCCGGCCAGGTGCCCTTGGGCCTGAAGACCAAGCACTGGCTGTTCTCCAAACTCGTCTACAGCAAGCTGCACAAGGCCATGGGCGGGAGCCTTCAGTACGCGGTTTCCGGCGGCGGGCCGCTGGGCGAGCGGTTGGGGCACTTCTTCCACGGCATCGGGCTGACCGTGCTGGAGGGCTACGGACTCACCGAGACCACGGCCCCAATCACCGTGAACCGTCCCGATGCGCTGAAGATCGGAACCGTGGGGCAACCACTGCCCGGGAACGCGGTCAAAGTCGCCGAAGACGGCGAGGTGCTGGCCAAGGGCGTCTGCGTCATGCAGGGCTACTACAACCGCCCGGAGCTCAACGATGAGACCTTCGAAGACGGCTGGTTTCGCACCGGGGATATCGGCGAGCTGGACGATGAGGGCTTCCTGCGGATCACCGGCCGCAAGAAGGAGATCCTCATCACCGCCGGCGGCAAGAATGTGGCTCCGGCCCAGCTGGAAGACCAGATCCGCGCCGATGCCCTGGTCTCGCAGTGCATCGTGCTCGGTGACGGAAAACCCTTCATCTCTGCCCTGATCACTCTGGACTCGGAGGCGCTGCCGCAGTGGGCCGAGCAGCACGGCCTGGCCAAGGATATCGAGGTGGAAGACGCTATCCGCGAGTCAAAGGTTCTGGAATCGATCCAGGCCACTGTGGACCGGGCGAACGAATCCGTTTCGCATGCCGAAGCCATCAAGTCCTTCCGGCTCGTCCCCACGGACTTCTCCGAGGCCTCAGGGCACCTAACCCCCTCGCTCAAGATCAAGCGAGCTCAGGTCCTCAAGGATTTCGACGCTCTGGTCGAGGAGATCTACTCCACACCGAAGCCGGAGAAGCCCGCCGGCGAGTGAGCAAAGGCAAAGGCCCCGGTTCTGCCGGTGACTCCAGATCTGGAGTCACCGGCAGAACCGGGGCCTTTGAAGCGTCAGAGCCCTTGCAGCTCGTCAACCACCAGAGCGGCAAGCTCCACCGCTGCCACCCTGGTCTGCGGGCGCAAGCGGTTGAGCTGAATCTGGCTACCTTCTGCCAGGTGACGATCGTAAGGAAGCCTCAGCACCGCTTTCACGCGTGAGGTGAAGTGCGATTCGATTTCATCCACATCAACCTGGATGCCATCTCCAGCAGCCAGGTTGATCACCACGACGGCGCGGGAGACGAGATCCTGCCTGCCATGTGCTTCCAGCCAGGACAGCGTCTCCGAAGCAAGTCTCGCCTCATCCACGCTCCCGCCGGACACCAGGACGAGGGCGTCGGCTTTCTCCAGCGTGCCCTTCATCACGGAGTGCACCATGCCCGTGCCGGAATCGGTGAGGACAATCGAATAATAATGATTGAGGATATCGGTGACCGCGCGGTAATCGGCGTCGTCAAAGGCCTCCGCAACCGCAGGGTCCGTATCCGAGGCGAGAACATCCAGCCTGGAGCCATCCCGGGAAACATAAGCGGCGAGCTTCGCCAAGGTATCCACATCAAATCGGTTCTTGAGCAGCTCCCGCGCGGTGTAGTCGGCACGACCGGGAGAGCGATCGGAGAGCGTGCCCCGATCCGGGTTCGCGTCCATCGCGATCACCCGGTCTTCGCGCATCTCGGCGAGGACCAGGCCCAGCAACATCGTGACCGTAGTCTTGCCGACGCCGCCTTTACGGGAGAGCACCGGAACATACCGCGTGCGCTCTCCTAGCCGGCTGGCGACCCGGTGCGCTATGACGCGGTCCTGGCGGACCTTGTCCGAATCGCCCAGGTTGACGTAGCCGAAGCTGGCTTCATAAACCCAGCGCCGCCAGCCGCCCACCGGAGGGGTGTCCCGGCCGCTGAGCAGCCGGTCCGAAGTCAGCGCAGCCGCAGGTTCCGGCTTGCTGGGCTCGTGCGGTCTACGGACAGAATAGTG
The DNA here is from genome assembly GCF_000376245.1 of Acaricomes phytoseiuli DSM 14247. Lineage (GTDB taxonomy): Bacteria > Actinomycetota > Actinomycetes > Actinomycetales > Micrococcaceae > Renibacterium > Renibacterium phytoseiuli. The sequence goes on along the minus strand of NZ_AQXM01000054.1, from coordinate 27,453 downwards.
CCCGGATCCGTCAGTAGTATCCGCAGAATGCGCCTCCGAGGCAGCTGAGGATTTTGTTCCGTTTTCGCTCGAAGAGCCGCGCGGCTGCCAGCCCACATACTCGATCTCGGCGGCACCGCTAACGTTCTGAGATGAGCTCTGGTTCGAGCCATCCCCGGCCCGGTGATCCGCTGAACCCTCCGGGGCCTTGCGTCGCCCGGTACCGGGAGGGGGCTCGGGCAGGTTGGTGGGAAGTACCACCGCACCGGCGACAGCACCGGTACCCGCCGGATCAACGATACCGGCCGGGCCGAGCAACGCGGGCGCAGCCTGCGGCTGAGTCTCCTCAGTCTCTTTAGCCTCCGGCCCGGGATCATCCCCCGGCTTTTGCTCGGTTTCCTCCAGCTGAGCGTCTTCCTCGTCAGCCATAGCGCTCTTTCTCCCTCCTGGCGCTCCCGGCCAGCCCATACAAGCGACGCGGAAGAGCTTCCAGCGTCAAACAGCAAACACCATAGCTTACGTTATCCGGGCGATCGATGCCTAGGGCCGCTGAGCAGCCAGAGGATCACCCGTCTTCCACCACCAGCAGCAAGTCGCCGCCCTGAACTTGCTCGACGGCCCCGATGGCGGTGCGACGGACCGCACCGGAGACCGGAGTAGTGATCGACGCTTCCATCTTTATCGCTTCGATCGTGGCGACGGTCTGCCCTGCGCTCACCTGAGCGCCTGCCTCCACAGCCAGGGTCACTGCGCCCGCGAAAGGCGCGGCGATCTGGCCGGCTGCCACCGGATCCGCTTTTTCCGCGGTCTTGACCTGGGATTCAATGCTGCGATCCCGCACACTCACCGGACGCGACTGGCCGTTGAGCGTGCACATGACGGTACGCATACCGCGTTCATTGGCTTCCGAGATCGCCTCGAGCGAGGCAATCAGCCGCACTCCCTTACCCAAAAGAATGATGTGCTCGTGGCCGCGCTGCAGCCCGAAGAGGTAGTCCCGGGTGTCCAGCACTGAGATATCGCCGTGTCGCTCCCGTACTTTGGCGAATTCCTCGGCCGGCCCGGGGAAGAGCAGCCGGTTGAGCGTCGCCCGGCGTTCCTGGGAGCTCCCGTCGAGGCCTGCTCGGTCCTCCGCGCTGAGCTCCGCTTCCCGGACTTTGACCTCGCGGCCTTCGAGGGCCTTGCTGCGGAACGGCTCCGGCCATCCCCCGGGAGGCTCCCCTAGCTCTCCAGAGAGGAAACCGATCACCGAATCCGGGATGTCGTATTTCTGCGGGTTCCGCTCGAAGTCTTCCGGATCTGCCGTAAGCCCCACCAGGTGCAGAGCGAGATCACCGACTACTTTTGAGGACGGGGTCACTTTCACCAGACGCCCAAGGATGCGATCGGCAGCCGTATACATGTCCTCGATGGCCTCGAAGCGCTCGCCGAGACCAAGCGCGATAGCCTGCTGACGCAGATTGGATAGCTGACCGCCGGGAATCTCGTGCTGGTAAACCCGGCCGGTGGGGCCGGGCAGCCCCGACTCGAACGGGGCGTAGACGCGCCGCACGGCTTCCCAATAGGGCTCCAGGGCCCCGACTGCCGTGAGGGGAGATCCCGGTATCCCGGGGAGTGTGCGCCAGCGCCGCGACCAGCGCCGAGGCCGAGGGCTGGCTCGTGGTGCCGGCGAGAGCGGATGAAGCGACATCGACGGCGTCGGCAGCGGCTAAGAGCGTCGCCAGCTGACCGCCTGCGGTGTCGTGAGTATGCAGGTGCACCGGAAGGTCGAAACGTTCGCGGAGCGCGCTGACCAGTTTCGCTGCGGCGGCGGGCCGCAGCAGCCCTGCCATGTCCTTGATCGCCAGGATATGCGCCCCGGCATCGACGATGCGCTGGGCCAGCTCGAGGTAGTAGTCGAGGGTGTAAAGCTCTTCGGCGGGGTCCAGCATATCGGCGGTGTAGCACAGGGCCACCTCCGCAACCGCGGTCCCAGTCTCGCGGACAGCGCGAATCGCCGGTTCCATCTGACTGACGTCGTTGAGCGCATCGAAGATCCGGAAAATATCGATGCCGCTGCTAGCTGCCTCTCGGACGAATGCTTCCGTGACTTCTTCCGGGTACGGCGTGTACCCCACGGTATTGCGGCCGCGCAGCAGCATCTGCAGGCAGATATTCGGTAGCGCCTCGCGCAGGGCGACGAGCCGCTCCCAGGGATCCTCGCCCAAGAACCGCAAGGCGACATCATAGGTCGCCCCGCCCCAGGCCTCCACCGAGAGCAGTTGCGGCGTCAGCGCAGCGACCGCGGGAGCGGCCGCCACGAGATCCCGGGTACGAACCCGGGTAGCCAGAAGGGACTGATGGGCGTCTCGGAAGGTCGTATCCGTGACCTGAAGTGCCTCCTGCTCACGCAGCCAGCGGGCAAAGCCTTCCGGCCCCAATGCCCGCAGCAACTGCCGCGAACCCTCCGGGACCTCGATCTGAGCCAGTTCCTCGGCGCTGGGAAGCTTGAGCGCGGGATTGGCATGAGCAACCGGTTCGCCGTGCGGTTTGTTGACGGTGACATCGGCCAACCAGCTCAGCAGCTTAGTGCCCCGGTCCGCAGAACCTCTGGCGCGCAGCAGCTCGGGACGCTTTTCGATGAAGTCCGTGGCGACATCCCCTGCGAAGAACGCCGGGTCATCGAGCACGGCCTGCAAGAAGGGGATATTCGTGGCGACTCCGCGGATTCGGAACTCGGCGAGAGCCCGGCGGGCTCTCGCCACCGCTGCCGGGTAGTCTCGACCACGGCAAATGAGCTTGACCAGCATCGAGTCGAAATGCGGGCTGATCTCAGCCCCGGGGTAGACCGTGCCGCCGTCCAGCCGGACGCCTGCACCGCCTGCCGAACGGTAGCCGGTAATCTTGCCGACGTCGGGCCGGAAGCCGTTGGCAGGGTCCTCGGTGGTGATCCGGCACTGCAACGCAGCCCCCTTGACCGTCACTGTCTCCTGACTCAGACCGAGTTCGGGCAAGGTAGCGCCGGCGGCGATGCGCAGCTGCGCCTGGACGAGGTCCACATCAGTGATCTCTTCAGTGACCGTATGCTCCACCTGGATCCGTGGGTTCATCTCGATGAAGACGTGCTGACCGGCCCGCTCCCCTGCGGTATCGACCAGGAACTCCACGGTGCCGGCGTTGACATAGCCCAGCGCCTTGGCGAAAGCCACCGCATCCCGGTGCAGCGCCTGCCGAATGCTGTCATCGAGCTCTGGCGCCGGGGCGATCTCGATGACCTTCTGGTGCCGCCTCTGCAAAGAACAGTCGCGTTCGAAGAGGTGAATGATATTGCCTTCGGCGTCCGCCAGGATCTGCACTTCGATATGCCTCGGGCGCAGTACCGCTTGTTCGATGAACATCGTGGGGTCCCCGAAGGCGGCATCCGCTTCGCGCATCGCCGCTTCCAGCGCCTCCGGCAGCTCTTCCCTGACCTCAACACGCCGCATGCCGCGGCCACCACCGCCTGCGACGGCCTTGGCGAATACCGGAAAGCCGATCTCGTCCGCGGCGGACACCAGGTAGTCCAGGTCCTGGGACGGCTCTGAGGATTTCAGGGTCGGCACACCGGCTTGCTTCGCAGCCCGGAGCGCGGAGACTTTGTTGCCAGCTAATTCCAGGACATCCGCGGGCGGCCCGACGAAGGAGATCCCAGCTTCAGCTGAGGCCCGCGCCAGCTCCGGGTTCTCGGAGAGGAATCCATACCCCGGGTAGATCGCATCGGCTCCGGCTTCTTTGGCGACCCTGATGATCTCCGGAATGTCCAGATACGCCCGGACAGGGCAGCCTTCTTCTCCGATCAGATAGGCTTCATCGGCCTTCTGCCGGTGAATCGAGTTGCGGTCTTCATAAGAGAAGACCGCAACAGTGTGAGCACCGAGTTCGTAGCCGGCGCGAAAAGCCCTGATCGCGATCTCACCCCGGTTGGCCACCAGAATCTTGGAAAACATCTGCCTCCCCGTCCTCAGCGCATCTGCGCTGCGGAGCCAGCTTATCGGGTCACCCGTAGAAATAGCAGAAACAGCAGAAATACGAGCCTCAACCCCCGGCTACGCCTATGATGGTGGAGTCCGGGAGCCGCGATTAGGTGTCCACCGGATGCCGTGGCGGCTCAAGACAGACCAGAATCGATCGGTTGGGATCTACGTGCAGGTTGTGAGTATCAGCTCGCTCAAGGGCGGCGTCGGTAAAACTTCTGTGACCCTAGGCCTGGCATCTGCAGCCTTGGCTGCGGGGGTGCCGACTCTCGTCGTGGACTTGGACCCGCATGCTGATGCGACAACTGGCTTAGGCGTCCATACCGGCAAGCATCAGGACATCGGCAGAATGCTCGAATCACCTCGCCGTGCACGTCTGGCCGACCATGTCACAGCATCGGCCTGGGTAGGGCAAGCCTCGCAGCAGCGGAAGGAACCCGCGGTGCTGGATGTCGCCAGCGGTTCAGCCTATTCCGGGATCTTCGATCGACCGGATCTGAGTCGTCGTAATCTCCGCAGGCTCACTACCGTACTTTCCGGCCTCGACGCCTCGGAGACCGCGCCCTATGAGCTGGTCCTCATCGATTGCCCGCCGTCGCTCAACGGTCTCACCAGAATGGCCTGGATGGCTTCTGAGCACGTGCTCCTGGTTGCTGAGCCGGGTTTATTCTCCATCGCTGGAACCGAGCGGACCCTGCGCGCCATAGAACTCTTCCGCCAAGAGATAGCTCCTGAGTTGAGCCCGGTGGGCGTGGTTGCAAACCGGGTGCGAAACGGTTCCGCGGAACACGATTACCGCTTGGAAGAGATGTCGTCGATGTTCGGTTCCCTGCTCTTGACGCCTACCCTGCCGGAACGGGCGAATTGGCAGCAGATCCAAGGGGCAGCACGTTCGGTGCACCAGTGGCCCGGTGAGACCGCGCAAGCCGCAGCTGCGGATTTCGACGCGCTACTGCAACAGATCCTCGCGGAAGGCCGTTAGCCTCCGTCCCCAGCAGCCCTAGGGGCACTGGGTAGGGATATCAGGAGATGTTCCGGGCTGCGCGGCGCTTGCTGAGTTCGTCATCGGGGAAGCTCTGATCCGAGGCCTGCTCGCTCGGCAGTTCGGAAAGGTTGGTTTCGATCTCTCGCCAGACTTTTCCTACTGCGATGCCGAAGACGCCCTGGCCGCCTTGGACGAGATCGATCACCTCATCGGCTGACGTGCATTCGTAAACCGAGGCTCCGTCGCTCATGAGCGTGATCTGCGCAAGATCGTCGACCCCGCGTTCGCGGAGATGCTCCACGGCGGAGCGGATCTGCTGCAAGGAGACTCCGGTGTCCAGCAACCGCTTGACGACCTTGAGCACCAGGATGTCGCGGAAGCCGTAAAGACGCTGCGATCCGGAACCAGCAGCGCCGCGCACTGTGGGCTCGACCAGCCCCGTCCGCGCCCAGTAGTCGAGCTGCCGGTAGGTGATACCAGCAGCTTTACAAGCAGTCGGGCCCCGGTAGCCTGCGTCATCATCAAGCACGGGAAGGTCTTCAGAGAAAAGCAAACCCTGGGCACCTGAGATGGCGCTCCGGCTGGCGGCATCTTCGAGCTCGCCGGCTTCGCTTTTCAGACTCACGTAGACCCTCCTTATCAAAGCTCCCTGGGGAAGTGCTGCCAAACCGAGGCCGCATGACCACCGGGACGCAACGGAAGAAAAAGCATTTCCGGTGCTTCTAGTGTGACGCGGTTCGCCAGGACATGCAATGGGAACTGTCTGATTCGACGTTAGAACCGCAAAGGTCCAAGGTCAAAGAGGCGGGCCACGAAAGCTTCGGCGTGTCGAAAGTTTCACCTTCTACTTGAAGGTAATTCCAGCCAGCAGGCTCTCACTTCTCGAAGTCTTCGGGCTCGACTTCATCCAGAAAAGCCCTGAAATCCTGCATCTGCTGCTCTTCTTCCTCCGCGCTCTCTCCCGCCTCGCTGATCACCACACCGGCTTCTTCGATCACGGCGTCCTCACACCAGATCGAACTGCCGCCGCGTTGCGCCAAGGCCAGTGCGTCCGACGCGCGGGAGTTCACGGTGACCCCGTTGTCCAGGACTATCTGGGCGTAAAACACCGCATCCTCGATCGCGGAGATGATGATCCGGGAGATCGATCGACCCAGGGCTTGCAGGGTCTGATAGAAGAGGTCATGCGTGAGCGGCCTAGGCGGGATTACGCCCTGTTGAGCAATTGCGATAGCGCTGGCCTCCGGTGTGCCGATCCAGATCGGCAGATGGCGGCCGCCCCGCAATTCCTTGAGCAGTACGAGCGGCTGCGAAGAGGGCATTTCGATCCGGACCCCGACTAGTTCCATCTCGATCATTGCGACCTCCGCCCCTGTTATGATCCGCTGACTCTAAATATTCTGCGGTGCTGATACTGATGCCCTGCGGCTCCCAGATGCCTTCCTGAGACACAGGAGAGCCACCAGCCCGGTCAGTGGTCCAGTGCGGCGATGTGCCCTTGGACGAGAGCCGCATGCAGGCCGAGGCACAGCTCCCCGATTTCGCGAGCAGACTCGGCCGCCCGCGCTTTGGAAGAACCGTCCCGCCGGGAGAGTTCCGGCGAGACCACCCGCTCGATCAATCCGAACTCGCGCTCCGCCGCCGCCTGGAAAGGCCGCAGGTGCCGGGCCTCGATACCGTGAGCAGCCAGCGCAACACACGCCTTCGCAACGTGCAGGGCATGCTCATCGAAAGAGTCCTCGCCCTGGTCTGCGATCAGCCCGTAACTCATCAGGGACTCGAAAAGCTCTTTACTGGCACCGGACTCGGTGCGCAGCTGCTCGGCACTGAGCCGACGCGAACGAGCTGCCCGTTCCGCAGTATGCGAAGCATCCACGGGGCGTGGCGCAATCGCGGCGCTCACACCCGGCGGCAGCTGCTGCGGCCCCTCGCCACGATCGATGGCCTCCAGATACTCCCGGATAACTTTCAGGGGCAGGAAGTGATCGCGCTGCAGAGCCAAGACAAATCGGAGTCGTTCGATATCGGCATCGTCGAATTGCCGATAGCCAGCCGCAGTGCGCTGTGGGGTCACAAGACCTTTTTCTTCGTAGAAGCGAAGCTTCGAAGCGGTCACCGCAGGGAATTCTTCAGTGAGCTGGGCCAGAACGTCACCGATATTGTAGACCACCGATCGGCCGTGCTGCCTGACCTCATACCCTCGGCGCGCGCGCTGCACTGGCATAACAGCCTTAAGCCGCCGGGCTCTGGTAGTACGTCAGGCGGAATTTGCCGATCTGCACTTCACTGCCATGGCGCAGCAGCACTGAATCAACGCGATCACCGTTGACGTACGTGCCGTTGAGACTGCCGGAATCAACGACCCGGAAGCCCTCTTCTCCACGCCGAAATTCCACGTGCCTGCGCGACACCGTGACATCGTCCAGGAATACATCAGCATCCGGGTGCCGCCCCGCTAGGCTCGTCTCGGAGTCGAGCAGGAAACGCGCGCCCTGATTGGGCCCGCTATGGGCGATGAGCAGAGCCGAGCCCGCAGGCAAAGCCTCCACTGCGGCCAGCTCTTCCGCACTGAGATGGTACGGCAGAGCCGCATCTTGGCTGGGGAAATGGATCGAGGTGGACATCTCGTCAGAACCGATCTGCGAAACGGCACCCGTGTCACTCGTGACGCCGCCGGCCCCGTTCTGCTGCAGCTGCGGATCCGACCGGGTCTCAGCGCTATGATCGCTGCTGACCATCTCTTCTTCCTCCTTGCAGGGATTCAACCCAGACTTTTCTCATCGTGCACCCTGCTACAAACTCTTGGTGACCAAGAAATTTACTGATGACTTCCCGGGCACTTCCTGACACTTTGCTGATGCTAGTGCAGGGATATACCAGCCTAACCTACCTGCTGCTCGTATTCAGCCGCGCTGAGCAGGGAAACGTGGGAGGAGATATCCTCGAGCCGAACCTCGAGCAGCCAGCCCTCGCCATAGGGGTCGCTGTTGACCAGTCCCGGCTCGGCATCGAGTGTTTCGTTGCGGCTGGCCACTTCACCGGCGAGCGGTGCGTAGATATCGCTGACGCTCTTGGTGGACTCCACCTCGCCGATGACCTCACCGGCCCGCACAGCTGAACCCGCTTCCGGCACCTGGACGTAGACCACGTCGCCCAGCGCGTCCTGAGCGAAGTCGGTGATACCGATGCGCACTACGCCTTGCTCGTCAGGAGCGCCCACCCACTCATGCTCCGCGGTGTAGGAAAGTTCCTCGGGAATGCTGCTCATATCTTGGCCTTTCTCGATACCGGAAGTTACTGGTCAAGCTGCTGGTCGCAATAACGATAGTCAAGTTCCAGTCAACAGGGCCGAAGCATTTCCGGCAAGCCTGAAACCGTGATCTGCACGCCCTCGGCTGAATACAGCTTGGGCGGCGGAAGCACACACTTCCGCCGCCCAAGCTGGACTAGCTCATGAAATTCGTGATTCCCAGGCCGGGGAGTCACGCGATGACCTTATTTATTTCAAAGGATCACGCAGGGAGCTTGAGCTCCTGGCCCGGGAAAATCAGGTTGGCATTGGTAACGGTGTCGGCATTGGCGTCAGCCAGCAGCGCCCAGCCACCGGAGATCCCCAGCTTGCTGGCGATCGTGCCGAGCGTATCGCCGGCCTCAACCGTGTAGGTCTCGCCGGACAGCGGCACAGAGCCCGCCCGAGCAGCCCGGGGGGCGGCAGGAGCCTGAGCCTGAGGCGCCTGGTACTGAACCTGCTGCTGCGGCGCGGGCTGAGGTGCTGCCTTCGGTGCCGGCGCCGGTGCGGGTGCCGCTGCCGGCTTGCCACTCAGGCCGAGTTTGGCAGAGCAGGCGGGCCATGCGCCCCAGCCCTGACCTGCCAGAACGCGCTCGGCAACAGCGATCTGCTGCTCCCGGCTGGCGTTGGCGGGATTGCCCGTGCCACCGTAAGCGGCCCACGTGCTGGGCAGGAACTGCAAGCCACCGGAGTATCCGTTGCCGGTGTTGATGTTCCAGTTGCCACCTGACTCGCACTGAGCCAGAGCATCCCAGGTGCTGCCGTTAGCCTGAGCACCGGCGGCACCTGCGGCTAAACCGGCACCTGCAACAGCGGTAGCTACGAGAACGCGGCCAGCGGAACGACGGAAAGTGTTGTTCTTATTGGTCATTGTCAGCTGTCTTCGGCTGTCCCACTGCCGGGCACGATCTCCCGTTCAGCACCGTCGGCCGCTCCTGATCAAGTCTATTGCGAGGATGCCACCTCCCCGACGGTAAAGGAACAGGAGGTGACTGTTTTGGCCGAGGCGTACCTCAGCAACTACAGCGAGGCTACGGGATAGGAATACAGATAACAAATCAATAACGGCCGTGATGAACGCTGACTCCTTCAGTCACAGCTACCCCCAGCAGGTTGCATTCGAGCCGCGGAGCAGCCGGCTCGGAATATCGAGGGCTGGGTGAAAACCAACCGACTCCCCCGCCATTCCGGGCCGTGCGGCCTGTTGAAAAGTCTTCGCAGGTGCACCTCCGCAGAACAGCAAGACCCGACGCCGCCGGCACCTGCGCAGCGTTTCAGAAAGCAGCCTGAGAGCTACTGTGAGAATGATATGCACTCCGACAGATCGGAGAGACTGGCGACGAACAGCGGCGAGCAATGAACTCGGAGCGCGGAGCCGCTCCGCCTCGCCGCAATTCACAACCAGGGTTCACAAATATGAAGAAAAATGACTTCCCCGATATCTGTGACAACTCAGGATCAGAGAGCCAGCCCCCTGGAAGCACGCACGCAGATCTCCTCAACTCTCCTAAACACTCTCCTCAACAAGGGAGCAACCATCGGGCATCTAATTCCGAACACTGAAATATCCACAAGGCTAACCACTCGGTTCTTGTTCGATAATAAAAAATCTAGTAAAAGCGAAAAACAGAATGAGATTATCAACAGGTTTACCAAGCGGTCACCCTCATGCCTGAAATCCGTGCCAAAAATTCATCTTGCGCGTAACAAAGAATTAATATCCGGTAACACGAGCCATAGAAATCATTCGTTTTCATCTATTAGCACTGGGCACCCCCTGCCTACGAGCCGGCATAGCAGCACTGAACTCCCGGCATGCGACAACATGTCGCAAGAATTAATAATTTTAAAACAGTCTACACATGGGTTTTTATATATGTTGCGTATAAACTGATTGGCTGGTTCGCGAATTTTTCTTACCCCTTGACGCACTTCGAATCACCCGGCCAATATTGTTTCCGGGGACGCAGTATGAAGTTTTCTTCAGATAGTTATTTCGGAATCCGATCTTCTCGGCCTTGACAACCATGCTGACCGTGGCGATTCCGAGCGACTTCTGCTGAGAGAAGAACAGGAATTCTGCTATGCGTATTGCCTCTGACACCGACCCTCGCGCCATCCTCGCAATCAGCCCTTTCGCCAGCCCGGACGCCCGGTTGATCGCTAGTATCTGCGAAGCCGGAGCTCTGTGCGTCCTGGACCTCGGCGCCGATCCGACAGCATCGCAGAGCGCGCTCGTCGACCTGAAACGCTGGACCGACCGGCCCTTCGGCCTCCGGGTCGGCCCCGCCTGCGGTCTTGATCCCACGACTATCAGGGATTCCGGTGCCAGCCTGCTCCTTCTCGCCCCGCAGACAGATCTGACGTCTCTGGATTCCCTGATCTCTCAGAGTCGCCAGGGCCTGCCCGCGGATGTGCTGGTGGAAGTCCGGGATCTCACAGAGGCCAGAGCCGCCCTGAATCACCCGGTAAGCGGCATCGTGAGCAGAGGCTCGGACAGCGGCGGGCTGACCGGCGACACCAGCTCCTTCGTCTTACTGCAAGAACTGCTCAACGCCGATCTGGGGCTGCCGATCTGGGCCGCAGGAGGCATCGGGCCACATACCGTACGGGCCGTGATGGCGGCAGGGGCTGCGGGAATCCTCCTGGATACCCAACTGGCCTTACTCGAAGAAGCGACGATCCCTACCGCGCTGCGTTCAGCACTGCGCCGCATGGACGGTTCGGAGAGTACCTCCGTGGACGGCTATCGGGTACTTCGTCAGCGGCCTAAGATCGGCCATGCCCCGGGCTGCACGTCGCTCCCCCAGCGGCTCAGTGCCGAACAGATAAACCCTCAGCAACTAGGCGTGGATCCGGAACGGCAGTGGGTGCCGGTAGGCCAGGATGGCTTTCTGGCCCGGCGGTACGCTGAGCGCTGGGGCGACGTCACGGCCATGATCTCAGGATTGCGCGCCGCGATGAATGCACCATCGGACCCGAGCTTACTGCTCGAAGCCTCACCGCTGGCCCAGGATATGGGTACCCGGCTGCCCCTGGCACAGGGGCCCATGACCAGGGTCAGCGATCAGCCCGAGTTCGCCGCATCGGTTGCCGCAGAAGGCGGGTTGCCTTTTATCGCCCTGGCGATGTCTTCAGCCGAGCAGAGCCGAACTATGCTCAAAGGCGCCCAGCAGCTCTTAGCGGACCAGCCCTGGGGGGGTCGGCATCCTCGGCTTCGCCGATGATTCGATCAGGACCGCGCAGCTGGAAGTCGTCCACGAGGTGCAGCCATCGCACGCGATCATCGCCGGCGGCCGGCCCGCACAGGCCGCGGCGCTGGAGAGCGCTGGTATCAAGACCTTCCTTCACGTGCCTTCACCGGGACTTCTCGCTCAATTCCTGGATGCCGGCGTACGGCGCTTCATCTTCGAAGGATCCGAGTGCGGAGGGCATATCGGCCCCAGGAACAGTTTCTCGCTCTGGGAGGCCCAGATCGGGGTGATTCTGAAGCGCCTGCCCTCGCTCGCAGACCTGTACAGCGCACCCGTCACGGTCTACTTCGCCGGCGGCATCAGCGATGCTCGCTCCGCGGCCATGATCGCCGCCATGGCCACCCCTCTGGCAGAGCAAGGAGTCCGGATCGGCTTGCTCGTCGGACGGCTTATCTCTTCACCGAAGAAGCCGTGGCCTCAGGGGCTATCAGCGAAACGTTCCAGGCCCAGGTGATCGCCGGTTCGGGAACCGCCAAGCTGGAGACCGCACCGGGGCACGCGACCCGCTGCGTCGAGAGCCCCTTCACGGAGGAATTCCAGGCCACCAAAAGCCGGTTGAGTGCAGACGGCGTACCGGATAGAGAGGCCTGGGAGCAGCTTGAAGCCTTCAATCTGGGACGGCTCTGGCTCGCCAGCAAAGGAATCGAGCGGCGCGGCGAAGAACTGCTGCCGGTCGGCCCGGATCGGCAACTGACCGAGGGCATGTTTATGGCCGGTGAGGCGATCGTACTGCGGGACCGGAAGCTGACCATAGCCCAGCTCCATGAATCCCTGAGTACAGGAGGCGCAGCACTGCTCAGCACCCTGCCCTCAGGCCAGGAATCGGCGCAGGATCCCCAGCTCAGCGCCGAAGAACCCGCTACCTCGGCTCCCCTGGATATCGCGATCGTCGGCCTGTCCGGAGTATTCGCAGGCAGCCCGGACCTCGCCGCTTTCTGGGCCACTATGCTGAGCGGCAAAGACGCCGTGACCGAAGTCGACCCTGCACGCTGGGATCCTGCGACGTACTACGACCAGCCCACGGCCAACGGCATCCAGACTCCATCGAAATGGGGCGGGTTCCTGGACGACATCCCATTCGATCCCCTGCAGTACGGCATCCCGCCGGCGTCCCTGGGAGCCATCGAACCTGCTCAGCTACTAGCCCTGGAAATCGCGCGGCGGGCGATGGTCGATGCCGGCTTCAGCGGAGAGCGGCTGGGCGGTGCGCACCGCTCCCGGGTCTCAGTCGTCTTCGGCGCCGAGGCCGGAAGCGATCTCTCCAATGCGAACCTGCTGCAGACCATCTTGCCGGGTTATCTGAAAGAGATCCCCGAAGAGCTCTCCGCACAGTGGCCCCGACTCTCCGAGGATTCCTTTCCGGGCATGCTCTCCAACGTGATCGCCGGCCGGATCGCCAACCGCCTGGACTTGGGCGGCTCCAACTACAGCGTGGACGCCGCGTGTGCCTCCTCCCTGGCCGCCTTGGACATCGCCTGCAAGGACTTGGTCCTCGGCACCGCAGACGCAGTGCTGTGCGGAGCCGTCGATCTGCACAACACCATCCATGATTACCTGCTTTTCGCCTCGGTCACTGCACTGAGCCCCACCGGCCGCTCCCGGGCCTTCGATGCGGGCTCGGACGGCATCGCCCTAGGCGAAGGCGCCGGAGCCCTCGTGCTCAAGCGCCTAACTGATGCCGAACGCGATGGGGACCGCATCTACGCGGTGATCCGCGGAGTGGGCTCCTCGAGCGTCGGACGGTCACTGGGGCTCACCGCACCCCGGCCGGAAGGGCAGCGCTCCGCCTTGGAGCGGGCCTACCGCAACGCCCGGATCAGCCCCGTGCAGGTCGGCTTGGTGGAAGCGCACGGCACCGGGACGGTCGTGGGCGACCGCACCGAACTGAGCATGCTCACCAAGGTACTCACAGAAGCTGGAGCAGCACCTGGAAGCACCGCTATCGGCTCGGTGAAGTCACAGATCGGGCATACTAAATGCGCCGCCGGCATTGCCAGCCTGATCAAGGCTTCGCTGGCTATTCACCGCGGAGTCAAACCGCCTACTCTGCACATCACGAACCCCAGCCTGGCCTGGGACCGCGAACAGAGCCCTTTCGTCTTCCACCGCGAAGCAACCCCCTGGAACAGCCCCTTAGCCGAACGGGTCGCGGGAATCAGCGGATTCGGCTTCGGCGGGACCAACTTCCACGTGGTGCTCAGCGGACACGCTGGTGGCAAAACCGTCCCGGCCCGGCACAATCTGGACGAATGGCCGGCGGAACTGTTCCTCTTCCACGGAGAAGCCACCGATGCCATCCGCGCGGTCAAAGAACTCGGCGCCGTTGTGTCTCTCGGCGAAGACAACAGCAGGCCCTGGCGGCTTCGGGACCTCACTGCCGGCCATGCCCGCGCCGTTGCGGAGAGCGCGCACCGACCGGTAACCATAGCGATCGTCGCCCGCGATATCGATGAGCTCACCGTGCTCCTGGCCCGGGCCGCCCAGGGCGAAAGCGACCCCGATGCCGGGCTCTTCACCGGCAAGCAGGCATCGACTGAACCCGGCGGGCTGGCCTACTTGTTCCCAGGTCAGGGCAGCCAACGGCCCGGTATGCTCCGGGACCTCTTCGTGGCCTTCCCGGACTTGGCTGATCTACTCGAACTGGGCAAACCTTGGCAGTCGGTGATGCATCCTCGGACAGCGTTCGACGCCGAAACCGAGGCGCTGCAGCGAGCCGAAATCACCGATACCCGAGCGGCTCAGCCGGTTCTGGGCCTGTCCGCTCTGGCTCTCGGCCGGATCCTGGAGCGTTCCGGGGTGCGTCCGGACGCTGCCGCGGGGCACAGCTACGGCGAACTCCCGGCCTTAGCGGCAGCCGGAGCCTATGATGCAGAACAGCTCATCGCCCTGAGCGTCGCCAGAGCTGAAGCAGTGACCGAGGCCATCACTGCTACGGGAGGAGATCCCGGGAAGATGGCCGCGGCGTCTGCCTCAGCCAAGCGCATAGAAGCTGTTTTGAGCCAGGCAGGCTTGGCTGGGACCGTCACTCTGGCGAACCTGAATGCCCCCGAGCAGACAGTGCTCTCTGGACCCAGCGAACCCCTCGACACCGCGGTTGACGCACTGAAAGCAGCAGGCCTGAGCGTCAAGACTTTCCCTGTGGCATGCGCTTTCCACAGCCCAGTGATCGGCAGTGCCACCGAGCTCTTCGCGCAGTCCCTGGAAGACCTCCTACCCTCGCCCGCAGCCCTTCGGATACCGGTCTGGGGGAACCGGAATGCTGCGCACTACCCGGAGGACGATCCCTCAGTCCTCCGGCAGGAACTCACGGCACAACTCACCTCACCGGTGCGATTCGTGGAGCAAATCGAGTCTATGTACGCCGCCGGGCTGCAGACTTTCATCGAAGTCGGGCCGGGGAAGGTGCTGAGCAAGCTGGTGGCCACCACCCTCGGCGAGCGTCCACATACCGTGATCCCGCTGGCACCCGGTTCGACAGGGAACTTACATGAACTATTGGGAGGCCTCGCCAAACTCGCGGTCTCCGGGGTGAGTGTCGATACCGACTGGCTCTACCGCGGCCGCCGGCTGACGCAGAGCAATAGTTCCGCAATACCGACGGTTCCGGGGTGGAAGGTCAGCGGAGCCACCATCAGAACTCGTGTCGGGCAGGTCGTTCCCGGCGCCCTGACCCCTGCCCAACGCCTTCAGGAGGTTCCTACTATGCACCAGCAAACACCATCCGGGGCTCAGCCGCAGACTGAGCGGGATGCCCTGGTGGCAGAGTTCCTCCGGACCATCCGGGAGATGATCGCCGCGCAACGGGATATGCTCCTGGGATACCTCGGCACGAATACGGAAACCCCACAGTTTCACGCAGCGGCTCCAGCCGCCCCGCTCAAACAGCATTCGCGACGGTCAGCGCACCGGCGCCCGCAAGCCCGGCGAGCAGCACCCAGCTAAGCGCCCGGTCCAGTGCCCAGCCCAGCGCCGCGACATCCAGCGCTCCGGTTGGTGCGACGAGTCTGGAACCCAGCACGATCCTGGCCACCGTCGCGACCATCATCAGCGAACACACCGGATACCCCGCCGAAATGATCGAACCAGACCTCGACCTCGAAGCCGACCTGAGCATCGACTCCATCAAACGCACCGAAATCGCCGGAGAAATCGCCAGCCGCTTCGCCCAGCACGGCCTCAGCATCAACCCCACCGACCTCGACCAACTCGCCACCGCCCGAACCACAGAACACATCACCACCTGGCTCCAGCAACACCTCAACACCACAACCACCCCAACCGCCCCAACACCCGCAGTAACAACCGATGCCTCCTCGGAGGCCGTGCCCGGTCATGTTCCGGAACGTTTGCTGTTCCAGAAAACGCGGCTGGAATCACCGCGCCCGGCATCGAATCAGCTCGCCGGCCGAACCCTGCTCATCATCGGCTCCGGAGACATCGCACAGGCTGCTGCAGAAACCGCTATCGGATTCGGCGCGCAAGCCCGGGTCATCGCCGCGGAGCAGGCCGAGGCCGAACTCCGCACCGCTCAAGCCGACGGCGTGCTCTACCTGGACCCCCTGGAGAATCCCGCCACCGCGGAGGTCCCGGATGCTTTCCCGATCTTCAAAGCCGCACTCGCGCGGGCCCCACGGTACTTGCTGGCAGCACGGCCTCTGCGAGCACAAAGCGACCTCGCTGAAGTAGCCGAGCGCACGATAGGCCTGCGCGGATTGTTCCGCAGCCTGGCTCGGGAGTATCCGCAGACGCTGGTCCGGCTGATAGACCTGGAGCCCACCCGGCCGGCGGACACCGTGGCGCAGGCGATCATCGCCGAACTCGCAGACAGCAGTTACGAACCCATCGTCGATGTGGTCAACGGCGAACGCAGCGGCCTGGAACTGGCGGTGAGCGATCTGGGCCTGCTCGGTGCCACCGGCGCCGGGCCGGGCGGGGCGGGTTCCGCGGAAGCGGAGGCCTTGCAGCTCGATCAGGATGCCGTGGTGGTCCTGGTCGGCGGTGGCCGCGGGATCACCGCGCAGTTCGCCGCGACCTTGGCGGCGAGCAGTCGCTGCCGCCTGGAGCTGCTGGGCCGCACCGAACTGGACGATGCGGATAACGACGCAGAGAATGACGGCGAGCTGAGCGGGCTTGCGGACCGGACTTCACTGCGCCGGGCTCTCGCCTCCCGCCCGGGAGCCGTCCCCGCGGATATCGAACAGGAAATCAACCGGATCCTCGCCCAGCGCGAAGTGCGTACCACCGTGGATGGGCTGCGGGCTCTGGGCAGCGATGTCGGCTACCGCGCGGTGGACGTACGGGACACAACGGCCTTACGGGCAGCTCTTATGTCGACCTATGAGAAGTACGGTCGGATCGACGGCATCATCTACGCCGCCGGGGTGATCGAGGACAAACTCGTCGCCGAGAAGGATCCGGAATCCTTCCGTCGGGTCTACAGCACGAAGGTGCACGGTGCCGCCACGATCCTCGATGTCGCAGAGCAGTTGCCGGTCAGCCCGGGCTTCGTGGTCTTCTTCGGCAGCATCTCGGCTGCGCTGGGGAACCGGGGGCAGAGCGATTACGCTGCCGCCAATGATGCTCTCGAGGCGATGGGTACCGCATGGTCTCAACGCACCGGGCGCCGGGCGATGACGGTGCACTGGGGGCCGTGGGCTCCGGCAGAGCAGAACCCCGGCATGGTGTCCCCTGAGCTGGGCCGGGACTACGCCCGGCGCGGCATCAAGCTGATCGATCCGGAAGCTGGAACCTTCGCGCTCCTCAAGGAACTCGCCTGGGGGCAGCGCGATCTCAATGCTGTGGTCTACACCGCTTCCGCTCAGTGGTGATCCGGATGACTCTTGAAAGCAATGATCTGCTCGAATTATCCGCTGCCGCCGAGGCCGCGCCCGTGCTCATGCTCTCCGCTTCGAGCGTCGATGAACTGGAGCAGCTGCTCGCCGTTCCGGACGATGAGCTGCTCGAACGAATCGGGCAAGACCCGGGGGACGGATCGGTCCGGCTGGGCATCGTGAGCCCGGGTGCGCGCCAGCTGGCAACAGTCCGTAAAGCGGTCTCCCGGGGAGCCCCGTGGTATGGCCGAGGTGATGTCTGGTTCGCCCCTGGCCCGCTGCTTTCGGCGACTCCGGTGGGGTCCACCACAGGGAAATCAATCACGGCTGACCCGGATTCGTCGGGGGCCCTGGCTTTTATCTGCCCGGGTCTGGAGGCCGAATTCGCACCGTCCATCGACGATGTCATCGAGTGGTTCGGCCTGCCCGGTCTACGCGGCCTGCAAGGCAACGCTGGAAACTCTGCGGATTCTGCGAGTGCGAGCCTCCCGGAACGCTATGCCCATGCTCAGCATCAGGGCAGCGCCGTACTTCAGGTCTCCCGGCTCCTGGGCCTCGCGCTGCGGGAGCTGGGTGTAGAAGCCGATGCGCTCGCCGGGCACAGCGTAGGGGAATGGTCCGCAATGGCCCTGGGCGGGATGTTCACCAGCGATGCCCTGGATGAGATGCTCGATCGCTCCGAGTCCACGGTGAGTTTCCCGGGGTTGGCCTTCGCCGTGATCGGCGCTTCCGCGGCCGATGTCTCCGCCGCGCTCGGGAACCGCCCGGATGTGACCCTGTCCCATGACAATTCCCCGCAGCAGTCGATGATCTGCGGGCCCACGGCAGAGGTCGACCAGCTGGTCGACGCCCTCCAGGAGCAGGGCCGCATCTGTCGAATACTGCCGTTCTCCTCTGGCTTCCACACCCCCATGTTCCGAGAATATTTAGGGCAGCTGGATGAGGTCATCGGAGGGCTCGTCCCGCAAGCCGCGACGATCCCGGTCTGGTCCGCCACCACGGTGGAGCCCTTCCCTCAAGACTCCACACAGATCGCGGAGATCTTCACCAGGCACCTTCTCGAAGCCGTAAGATTCCGTGAACTCATTGAGAATATGTACGCCTCCGGTGTGCGCGGCTTCGTTCAGCTCGGGCCTGGGCAGTTGGGCACCTTAATAGCGGACACCCTGCGCGGCAGAGAGCATTTCGTAGTCAGTGCCAATGCTCCGCAGCGCAGCGGGCTGGATCAGCTCCGCTGCGTCCTGACCGCGCTATGGGCGTGCGGCCGCGCAGTGGATCTGAGTTTCCTGGGCATCTGCGACGCATCTTTCACCGATCTCTCTGATCTTTCTGATGTCAGAGATGTCACTGCTGTGGCAGAACCGGCTGATCCAGAACCGGCTGAGGTACTGCCTGCCGCCCTGATCTCCACCGACCCCCACCCCACCAATCCCCGCTCTACCAATTCCCTCTCAGCCAATCCCCTCTCAGCCAATCCCCGCGATCGGCTGCAGCAACTGGTCTCCGAGCAGCAGCTGAACCCTTTCCTACACCATGAGCTGGAGGCCTATCTGCAGGAAAGCGATACCGCGGTGGCCGATGTGCTCGAAGCCGCGCTCAACCCGGTTCACGCGGCAAGCGCTCGTAGCGGAAACCTTCTTCCTGACCATCGAACATCAGCGGTTCCGCACAGCGCCCCGGAGACGATCGGGCTGCCCGCGCAGATCAACCGTCTAGTGACGGTTTCCCTGGAGACCATGCCCGCGCTGGCGGATCACAGTTTCGTCCGGCAGCGCCCGGGCTGGCCTGAACCCGCCGACTTGTTCCCGGTGGTACCGGGCACCACTATCGTCACCCTGCTCATGGAAGCGGCAGAAGACATCACCGGCATGCGAGCGGTAGCGGTCCAGGACATTCATCTGGACCAGTGGGTGGAGGCTTCTTCTCCGCAGCAGGTGGAGATCACCGGGGAGCGGGTGTCCGCCGACTGGATGGCGATGTCCTTCGGCAGCTATGCGCATGCCAGAGTGCAACTGGCACCCGAGTACCCGCAGACGCACCCCGCGCCGGAGACTGCCGCCCCGGATGAGCCTCAGGATGTGCTCCCGATGACCGCTGCCGAAGCGTATAGCAAGCACTGGCTCTTCCACGGCCCCCGGTATCAAGGGCTGCTCGCTTTCCGCGGGATCGGCGAGCACCATATCCGTGCGACCGTCACCGCCAGAGAAGGTCAGGGATCGCTGCTGGATACCATTGGGCAACTCGCAGGATTCTGGCTGATGGCACGTTTCACCGAACGCGCGACGGTCTTCCCGATCGCTGCGGACGGGCTGCGTTTCTACGGGCCGGAACCACCCCGCGGTTCGGAACTCGAATGCGCCCTGACCATCACTGAGGTCACGGACCGCTCATTCCACGCCAACGGCCGGATCAGCTGGCAGGGCCGGCTCTGGTGCGAGATCACCGGCTGGCGGGAGCGGCGTTTCGACAGCCCGCCGAACATCCGGCAGCTCGACGAGCGGATAGAGCACTGCACCGTGGCTGAGCCGCAAGCCGGTGGCTGGATGCTGCTGCCCGACCACTGGCCGGATCTCGCCTCCCGCGAGATCACCCTGCGCAAATATCTGGGCCGGGCCGAGCGCGCAGAGCATGAAAGCTCTCCCCCGCGCGGACGCAGGCAGCTGCTACTCGGCCGGATCGTGGCTAAAGACGCTGTACGCAGGCTGCTCTGGCAGCAGCCCGAGCAGCAGGAAGCGATCTTTCCGGCGGAGATCGGCATCGGCCACCGGAGCACAGGATCCCCCTATCCCTATGGTCTGCACGAGCGGGAACTGCCGGAGATCTCACTGAGCATCGCGCATAGTCAGGATCTGGGCGTCGCCCTGGCAATTTCTGGCGGGGAGCTGGCCGGTATCGATGTGGAACAGCTTGCGGAACGCCCCGAGTCGTTCCTGGAGGTCGCTTTCACCCCAGCCGAGCGCACTCTGCTGCAGCGACTTGAGGCGAGCTCTTCCACCAGCGACACTGCGCTTGGCACAGATTCCTGGGCCGCTTTCTGGCGGACGGGCTTATTCTGCGCCAAAGAGGCCGTGGGCAAGGCCTGCGGCACAGGCCTTGCGGGTGAGCCACAGAGCATCAAGGTGCTCAGCGCAGAGGCGAGCTCTTCAACGGCCAGCCCGGAACACGTACTCACCGTGCGCCATCCCGCGGTCTCCGGGGAGGTCACGATGCGGCTGCGGCTGATCCGCCATACCGCGCCAGCACCAACCCGGGCAGCACAGAACTACCTCGTGGCATGGACCACCATCCCCGCAGACAGGCTGACGTCAGCACGAGCTGCTGAAGCGCAGCGAACAGCAACAGCAAGAGAGGAAGCATCATGAGCATCGAAGAGACGGTCACTGCAGAAACTGCTCCATCGGCACCAGCCGGAAGCGCCGATCCGGAGCAGGTACTGGCTGAGATCTCCAGCATCCTTTCCGACATGGTGCAGGAATACGGGCTCGATGATGTCGAGATCACCCGGGAAACCTCGTTCCAGGAGGACCTGGAGCTGGAGAGCATCGATCTGGTCTCCTTCGGCGGTAAGCTCCGGGAGCATTACGGTTCGCGCGTGAACTTCGCGGCGTTCTTCGGCTCCCTGGACCTCGACGAGATCATCGAGATGCGCGTGGGCCGCCTGGTCGACTATGTAGTGGCGTGCCTGAACCCCCCAGCAGACTACGCAGACAAGGAGCACTGACGTGCCGATTCTCGAAGTCAACGGGCAACCGCTCAACTATGAGATCCTCCGGGGGGAAGGGCTCAGCCCGGAGCAGCCTCGGCAGACCCTGGTGCTGGTCCACGGGATCATCATCGATAATCTGGCCAGCTACTATATGACGATCGCCCCGGCCATCGCGGCGGCCGGCATCGACGTGATCATGTTCGACCACCGGGGGGGGGCACGGCAAGAGTGCCAAGATCCCCAGCGGGTACCACCTCCAGCACGTGGTCGAGGACATCAGGATGCTCCTGGACGCCGTGCATGACGGCACCCCGGTGCATATCGCCGGTAATTCCTATGGCGGCACGGTCGCATACGGCATCGCCCTGGAGCATCCGGACCGCGTGGCCTCCATGATCTCCCTGGAAGCGGAGCCGCCCACCCCCGCCTGGGCGGATACGATGCGGGAGACGTTCCAGCAGGCCAAAGAAGAGATCTATAAAGCCGATGCCATGGTCCGGGCAGTGGCTGCTTATGGACTCGCCGGGGCGAAGATCCTCAAGCTCTCCCGGAGACTGGCCAAAGAAACCAGGTTCTTCGAGGAGCTCCCGGAGTCCGCCACCGTGTCCACCGAGACCGTCGCCCAGTTGCCGGTGCCGGTGCTCGCCATTTACGGCAGCGAATCCTGGCTCTTCGAACAGGAGCCGGTGATGCGCTCACTGCTGCAGAACACCACCACGGTGGTGGTGCCGGAGGGTCAGCCACTCGGTGCTCACGGAGGTCCCTCGCCTCCTCGAGGAAGAATTGATCACGTGGATACGCAAGTATCCTCCGGTCCCTGACCCGCAGGACCAGGGCAGAGACCGCAGCCCGGTTCCCGTGGATTGAGCACATGCGCATCCTTATCGTCGTCCCTCCGCTGGTAGGGCACAGCAGCCCGCTGCTCTCCCTCGCCGAAGAGCTCGTTCGGCGCGGTCATGAGGTGGCTTGGGCGGGCATCGGCTCCTTTCACCGGGATTTCCTGCCCGCGGGGGCCAGGCTCTTCGAATGCCGTACCGGCTGGGCGGAACTGCCGCAACGACCGCCCACACTGATGGGCCCTGGGGCGCTGAAGTTCTTCTGGGAAGAGGTCTTCGTACCCTTGGCCGATGGCATGGCAGAGGATGTCGAAGCCGCCGTCCAGAGTTTCGCCCCGGACGTGATGGTGGTGGACCAGCAAGCGCTCGCCGGTGCCATGGTGGCGGAGCGGCTCGGTATTCCCTGGATCACCTCGGCCACGACGATGATCGAACTGGTCAACCCGCTAGCGGCCTTGCCTAAAGTATTGCACTGGCGGGACGAGCTCCTTCTGGGGCTGCGTCAACGGATCGGCAATCCGGCTGCGGTTCATGATCCGCTGTTCTCCCCCTGGTTGACCATCGCCTTCGGTCTCGAGGGACTTTTCGAAGCTTCCACTGAACGCCCGGGCAGTGCCTGGGCCGGTCACCCGCTGGGCCCCGTGGAGTTCGTCGGCCCGGTTTTCCGTCCAGCTGGGCTGAGTGCTGAAGATGAACGCGTGATGAGCTGGGTGCAGAAGAGCACGGAACCCACCGTCTTAGTGGCTCTGGGTACCACTAACGTCGGTGCTGGGAACCGCTTCCTGCACGCCGCTGCGGGAGGTCTTGCCGCGGCCGGTGTTCGCTGCGTCTTCGCTGACCCCGCAGGGGCTCTACGGGATCTGCCGTCACCTCCAGGACGGCTGGTGGCGCCTCGGATTCCGCAGCAGCAGCTGCTCGAGCACACCGCTGCTTTCATCAATCACGGCGGGTACAACAGCGTCTGCGAGGCGCTCTGGTTCGCGGTGCCGATGGTGCTCGCGGGAATCCGCGATGATCAGCCGATCATTGCCGAGCGGGCGGCAGCATACGGTGTCGGCGTCGCGGTGCGGTTCAGCCGGAGCACCGCGCAGCAGATCGCCGACGCGACCCGAACCGTGCTGGATGATCCCGTCTACCAGCAGAACGCCCGCCCTTATCAGGAGGCTTTGCGCACTGCCGGCGGCTTGTGCGCAGCGGTCGATGCCATCGAACGGGTGATGGATCATGCAGTTGCAGTCAGCTGACTACTCAATGCAACTACTCAATGCAACTAATTGCATATAGAAACGGATAAGATGCACGTGTGGCACTGAAGCACGCTATTCTCGTCTCGCTCGCGGAGAAGACCGCGAGCGGTTACGATCTGGCGCGCCGCTTCGACCGCTCCCTGGGCTTCTTCTGGCAAGCCAGTCATCAGCAGATCTACCGGGTTCTCGCTGATCTGGAAGCCTCAGGCGATATTCAGGCCAGCAGTGCCGCCGGTGCCGGGCGCCGGGAACGCAGAACCTATCGACTCACCGAATCCGGCAGGGCAGCGCTGCACCAGTGGAGCACCGAGCCCACACCGCTGGAGCAGTCCCGCAGCGAATTCGCGGTGAAAGTCCGGGGTATGCAGCATGGCAGCCCGGAGGCGGTGTTGACTGATATCCGGCGGCAATTAGCAGCGCATCAAGAGCGACTGAGCTACTTCGAAGCCGAAGCCGCCAGGAACTACCCGGAGCCGGCAGCACTGACCCCGGATCAGCTCCCGCTCTACCTGGTGCTGCGCGGAGGCATTCGCAGCGAAGAAAGCTATATCGGCTGGTGCCAGGAGATGCTCCAGCTCCTAGAGGAGAGATCATGAACTACCCCCTGCTCCTGACCCCCTTGCAGATCGGTGCGCGCACTCTGCGCAATCGGGTCGTGATGGGATCGATGCACACCGGCATGGAAGACCGCAGCAAGCACTTTCCGGAGCTGGCTGCCTACTTCGCCGAGCGCGCAGCCGGCGGAGCGGCCCTCATCGTCACGGGCGGTTTCTCCCCCAACCTCGAAGGCGCGCTCACTCCTGGCGGCGCTATGCTGCGCAGCCACCGGGCGGCCGAGAAACACCGGCTCGTCACCGATGCCGTCCACACCGCGAACCAGGACTGCCTGATCTCGCTGCAGATTCTGCACGCCGGCCGCTACGGCTACCAGCCCCTGTTGCGCGCCCCCAGCCGGATCAAATCACCGATCACCCCCTTCACCCCTCGAGCCCTCTCCTCCCGCGACGTGGAGAAGACCATCACCGACTATGTGCAGACCGCCAGATTGGCTCAGTATGCCGGCTACGACGGCATCGAGATCATGGGCTCGGAAGGCTATCTGATCAATCAGTTCCTCTCAACCCGGACCAATCACCGGGAAGATGTCTGGGGCGGAAGCGCCCGGAATCGGATGCGCTTCCCGCTGGAGATCGTCCGGAGGATCCGCGAAGAAGTCGGTGAAGGGCTTGTGCTCGGCTACCGGATCTCACTGCTGGATCTCGTCCCTGAAGGCCAAACTTGGGAAGAAGTCGCAGAGCTCGCGCTGCTCCTCGAAGAAGCCGGGGTATCGGTCTTCAATACCGGCATCGGCTGGCATGAAGCCCGGGTGCCCACGATCGTCACCTCGGTTCCCCGCGCGGCCTTCACCGAATGGAGCGGTAAGCTCCACAGTCTCGTGAAGGTCCCGGTGATCGCCTCGAACCGGATCAACACCCCGGAAACCGCCGAACGCATCCTCGCCGAAGGCCAGGCGGACTTGATCTCGATGTCCCGGCCGTTCCTGGCCGATCCGGAGTTCGTGGCGAAAGCGGCCAGCGGCCGCCGCGAAGAGATCAATATCTGCATCGCCTGCAATCAGGCCTGCCTGGACCATACCTTCGCGCATCAGCGGGCCAGCTGCCTGGTCAATCCCCGGGCTGGGCGCGAAACCGAGCTCCAGCTGCTGCCGGTCCCACCGCAGCGTAGGAAAAAGATCGCCGTGATCGGGGCCGGCATGGCCGGACTAGCCGCGGCGACGGCCAGTGCCGAACGCGGGCACCGGGTGACTCTCTTCGAAACCCGGGACAGCATCGGCGGTCAGTTCCGGCTGGCGATGCGGATCCCCGGCAAGGAGGAATTCGCGCAAACGCTGAACTACTTTGGATATCAGCTGGAGCTGCACGGCGTAGAGCTGCAGCTGGGCCGCAGCCCCCTGGCCGCTGACCTCCAGGAATTCGACGATATCGTACTCGCTACCGGGGTCCGGCCCCGGGTACCGGCGATCGAGGGTATCGACCACCCGATGGTGCTGCTCTACGATGAGCTCCTGCGCGGCGATCGCCCGGCAGGAGACCGGGTGGCCATCCTCGGCGCAGGCGGCATCGGCTTCGACGTCGGCGAGTACCTTCTCGATGAACCGGGCACCGCCCCCGGGGTGGCCGAGAGCATCCCCCACTGGCAGAAGCGGTGGGGAGTCAGCACCGGACCAGAGCTCCCCGGAGGCCTCACCACCCCGGTCCTGGAGGCACCCCGGCGGCAGCTCTTCTTGCTGCAGCGCAAGGAGACGCCCTTCGGCGCAGGCTTGGGCAAGACCACCAACTGGGTGCACCGCGCAGCGCTCAAAGCCGGCCGGATCGAGATGATCGGTGGCGTCAGCTATGAGCGCATCGATGATTCGGGGCTGCAGATCCGGTTGGCCGACGGCACGCTGCGGACGCTCGAGGTCGACAACGTGGTGATCTGCGCCGGCCAGGAGCCGGTCAGGCCGTTCAGCCCGGAGGAACTGGATATGAGCACGGAAAGGTTCCACGTGATCGGCGGTGCCGATATCGCCGCCGAGCTGGATGCCAAGCGCGCGATCAAACAGGCCACTGAGCTTGCGGCCAGAATGTGATCCTCCAGAGCCTCGGAGAACCGCGGCTGCACCATCCCGGGTAGTTACGGTACCGCTTCCACAACAGGAGTAGGCAACGCAGGGAGATCTGCAGGATCAGTGAAAGTAAAAACACTCAGTTCCTGGATTGCATCGAGTCGGATACCGAACTGCTGTAAAGTTCCCGCGGAGTCGACCCAGTATTTGGTGCGGTCATCAGCACTGCCCGAGGGCGCGGAGCCCGAAGGGCCCGGTGCAGCGGAGGACGCAGGCGCTGAAGTTTCAGGAACCGTCCGGGGAGGCGGCCCAAGGAATACATCGGTGAGCACGCCATTGAGCTGCTCCTGCCCCACCCATTGGGCAGTCCCCTGCTTCACCAGAAGCGGGTTCTCCGGACGGTCCGCAGTCAGCAGAAGTAGAGCGGCCAGGCCTTTGGCTAGCGGCGAAGTTTCCGGATCCAGAGTCGCCTTATCCCAGCCAGAGACGTCCTGGCCAGGATCTGGTAGCCCCGAACCGTCTTGACCTGCGGGAAGCTCTCGGAACGCCACTGTCTGTCGAGTCCAGCTCACCAGGAACGGCGGCTTGCCCGCCGTGGTATCGGGCCGGATTTCTGCCAGGCCCGCGCTCCCCGCGAAGTCCAGCCAGCCGGCCAGCTCATAAGACCCTGTCTGATTACGTAGCGTACCGGTCACCTGACGAGTCCCCGCATCGAAGTTCCGGAATCGGATTGAGGAGAGCCGGTAAGCTTCTTCATCGCTCAGTGCCCTAGGAGAAGCCGCTGAGACATCGCCGCCGCCTTCGGTCGGAGACGAACACCCTTGAAGCGCAAACACGACGATCATCAAGGACACTAAACCAATACCCGCAGCGACAAGGCGGCGCAGTATCTTCATGTTCGCCTTTTCATAGCTCCAGAGATGGTGGTGAGCCGTCGGGCTCACCACCATCTGATGTGGCCAGTAGCTACTAGATCTACTAGTTCTTACGCCGTTTTCCTGCGGTCAGGAGCAAAAGCGCTCCGCTCCCGAGAATGCCTAGGCCGAGAAGCATCATTAGCACCACACCCCCGGCTCCCGTAGGCGGCAAGGGTGGTTCCAGACCGTCGATTTCATGCCAGGTCTGCTCACCTGTCTCAAGCAGCGTGTTAGTGATCCGCCCCGCTGCAGCATTGTCCTTGACCTTCACTTGGAACGTCACCGTGACCGTTTGCCCGGCTCCCACGGTGCCTTGCCAGCGTATATAGCTGCCATCCAGGACGGCCTGCCCTGAACTAGCCGATAACGTCCCCGGCAGAACATCTGCCCGCGGTAGGACGCCCTTGAGGTCGTCGGTCAAAGTGGCGTTGTCGTAGGGAACGTTACCGGGATTCCTGGCAGTAAGCGTATAGTTTATGACCTGCCCACGCTCCACTTTGCTGCCAGAGATCGGATCAGCAACCTTGGCATACTCAATCAACGGATGAACCACCTCAATATCCGGCTCGATCAAGTAATTACGCAACGTACCCGTCGCACCATCCTTGATCTTCACTGAATACGTAATCGTCGCCGACTCACCAGCCCGCAAAGCACCAGACCAACGCACCGTCGTACCATCCAAAACCGCCGAACCCACCGACGCCGTCGGCCCATCCACCAAATCAGCCTTATCCAGCACCTGCGACATATCATCCGTCGCCACCGCATCCGTGGTCGTATCCACCGAGCCTGAATTCTTCACAGAC
>NZ_AQXM01000053.1 GCF_000376245.1 Acaricomes phytoseiuli DSM 14247 | reverse complement strand
CTTCAGTTGGTTCCCGTGGCGATAGCTACGACAACGCTCTGGCTGAAGCCGTCAACGCCGTCTATAAGACCGAACTGATCAAAGCACGCAAACCCTGGCGCACCGTGGAAGAAGTAGAGCTCGCCACACTGGAATGGGTGTGGTGGTACAACAATCAACGCCTCCACTCCGCCCTGGGCTACCAATCACCCCAAGAATTCGAGACCGCCCACTACGCCGGCCTCGAACCCACGCGAACGCCAACCGGCGCCCTCGCAAAAACCTAGGAACCAAACCCAGGACAATTCACTTTCGGATAGGGCTTGGGCATGAGATACATCCTTCCAGCGAGGACGAATCCTCACAGATCAGATGTCAACCAAACCCGGGGCAGACCCCTTCGTCTGTCCTTTCCGATTCTCGCCAGAATCAATTCCTTGCAGCATCAAGCCGTAGAAGCCGGAGTATCACGGGAAGCAGACACCGCCTGAGCGGATCATCCGGGGGAGCGCATAAAAATCTCACACACTCACGAGAGAAGGCTCTTAAGTGTCCCTTTCATCTGACACTTCACCCGATCACCTAGTGCAGTCCTCGCAATCCATAGTGCAGGGCGACGGCACGACCTTGGGCGAAGACATCGCTCAGGGAAAAGCCTCACTACTCAAGCAGTCCAAAGCGGTCTGGGCCACTGCGGCAGCCGCGGTTCTGGCGTTTATGGGCATCGGCTTGGTCGATCCGATCCTGCCGGCCATCGCCACTAATCTCCAAGCCAGTGCCGCCGAGGTGTCCCTGCTCTTCACGAGCTACTTCCTGGTCACCGCGGTGGCCATGCTCGCCACCGGTTGGGTTTCCTCCCGTATCGGTGCCAAGCGAACCCTGCTCATCGGCCTCGGACTGATCGTGGTCTTCGCCACGCTCTCCGGCACCTCCGGCAGCGTCGCGGAATTAGTAGGCTTCCGAGCCGGCTGGGGGCTGGGCAACGCGCTTTTTGTCGCCACCGCGCTCGCGGTGATCGTAGGTGCTGCTAGTGGGGGAGCCGCCACCGCGATCATCCTCTACGAGGCAGCACTCGGGCTGGGGATCTCCCTGGGCCCGCTACTCGGGGCCGTGCTCGGCGGCTGGCAATGGCGCGCTCCCTTCTTCGGCACCGCTACCGCGATGGCCATCGCCTTCATCGCCTGCCTTGCCCTCCTGCCCGCGCTGCCCCGGCCGGCCAATAAAATCCGACTGCGGGACCCACTCGTGGCCTTGTCGCATAAGGGGCTCAGGTACACCGCGCTGAGCGCACTGTGCTACAACTTCGGCTTCTTCACCATCCTCGCGTTCACCCCGTTCATCCTCGGCATGGATGCTTACGGAATCGGTGCCGTCTTCTTCGGCTGGGGCGTCTGCCTGGCTCTCGCCTCGGTCTTCCTGGCGCCGATCCTGCAACGCCACTTCGGCGCGATCCGCGTGCTGACGATCACCCTGTTCGCCCTGATCGCGGTGCTGGTGGGCATTGCGCTCGCAGCGGGCCGCTCCGTGCCCGCGGTAGTCGCCCTCGTGATTTTCGCCGGTGTGCTGCTGGGCGTGAACAATACGCTCTACACCGAGCTGGCCATGGAAGTCTCGGATGCTCCGCGTGCCGTAGCCAGCGCCGGATACAACTTCGTGCGCTGGATGGGTGCGGCACTGGCTCCTTTCCTGGCCGCGCAGCTGGGTGAGCACTTCGGGCCCATGGTGCCCTTCCTAGCCGCGGCCGGAGTCGTGCTGCTCGGCATCGTGGTCGTGTTCACCGGCCGGGGATTCCTGACCGCCCATGAGGCCGAGATCCGTTGAATTCCGAGTAGGGCTGGGTTCAGGTGCCGATATCCCGCTTCCGCAGGGCCAGCACTGAACCCAGCCAGAGAATTAGCGAAAGCCCGAAAAGCCCGAGGTAAGGCCATGCGTCCACCTCGTTCCGCAGCGGATTATCGGCATAAGCCCAGCTGTACGGTGAGATCGCGTGCAGCCATTCCAGATCTGCTGATTGATTACCTAGGGCATTGCCGATGTAACCGAGGACCGCCACCAGGGCGCCGGCGCTGAGCCCGATGACCTTGCGGCCGCTCGCAGCGCCGCCAAAGAACGCCGCCGAGCCGCTCAGCAGTGCCAGGCCCGTGAAGAGCAAGCAGGTCAGGGCGAGCCGGCCGAAATCGAGCTGGAGCTGCGCGGGCCCATTGAGGAGCGCAACCAGTAAGAGAACCCAGAGCCCTAGAACCAGCACTCTTAACACTAGCGCCAGATAGCGTGCTACAACCACTTGGGCCCGGGTGACCCCGTGCGCCAAGGTGAGCTCCAGCTGACCGGGCTTCCTCATCGCCGCCCAGGGCGGATGCACCCCAGCTGACCGCTGCCAGGGTGCTGAGCAGGAAGCCGATCAGCCCGAAGACCGTGGCTTGCACATAGCCCGGACCGCTGCTGAGATCAGTGTAGCCGAGGGTCTCGGTCAGGGTGGACGGGAGCGAGCTGAGCAGATCCTGCATCTGCGTGCTGCCGCCTAGCGATGGGTAGAGCGGCAGGTAGAGGAGTATCGCTGCGGCAAGCCCGAGCATCCAGCCCAGCAAAGATCGCCAGGAATCGCCGAGGGCTTTGCGGAATAACGGTGCGGGCGCTCCGTGCCGAGTGGTCAGGGCGTGCCTCTGCTGTTCGGTACCCATCTCAGCGTCCTTCCGTTCCGGTGGCTGAATTGTCTTCCTCGCCGTAGAGAGACAGCGCTGCTTCTTCGAGATCAGGTTCTTCGAGCACCAGATCGCTCAGCGGAAGCCGGTGCAGCGCTTCCAGAAGGGGCGGCACGGATCCCTTGAAGGAAGCCGATACGGCTAGTCCGGCACTGCCTGCGCCGGCTTCATCGGCGGCGATGCGCATATCGCTCAGGCCCGGGACCGGGCTCAGCTGCTATTGGATCTCCTCGGTTGAAGCCGTGGTCCTGAGCCGTAAGCGCCGCATCGCGGTATCCCGCAACTCTGTGACCGATGCCCTGCTGACGACTTCGCCTTTGCGCAGAATGACCACTGAATCGGAGGCTTGCTGAATCTCGCTGATCACGTGACTCGAAAGAAGCACGCTCTGCCCTGCGTTCTGCGCCTCGCGGACCAGGCGCAGGAACTCCTGCTGCATCAGCGGGTCCAGTCCGCTGGTCGGTTCATCGAGCACCAGAAGCTCGGGGTCATGCATAAAAGCCTGGATGATCCCGAGCTTCTGCTTATTGCCCTTGGAGAGTTTGCGCACCTGCCGGCTCAGATCGACATCGAAACGGTCCGCGAGCTGCCGAATCCGGCCGGGACGCACCGGCCCGGAGATCTCCGCGTAGTGATGCAGCAACGCCTGGCCGGTGCTGCGGCCGTCGAGTATCAGTTCCCCGGGGAGGTATCCGATGCGTCGGCGCACTTCAGGGCCCGCACCATGAGGTTCTTCGCCGAGCACTCGGAGTTGCCCGGAACTCGGCCGCACGATATCCAGCAGGATGCGCATGGTGGTCGTCTTCCCTGCGCCATTAGGGCCGATAGCCCCGAGAACCTGGCCTCGGGGGACGTTGAAAGTGATGTTGCGCAGGGCGGCATCATGACCGAAACGTTTCGTGAGATCGCGGATCTCTATGACGTTTTCCGAGCCGGGGCGAGGGGCTGCCGAAGAAGAAACTGAAGAGCCTGACATCATGAGCTCCTGCTTTCTGAAAGCGATTCCGAGTGATGTGTGACTAGCTGTCTGAAGTCTGTTCGTCGGGCGTTGCTCGTGCCCCGTCTCCCAGTGCTTCCCGGGCGGCCCGGAGCATGGTGTCATCGGTGTACAAGCCGTGGGTATAGAGCTCAAGCGCGGGCAGGGCCAGGCGCTGCAGGACTTCGCTTCCGAGCGCTGCGGGGTCCAACGGTGAAGCGCCCGAGTCGCGCCCCAAGGCTGTGGCCAGATAGCCGGGCATGGCGAGCATCGCCAGACTGTTCAGAACCAGCAGTGCGGCAGTGGCCCGGGTGTCTGAGAGCGGGCGCATGCTGCCCGCCGCCACTTCAGTTCGCAGAATGCTCTCGGTCTCCGCGGTGAGGATCTCCGCGAAGCGATGGCCCGCTCGGGAATTTTCGGCCAGTGCCTTGGCGAGATAATCCAGGATCACCTTGTCCTTGCCCGGATCCGCCAGCTGTTCGCGGATCAACTGCTGCAGCCCGATGGGGTCGGTTTTGGAATCTGCTCGGCGCATCAAAGCCTCGAGGACGGCATCATCGCAGGCTTCGCGCAACTGGTTCTTGTTCGTGAAGTGATGGATGATCAGTGCCGGGCTGACCCCGGCCGTGGCCGCGATGCTGCGGATGCTGCTCTTGTTGAAGCCGTGCTCCGCGAAACTGCGGATAGCCGCATCCCTGATCCTGGCGCGAGTATTGAGATCAGAGTCCGTCGATACTGTACGCATGTTCAGTATGCTAAACATCTGTTCAGCTCAAGGCAATGGGTGAAGCGATTCCTCTTCTGGTTTCATCCAGAACTTGCTGGATCAGCAGAAAACGCGGTCTGGTTAAGGGGACCATAATGCAGGAATAGGAACTGCCACGGAGGTGTTGCGCTCAATATGGCCACTATCGACATCACTGATGAGACTTTTGCTTCGACGATCGAGACCAACGACATCGTTCTCGTAGATTTCTGGGCTGACTGGTGCCAGCCCTGCAAGCGCTTCGCCCCGACGTATGAAGCTGCCTCTGATCAGCACGCTGATATTGTTTTCGGCAAAGTTGATACCGAAGCGCAGCAGGGTTTGGCGGTTGAGGCCAATATCACCTCGATTCCCACTCTGATGGCCTTCCGAGAGAAGGTTCTGGTCTTCGCCCAGCCGGGTGCGCTCAACCCACAGCAGTTGGAAGAAGTCATCACCGCGGTCAAGGGCCTAAACATGGAAGAAGTCCATGCGGCGGTCGTGGCGCAGGCTCAGGGTGATCAGGATAAGCCCGAAGCCTGATTGTTTCTGTTTTCCATCGGTGAGTGTTCAGCACAGCAATGTGCTGAACACTCGCTTTATGTCACGGGGTTCCCGGTGCTTCTCAACGGAGCCGCATCCAGATGAAGGTCTGCGGGATAGACGGTTTCGCCCACGGCGATGGTGCGCAGCACCGGCACCTTTCTGAACTGTTCCGGTGTCTGCCGGTTATATAACTATATGACGGCCTCTTTGCCCCCGTAGATGTGGGCCGTTAGCGTTGATCGTATGAAATATGCCGAATCGGTGCTGGATCTGATCGGGAACACCCCGTTGGTGAAGCTGAACCGGGTCACCGAAGGAATAACCGCTACCGTTTTGGCGAAGCTGGAGTACATGAATCCCGGCGGCTCGGCCAAGGACCGCATCGCGGTCAAAATGCTCGATGAAGCCGCTCGGGCCGGGAAGATCGCCCCCGGTGGAACCATCGTCGAACCCACCTCAGGCAATACCGGTGTGGCGATGGCGATGGTCGCCCAGCAGCGCGGATACCACTGCGTCTTCGTGGTTCCGGACAAGGTCGCCGAGGACAAGATGGCGGCGCTACGAGCCTATGGCGCCGAGGTGGTGGTGACGCCCACTGCTGTCGCCGCTGACTCCCCGCAGTCCTATTACGGGGTATCGGATCGGATCGTGGCCGAGACCCCGGGTGCTTATAAGCCGGACCAGTTTTCCAATCTTCATGGGCCGCAGAGCCACTACGAGAGCACCGGGCCGGAGATCTGGCAGGATACCGAGGGCAAGGTCACTCACTTCGTCGCCGGTATCGGCACGGGCGGCACGATCACCGGAACCGGACGTTATTTGCGGGAGGTCTCCGCGGATCGCGCAGGTGGTGAAGTGCGGATCATCGGCGCCGATCCGGAAGGCTCGGTGTACTCCGGCGGCCAGGGGCGGCCTTATCTGGTCGAAGGCGTCGGCGAGGATATCTGGCCGGTTTCTTACGACCCCGAGGTTCCGCATGAAGTGCTCGCAGTCTCCGATGCGGAGAGTTTCGCGATGACTCGGCGGCTGGCCCGTGAGGAAGGCCTGCTCGTCGGTGGCTCCTCCGGTATGGCGGTGGTCGCGGCGCTTCGGGCCGCCCGGGAACTGGGCCCCGATGATGTCGTGGTGGTGCTGCTACCGGATTCCGGTCGCGGTTACCTGGGCAAGATCTTCGATGATCGCTGGATGCGATCCTACGGATTCCTGGAGGCCGGTGCCGAGCCGACGGTGGAGCAGGCGCTCAAGGACAAATCCGGGCAGCTCCCGGACCTGGTGCATATTCACCCGAATGAGACGGTTCGTGACGCTATCCGCCTGCTCGATGAATACGGTGTCTCCCAGATTCCGGTGCTCTCTGCGGAGCCCCCCGTGGTGATGGGCGAGGTGCTCGGCACCGTGGACGAGCGCTTACTGGCAGAACGACTCTTCCGCGGCGAGGCGACGATGACCGATAAGATCACCGAGCATATGGAGCCCGTGCTGCCGTTGATCGGCTCTTCGGAGCCGGTTTCCGCCGCACGAGGCAAGCTGCAGGGTGCGGATGCTCTGCTGGTGACCTTCGTGGGCGCGCCGGTGGGGATCCTCACCCGACACGATCTTCTTTTCCAGCTTCAGCACTGAGTAATCGACTGAGTAACCTAAGGACCACCGATGAATGCTTCGCAGGACCAGAATGCTGGTTTCAATACCCGGGCGATCCATGCCGGCCAGGCTCCGGACCCGGTCACCGGGGCGGTGATCGGCAGCATCGTCCAGGCCTCGACTTTCGCCCAGGACGGCATCGGCCAGTTGCGCAGCGGCTATGAGTATGGCCGGGCGGGCAATCCCACCCGGGATTCGCTCCAGGCTCAGCTGGCCGCCGTCGAGCAGGGCGATTTCGCGTTCTCCTTCGCCTCCGGTTTGGCGGCCGAGGATGCTGTGATCCGTGCTCTGCTGCGCCCTGGCGACCATATTTTGATGGGCGATGATGTCTACGGCGGCAGCTATCGGCTGATCGACCGGGTGCTCGGTTCCTGGGGCATCGAGCACAGTACCGTCGATATGGCGGGCCCGGAAGCCGTGCGGCAGAAGCTGCGCCCGTCGACCAAGCTGCTCTGGGCGGAAAACCCCTCGAATCCGATGATGAAGATTACCGATATCACGGCGATGGCGAAGCTGGCCCATGATCACGGAGCGCTCTTGCTCGTGGACAATACTTTCGCCTCACCGTATCTGCAGAATCCTCTGCTGTTGGGCGCGGACCTCATCATCCATTCGACGACTAAGTACATCGGCGGGCACTCCGACGTGACCGGCGGGGCCGTGGTGCTCCGCGACGCTGAGCTCGCCGAGAAGATTAAGTTCGTGCAGTTCGCGGTCGGGGCGGTCTCCGCGCCGATGGACGCCTTCCTGACGACTCGCGGGCTCAAGACGCTGGGCGTGCGCATGGATCGGCACTCGAGCAATGCCGCGGAGATCGCCCAGTGGCTCGATGGCCGCAAGGGGGTGGAGCGGGTGCTCTACCCCGGCCTGCCGAGCCATCCGGGCCATGAGTTGGCGGCGCGTCAAATGCGGTCGTTCGGGGGCATGGTCTCCATTCAGCTCTCCGGTGGTGCGCAAGCGGCGCGCCGGGTGGCGGAGGGTACTTCCGTCTTCACCCTGGCCGAGTCTCTGGGCGGCATCGAATCCCTGATGAACTATCCGGCCGAGATGACCCATGCCTCGGTGAAAGGCACGGAGCTGGAGGTTCCGGATAACCTGCTCCGGCTCTCTGTGGGGATCGAGGACGTCGCCGATCTCATCGAGGATCTGGACCGCGCGATCGGCTAGGCGGCGTCTGCAAATTGATCGGTATTTGGCTAGGAGTTCCCTGAAAAAGTGTCCTTAGGCAACTAACTCGGAGTAGCGTTCATCGCGGATCGTCCGGCAGTGATCGTCCGGCATCCGCATCTACACCTTCTGCCAGGCAAAGCAGCCGGCAGATGAAACAGCTACGAGATGATGCGAAGGATACTCATGAAAAAGCTTCTGACCTCGATACTCGCGGGAGCGGCCGTCGCCACTGTGGCCTGCACCGGCGCTGCGACTGCCGGCGCTGCGACCATGACGAGCAGCGACACCCCTTCCCCCGAGATCATCGGCGGCTCTTATGCCAATGCGGATTGGGCGGTTCAGCTGGTCTTCAACCAGAACGGCGGCACCTACGGCCGCACCGGGGAAGCGATCTCGGATAGCTGGGTGCTAACGGCTCAGCACTGCGTGGACGAAACAACCTCGATGAACGTCTACTACAGCAATGACACCAGAAACCGAGGCCCGGCGATCCGCGTGGACCAGTTCAAGTCCTCCAGCAACGGCGATGTCGCCCTCGTCCATCTCTCCCAGCCCAAGCGGCTCTCCTCTTACCCCCAGCTCGCGGACAGCTATACCGCTCGGGCCGGCGATACCGGGACCATCTACGGATACGGCCTCCGGGCTAACCGGCAGCAGGCGGATCACCTCTACAAGGCTGATGTCGACGTCCTCGGACGCAGCACCGATGCCTACGGTGGCAGCGCGGTTCATATCCAAGGGGATTCCGGTGCCTCCAACCACGGCGACTCCGGCGGCCCGCTGTTCGTGAACGGCCGCATCGTGGGCGTCTGCTCCACCGGTGACGAAGTCGATCCCGGAGCGAACCCGCAGGCCACGAGCAATTACGCGAACCTCACCGCCTCGCGGAGCTGGATCCGCAGCGTCAGTGGAGTCTGATCTGCACCAGGGTTTCTCTGCTTGTCTGAGTTGCCACGATGCCCTGGCTCCCGGTTATGCCGGAGCCAGGGCATCGTCATGTGCTGGCTCGGTGCCGCGCGAGGATAAGGAAATCATAAGGATGCCCTCCGAGCCCATAAGGATTCCATAAAAAACCTCTTCCCGGCAGGCTGCGTGCAGTTCGATGGAACTGCTGTCCACGGACGGCATCGGATCCATTCGGATCCGAATCCTCGAACGGAAAGGTCTGCGGCATGTCGGACGCGGTTGATGTGGTGATCGTCCTGATATTCCTGATGATGTC
The DNA here is from genome assembly GCF_000376245.1 of Acaricomes phytoseiuli DSM 14247. Classification (GTDB taxonomy): domain Bacteria; phylum Actinomycetota; class Actinomycetes; order Actinomycetales; family Micrococcaceae; genus Renibacterium; species Renibacterium phytoseiuli. The sequence continues at coordinate 75,173 of NZ_AQXM01000053.1, read as the reverse complement.
CACCGCGGTCATGTGGGCGGCTCAAGAAGTGGCAAAGCTATGAGCCCGCTCTGGGCGGTTCTTGCCGTGATCGCCGTCGCCCTCTGCGGCTATCTGGTCGTTGCCCTCATCCGCCCCGAGAAGTGGTGACGCATGCCTTTCTCGGTTCTGTCTTTTGCGACCCAGCTCGGGATCCTGGTGCTGGCGCTCGCTGCCCATAAGCCGTTGGGAAGCTATCTTGCGCGGACCTTCTCCGACACCGCGCAGACGAAGCACTACCTTCCGGAACGGATGATCTACCGCTTAGCCGGTATCGACGCGGCGTCGGAGCAGCGCTGGTCGATGTATCTGCGCAGCGTCCTGGTCTTCTCCATCATCGGCGTGCTGCTGCTCTTCCTGATGCAGCGCCTCCAGGGCTTGATTCCCGGCCAGGGAGCTGCCGTGGACCCGTGGATCGCCATGAACACCGCGATCTCCTTCGTGACCAACACCAACTGGCAGAGCTACGCTCCGGAAAGCACCCTCGGGCTGGGCACGTAGATGCTGCTGCTGGCGGTGCAGAACTTCCTCTCCGCCGGCGTCGGCCTCGCCGTGGCCATCGCCCTGATCCGCGGCATCAGCCGTCAAGGCGCCAGCCAGTTGGGGAACTTCTGGGTCGATCTGTGCCGGGGCACGTTCCGAGTGCTCCTGCCGCTGGCCGCGCTCGCGGCGCTGGTGTTCCTGGCGTTCGGCGTCGTGCAGAACTTCACCGGAACCGAGGTGGATAACCCGGTGCTCGGTGTGCAGCAGCAGATCCCGGGCGGCCCCGTCGCCTCGCAGGAAGTGATCAAACTTCTGGGCACCAACGGCGGCGGTTATTTCAACGCCAACTCGGCGCACCCCTTCGAGAACCCGACGGCGGCCTCCAGCCTGTTCTCCGTCTTCTTACTGCTGCTCATCCCCTCCGCTCTGCCGTACGCTTACGGCCGCATGGTCGGTTCCCAGCGTCAGGGATACACCGTATTGACGGTGATGGCCTCGTTGTGGCTGGTCAGTACCAGGCTCATGGCCTGGGCGACAGCCTCCGCCGGTAGCAGCGGAGAGGGTATGGAGCAGCGCTTCGGCCCCGCGGCGAGTTCGCTCTTCGCTTCCGCGACCACACTGACGTCCACGGGCGCGTTCATTACCGCGCACGACTCCCTCCCCGCGCTCTCCGGAGGGATGGCTCTACTGAATATGATGCTCGGCGAGATCGCCCCCGGTGGAGTGGGGTCGGGGCTCTACGGCATGCTGGTGCTGGCGATCATCGCGGTGTTCATCGCGGGGCTCATGGTGGGGCGCACGCCGGAGTTCCTGGGGAAGAAGATCGGTGCCCGGCAGATGAAGCTCGCGGCCCTGTACATCCTGGTCACTCCGGTTCTCGTGCTCACCGGTACCGCAGTGACCATGCTGATTCCGGAACAGGCGGCTCAAGCCCCGGGCCAGGGGCCGCATCAGTTCTCACAGCTGCTCTACGCGTTCACCTCTGCGGCCAATAACAACGGCTCCGCCTTCGGCTCGATTACCAGTTCCGAGCCGTATCTGGCCACGGTACTGGGAATCGCCATGTTCCTGGGCCGGTTCCTGCCGATCATCCTGGTCCTGGCCTTAGCCGGATCCCTGGCGCAGCAGCGTCCGATTCCAGAATCGGTCGGCACCGTACCCACCTACGGCGGCTTATTCGCCTCCTTGCTGACCGTGGTCGCGGTAGCACTGACCGCGCTGACCTACTTTCCCGCCCTCGCACTGGGCCCGCTCGCTGAAGGATTGAGTTGATCTGCATGCCGGCTCACGATACGACACGCGATATGAAACACCAGACGGAAGGAGACGTCGTGATGACGCCCGCTCCTGCACCGCAGAGATCCTCAGGCGCATCCGATGATGATCTCCGGCAGCGCACAGCTGCTGAGGTCGAGCACGCGGCACCGCCCCGAGCGTCCGGCTTCTCCACCCGGACCCTTGCCGCGGCGCTTCCGCTGGCCTTCGTCAAGCTTTCACCCCGGCGCATGCTCCGCTCACCGATGATGTTCACGGTGCTCGTGGGAGCTGTCGTCTGCACCCTGGTCGCGGTGCTGCAGCCGAGCGTCTTCAGTCTGCTCGTCACCGTGTGGCTCTGGCTCACCGTGCTTTTCGGTACGCTCTCCGAAGCCATCGCTGAGGGCCGCGGCAAAGCGCAGGCAGCGAGTCTGCGGTCTGGGCGGCAGTCCGTCTCCGCTCGGAAAGTCACCCTGCCCGCAGGTGCAGCTCCCACTCTGGCAGCTATCGAGGACGGTGCGCTCACCGAGGTCGCCGCCACCGAACTGGCGGTCGGAGACCTCGTGCTCTGCTCCGCCGGTGAGGTGATCCCCTCAGACGGAGAGATCCTCAGCGGGCTGGCCAGCGTCGACGAATCGACGATCACCGGCGAATCCGCCCCCGTGATCAGAGAGTCTGGCGGGGACCGCAGCTCGGTTACGGGTGGCACGCGGGTGCTCTCGGATCAGATCCTGATACGGATCACCGCGGCCCCGGGGAAGACCTTCATCGACCGGATGATCAAGCTCGTCGAAGGCGCCGACCGGCAGAAGACGCCTAACGAGATCGCGCTCAATATCCTTCTGGTCTCACTCACCATCGTCTTCCTCGTGGTCGTGATGGCGCTGGCGCCGATGGCGGCCTTCGCCGGGGCGCTGCCCTCCCCGATAGTCCTGGTGGCACTTCTGGTCTGCCTCATCCCGACCACTATCGGGGCGCTCGTCCCGGCGATCGGGATCGCGGGTATGGATCGCCTGGTGCAGCGGAATGTCCTGGCGACCTCCGGCCGCGCAGTGGAGACCGCGGGGGATGTGGATACTTTGCTGCTGGATAAAACCGGAACGATCACCTTCGGCAATCGCCGGGCAGTCGGCTTCCTTCCGGTTCCGGGGGTGAGCGAAGTAGATTTCATCTCCGCCGCGCGGCTGTCTTCACTGGCCGATGAAACTCCCGAGGGCCGCTCCGTGGTGGAACTCGCCGACACTCGACTCGCCGAATTGCTGGACCCCGCTGCGCTCGCGGAGCGAACCCCGAGCCTCGAGCTGCTCGAAGCCAGGTCCAGATCAGGTGAACTGAAGATCGAAGCCGTCGAATTCAGCGCCAGAACCCGGATGTCCGGCCTGGACGTGACCGCGCTGAAAGCATCAGCAGGGGCACTGCCCGGAAGCGGTTCAGGGCTCCGGGAGATCCGCAAAGGCGCCGCCGCGGCGGTCCTCGAGTACGCCGAGTGCACTGGCACGGACGAGCAGGAGGCTCCCCGCGAGGCGATGGATCAGGAAGTGCGCAGGGTCGCCGAATCGGGCGGAACCCCTCTGCTCGTCGCGGAGAACGGTCGGTTGCTAGGCGCCATCGAGCTCGCCGATGTCGTCAAACCGGGCATGCGTGAGCGCTTCCAGCAACTCCGCCAGATGGGGATCCGCAGCATCATGATCACGGGGGACAACCGGATCACTGCGGCGGCCATCGCGGATCTGGCAGGGGTCGATGACTTCGTGGCGGAAGCCACTCCGGAGGATAAGCTGGCGGTGATCAAGCGCGAGCAGGCCGAAGGTCATCTGGTGGCGATGACCGGCGATGGCACGAATGATGCCCCCGCCCTGGCCGCAGCCGATGTCGGCGTGGCGATGAACTCCGGAACGCCAGCGGCCAAGGAGGCCGCGAATATGGTCGATCTGGATTCGGATCCGACCAAGCTCATCGACATCGTGGGCATCGGCAAGCAGCTGCTCATCACCAGGGGTTCGCTGACGACTTTTTCGGTGGCCAATGACATCGCCAAGTATTTCGCGATCGTCCCGGCGCTGTTCACCGCAGTCTTCCCGGGACTCGGCATCCTCAACATCATGGGCCTGAGCTCATCGGATTCAGCCATTGCCTCCGCGGTGATCTTCAATGCGCTCGTCATCGTCTGCTTGGTCCCCCTCGCGTTACGGGGCGTTCGCTACCGGCCGGTTTCGGCCGCTCAGGCGCTTTCCCGGAACCTGCTGGTTTACGGCCTCGGTGGCTTGATCGCACCTTTTGCGGGCATCAAGCTCATCGACCTCGGGATCTCGCTCCTGCCCGGTCTGTCATGACCGGCACCGGGCTGATGATTCAAGAAATTTCACGAAGGAGATCCTGATGGCACTGACTGGTTATCTGCGGCAGGTCAGCACGGCCGTGCGATTATTGCTCATAGCCACGCTCCTGCTGGGGGTTGTTTACCCGCTGGGCATTTGGGCGCTCGGGCGGATCACCTTCCCTGACCAGGCTGCCGGAAGCCTCATCGACATCGATGGCAAGCCCGCCGCCAGCGCGCTCATCGCCCAGTCGCCGCAGCAGAATCCACAGAACTGGTTCCTGCCCCGACCCTCGGCCGTCGACGGGGATCCTTCGGCCTCCGGAGCCAGCAACCTCGGCCCGAATGATCCCCAGCTGCTGGCCAGGATCGCAGCGGCTCGAGATCAGGTCGCCGGAATCGAAGGGGTTCGGCCTGAAGATGTCCCGGTGAGCGCCGTGACCATGAGCGGCTCCGGCCTGGATCCGCAGATCTCCCCGGCCTATGCGCAGTTGCAGATTCCCCGGGTGGCCAGGAACACGGGGATCTCCGAAGCTTGGCTGAGCGAATTGGTGGCCCAGCGCACCACCTCGCCGTGGGAGTCGTTGCTGGGGCAGCCCGCCGTGAACGTCACCCGGCTGAACCTTGCCTTAGCCGGCCTCGACCCGGTTGGGGACTGAGCGGGACGGCCCTGGTGCGCGCTCCGGCGATGAGGTGAGAATAGGAGGATGAGAGGCACCTTGCGGATACTGCTGGGCTCCGCACCCGGAGTGGGCAAGACCTATGCGATGCTCGAAGAAGCCCATCAGAAGCAGGCCGCCGGGGCGAAGGTCGTCGCCGGGGTGGTGCTCGATCACGGCCGGAAAGACACCGCGGCTCTGCTCGAAGGACTTCTCCTCGTGCCGCCCGCACGGATCTCCTACCGTGGGGCTGTCTTCGAGGAGATGGACCTGGACGCGGTGCTCGCGCTCGAACCGGATATCGCGCTCGTCGATGAATACGCCCATACCGTTGCCGGAGGCTCCGGGCGCAAGCGCTGGCAGGATATCGAGGCTCTGCTCGACGCGGGCATCGACGTCATCTCCACGCTCAATATCCAGCATCTCGCCTCTTTAGGCGATGCGGTCAGTCAGATCACTTCCACGACACAGACCGAAACCGTGCCGGATGATGTGGTGCGCCGGGCCGGGCAGATCGAGCTCATCGACATCTCGCCGGAACTGCTCCGGCAGCGCCTCAGCGCGGGGCAGGTCTATGCTCCGGAGAAAGTCGACGCGGCGCTGGCGAACTACTTCCGCTCCGGGAATCTCTCCGCGCTGCGGGAACTGGCGCTGCTCTGGCTCGCGGATCAGGTCGAAGACGGTCTGACTGCCTATCGCAGCCATCACGGCATCGAGCAGAGCTGGCCCACCGGGGAGCGTATTGTCATCGGCCTGACCGGCGGCCCGGAGGGTGAGGTGCTGATCCGGCGTGCTGCTCGCATCCTCAGCAGGGTCTCCGGCGGAGAGCTGCTGGGTGTTCATGTCCGGGCGGTAGACGGCTTGCGGGGTGAATCGCCCCGAGCACTGGAGAAGCAGCGCCAGCTGCTCAAAGACCTCGGCGGCAGCTATCACAGTGTGACCGGTGAGGACCCGGCTCTGGCTTTGCTGGACTTCGCGCGCGGCGTCAACGCGACGCAGTTGGTCGTCGGAACTAGCCGGAGAAGGCCGCTGAGCCGGCTGCTCCGTGGTGTCGGAGTGGGCAGTAAAGTGGTCCGCTCCGCGGGTGATCTGGATGTGCATATGGTGCCGCATCCGCTGGGGAACCGGGGTGTACGATTCCGGCGCACCGAGGCCCTGCGGCGCAGCCGAGTGCTCTGGGCCTTCGTTATGGCGCTGCTGATACCACCGCTGATCCAGGCGTTCGCCGTCTGGGTGCTTCCGGAGTTGAGCTTCACGACGAACGCCTTGCTGCAACTGACTGGCTGCATCGGCGTGGCCCTGCTCGGCGGGCTCTGGCCCGCCCTGCTCGCGGCGGTGCTGTCCTCGCTGCTACTCAACTTCTTCTCCTCGGAGCCGCTTGGTTCACTGAACATCGCTGACCCCGAGACAGTCCTGGCGCTCGTGGTCTTCCTGGCGGTGAGCGCAGTGGTGGCTGTTGTGGTCAGCACTTCTGCGCGTCGCTCTGTCGCTGCGGCACGTGCCGGGGCCGAAGCCGTCATCCTGAGCGATCTCGCCCGGACCATCGTGGCCAGGCAGGATTCGTTGGAAAGCTTCCTGGAGCACACCCGTGAGACATTCCGGATGACCTCAGCGGCTCTGCTCATCCAGCATCAGCCCTCCGGATTCTCAGCGACTAACGGCTACCGCAACTGGTGGATAGAAGCCAGCGCGGGCCGGGGTGTGGCTGCGGACCCGGAGCAGGCCGAGGCTGTCGAATACATCGATGCGGAGACCGCGCTGGTCTTGACCGGAAGGATGCTCGATGCCGCGGAGAAGCGGCTCCTCGTGGCCTTCGGGGCCCAGCTGATGGTGCTGCGTCGGAGCCTTCAGTTGGATGCCAGTCGCCAGGACAACGTCCGGCTCGCTGAAGGGAACATGATGCGCACCGCCATTCTGCGCGCGGTATCGCATGATCTGCGCACTCCCCTCGCGGCGATCAAGCTCTCGGTGAGCAGCCTGCGCTACGAACAGGTGAGCTTCAGCCCGGAAGAGGAGGCAGAGCTGCTCGCGACTATCGAAGACTCCGCGGATCGCCTGGATACACTGGTGGGCAACCTCCTGGATATGTCCCGGATCTCCTCGGACAGCGCGAAGCCGTTTCTGCGGCCGGTGCGTTGGCTGGATGCCGTCGAAGCGGCCCTGCACGCGGTGCCCGTGGCCCCGGGCCGGGTGCGGGCCGACCTTCCGCCGAATATGCCGCCGGTGGAGGCTGATCCCGGCATGCTGGAGCGGGTGATCGCGAATATTGTTGAGAATGCCCTGAAATATGCCGGGGAATCTGAGATCGTAGTGGTCGGCGTTCCGCTGGCCGGCGTGAATGCAGAGGGCCGGCCGGTCAGCGAACTGCGCATCGTGGATCACGGTCGAGGCGTCGACCCCGCAGACGTGGTGTCGATGTTCCGGCCTTTCCAGCGGCTGGATGACGTGCCCGCAGGTACCGGGGTCGGTTTGGGCCTGGCCGTGGCCAAGGGCTTCACCGAGTCGATGAGCGGTACGCTGAGCGCGGAGCTGACACCGGGGGGTGGATTGACCATGGTGATCCGCTTGCCGCTGAGCACCGGCGCCGATGCGGAACCGAGGGATGATCAGCCGGCACCCGGCGAAAGGAGGCGCGCATGACCAGGGTTCTAGTGGTCGATGATGAGCCGCAGATCTTGCGCGCTTTGCAGATCAATCTGCATGCTCACGGGTACACGGTATTCGCTGCCGCAGACGGAGCGGGAGCACTGGCGGCAGCGGCCGAGCACCGTCCCGATATCGTCGTACTCGATCTCGGTCTGCCGGATATGGACGGCTTGCAGGTACTCGCAGGGCTTCGCGGCTGGTGCAGTGCACCGATCATCGTGCTCTCTGCCAGGCATGCCTCCGAAGAGAAAGTGGCGGCTCTCGATGCTGGGGCCGACGACTATGTCACCAAGCCTTTCGGCCTGGATGAATTCCTGGCCCGGTTGCGTGCGGCGCAGCGCCGGGCGGAGAGCGCTCCCAGCACCGATGAGGCGGCTACCGTGCGGACCGCCGACTTCGTCGTGGATCTGCAGGCTAGCCGGGTGCTCCGCGAGGGGGTTGCGATACGACTGACGCCGACGGAGTGGTCGCTTCTGGAATTGCTGGCCCGTAACCCAGGCCGACTGATCTCCCAACAACAGCTCCTCCTGCACGTCTGGGGCCCGGCTTATGCCAGGGAAGCCCAGTATCTGAGGGTCTATATCGGACAGCTGCGGCGTAAATTAGAGCCTGACCCCGCACGGCCGCGGCATCTGATCACCGAACCGGGTATGGGGTACCGTTTCGAACCCTGAGCGTAGGCCCCGGTCGGCCTGCTTCGGAGGCGTGCTCTTAGACTAGGGGCATGAATAATCCGGGATCGGGGCGTGCGCAGGTGCTTCCAGTAGGCACACTCACCCAGATCTGCCGTGTCCACGCTCTGCTACCGGATGAGGGCCGTATCGGCGTGACCGCCATCGACAAGCGCCCGGTGGCGGAACCGGTCACGGTGCACTCCCTGGAGCTGCGCGCTGATCTGCAAGCAGACCGCAAGAATCACGGCGGTGCCGATAAAGCCCTTTATGCCTATTCCCAGTCCGATGCCGACTTCTGGGCCGCAGAGCTCGGTTATCCGGTGCCGGCAGGGCTCTTCGGCGAGAACCTCAGAGTCGCTGGCATAGAGGCCTCTGCGGCGCTGATCGGCGAGCGCTGGCAGGTTGGGGAACAAGTGCTCCTCGAGGTCACGATGCCGCGCACGCCCTGCGCGACCTTCCAGCGCCGGCTCGGCGAACCGCAATGGGTGGGCCGCTTCCTGCGGGCCGGGCGCATCGGATGCTACTTGCGAGTATTGCGGCCCGGTCAGATCGAACCGGGTGACCGGGTCGAGATCGTCCACCGGCCCGGGCACGATGTCTCGGTGGCTGCCTGGTTACTCGCCGCGGATGCGCAGATGGCGTCTGCGCTGGATGCCGAACCGGAGCTCGCCTTGGCACCGGATATCCGGCATGGCGTGGATCAGCTGCTGGCCAGTCGATGAGGCCCAGGAGATGAGCCTGAGACGGGGCACGGTAGCGTTTGGTCGTCTCTGGCCCGTTCAGGCGGTAGACTATTAAAGCCTAGTAGTGACGGACCCCTATTTTTCCTGATTCTTTTCAAGGACTTCTTCCTGCCCGATGATCGAGGCGGGAGTGTGTCGCCGAACCTGCAGTAGCAGGATTCTGATGCGAGTGGTGCGGGGATCGCCTGAAGGCCCAGTACCGCCATCACGGCTGATGGCACACTCCTAACCTACAGAAGGAAATATCGTCGTGTCCGAGAACCATGCCGAGCACAGCTCGGAATCATTGCCCTCCGAAGAAACCAAATTCACCGATTTCGCCCTTGACGGCCGGGTGCTGGCCGCGTTGAGCGATGTGGGCTATGAGAAGCCCTCACCCATCCAGGAGAAGACCCTGCCCGTGCTCCTCGACGGCAGGGATGTTGTCGGCCTGGCGCAGACCGGCACCGGCAAGACCGCGGCTTTCGCCATCCCGGCGCTTTCCCGGCTCGCCGAGCAGTCCGATCTGCAAGGCGGCAACGCGGTGAAAGGAACCCAGGTACTTGTCCTGGCGCCCACTCGAGAGCTGGCGATTCAGGTCGCCGAGGCCTTCACGTCCTACGCGAAGTACCTCGACGGCTTCACAGTGCTCCCCGTTTACGGCGGTTCCGCCTATGGTCCGCAGCTCGCCGGATTGCGCCGGGGCGCCCAGGTCGTCGTCGGCACCCCGGGACGCATCATCGATCACCTGAGCAAGGGATCGCTAGACCTTTCCGGGCTCCAGTACCTGGTACTGGACGAAGCAGACGAGATGCTGCGTATGGGCTTTGCTGAAGATGTCGAGCAGATCCTGGCACAGACCCCGGAAGAGAAGCAGGTGGCGTTGTTCTCCGCGACGATGCCGCGGCAGATCCGCCGGATCGCGCAGCAGTACCTCAATGATCCGGTGGAGATCTCCGTCAAGGCGAAGACCACCACGGGCGAGAACACCCGCCAGCGCTACCTCCAGGTCATGGGGTCGCATAAATTAGATGCGATGACCCGGATCCTCGAAGTCGAGGACTATGATGGCGCTATTGTCTTCGTGCGCACCAAGATGGACACTGAAGATGTCGCCGACAAGCTTAAATCCCGGGGATACCGGGCCGCGGCGATCAATGGAGACATTCCCCAGCAGCAGCGCGAACGCACTGTCGAAGCGCTGCGCTCCGGCGAGATCGATCTGCTCGTGGCTACTGATGTGGCGGCCCGCGGCTTGGATGTGGAACGCATCAGCCTGGTGATCAATTACGACATCCCGCACGACACGGAATCCTATGTGCACCGTATCGGCCGTACCGGTAGGGCGGGCCGTTCCGGTGAGGCGATCCTGTTCATGACTCCGCGGGAGCGCTATTTACTCCGGGCGATCGAGAAGGCCACCCGGCAGCCGGTAGAGCAGATGCACCTGCCGAGTGCCGAGACGGTGAACAATCTGCGTTTAGGCAAGTTCGCCGAACGGATCACGGAGACTCTGGCGGGGCAGGACCTCGCAACGTTCCGTGAGTTGGTCGCCTCGTACCAGGCGGAGCACGAGGTCACTCCCGAAGAGATCGCCGCAGCGTTGGCCTTCATGGCGCAGGGCGGTGAGTCCTTGCTGGTCGAGGAGCTAGCGGCGACGCCTGAATTCCAGAAGGGCGACCGGCAGCGCGATGGCAGAGGGTCACGCGGTCCTAGCCGGACGGTGACCGAGGGGAACGCTACGTATCGCATCGCGGTGGGACGCAGGCAGCGGGTGATGCCTGGGGCCATTATCGGCGCCCTGGCCAACGAAGGCGGGTTCAAGGCATCGGAGATCGGCGGTATCGATATCCGCAGCGATCATTCGCTGGTCGAGCTTCCGGCGGCACTGAGCCCTGCTCAGTGGCGTTCGCTGGCGAAGACCCGGATCGGCGGGGAGCTGATCCGCCTGGAGCTAGACACCGGCCGCAAGCCGCGGGCTGCCCGAGACGCAGAGACGGGCTATTCCAGGGAATCCCGCAGCCCCCGTCAAGGCAAAGACTATGGCAAGAATAAGGGCAAGGAGCGCACTAAAGCAGCTCCAGCCAAAGCTTCCGGAAAAGGCCCTGTGAAAGAACGGAAAAAGCCCCGGACCAAGCGCTGAGCGAGGCGAAGAGGAGCTGAGTTTTGACCCAGCCGGGGTGACTGCTCCCGATTTCTCCTCGACCGTATGCGCTGGTAAAGTATTCATTCGTTGCCCCGATAGCTCAGTGGTAGAGCGCCATCTTGGTAAGATGGAGGTCCCGGGATCGATTCCCGGTCGGGGCTCTCGATGAGAAGGCCCGCTGCGCAACGTCCTAGCGGTAAGCCGCGAAGATTGTGCAGCTGAGCCCCTCGTTGTTATGGCGGTGTAGCTCAGTTGGTTAGAGCGCACGACTCATAATCGTGAGGTCGGGAGATCGAGCCTCCCCACCGCTACCAGAACGCCCGCGTGACTCTGCTGGAGTGGCTCAGAGTCAGGCGGGTTTTCTCCTTCCTGAGAACTCCTGGTATCCGGAATATCTGCTGATGGCACTGGTCCCTGAAGATGGATTCGAAAAAAACTTTGCAGTATTTTCCTTTCGCGCTGAAACCTATTTCACCAGACCATAGCGTCACGAGCGCCGTAACTGATCTTTTCTGCGCCACTTGGTTAAAAAATCTAACCAGTAGGTCTAGCCGGAAAGAGACCAACTGTGCTTGGGGGGACCCCGCCGAGGAGTAAAGTTTCGTAGAAAGCCGGCATAAAGAATAACTAAGGAGATCCGGTGTCTAAATTACCTAAGTTGGTGTATACACCGTGGGGGTACTTGCCTCAGGACGAGGCCTTGCAGCGTCTAGAGGATGGCGTGGAGATCCCTGTGGAGACCAACAGATGGAATTACGAGTCCAACAACTGGGAAACTATCTACTGGCAGGAGCCCGGGGTGCTCGAGGAGTACCTGGGCCTCAATGGCCGGCAGATCACCACTGTCACAGGCCAGACGGTGTCCTTGTGTGCCGAATGTAGCCAGCCCGGGCGTTGGCGGCTGCAGGTGAGCGACGAGTCCAAGCGCAACCTCTACTGCGATGAGCACCTGAGAAGACGTATCGACGCATTTCTGGCCGCTGGCAGCGGTGTTATCGCTTCGCTGCGGGTACGCGGTCCTTATCAGACTGAAGAGCCCGCAGAGGTTCAGTAAAGACAGAGGCCAGTAAAGATCCCGGTAAAGACTTCGGCAAAAACAAAGGCTGAGGTTGGGCTGATCAGGGTCGAGACCAGTCTGTTCAGACCCGGTGCTGCCCGTTGCGCGGTGAACACGGCGAGGTAGGAGCGAGCCGGTGCGTCACGCAAATAGGGGTAAGGCGACGCACCGGCTGCCTCCTTGGACGGGCTTTTCGGGGGAGAAACTACCCGTCCCCGACGGATTTGGGGGATCCACCGGGTCTGCGCCAGCGATTCTGTTTAGGGGAAAACACTGATGCGGAGACTTGCGGGTTCATCAGCCCGGTGAGGTGCCGGGAGTGAACCTTGAATTATCAGGCCCTCTCTGCGAGGTAGAAGGAACGTTTTAACATGCGGCTTGCTGCAGCTCTCGTACTGGAGCAGCCTGCGAGGCCAGGGCTGTGACCGGATGCGGCTGCGCAGCCGGTTTCCATCCCAAGAATTTATTGATGGCCGAGGCCGCGCGTAATGCGGCCAGGCCGTCTCCGGACTGCGGTTCTGCGATGTCCTGAGACTGTTTCCTTCGTCTTGACCTGCTGTTGCCAAGGGACAGCAGGGCGGGTGACTCGAGGATGGGCGTGATCCGCTTGCCCAAGGTGAGCGCATCGCGCTGAATCGAAGGCACATCCGTGGTTACTGCGGTACTCCGAGCCAGTACTCGGCAGTAGTCCTGATAGTCCAGTGCGCCCGTGACGACGAGATTCGGCGCTTCAACACCAGCTCGCACTCGCCTGGCCAACACGGGGTGATCGATGGAGAAGACCACGGTCCGGGCCTCCTGTGCCCGAGTGAACTCCTGCAGGCATCGGCTGAGCTGCTTGGCGCGCAGCCCCTCGAAGCGCTGTGCCACCAGGAAGTCCAGCTGCCGGCCCGACCTGAAAGCCTGCCGGAGTTGAGGCGTTACTGCCCGTGCGCGACGCTGATCAGAATCGATCTGGGCCTGTGAGATGCCTCGGAGGAAGCAGTCTGTTGTGGTGCTGCCGATGGTGCTGACCGCTGAGCCCGGGGCTCCCGACTCAATCAGGTGCCGACGGTGGAGCTCATGACTTTCCAGGTAGAGATCAGCAGTCCCGGCTTTATGCGCTGTGGGCCATGAATCGATGCTCACCACAGGGATGCCTTCTTGATGCGCGGTGCGGCCAGTGGTGCGAGAGTCCTGAGTAGCGGGATGGATCAGCATGGCGTCAGGAGCGTACTCCGCGAGGACGGTGCGCAGTGCAGCAGTACGACGATGGCCGCTGCCCTTCAGGTCGAGGGCTCGCCGATCATCAATCCCGAAGAGCTCGCCGATCGAAGCCGCTGTGCTGTTCCCGGCGGGGTGCAGGTGAATCGTGCGCAGACCTGATACGCGCAGCGCTGCCAGCACGGGCATGAGACGCGCGGCTTCGGCACGAGTGCCGGAGTAGGCCATCACTGTCGTCATTGTCGTCATTGTTTGCTGATCTCCCCTCTCCGCGTCCGTAGTCAATCTGGTCAGTCATCAAGTGGCTGCTGAAGGGGGTCTGGTTCGCCCGAAAGCCCCCGAATTTCACGCTTGCACCTGTCGAGATGTACTGCTCAGTAGCCGGTTATGACGATGCATAGCGAGAACAATGATTGTGATATATGACACTTAATTTTGAGGAGATTTCACCTTGCCTACTAGATGCGATCGCATGTATTCTGCCTGATTGTTCACGGACTGCAGGCTGTCTGGGTGGCTGAATGTACGCTGTTTTCAGGCTGTCTATCATCTATTCGTGCTATCGTTGTGCTATTCCGATGAGCGATGACGAGCAGCGGTAAAGGTGTATGGGGGAGGCCTCGGCCGCATAACCTGGACGCCGGGCTTCGGGATAAGAAGGACTGATGGGGAGGGAAGTTAAACGGCTTTTGGCTGCCGTTGTAGGAATCGCGGCGCTTTTCGTCGCGATGATGGCTGTACCCTCATCAGCATCCTCAGCTCCGGGGGATACCTGGCCGCTCACGCCCCAGACGGACCCGGTAGCCATCAATCCCGCAGGCCTCTACGGCTCCTCCGGAAATCAGATCTTCGAGTTCGTCGGAGCAGACGGGCAGAAAACCACTCAGGTCACCGCTCAGACCGCTGCCGGGGCTCCCGATTACTGGGCCTCGAATCTAGGCCTGGGGCCAGACTCCATGGGCGGTCTGCAATTCGTGGGCAGCCGGTACAACACGGCCTACCCTCAGCTCTACGGTCTGAAGAATGGTGATAGCGGGATCACCGAGATCGGCTCTGCGGCTCAAGCTCAGCAGGCCTGGGGCGGTTTGTCGGTGTCCCCGGACGGTACCGTCTGGCTGGGGACCAATCTGCAGACCGCCCAGAACACCAGGCTTTCCCGCTTCGACCCGCGAACCGGCGCCACGGTGATCAGCGGCCCCGTGACCTCCACGCAGTCAGATGAGCAGGTCTGGGCCAACGGCTTCGCCGCTCCGGACTATGCTTTCGACCAAGACGGCAACCTCTTCGGCCTGATCTTCGGCAATGGCGAGGGGAAAATCTACCGCTATAACGTCGATTCCTTCAGCGCCGAGAGCATGACCGCTACACCTGTGCTATCGATCTCCGGCCCGGCACTGGCCGCCGGTACTGCTAATTACGGATTCGCCTGGCACGCCGGTGCCTGGTACTCCGGTCATGCCGACGGTACGCTCTACCGGATCGACCCTAAGACCGGGGAATCAGCAGTGGCGGGTCAGGTCACCACTCCGGCCACCTACGACTACCGGCTGACGGATCTCGCCTCGGCTGAGGTCATGCCGGTTCCGCCTGTTCCGCCAGTGGCCGAGCCGCGCGTGGAGATCACGAAACCCGCGGATCGCAGCACCGCAAACCCCGGGGAGACGGTTCGTTTCGAAGTGACGGCACGGAACACCGGCAGCACCGCCCTGCCCGCGAATTTCACCGATGAACTCGATCAAGTCCTGGACGAATCGAACTATCTCGGCGACGCCGTGACGAATACCGGAAGCCTCGAATTCACGGGCAGCGCCCTGATCTGGCGCGGTGATCTGAACCCGGGCCAGAGCGCTACAGTCTCTTTCGGAGTGCAGGTCAAAGCCCCGCCGCTGACCAAATACCAACTCATCAACCGGGTGAGCAGCACCCTGGGCAACGTCCTGCTGCCGCAGCCCGTGACCGTGGACCTCTCCGGGTTCCAGCTCACTAAAAACGTGGACCGGGCTACTGCTTCGCCGGGCCAGGTCGTGACGTACACGGTGACCGGAAAAAATGTCGGCCGCACCGATCTGCGAGCTGACTTCACCGATGATCTCAGCGGAGTGATCGGCGGTGCCGCTTTCCGCGGGGACATCGATGCGACGAGCGGCCGGGCGCTCAGCGATTCCAGCTCGATCCGTTGGCAAGGACTGCTGTCCATCGGTCAGACCGTCACCGTGCAGTACTCGGTGAGGGTGATCGCCACCGGATCCTCTGACACGCTCCGGAACGCGGTCAGCAGCACCACTGCGGGCAATACAGAGGTCCCGGAAGTCGTGACAGCGGTGACCAAGGAGCCCGGGGATCCGAGCTCGGACTCCGGGGGAGACTCTACTGATGCGCCACAAGATCCTGCCCCTGACGCCCGCGATGATGGCGACCCTTTGGCGGTCACCGGTTCTGGAGCGGGTATGATGCTGCCTCTGGCGATCACCTCGCTGATCCTGGGGGCAGGGTTCCTGCTCAGCCGTGGCGCGGGGCGGAAACTTCAGGCACTCCGGGTAGACCGGGTACATAAGAGATAAGAATCGTCAGGAAAGGCCAGCAAGAGAAGATGTGGGGGTGGGAATGAGTACGCTCGAGGACTATCAGAACCGTTCTGATGAGGATCTGATCGCAGATACTCGCGGCGGTGATGATGAGGCCTATGCCGAACTGTACCGCCGGCACAGTTCGGTGGCTAAAGGCATCGCCATCCAGATGGGCGCCCGGCATGAAGACGCCGCCGACTTCGTAGCAGAAGCCTTCGCGAGCACGCTCTTGAAGCTGCGTGCCGGAGAAGGCCCGGATGTCTTCTTCCGGGGTTACCTCCTGGGTGCGGTGCGCAATCTGGCGAATCGGAATTTCGGCAGATCTTCGAGGGTCGATCTGGTCTCGGAGTACACGGGGCAGGCTGAGCAGGTAGTCCAGGACGACTCTGCGGCCCGCTACGAAGCCGAGATCGTGCGGAACGCCTTCGAGTCACTGCCGGAGCGCGCTCGCCTGGTGCTGTGGATGACCGAGGTTGAAGGCAAGAAGCCGCACGAGATCACCGAGATCCTCGGTATCGAGGCCAATGCGGTGGCCGCGCTGGCTTATCGTTCCCGGGAGACACTGCGCCAGGCCTATCTGCAGAGTCACCTGCAGCAGACCCCTCGCGCGGATTGCCGCAAATACGCTTCTCAGCTCGGGGCTTTAGTGCGCAGCAAGCTTCCCACTCGGCGCTCGCAGCAGGTACTAGAGCCATATTCGCGGATGCATCTACTGCACCACCGCATTGCACGACATCACCGAGGTCAATGAGAGTCTGCGCCGGGTCATCGGCCCCGGAATCGTCGGCGTTGCCGGGATGGCCCTGTTCCCCGCGACAGCAGGCGGCGCGGGCCTCGCCGGCGCCGGCGGCGTAGCCGCTGAAGCATCGGGGGCCTCCGCGGCGCAGCCACCCGCAGGGAAATCCGGTAACAGGCTCGCGCAATGGCTCGGCGGGGCGGCGGCCCTACTCCTGATTCTGGGCCTTGCGACCTTCTTGATCCTGCGCCAGCCGTCAGCCGACGTGGATCTCGCGACGGATAGCGAGGGCACGACGGTGAGCGAGCCATCGGCTACTTCGGATCCGAGCCCTCCGGCGGAACCGACGGAGTCGGAGCCGGTGCAGCCCACCGGGCCGGATGAACCGTCGGTGGTGGTCCCTGTCCTGCCGGTCTCGCCTCCCCCCGTCTCCAACGCAGCCTTCCGATGAGGTCCAGCCGCCAGCCGCGCCGAACGCCCTCCAGCCCTCAGCCAGTTTCAGCCGGGACGCTTTCGACCCAGCGGCGGTCACGCTCAGGATTTCCCTGCAGCCCACGAGTAGTGGCCCGGTCTGTGGGGGGCGCGTGCTCGTAGACCTGCCCGCAGGGCTGAGCTACGACTATGTGGATGCTGGTCCGCTGGGTTGGAGCTGCACCCCCGCGGGGCAGAGCCTGAGCTGCACCACGGGGAATGCTGACGGCGGCGGAGTGAACTATCTGCGTATCGGTCTGCTCGCCGGGCAATCCGGCCAGGGGTCTGTTCCGATTACGGTCACGGGCAACGGCTGGGGGCCGAATTCAGCGACGGCGGTCCTGAGCGCTCCCTGAACGCCCTGACTGGTCGAGTCTCCTCGCCAGTGCGCCGACGCGTTCGATGAGTTGGTCGAAGAAGCGTTCCGGGTCGGTCTCCAGCCCGACCCAGGCGTTCCGGGGCCTTCCCCAATGCCCTTGCCAGTCGGCTATCGTCGCGCCACGAGTCAGCGAACCGGCCAGTTCCACATCCGCCGTAGTGTGCCGCAGCCTGACGATTTCAGGGTTCAAGGCCACTGCAGCGGCAAAAGGATCGTGCATATGGCTGAGGTAGCCCTGGCCGTGATCCCGGTGGAATTCGAAGTAGAACCGCACCGCATCGCTGAACTGCCGGATGAGTTCGTTGGCGGCGGTGGAACGCGTCCCTGGCGGATCTTGCTGATCCGGCCGTTCCGGAGACTCGCAGCCGGCGGCGACGCTCAACCTGGCCAGATGTTCCGGAGTCATCACCACGGACTCCGTGACATCAAGGGGGCAGATGATGGGCTGGCGTTCCGGGGGCAGCGCGCTGAAAGCGTCCAGGACCAGTTTTGCCGCCTCGGGGTCCACGGCAATATTCCACTCGCTGACCGGTGTGGTGTTGCCAGGATGGTTGAAACAGCCGCCCATGATCACGATGCGCTTGAGCAGAAACGGCAGCTCCGGATCGAGCCGGATGGCCAGGGCCAGATTGGTCAGCGGGCCGGTGATCAGGCCGGTGATCTGACCCGGCCGCTCACGCACGGTTTCACTCCACAGCCGGGCAGCATGGCGTTCCGAGACCGGACGCCTCGGCCGCGGCAGCTCGGCGTAGCCGATGCCCTGCGGGCCGTGGGTGTCCTCTGTGGTCATCAGCGGGGCGAGGAGCGGGACTTCCGAGCCGAGGCTCACCTCGATCTCCTCCGGTGCCCCCGTGCTGAACGCCGGAGCGCAGAGCTCCAGCCAGGCCAGGTTGTTCACCGCCACCTGCGGGGCCGGGACATTACCTGCGGTGCAGCTGATGCCCAAGATCTCGGCCTCGGGGCTGGCCAGTAGATACAGCAACGCCAGGGAGTCATCAATGCCAGTGTCAACATCGAGGAGCAAGGGGACGCGGGGGCCATCGGTAAGAGGCATGTCTCCAGTTCTAGCACCACTTTAAGCCGTGCGCGCCCCGAGTCGTCGCCGGAGTGCGCAGAGGGATACGGTAGGGGTATGTCTTCGCCCCTCGAACCCTATGGCGATACCGGTCTGGAAGCCGGCGCCGCAGACCCGATCACTTCGCCTTTGCCCCGTATCCGGAACGTCCCGGCGGAAATCGCCCGTTCCTGGCTGCTGGTTCCCGCCACCCAGCCGGAGATCTTCGATGCCGCTGTGGCCTCCCGCGCCGATGCCGTGGTCCTGGATATCGAAGACGCGGTCGACCCGAGCCGTAAAGGTCAGGCCCGTGACGAGGTGGCCGCATGGCTGCGGGACGGCGGCCAGGCCTGGGTCCGGATCAATGATGTCGCCAGTGACTTTTGGGCCGATGATGTGGCCGGGCTGCGAGGTATTCCGGGTCTGCTCGGGGTGATGCTGGCCAAAACGGAAAGCGCCGAGCACGTCAAGGAGACCTACCACCGGCTGGACGGCAAGACCCGGGTGCTGGCTCTGGTGGAATCCGCCATCGGTATCGAGGAAGCCAATAACATCGCCCGGGCCGAGGGCGCCTTCCGGCTCGCTTTCGGTTCCGGTGACTTCCGCCGGGATACCGGAATGGCCGCGGACCGGGAAGCCATGGCTTATCCCAGGGCCAAGCTCGTCGTGGCCAGCCGGGTGGGTGATCTGCCAGGCCCTATCGACGGGCCCACCGTCGGCAGCAATCACCCCATCCTGCGCGAGCAGTCCGGTATCACCGTGGCTATGGGCATGACCGGTAAGCTCTGCCTGCAGTCGGACCAGGCCACGGTGATCAACGAAGTGATCTCCCCGGCGCCCTCCGATGTCGCATGGGCCACGGACTTCCTTGCTGATTTCAAGGCACGGGGAGAGGTCATCCGAGATGGCTCGGATCTGCCGCGTTTAGGCCGGGCGCAGAAGATCATGAAACTCGCGGTGGCCTTCGGCGTCCAGCCGGCCAGCTGAGCAGCCTTTCTGGCGGGCAAGAGTTCATGACTATCGAGGCTATGCGGCTCCGCGAGTACACTGCAGACGATGCCTGCGCCACGCTCTCGGTTTTCCTGGCGGCGGTGACCGTGACCGCCAGCAGTGATTATTCCGCCGAGCAGATCGCGGCCTGGGCCAGGCCGGAGCGGTGGGTGCTGAGGGAATGGGATGCTGCCCGGCTCCAGGGGATGACCCTGGTGGCGCTCCTCGATGACGAGATCCGCGGCTTCGGTCAGCTCATCGATACGGGGCATATCGAGATGATGTTCGTCCATCCGGAGTACACCAGGCGCGGGGTGGCCAGCGCTTTGCTGGGCACTCTGGAATCCGCCGCGCGCCAGGCCGGTTATGCCGAGCTGACGAGCGATGTGAGCCTCACCGCTCGCGAATTCTTCGAACGGCACGACTTCGCGGTGATCGCGGAGCAGCAGCCGGTATTCTCCGGCGTCAGGCTGCGCAACTTCCTCATGGTCAAAACCCTGGCTGCCTGAGCTCGGCAGACCCCTGGCCTCGGTAGACTAGGGGTATGTCCGAATACTGGCGTGTCGCGAGCCCGGCCTACAAGACCATCGTCTTCACGGCGATGGCTCTGCTCGGTCTGGGTATTGTGCTGACCATCCTGAGTGCGGTCACCGGGAACAACGGGCAGGTCTGGCCCTCGATGCCGTTCCTCATCGCCGGGGCCGTGCTGCATTTGGTGGGCCTGGTGGTCCGCATGCTGGATGTGCGCCGCCGACTGCGCGGGCTCGAGAAGCGTTGAGCGCGGATTCCACCGTTTCCAGCTGACCCGTTGAGCCTCATTCGCTCTCTGTTTTTACTGAGTCCTGAGTGCGGACCTTCCGCAGCACGATAAGGGCCATGGCCGCAGCGACGAGCATGAGCGTCAGCCCCACCAACGAGGTCACGACGGCACCGCTATCGAAAGCGTGGCTCGCCGATTGCCGCAGCGCTTCAGCTGCCGGCCCCGGCAGGTCATTCGCGATCTGCAGCGCCCCGGCCAGGGTCCCCTCGGCTTGGGATACCTGCCCGGCGTTGAGGTTCTCCGGCAGGGACAGCTGATTCCGGTAGACCGCGACCAGCACAGAGCCCAGTACGGCGGTGCCGAGCACCGAGCCGACTTCATAGGCGGTTTCCGAAATCGCCGCGGCGGAGCCGGCTTTCGCCGGCGGCGCTGAGCTGAGGATGAGGTCGTTGGAGATCGTCTCGGCGGCTCCCACACCGGCTCCGAGCAGGATGAAGGCGATCATGAGCACCGGAACGGGTTGCGGGTTGGTGAAGGCCACCAGTGCGTAACCGACGGCGTTGAGCAGCAGCCCTCCGGTGATGATCCACACCGGTGCCACTCGCCGGGCCAGCGGAGCGGCGATCAGCCCGGCGGTGATCGCGAAGCCCAGCCCTGGCAGCAGCACGAAGCCGGCTTGAGTGGGCGAGAGGCCGATGATGAGCTGCAAGTGCTGGGAGATGAAGAAGAGGAATCCGACCAGAGAGAAAACGCTGAGCAGATTCGCTACGACGCCGCCGGAGAACGCGGGGTTGCGGAAGAGCCGCACATCCAGCATCGGATCGCGGTGCCGCATCTGTCGACGGATGAACAGCCAGAGGAAGACCGCGCCGGATGCCGCGGCGGCGATCATCACCGGGGTCAGTCCGTAACTGGCGAAAGTCTTGATGCTCAGTACCAGCGGGACCATCGCGGCGAAAGAGAGCAGGATGCTGACCGGGTCGATCTTCGGCGGGTTCGGATCCTTGGACTCGGTGATGAAGACCGGGCCGAAGATCAGTAGTGGAATCAGTACGGGAACGGCGAGGAGGAAGACCGAGCCCCACCAGAAGTGTTCCAGAAGCAGTCCGCCGACGATGGGGCCGAGTGCGGCGCCGCCGGAGAAGCCGGCGGCCCAGACGGCTACGGCGAGCCGGCGCTGCTGCGGATCCAGGAAGATATTGCGGATCAGGGAGAGCGTCGAGGGCATGAGCATGGCTCCGAAGAAGCCGAGGCCGGCGCGTCCTGCGATAAGCCATTCGGCGCTGGGGGCGAAGGCCGCTAGAGCTGAGACCAGGGTGAAGCCGGCGCCGCCGAGCAGGAGCATCCGGCGCCGCCCGACGCGGTCCGCGAAAGAGCCCATGGAGACCAGCAGCCCCGCTAGAACCAGCGGGTAGATATCGATGACCCACAGGAGCTGGGATCCGCTGGGGGCCAGCGCTGCGGAGATCTCCGGGATGGCGAAAGACAGGACGGTGTTATCCACTGCCACCAGGAGTACCGGGAGCATCAGGACGGCCAGGGCGATCCAGTCCCGCAAGGTGGCGCGGGGCGGGGTGTTCGCTGAGTTCGCGGGGGATGGCGTGGAGGTCGGGTGCGCAGAGGGCTGCATGGGGCACTCTTTTCACGGTGGGAGGACGAAGAGATTGATTATTACTGTACCGTCTGGACGGTATAGCATCAACCCAGGGTCATGATGCACAATGGTGGAGATGAGTGAAAGGACCGGTGTCGATGCCGCGGAGTAGCAGCCGGGACCAGATACTCGACGCTTTCGTCGAGCTTCTGATCGATCAAGGGGAGCGGGCTGCCACACTAGAGGCAGTGGCCGGTGCGGCGAATGTTTCCAAAGGCGGACTGCTCTATCACTTCGGTAATAAAGCGGCCCTGACCGAAGGGCTGCTCGAGCGCCTCCGGGAACTCGCAGCGGAAGACCGGGCCGCCATGGCTGAAGCCAGCGACGGGTCCATCGGCTACTATCTGCGGACATCCGCCGCCAGCGGCTCAGATCTCGAGCGCGTCATGCTGGCCGCGATGAAGCTCAGCGACGCCGCAGAACAAGCTACCCAGACGCTCAGTCAAGTGCAGCAGGGCTGGTTCGATCTGATCTTTGCTGAAGTCGGCGACCCCACCGTCGCTCAGGTGATTATGCTGGTAGGCGACGGCATGTACTACAACACATCCTTGCACGGCAGCGGAATCGACCTTCCCGCAGCGCGGCACGGAGTCGATGCAGAAGACATCCGCGCCGCCCTGGAACGGTTGCGCTGATCTCTGCAGTGGTCTTCGCATGCCGGTCACGGACGCAGCCCGGTGCCCGATAGGCTTAGAAGCTGGGGTCAGCCATATCTATCCGCTCTCAGGAGGCACCATGAGTCTTCACCCAGGTCTAGCAGGCCGGGTCTACCCGGCTGAAGGCGTCTATGACGTCGGCCGGGAGAAAATCCGGGAATTCGCGGCGGCGGTGAAAGCCGTCGACCCCGTGCATACCGATCTGGAGGCAGCCCGGGCGGCCGGTTACTCAGACCTGGTCGCACCGCCCACTTTCGCGATCATCGTGGCGCAGCGAGCTGAAGCCCGGTTCATCCGGGACCCTGAAGCCGGCATCGACTTCTCCCGGGTGGTTCACGGGGAGCAGCGCTTCCAGCATCACCGGCCGATCATCGCCGGGGACGCACTCCAGGCGGAACTGCATGTGGATTCGATCCGCATGATGGGCGCAGGAGCGATGCTCACCACCCGGGCGGAGATCACCACCGTCGAGGGCGAGCCGGTGTCGACCACCGTCTCGACCATCGTGGTCCGGACCGAGGAAGAAGGTCAGGAACCAGGGCAGGGGAGCGGGGCATGAATCAGGATCCTGACAGCGCGAAGACCCCGGTGCTCGCCAAACTGACGGTCGGCCAGGAGATCGGCAGCCGTTCGATCCCGGTGACCAGAGCGGATCTCATCCGCTACGCCGGTGCTTCAGGGGATCTGAACCCCATTCACTGGAATGAGCGGGTAGCTCGGGAAGTAGAGCTTCCCGGTGTTATCGCGCACGGCATGTTCACGATGGGTGCTGCCGTGCAGCTCGTCGTGGACTGGGCCGGTGGAGCCGGTGCCGTGGTTGCGTACCAGACCCGGTTCACCAAGCCCGTTCCGGTACCGGATAACGATCAAGGCACCGCGATTGAGGTCACCGGAGTGGTCGGTGCCCTCGAGCCCGAACCGGGGACGGTAAGGATCGACCTGACGGTCATGAACTCAGGTCAGAAAGTCCTGGTCAAAGCTCAAGCCCTGGTCCGGCTGGTATGACGCCCACAGCCTCCGGCGCGGATCTCGCGCTCGCCGAGCTGACCACCATCGGAGTGGGCGGCCCGGCGCGACGCCTCGAGGAAGCCGTCACCGAAGCGGAGATCATCGACGCGGTCCGTGCCGCAGACGACGCTGAAGAACCACTGCTGATCATCGGTGGCGGCTCCAATCTGCTGATCTCCGACGCAGGTTTCGACGGCACGGTGCTGAGGATCCGGACCTCCGGCATCAGGACCAACTCGGAAGACACCTGCGGCGGTGCTTCCGTGCTCGTGCAGGCGGGTCAGAACTGGGATGAGTTCGTCCATGACGCTGTTCTCCACGCCCGGAGCGGAGTTGAAGCGCTTTCCGGTATCCCGGGTGCCACCGGCGCTACTCCGGTGCAGAACGTCGGCGCTTACGGCTCTGAAGTGGCTCACACCATCGCCGCCGTCCGGGTCTGGGACCGTCAGGAACAGCAGGTCCGTACTTTCACCACCTCTGAACTGCAGTTCGGATACCGGGACTCGGTGCTTAAGCGCCATCGGTGGCAGGGCATCACCGGCTCGCCGCGGTACGTGGTGCTGACCGTGGAGTTTCAACTGCCGCTCAGTCGGATGAGCGCCCCGATCCGCTACGCTGAGCTCGCCGCTCGGCTGGATGTGCCCCTGGGCGAGCGCGCCTCGGCGCTGGATGTCCGTGAAGCCGTGCTCGAGCTGCGCGGACGTAAGGGCATGGTGCTCGATGCCGAAGACCGGGATGCTTTCTCCACGGGCTCGTTCTTCACTAATCCTGTGATCAGCGAAGAACAAGCTGCCGGATTGCCCGATGAGGCACCTCGGTACCCGGCTTCCGGCGGGGTGAAGCTCAGTGCTGCCTGGCTTATTGCGGCTTCAGGTTTTTCCCGGGGTTTCGGCTCCGAGCTCACCGGCGGCCGGGCATCGCTGTCCACGAAGCACACTCTGGCGATCACTAACCGCGGTGGCGCTGATGCCACAGACATCCTGGCTGTCGCCAGGGCTGTACGCCAAGGGGTGCAGGACCGCTTTGGCATCGAGCTCGAGGCAGAGTCACTGCTGGTGGGCCTGCAGCTTTGAATAACCGGTCAACCCGGGAAGTCCTCGTTCCTTTAGGGGATCAAGAGAGGTCAGCGATAAACGGTCTGCTGGATCCGCTGGTATCCCAGCACGCCGAGAGCCGTGAAAAGGATGAGGTACCCGCCAAGCAGGCCGAGTGCGGGCCAGGAGATCTCCGACGCCAAGGCGGAGTTGATCAACCGAGACCAGGCGCCGGGCGGTAGCCACGCTCCGATGTCACTGAGCACGCCCAGGTTCATGCCACCCCACAGCCCGCTGAGTGCTGCCAGCGGAAAATACAGCACCGTGGCGATGGGCCCTGCTCCTTTGACCGGAAGCCAGTACCCCAGAACGAGCCCGAATGCTCCTTGAACGACGGCCCCGAGCAGCAGAGCTGCGCTGCCAAGCGTCAGGGTGCCCCCAGGACTTCCCGCGAAGGCGCCCAGAAGCAATCCGGCGATGGCTATCGGTGCGGCGAACAGGACGGTCAGCGCAATATTCGCCAGGATCAGCGAAGCTATTCTGATAGTTCCGCTGGCCGGCAGCGACAGCAGATAGAGCGACCACGGCTGCTCTCGTTCGGCGGCAACTGCTGCGCCGAAATGGAAGACCGCGGTACCGAGCATCGAGAAGGCGAGATAGCCGAAGACCAGCGGCAGGGGGTCGGCTCCCGAGGTGGTCCCAAAGATCAGGTAGAAGAGCAACGGCAACCCCATCGTGGGCAGGACGAATGACGGATAACGTAGGATCTCCTGAAGCCGCAACCGGGTGTAGCGCAGTAGCCGCCGCATCAGCCGGCCGCCTCAGGGGAGTCGCGCAGAAGGTCCGAGATCAGATGCTCCAGCGTGAGTTCGCCGCTTTTCGTGCTTTCAGAACGCAATCTGGTGAGCTGCCCGAGCCGTTCGTGCAGCAGCAATCGCCCATGACGGATCAGCGAGACCGTGTCTGCGGTGGTTTCAGCTTCGGCGTAGTCATGGGTGCTCAGGATGATGCAGCGGCCCATGGTGCGCTGTTCGCGGAGAATCTCATGCACCGTGGAGCGGGTCTCCGGGTCCAGGCCGGTTGACGGTTCATCGAGGAGCAAGACCTCCGTATTGCCGCTGAGTGCACAGGCCAGGCCTACCACCCGGGTCTGCCCGCCGGAGAGACCTCCGCATTTGCGTTCCAGAAGCTGCGCCAGCGGCAGCCGATCGCAGAGCGCATCTATCGCCAGCGGTTGCGGATAATGTGCGGCGATGAAATCCAGGACTTCTCGCACCCTAAGCACCGGAGGGAAGGAGAGCGCCTGCGGTGTGCTGCTCAGCGAGCGGGCGCTTCTTCCCCCGCGGGTCACGCGCTCCCCGCAGACCCGCATTACCCCGTCATCAGCCAGCCGAATACCGCTGAGCAGATTCAGCGCGGTGGATTTCCCTGCACCGTTCGGTCCCAGCAGGGCGTGCACCCCGGGGCCGAGCTCAAGACTGAAGTCCTCGAGCGCCGCTCGAGGGCCGTACAGCTTGGTCACGTGCTCCCAGCTCGCCCCCGGGGTCATGGTGCTCCGGTGCCGGGCCGGCCCAAGACCAGGCAGTAGATCACGGTCTGCTCCACCCCGTCCAGGCCGAAGAAATCATCGGCGAGCCGATCGTGATAACCGCCTACTGGGCAGCTGGCCAGGCCATAAGACTGAGCGCTCAGAGTCATCGCCTGGGCAAGATGGCCCGCCTCCAAGAAAGCGAAGCGGTAGCCGCGCTGACCGTATTTCACCCGGCTGCGCAAGAAGCTCGCAACGAAGAACACAGCGGCGCAGGCGCCTGCTGCCAGTTCCGGGTAGAGGAGCGCATCGTGGAGGAAGGCTCTGGCGTCCGAGGCATCATCCACTGGCAGCCGGTAGAGTCTCTGGCCGAAAGGATCGATCGAGTAGAAGCCTTCATCGAGCCCGGAGACCCCGGTGGCGCAGAGATACAGATCTAATGGATAGAGCCCGCCCGCGGAAGGGGCGCCGCGTCCATGGTCGGGTGAGACCATGACGGTCTCCAGCAGGATATTGCTGAGGGTCTGGAAATCAGTGCCACCGGGCCCGAAGTCACTGGCCGAAACACGATCTCTGAAAACGGCACTCAGTGCGGAGCGTGTGTGTTCAGGGCCGGGTTCCAGCTCGATGGAGTCGGTGGATTCGATCACTGCGCTGGGCAGTCCGAAGCGATCGAGGGCTCTGCCATCGCTGCGGAACTGCTCGAAAGCGGGCCCGGCGAATGATTCGCTGAGCCGAGGGCTCAGTTTGGAGGCGACGATGAAGTTCTCCGCCGGGTCATCCAGGGAGATAGCGGGAAGCTGGGGTGCGGACACGTGGCTCCTTAGGATCGCGAGACTCGATGAGCTCAGGGGTCAGTGAGCTCAGGGAAAGGGGTTCAGGGTTGCATGGGCCACTTCGCCGAGCTGGCGCAGATGAGGTATGCCCACGTCCAGGGTCACTGCCTGCGGGGCCAGAGCGCGAATGACATACCAGCCGGTGCCGTGGAGGACTGCGGGCGCGATCTCGGCGAAGCAGAGTTCCCAGCCGGAGTCATGAGCACCGCTGATAGCCGCCGTGAAATCGACCGCAGGAGTGCTGAAGAACTCAACCAGGCCGGCCTCCGGGCCGGTATCGAGGAAATCGTTGAGCGGGCGGTTGGCGGGCGGAGCGTGTAGCTGGACGTGAGAGCGGAGCGTGAGGCCGGTATCTCCGATGGTTTCGCCCGACTGCCCTTGATCGAGTTCGGCTTCGGGGGCGTCTGCGCCGGTTCCTCCTCGAGCAGCTGCATTGCCCAGTTATAGCTGTGCAGGGATTCCGTGAAGGCCGTACGAGCGGCATCGCCTATTGCCGATTTGGCCGCACAGCCCACGGCCAGGCCCACGGTTCCGGAACGCAAGCAGGAGAGAATCACTGGCACTCCTGCGACGGCCGGCAGCTGCACCAGGGTGGCCTCGATTCCGCGTAACCGGAGCTTCTGCAGCATTCTGGGCAGCTCGGCTCCCATGCCCAGGGCTGAGGCTAGCAACGCCGGCTCCTGGCCCAGCATGGCTAGCCGCCCCTCGCCTCGCCGGGCGTACCAGGTTCGAAGAAAAGCGTCACGTTCGATGAGCTCGTAAAAGGCGGATGCAGCAGCTGACCCGCGGGATCGTCCCGCACCGAGTCCGCTCGAGCTGATAGTGCACCAGCGCTTGGCATCCACTCCGGTCAGGAAGACCAGTTCCGCCGGAACCGTTACGGGGAGGTTGTCGATAGCCCGACGGGCGGGGTAGTAGTGCACCTGGTTGAGGGTGCGCGGATCCCGGTACGGGAAGTCCGGGGAAGCGTACTGCTCGTCGGTGAACTGTAGGAACGACTCCAGGCTCAGCTGCCGGGCCGAGGCCGGGCCCGGCTGGCTGAGGTTCTCGGGAATGATCAGGCTGGCATAGCGTTCTACCAGTTCGCCATGGAGGGAGCCGGCCTGGTCACCGTTCTGGAGTGAGAAGCTGCTGCCGCAATGCAGGTCCTCACCGGGAGCGAAGACTGGTACGGCTGCTGCGGGGAGTGCCTGCAGCGCTTTCGCCGGAATTCCCTGCGGCCGGATCACGGGCTGGGTGAGCGTTGGTGCCACGCCGAGTGCGGGGCTGATCAGCCCTTCGCGGAGATCGGCTCCCGCCAGGGATAGCCGAGGCAGGAGGTAGCGCTCGTCGAGCAGGTCGGGCATCGGGGAACACTCCAGATTCTGGAACCGTGAACGCTCAACGAGCGCAGGTTGACCACTAGGCAAGAACCGATGGACTCTGGATCCTGCCGCACGAAAGCGGCTTCGGCGAGCCGCTGGGCGAGATTGAGGGATAGCTGCAGGTCTTTCGGTGAGATTTCGCCGCGGGAGCTGTTGCGGTGGATCTCCAGATAGTCTTCCGGCCAGCCGCTCAGCCCGGCGCGGCGCAGCATGAGGCATTCGAAGCATGCCGTGAGGCCTGGAACAACCGCCGGGCCGATGATCATCCGATGGCCGTCCCCGGGAGCGACCGGAAGGTGTTTCCGGCCGGCGGTCCAGGCGATCCCGGCGCAGTCCAGCATCTCAGCGGTTGACTCGCGGACCATGATGCTGGCCTCGGCGGTCTCTGCCGGAGGCGGATCCAGCTCGGAACGCAGAGATTCGGGGAGATCGTAGCCGATGCTGATACCGGTGCTCGGCATATCATCGACCATGGTCAGGGCGCCCGCTTCGGTGAGTCTGCCCAGAAGGCGTTCCGGGTCCGCCAGACCCGGAACGCCTCGGGTCACCTCGTCCGCGCTGCGCGGCGACTCCAGGAAATCGAAGAGCCTCCGAACCAGCTCCCGGTGCTCACGGAAGCGCAGGATCGATGCGCCGTTGACTACTGCGTAACAGGCATCGAGATCCGCTCTCTGAGTACCGTAGGCCAAGGTGTATTTCATGATTGAGCAGGATCAGTTCCGAGTGGGCGGAAGCGTGCAGGAACTGCTGCTGCAGCACGATGCGCCGTTGCTCATCCTGGCCGGCGGAATGTGCTGCCCCTCGTGTTCGAAATCGAGGTCGATCAGCACCTCGGGCATGATGCTGCCAGGTTCGGTTTCCATGACTTCTGGAACAACGATGTGGTGATCCATGGTTGATGACTCCTGACTCTTCAAGGAAAGCCTGGGGGAGGCGTGTTCAGACCATGCCCCGGCGCTCCGATTGACCCGGAGAATTCGACGGTGATTCCCCCGAGTGACGCTCTCTGCGAAAGCGTTGCAGAGAATGTATTTCAGTCAGGGACAAAGGTCAACTGTTGATAGACAGAAAAATGCCATCTGGTAGACGGTGAAGATGCTTATAGCCGAGCAATATAGGCGAGCGAGGTGGCCGCCCGGAGGCCCGATGGTAGACGCTTCGACAGCCAGCTCAGAGCCGGCCGGTGGCGATAGCCAGCATCCGGCGCAGGGGTTCTGCGGCGCCCCAGAGCAGCTGGTCGCCCACCGTGAAGACGCTTAGGTATTCCGGGCCCATCGACAGCTTCCGCAGCCGCCCCACCGGAATCTCCAAGCCGCCCGAAGCCGCCATCGGCGTCAACGCTGCAACCGTCGCTTCCTTGGTATTGGGCACCACCTGCGCCCAGGGATTATCCCCTGCGATGAGGTTTTCGATCTCGGGGAGCGGCAGGCCCTCGCGGAGCTTCACCGTGAGCGCCTGGGAATGCGCTCGCATCGCCCCGATGCGCACGCACAGCCCATCGAGGGCGATCCGATCAGTTGCGCAAGTGCCGAGGATCTTGTTCGTCTCCGCGGCGCTCTTCCACTCCTCGCGGGATTGGCCATTGCCAAGGTCCGCATCGATCCAGGGAATCAGCGAACCGCCCAGGGGAACCCCGAACTGGCTCGCATCGGCCTTGCCTTGCGCGGTGAGCACGCCCCGGTCGATCTCCAGAATGGCTGCGGCCGGGTCTGCCAGCTGATCTGCCACTGCCGCGTGGATGCTGCCGAACTGATTCAGCAACTCCCGCATATGTTGGGCACCGCCGCCCGAGGCCGCCTGGTACGTCATCGAGGTCGCCCATTCCACCAGGCCATTGCGGAAGAGGCCACCCAACCCCATCAGCATGCAGGAAACTGTGCAGTTTCCGCCGACAAAATCCCGGACTCCGTTAGCCAGCGCAGCATCGATAGCCGCTCGGTTGACCGGATCCAGCACGATCACCGAACTCTCCTCCATACGCAGGGTAGAAGCCGCATCGATCCACAGACCGTCCCAGCCCCGGGCTCTGAGCCGTCCGTGGACCGCCTCGGTGTACTGCCCGCCCTGCGCGGTTACCAGAATCGGCAGGGCGGCCAGCGCATCGAGATCGTAAGCGTCCTGCAAAGTGCCGGGATCGCCCTCGTCGAAAACCGGGGCCGGGCCGCCGTGGTTGGAGGTGGAGAAGAACACCGGATCCAGCTGACCGAAATCTTGCTCTTCGCGCATCCTCTGCAAGAGGACTGAGCCGACCATGCCGCGCCAGCCGATAAAACCTACCCGGTGGGACATATGCTCACTCGCTTCCTGATTCTGCTCTTGATGATTCCTGGCGCCGCTGCCACCAGGTGAAACGGTATCCGGTGCCGGTGCTCGAGCTATGCCAGCCTGCTGCAGGGTCGCTGCGCGTCAGTTCCCATTCCGGGCCGAGCTCCGGTGCCAGGGTGTCTCCGCTGACATCCGTGTCGATGTAGGTGATCGCCGTGCTATCCGCCAGCGGTAAAGCCTGTTGATAGACGCGCCCGCCGCCGATGATCCAGATCTCTTCGCCGCCGGGGGCGTTCTTGGCCACAGTGATTGCTCGTTCAAGGGCTCTGTCATATTTTCCGTCGCAAATTACATGAGCTCCAGCTGCGTCAGCCTCGACCCCCCACCCGGGCTCACGAGTCAGGACGTAATTGGTCCGGCCGGGCAAAGGCCGGAACCGCTCCGGGAAGGAGTCCCAGGTGCGCCGGCCCATGATCACCGGATGCCCTTCGGTGGTGCGCCGGAAATGCGCTAAGTCTTCCGGCAGATGCCAGGGCATGCCGCCTTCGGAGCCGATCACGCCCTGCGTCGTCTGCGCCCAGATCAGACCGATCCGGGGAGTCATACGGCAACCGAGGCCTTGATCGTGGGGTGGTGCTGGTAATCGACTACCTCGAAGTCCTCATAGCGGTAGTCGAAGATGGATTCCGGCTTCCTCGTCAGGCGCAGCCGGGGGTACGGGTACGGCGTCCGGCTCAGCTGTTCCTGGACCTGGGCCACGTGGTCGTCATAGATGTGGGTGTCCCCGCCGGTCCAGATGAATTCTCCGGGTTCCAAGCCCACCTGCTGGGCGACCATCAAGGTCAGCAGAGCGTAGGAGGCGATATTGAAGGGCACACCTAGGAACATATCCGCACTGCGCTGATACAACTGGCAGGAGAGCCTGCCCGGGCCATCAGAAGAGGGCTGCACGTAGAACTGGAAGAAGGCATGGCACGGCGGCAGAGCCATCTTCCCGATATCCGCCACGTTCCAGGCGGAGACGATATGGCGTCGGGAATGGGGGTTCTCCCGCAGCCCGTCGATCAGGGCCGAGATCTGATCGATATGCTTGCCATCGGGAGTGGGCCAGGAACGCCATTGGACTCCGTAGACGGGCCCCAGTTCGCCGTCGTCATCGGCCCATTCATTCCAGATCCGGACCCCGTTCTCCTGCAGCCATCCCACATTGGAATCCCCGCGGAGGAACCAGAGCAGCTCCAGGGCGAGGGATTTGAAGTGAACCCGTTTAGTGGTGATGAGCGGAAAGGACTCCGCTAGACTGAAGCGGATCTGCCTGCCGAAGACGCTGCGGGTACCGGTTCCGGTGCGGTCAGATTTCGGGGTTCCGTGCTCCAGCACATCACGCAACAGGTCTTCATAAGGGGTGGGCAGGCTCATATCTCAATCTTATCTCCGGCTGAGCTTTGGAACGCGAGGCCTCAATCGTCAAAAGGACGGAAGCGCTCCACCGCGACGATCCGGTCCCGGCAGACCTGGAACACTAAGAGTTCCCCCGGGCTCAGGTACGGGTCGGCAGATGGCAGCCGTTCGGCCAGGCCCTCGGGCATCTCTTTTTTTAAGCGGTTGAGTACTGTCGGCAGAGTCGGCCGGTGCACGCAGACCACGACGGGCCGGTGCTTGTCGAGCACCCCATCGAGAACAGCTGCGGTCTTCTTGGGCTTACGCCGGTGCTCGGCTTCGGTCAGGGCGTCCACGAGCTTGATCTTGGCGTCGCTGGCCTTGACATAAGCGGATACCGTGGCGACGCAGCGCAGCCAAGGACTGCTGATAACGCGTTTCGGAGACCAGGCCGAGAGCAGCCGCTTCACCGCCGCTGCTTGCCGTTGGCCGGTGGCGGCTAACGGCCGGTCCCCTTCGGCCCGAGTCCAGGAAGAGCGGGGCTTGGCTTTGGCGTGTCTGAGCACGATCAACGGCCAGGTGGCGAGCTGCTGCTGCTCGAAAGCTCTGCTGAGCGCATCGAGCGGGATCACATCAGAAGGGTTCGTGAGTAGCTCCCGGGCCCGCTGCGGAGTGGCCCACAGCACTGCATCCACTTCTTTGCCATCCGGCACCGGCTTCTGCTCCCCGGTCTCAGCAGCCCAGTAGTAGACGCGTTTCAGACCGGAATTCACCCGGTAGTCGATTTCGGGTAAAGGAATGCCCAGTGAGATCTTGAGCCCGACTTCTTCGCGCACTTCACGGACCGCGGTCTGCGGAAGCGTCTCGCCGTGATCGTATTTCCCCTTGGGCCAGGACCAGTCGTCATAGCGTGGCCGGTGGATCAGCAGGACCTGGAGTTCCTTCTTACGGATCCGCCAACACAGGGCTCCCGCGGCGAGCACCGCCGGCTCCTCCGGTCCGTTCTCGGGTAGCACAGGGGATACTGAGGCGTTCAACGGTGTTCCTAGCGACGAGACGCCATGCGCTGACGGGACCGGCTGGCAAGCAGCCAGGACTGGATATCGGAGAGCGGAGCTCCTTGCGCATCGAGGTGGTGCCTGGTCCACGCGCCTTCATGGTCCAGATGCCAGCTGGAGGTGCTCTGAGCCATATAGCGGTCCAGGAGCGAGAGCACTTCTGCGATGTCTTCCTGATACGACAGCTGCACCAGTGCCTCGACACGCCGGTCCAGATTGCGGTGCATCATATCGGCCGAGCCGATGAAGACCACGGGATCCCCGCCGTTGGCGAAGACGAAGACCCGGGAGTGCTCCAGGAACCTGCCCAGCACGGAGCGGACCGTGATGTTCTCGCTGAGCCCCGGAACCCCGGGCCTCAGCGAGCAGATTCCGCGGACGATCACATCGACTTTCACACCGGCCTGGGAAGCTCGGTAGAGCGAATCGATGATGGCCTCGTCGACCATCGAGTTCACCTTGATCTGTACCCGGGCGTCCAGCCCCGCACGCTTATTGGAGATCTCCTTCTCGATCCGGTCGATGAGCCCGGAGCGCACCGAACGCGGAGCCACCAGAAGGCGCTTGAAGGTTGATTTTGGCGCGTAGCCGGAGAGCTGGTTGAAAAGCCGGCTGAGATCCTCGCCGACCCGCGGGTCAGCGGTCAGCAGGCCGAGGTCTTCGTAGTAGCGCGCGGTTCTCGGATGGTAGTTGCCGGTACCGATATGGCAGTAGCGACGCAGCCCGTCCTGTTCCTGCCGAACCACGAGTGAGAGTTTGCAGTGAGTTTTGAGGCCCACGATTCCGTAGACCACGTGCACACCGGCTTGTTCCAGCGTCCGCGCCCAGGAGATGTTGGCCTGCTCATCGAATCTGGCCTTGATCTCCACGAGGGCCAGAACCTGTTTACCCGCTTCTGCCGCATCGACGAGCGCATCGACGATAGGTGAGTCACCGCTGGTGCGGTAGAGGGTCTGCTTGATCGCTTGGACCTTGGGGTCGGCTGCAGCCTGCTCCAAGAAGGCCTGTACCGAGGTGGAGAAGGAGTCATAGGGGTGGTGCAGCAGAATATCGCGGCGGCGCATCGCGGCGAAGACATCCGCGGCCTTGGAGGTCTCCGACTCGTTGAGCGCCCGGGAGGTATGCGGCACGGCTTTGGGGTAGTGCAGGTCGGGGCGGTCTATCCCGGCGATCACATTGAGCCCGCGAAGATCCAGGGGAGCGGGCACGGCGTAAACCTCGGATGCTTCCACGTCCAGCTCGCGCACCAGCAGCTCGCGGATATTCGGATTGATATCCGTGGTGACCTCGAGCCGTACCGGGGGGCCGAAGCGCCGCCGCAGCAGCTCCTTCTCCAGAGCCTGCAACAGATTCTCGGCATCGTCTTCTTCGACCTCGAGATCTTCGTTGCGGGTCACTCGGAAGGTGTGATGTTCCAGGACTTCCATTCCCGGGAACAGCTGGTCCAAATGCTCGGCGATAACGTCTTCGAGGGTGATGAATCGGGCGACTCTACCCGGCACCGTCCCGGCGCGCGGGCCGTCGACGGAGATCAGTCGGGGCAGCTGATCCGGCACCTTGACCCTGGCGAAGAGCTCCTTATCGCTCACCGGGTTCCGTACGACGACGGCCAGGTTCAAGGAGAGTCCGGAGATATAGGGGAACGGATGCGCAGGGTCCACCGCGAGCGGGGTGAGGATGGGGAAGACCTTCTCCGAGAACATCGTGCTCAGTTGGGTTTTCGCGGTCTCATCCAGTTCGTCCCAGCGGACCAGATGAATATGCTCATAGGCCAGTGCCGGGCGGATCTGATCGGCGAAGACATGGGCGTGCCTGGCCTGCAGATGATGCGCTTCCTCGCTGATCTGGGCGAGAACTTCGCGGGGGCTCAAACCGGCTGCAGAGGGCACAGCCAAGCCGGTGGCGATTCGGCGTTTCAGGCCGGCCACCCGGACCATGAAGAACTCGTCCAGGTTCGAGGCGAAGATGGAGAGGAAGTTTACCCGCTCCAGCAGATGCAGGTTAGGGTCCTCGGCGAGTTCCAGAACCCGGGCATTGAAGGCTAGCCAGCTCAGTTCCCGGTCCAGGAAGCGATCCGGGCTGATATCCCCCTCCGGTACCAGTGTCGGCTCGAAGTCGGGGATGTCGATCCGATCCTGAGTAGCCCGGGCTGTAGGCACTTCAACAGTGCTGAGACGTTTGGCTGCGTTCTCCGCGCCGTTATCGCCCGCAGGTTCCTGCTGCATGATGCCCTTTCTTTTGGTTCCAGCCACTGCTGTGCTGCTGATCTAAGGTTACAAGGAGATCCGAGGCGAGTGGTCGCCAGCGCTCATCGCTCGGTTTCTGCTGCTGCCCCCAGTGCATACATCACATCGACTTTCCACGGCTCGAAGCCCAGGCTGCGGTAAAGGCCCAGCGCTGCGGGGTTATCGCCGTCCACGTACAGCGTCGCCTGATCGAGCCCTCTGGCGCGCAGATGCTGCATCCCCGCGAGAGTCAGCGCCTTGCCGAGGCCTCGGCCCTGAGCCTCAGGCGATATTCCGACGACATACACTTCGCCGAGCGGGGCAGCGTCGTCATGCTGATGCACCTTGGTCCAGTGGAACCCCAGAATGCGGTCATCTTCGTCCACCGTGAGCAGCAGCCCGTCTGGATCGAACCACGCTTCGTCCATTCTGGCCTGCAGATCCGCCAAGGTCAGTGCTCCTTGTTCCGGATGATCCGCGAAAGCCGCTGAATTCACCGCCAGAAGCGCTGATTCATCCTGGCCGGGCAGGAAGGTGCGCAGCCGCACCCCTGCGGGCCAGTTTGGCTCAGGCAAGTGCCCGGTGAGATTAGAACGCAGCTGCAGCAGTTCCCGCACGGGGACGAAATTGTTTTTTTCCGCGAGCCGGGCCGCCGCCGGATAGTTGCCATGGGACCAGGCGCGCAGCTTCTTCAGGGGAATATCGGCACCCCGCCTCTGGTCGTAGCGGATTCCCTGGATCAGATCGGTGCCGATGCCCTGATCGCGGTATTCGGGGAGCACTGCCATTTCCAGTGTGTGCCCGCCTTCGGGCCGAGGAGCGGTCAGCGCCACACCGAGAATCCGGGGTGCGGAGCCCGCCGTCTCATTGGTGCCCCGGATAACGTGGAAAAAGCAGCCGCGCCCGCCCGGTTGCATCGCTAGCAAGGTCTCTTCGGAGAACGGGCTCTGCGTGCCGTTTTCAGCCGCCGCGTATTCGCTGAGGAAGGCGCGGAAATCTTCGTCAAGAGTGCTTTCTAACGGGGTGTAGAACGACATAACTTCCCAGTTGGAGGCAAACGGCTCTTCAATATCATCTCGCATCATTGAGCTCCATGCCGCTAGCCTAGATCTTCCCGGAACGACACGCCTACCCGCCCGTGGCAGTAGCCCCGCGAGTTTTCCGCTATACTAGTTGACTGTTGCCGTTAGGCAGCCGAGGGGGATGCACCAGTGGGGTGCCTTAGATACGTTCGACCCGTATGTCCTCCACCATATTCGAGATGAGCTTCGTGCTGAATCTTTATCTCCGCCAGGCTGAGTCCGCGCAAATACCTTCTAGTACTCTAGCTATTGCCTTTTAGGCTTCGGAGAGCTGATTCTCTTCCGACTGCACATAAGCCAGCCGGTAGCCGACGTTGCGCACTGTACCGATGAGATTCTCGTGATCCCCGCCGAGTTTCGCGCGCAAACGCCGGATATGCACGTCGACCGTCCGGGTGCCGCCGTAGTAGTCATAGCCCCAGACCTCATGCAATAGCTGGGCCCTAGTAAAAACCCGGCCCGGGTGCTGAGCGAGATACTTGAGCAGCTCGAACTCCTTATAGGTCAGGTTCAGCAGAATCCCGTTGACTCTCGCGGTGTAGGAATTCTCATCGATGACCACTCCCGCGGCCCGGATCTCCTTGTCCCACTCGACGCCTCCCGGCTGCTGCGAACGGGATATCGCTAGCCGAAAACGGGCTTCCACCTCTGCGGGCCCGGCATGGTCGAGCAGCATGTCATCGGCCGCCCAGTTCGCCGAGATCGCGGCCATTCCGCCTTCGGTCAGAACCAGAATGAGCGGAGCACTAATGCCAGTAGCCCTGAGCATCTGACTTAGCGAGCGCGAGCCGACCAGGTCTTTACGTGCATCCAGGAGAGTCACATCGGCGCGGATCTGCCCGAGCAGTGCTGCCGGCTCTGCTGGCAAGACGTGCACCTGGTGATTGAGGAGCTCGAGTGCAGGGAGGATACTCACCGAAGGTTCGGTGCTATTGGTCAGTATCAGAATCTGTGACAAGAGCATCCTCCGCCGGGCTTCTGCAGCATGTGACCGGGCGGTCATCTTGCTGATCGGCCCTGAGTGATTGTTTTCAATTATAGCCGCCCCGAGGGCCGTCGGCGGGCCGGGACAGCGGCTCGGTGCTGCGGAGCCAGGCAGAATTCCAGGATTAGGGCAGGATGGAAGGGTGAAGAACCGGACTCTTGCCGCTAGTGCGCTGCTGATGTTGACAATCGTCATCGCTGGAGCAGGGCCGTGGCAACTCTCCCTGATCCTCAAGATCGTGCTGGTGGCGTTCTTCGCCATCGGCTGGCCCCGGTACCTGGGCATTCCGGCGCGTAAGACGCTTAGCCTGGTGATCGGCATCGTGGGTGCTATCGGTATGCTGATAGCGCACTTCACCCCCGCCTCGGACCTGCGGGGCCTGCTGGGCTGGCTCGCTCCGGTGATCGCCTTGGGCATAGGTGCCGTGATCGTGGTCCAGCTGATCCGGGGCACTGGTCAGAGCCACCGGCTGGAATCGGTTTTCGGTTCGGTGACCGGCGTAATCCTGGTGACCAGTGGGGCCGGCTGGCTCGCGATTCTGCGCTCTTCGGGAGGGTTCGAGCTGCTTCCGGGCGCCGCGGCATGCGTCCTGGTCGTGGTACTGCTCAGTATGACCTCCTGGCCGGATCAGATCGTTGCACCCTTTGGTCTGGCCCTGGGAGCCTTGGCGGCTGCCTTAGTGACGCTGCTGATCTCCGGCCCGGATTTCCTCATCGCCGCGATCGTAGCGGCGCTGGTGACTGCTGCGATCTTCCTGGGATTCCGGAAAATGATGATCATGGCCCAGCCTCCGACTGAAATCCTCAGCCAGCTGGCCCTCGGTGCTGCTCCGGTCCTGGCACTCGGTTCGATGCTCTACTTCGTCGGCCGATCCTTCTTGCTCTGACTTGCTCTGACTTGCTTTGAGCTGCTTCTGAGGATGGTCGTCCCGCGGGGTAGACTGTTTTCATGTCTATTCTGGCGTTAGAGATTTTCTTCCTCACGCTGCTCGCGCTGGCCAGCCTCGGCATGGCCTGGTTTGCTGCGGTTGTGGTTCTTGGCCTGTTCAAGGGCCAGAAGTAGCGCAGGCGGCTGCTATGCCCATTGACATCCCCACGGATCTCACACCTGAGCTCGTCCCGCTATCCTGGCTCATCGGTGAGTGGGAAGGCTACGGCAGGCTCGGTGCGGGGGAAGCCGATTCCGAACACTTCTTTCAGCAGATGAGCTTTCGCTCCCATGGTCTTCCCTACCTGGAGTACCGCGCGGAGAGCTGGCTCGCTGATGAAGACGGAGCAAAGCTCCGCCCGCTGAGTGTCGAGCTCGGATTCTGGGCGCTTGACCGCGAGCTCGGCGAAGCGGATGGCGGCCCCGGGCTCATCCCCGCTGATATCGTCCCGGCACTGACGACGGCGGATGCGGTCGAAGAACTGCGCAACGATAGCGCTGGTTTCGATATCACCGCGACCATCGTGCACCCCGGCAAGATCGCGGAACTCTACTACGGCAGCATCAACGGCCCGCAGATCCAGCTGGCTACAGACGCCGTGATGCGAGGAGCCGGAGCCAAGG
Source organism: Acaricomes phytoseiuli DSM 14247 (assembly GCF_000376245.1). Taxonomy (GTDB): domain Bacteria; phylum Actinomycetota; class Actinomycetes; order Actinomycetales; family Micrococcaceae; genus Renibacterium; species Renibacterium phytoseiuli. The sequence continues at coordinate 36,411 of NZ_AQXM01000053.1, read as the reverse complement.
AGTACAACGCGGCCACCCGAATTTTCGGCCTGGTCAACGGCGACCTCTACTGGCGCTGGGATCTAGCGGCGGCCAGGGCAGACGAGGAAGGCGGCTTGCGGCCGCATGCCTCGGCGATCCTCAAGAAGCTTCAGGTCGGGCCCGGGGAGGAATCCACGGGCAGTCCTGGCGCAGATGCGGAATAGCCGCTATGCAGCGGCGGTTCGCATCTGCATGAGTGAGCGCAGCTATGAGTGAGGCCAGCCGGGACGGTTATCGCAGCGTACTGCTGGATCGTCACGGCGCAGTCGCGGCTACCGGCCTCGATGCGGCAGTGGCGGCGCACTACGGCGATCCTTTGCGTGAGCAGCGCTCACTGGCCCTCGGTGAAGCGGTGGTGGATCACTCGCATCGCGGGGTCGTCACGGTGACCGGGCCGGACCGGCTTAGCTGGCTGAACACCCTCTCCTCGCAGGATGTCTCCAGGCTGCGGCCCGGAGATTCGACCGAGCTGCTCCTGCTGAACCTCCAGGGCCGGATCGAGCACGACGGGCATGTGCTCGACGACGGCGAGCGCGTCTGGCTGATCGTCGAAGCGGAGGAAGCAGCCCCGCTTGCGGCGTGGCTCGATTCCATGAAGTTCATGCTCAAGGTGGAGATCGCGGATGTCTCCGGGGAGTGGGGAGTTCTCGCCGGCACGGTTCCTTTGGCGGATGTCGGGCCGGAGCGGGTGCCTTTGGTGTGGCAGGATCCCTGGCCGGAAGAAGCGCCTGGCGGCTATTCGTATTCGCTGCCCGCTGCTCAGCACCCGGGGCGAGAGCGCCGCTGGTATGAGCATCTGATCCGGATCGCGGAGCTGCCAGAGCTCGTTGAGAACCTTGAGGTAGCTGGCTCTTGGGCCGCTGAGGCACTGCGCATCGCCGCATGGCGTCCGCGCTGGGGGGCGGAGACGGATGAGAAGACGATTCCGCACGAACTGGATCTGCTGCGCACTGCCGTGCACCTGGCGAAGGGCTGCTACAAAGGTCAGGAGACCGTCGCCAGGGTGCACAATCTGGGCCGGCCGCCACGCAGGCTCGCTTTTCTGCACCTGGACGGCTCTCAGCACACCATGCCGGCCGCAGGAGCGGAAGTCTTCGCACCAGGTTCCGGGGAGCGCCCGGTAGGGAAGCTTACCTCAGTCGCCCAGCATTATGAGATGGGACCGGTTGCGCTGGCTCTGCTCAAGCGCAGTGCGGACCCCGAGGCCGAGCTGCTGATCCGCGACGGCGAGACGGAATACAGTGCAGTCCAGGAAGTCGTGGTGTCGCCTGAGGCCGGGCAGGTCGTCGGCCGGGAGAAAGGCTTTTTACGTCCGCCGCGCTGAGGGGCATGAAAATCATGGCCCACAGCGCGTTGCGGACAATGCAAAGCCTGGCCTAACCGAACAGCAGCTCGGCTTCCTCGTAGCGGCTGAGCGGTACTGTCTTCAGCTTGCCGAGGGCTTCTTCGAGGGCGACGTTCACAATATCCGTGCCGGAAAGCGCCACCATCGTGCCCCAGTCGCTTTCCATGACCGAATCCACCGCTGCCATGCCCAGCCTGGTCGCCAACACCCGGTCGAAGGCCGTCGGCACGCCGCCGCGCTGGATATGCCCCAGGATGGTGGCACGGGTCTCGATACCGGTGCGCGCTTCGATCTCCGGTGCTAGTTGATCGGCGATGCCCCCGAGGCGCGGCCGGCCGAAAGTATCCAGGCCTCGGGTGGAGTGCGCGGTGTCCAGGTGCTCGGGAACGAAGCCTTCTGCGACCACGACGAGCGGAGCCCTGCCGCGGGCGTGGGCGTCTGTGACCCAAGTGGCGATCTGGTCCATGCTGACGCTCTGCTCCGGGATCAAAATCGCGTGCGCGCCTGAGGCCATACCGGAGTGCAGGGCGATCCAGCCGACATGGCGCCCCATGACTTCGGCGACCATGCAGCGGTGATGCGATTCACCGGTTGTGCGGAGCCGGTCGATCGCTTCGGTGGCGATCTGCACTGCGGTGTCGAAGCCGAAGCTGTAATCCGTGGCGTCGAGGTCATTGTCGACGGTCTTCGGTACGCCGACGATTTTCAGCCCGGCGTCGGTCAGCCGCTTCGCGGCAGCAAGCGTGCCTTCACCGCCGATGGCGATGATCGCGCCGATGCCGAGGCGCTGCATATGAGCGGTGATGACTTCCGGCCCGCCGCCTTCGAAGGGGTTGGTGCGAGAAGTGCCGAGGATGGTGCCGCCTTGCTTGGAGATGCCGCGTACGCTGTGTCGCGGCAGGTCGATGATGTCTCCTTCGACTACGCCTCGCCAGCCGTCTTTGAAGCCGACGAATTCCTGGCCGTGGACTTTGATCCCCTTGAGCACGGCCCCCCGGATCACGGCGTTGAGTCCGGGGCAGTCTCCACCACTGGTCAGAATGCCGATTCGCATTTGCTCTCCTACTCTCCTCGTTCCATCCTCATTCGGTCGTCAGGACATGACGGGAGCGCGTCATCGGGCTCCAGAAAATTCTAGACCGCTCGGCTGCTCAAAGTCCTCATAGGAGTCAGCAGGCTGCGCCGGAAGATCACTTGCTCTTGGTGATTCTGGTGTTTCCGGTGCGGTTGAGAAATTTTTCCAGCACGATCTGACCGCTGCTGTGCTCGGGTAACAGCAGCCAGAGCAGCAGGTAGAGCAGGATGGCCGGCCCGGGCAGCAAGCAGAAGACCAGGAAGCCTATCCGGACCCAGGTCGCATCGAATCCGGTCAGTTCGGCGAAACCGCCGAGCACTCCGCCGAGCAAGCGCTGTGGACCTCGCCGATAGGGGTTCTTGCGAAGGGCTGTGAAAAGCGGGTTCAGGAAGCGCTGCATGGTTTCACTCCGAAGCAGTAGTTGACAGGGCAGTAGTAGCAGTAGCGGGATGACCGCGATAAAAACTCAGCCGAGATAGTTTTGCAGGCGCTCCAGGCCCTCAGCGAGGTCTTCATCGCTCAGGGCGTAGGAGAGCCGGAGGTAGCCGCTCGGTCCGAAAGCCTCGCCGGGGACGACCGCGACTTCCATCTCGTCCAGGATCTCGGACGCGAGATCCGCGGAAGTGGCCAGCCGGCGCTGTTCCAGCAGTTGACGGACATCGGCGTAAGCGTAAAAGGCGCCATGCGGGGTGGGGCAGTTCAGCCCGGAGATCTGGTTCAACCCGGAGACTATCGCTTGACGCCGCCTGTCGAACGCCAGGCCCATCTCGTGCACGGCGTCGAGCGGACCGGAAACAGCCGCCAGAGCGGCTCGTTGGGAGACATTGGAGACATTGGAGGTCGAATGCGACTGCAGATTGGCCGCAGCCGCTATGACATCCTGCGGGCCGACGGCCCAGCCCACCCGCCAACCGGTCATGGCGTAGGTCTTGGCCACACCGTTGAGCAACACCACTCGGTCTTCGAGCTCTGGAGCGACCGCGGCGATGGAGGTGAAGGGCACGCCATCGTAGGTCAGATGTTGGTAGATCTCATCACTGACCACCCAGAGACCTTTTTCCGCCGCCCACAGCCCGATCTGTCTGGTCTGCTCGGCCGAGTAGACCGCGCCGGTCGGGTTTGAAGGGGAGACGAAAAGCAGGAGTTTAGTGCGCGGAGTCCGCGCGTCCTCAAGCTGCTCTACTGTGACCAGGTAGTCCTGCTCGGCACCCGCGAAGACCTTGACGGGCACTCCGCCGGCCAAGCGCACGGCTTCGGGGTAGGTGGTCCAGAAAGGCGTCGGGATGAGGACTTCATCGCCGGGGTCGAGCAGGGTCGCGAGGATCTCGTAGACCGCCTGCTTCCCGCCGTTGGTGACTAGTACCTGGGCGGGCTCCACCGCGTAGCCAGAATCTCTGGCCGTCTGCACGGCGATGGCAGCGCGCAGTTCAGGCAGCCCGGCCGCCGGTGAATAGCGGTGATTGCGTGCATCCTGTGCGGCTTCGACAGCGGCTTGCACGATGTAGTCCGGGGTGGGGAAGTCGGGTTCTCCAGCACCGAAGCTGATCACCGGACGACCAGCGGCCTTGAGCGATTTGGCCTTGGCATCCACGGCGAGCGTGGCTGATTCCGCAATAGCGCCGATGCGTTGCGAGATACGGCTGGACGTCATCATCAGGAGCTTCCTGTCGTTGGATGAAAGGTACTGCCTTAGTTATGTTTCAACTCTAGTTCCAACTCCAGTTCCGGCTCTAGTTCCAACTCCAGTACAAGGGGTGTGCGAGCGGGATCAGGTCTGCAATACTTCTGCCTGATCCCTGCCGAACTCCTGTTGAGCACTGCTGCAACCGTGAGCTGCGAGGGGTTGTATTCGACTGTGGAGCCCAGATTGCGTAAACTAATTTCTCGGTGTGAGAACACGATAATGTTCTGTGCCTGAATCATGAAGTCCCCAGGGGGCGGATCAGGTAGCGGCGCCGTGAATAGTAGTAAGTAAAAGGTATAAAGGGTAGTGGCGCAATTGGTAGCGCAGCGGTCTCCAAAACCGCAGGTTGCAGGTTCGAGTCCTGTCTGCCCTGCTAAGTGAACGTCGTACATAGTCCATCTCGTCCAATGAAACCAGTGAGGTTCAGGTGACCGAAACAGCTGCCAGCGGCTCGGAGAGGCCTGCGAAGAAGTCCAGTAACCCTCGTGAGCGCAAGCTCGGCTTCTTCGCGCGGATCGCACTGTTCATCCGACAGGTCATTGCAGAACTGCGCAAGGTCGTCACCCCGACGCGGCCGGAACTGATCAACTTCACTATCGTGGTCTTGGTGTTCGTCATCATGATGATGGCCATCACGGCGGTGCTGGATCTCGCCTTCGGCTGGGGGATCGGCGTGATCTTCGGTAGCACCGGCTTTACCGAGAGCTGAGTGGAATGAAGCCGGAACGGGAACCGTTGGAAACCCCTCGGAAGCAGAGTTCCCCGGCCGCATCGATCAAAGATGAAAGCAGGAAGTCAAGTGTCTGAGCAGGAGCTCGAGATGTCCGAACAGAGCGAAGAGCTCGATGCCGAGCAGGTGCAGCCCGAGGCAACCCCGGAAGCTGCTGTCGAGGCAGAGGTCGATGCCGAGCAGGCGGACGAGCAGCCCGTTGCGGACCCTGCAGAGGAGTTCAAGGCCAAGCTGCGCAGGCGGGAGGGTGACTGGTATGTCATCCATTCCTACGCCGGCTACGAGAACCGGGTCAAGGCGAATCTGGAGAACCGCACCCAGTCGCTGAACATGGAAGATTACATCTTCGAGATCCAGGTCCCCATGGAAGAAGTCGTGGAGATCAAAAACGCTCAGCGCAAGATCGTCAACCGAGTGCGGATCCCCGGCTACGTCCTGGTCCGGATGGATCTGACCGACGAGTCCTGGGGTACCGTCCGGCACACTCCGGGAGTCACCGGTTTCGTAGGCAATGCCCACAATCCCGTACCCTTGCGCCTCGATGAGGTCTTCTCCATGTTGGCTCCGGTCTTCGAGCAGGAGCAGGCGGCGGATACCCAGGAAACCGGTGGCGGCCAGCAGGCGAAGACACCGGTCACGGTGGACTTCGAAGTGGGCGAATCTGTGATCGTCAAAGAGGGCCCGTTCGAGACCCTGCCCGCGACGATCTCCGAGATCAAACCGGAATCCCAGACCATGGTGGTACTGGTTTCGCTCTTCGAACGCGAGACCCCGGTGACCCTTTCGTTCAACCAGGTCACCAAAATCTAGTAAGATTAATAGGTTGTACCATACTTCGCTTCTGCTCGGCTCGCTTTAGCCGTGCCTAAGCGCCGGTCGTCCCGCCATGACGGCCAACCCCTCCTCTGCGCTCCGGCAGAAGAGGACAGTACGAGAAATTGTTAGGACCGATAGTGGCTCCCAAGAAGAAAGTCACCGGCCTTATCAAGCTCCAGATCCAGGCAGGCGCTGCTAACCCAGCTCCTCCTATCGGTCCGGCGCTTGGTCAGCACGGTGTCAACATCATGGAATTCTGCAAGGCATACAACGCCGCAACGGAGTCCCAGCGCGGAAACGTTATCCCGGTGGAGATCACCGTTTACGAAGACCGTTCCTTCACCTTCATTACGAAGACCCCGCCGGCAGCTGAGCTCATCAAGAAGGCTGCAGGTTTGGGTAAGGGATCAGCGACGCCGCATACCGTCAAGGTCGGCAAGCTGACTCAGGACCAGGTCAAGGAGATCGCTTCGCAGAAGCTCCAGGACCTCAACGCCAACGACATCGATGCTGCCGCGAAGATCATCGCTGGCACGGCCCGCTCCATGGGCATCACCGTCGAAGGCTGAACCAGATCCACCGCACGTAAACATTGAGTCATCCGCATCAGGATGGCAGTGGCAGGGCCGGCGCGGTCCGCAGACCACAACTGCACGAGGAGAAAACAAGCAGCATGGCAAAGCGCAGCAAAGCATATGAGGCAGCCGCGGCCAAGATCGGGGCGGATCAGCAGTACGCTCCGGTAGAGGCCCTAGCTCTGGCCAAAGAGACCAACGCCTCCAAGTTCGATGCCACCGTCGAGGTGGCCTTCCGCCTCGGGGTGGATCCCCGTAAGGCGGATCAGATGGTCCGCGGAACGGTGAACCTGCCACACGGGACGGGCAAGACCGCTCGGGTTCTGGTCTTCGCTACCGGTGACCGGGCCGAGGCCGCCGTAGCAGCAGGCGCTGACTACGTCGGCTCCGACGATCTCATCGAAAAGATCGCCGGCGGCTGGACCGATTTCGACGCCGCCGTGGCCACCCCGGACCTGATGGGTAAAGTCGGTCGTCTGGGCAAGGTCCTAGGCCCGCGTAATCTGATGCCCAACCCGAAGACCGGTACGGTGACCGTCGATGTTGCTAAGGCGGTGCAGGAAATTAAGGGCGGAAAGATCGATTTCCGCGTAGACAAGCACTCCAATTTGCATTTCATCATCGGCAAAGTGTCCTTCGACACCACGCAGCTCGCAGAGAACTACGCCGCGGCGCTGGAGGAAGTTCTGCGACTCAAGCCCTCTACGTCCAAGGGCCGTTACCTGCAGAAGGCCACCATCACCACGACCTTCGGCCCGGGTATCCCGGTCGATCCCAATGTGACCAAGGTGCTGACCGAGGCCTGAGCCCGGTTGTGCTGAATCAACTTTCATCAAGTGCTATCAGGCCGGGTAACGGCTGTTACCCGGCCTGATGCGTCAGAGATGTTCTAAGAGATGTTCTAGATGATGTCTCAGCTGCAGCATCCGATATCAAGAGATCAATAGGAGAATTGAAATGAACAGCGATATCAATCAAAGAGGCCAGAGCGGCAAGAGCGATGTGCTGTCCAGCTTCTATGCCGCAGGGCGGCAGCTGTGGTGGGCGGTCCTGCTGCGTGGGGTTTTTGCGATCATCCTAGGCCTGCTGGCTCTTTTCTCGCCGAGCAGCACGCTCTTTGCCCTGGTGCTGCTCTTCGGGTTCTTCGCCTTCGTCGATGGTGTGACTGCGATCTTCATGGCGGTGCAGTCGCGCAAGGAGCAGCGCTACTGGGGGTGGGCGCTTGTCGAAGGTCTGCTGTCGATCGCTGCCGGCCTGATCGCCCTGCTCTGGCCGGGTATCACTTCCGTGGCGCTGGTCTTCGTCATCGGCTTCTGGGCGGTGCTGCTGGGTATTTCGCAGATCGCTCAGAGCTTTTCGCTCAAGCGCGGTGAGAGCTCGGTATGGGGGTGGGTCCTGGCATCGGGCATCGTCGGTGTGATCTGGGGGCTCGTGGTCTTCTTCTCTCCGGGTGTCGGGCTGCTCAGCCTGCTCTGGCTCTTCGGGCTGATCGCTCTTGCTTATGGGATCGTCACCGTGGTGCTTTCCCTCCGAGTGCGCGCGACGGCTCAACAGCTGAAATCAGAAGTGGCCTCAGGGCTGTAGCATCTGCGTCCCAGAGCCGGGCCGCTCAACCGAGCGGCCCGGCTCTGCTTTAAGAAGTGAGGCTCATCCGCGTTTTGGCGGGAAAGCATCCTTGCTCTACAATAGAAGAACCAAAGACCGCCGGTCGGTCTATTGCGTCTGGATACCCGGGCCAATGGATCCGAAGGTTCATAAAAACGGCCTGCGCAGGTGAACGTTGCAAGCTCTCTGAAGGCCATGGGTCGGAAGATCGAGCCGAGCCCCGTGCATCTGCGCGGGGCAATTTTATTTCCTCCCGGTATCCCCAGTCGCTACATATCTGCAGCGACCGCGGGCCGAGCAGCGGTAACGTACATGACCGGAAGGAGAACCATGGCGCAGCCAGGCAAGGCAGCCGCGGTCGGTGAGTTGACGGAGAGCTTCCGCAATTCGCACGCCGCTGTTTTGACTGAATATCGTGGCCTCACGGTGGCACAGCTCAAAGAGCTACGCAATGCCATCCGGGAGCACGCAGAATACGCCGTGGTGAAGAACACGCTCACGGAGATTGCAGCCAAGGAAGCGGGAATCTCTGCTTTCGAAGGCAAGATGGCAGGCCCATCCGCAATCGCCTTTGTCCACGGCGACGCTGTCGAAGTGGCTAAGGGACTGCGTGACTTCGCCAAGACGAATCCTCAGCTTCTGCTCAAGGCGGGTTACCTCGACGGTAAGCCCCTTGACGGAGCCGAGATCACAAAACTTGCAGACCTCGAACCACGTGAGGTCATGCTGGCCAAGCTTGCAGGCGCGCTCAAGGGCTCGCTCACCAAGGCCGCTTACGTCTTCCAGGCACCGCTGTCCAAGACAGTGCGCACGGTCGATGCTCTGCGGGCACAGCAAGACGCCGCTTAAAGCTCATTTCTTGAGGCAAAGGCGTCAAGCCCCGGCCTCAGCCCATGACTCAGTTGACGGGCGACCGTCGCAAACAAAAGTAAGGAGCGCCAATCATGGCGAAACTGTCCACTGAAGAACTGCTGGACGCGTTCAAGGAACTCTCCCTCATCGAACTGAGCGAGTTCATCAAGGCCTTCGAGGAGACCTTCGACGTTACCGCTGCCGCTCCGGTAGCCGTGGCAGGTGCTGCTCCCGCTGCCGGTGGCGGCGACGGTGCAGCGGAAGAGGAGAAGGATTCCTTCGACGTCATCCTCGAAGCCGCTGGCGACAAGAAGATCGGCGTGATCAAGGAAGTACGTGCGCTGACCTCCCTCGGCCTCAAGGAAGCCAAGGATCTGGTTGACGGTGCCCCGAAGCCGGTTCTGGAAGGCGTCAACAAGGAAGCCGCCGATAAGGCCAAGGAGCAGCTCGAGGGCGCTGGCGCGACCGTCACCCTCAAGTAATCTCTCGCTGCGCGACGCTCAGCGTTCAGCAGCTCAAGGGCCCCGCATTCATCAGGGATGCGGGGCCCTTGCCGTGCCTGCTGCCCTCTGTGCTACTGGTCGGGCAGAGCTCAGACCCGGGCGCTGGCAAGTGCCGGTGCCGACCTCAGGCCGCCCTTGCGGATAGCCACGAGTTCGAATCGCAGGGTCCCGTCTGCGGGGATCCGCATGCCCTTGCCCTGCGCGAAGAAGCAGTCCCGGTGGCAGCGACCGAGCCAGCTGCGTGCCCCGGTGTCATCGAGGCTCAGCAGATCGTAGGCATAGGCGTCAGCTGCCATCGTCCAGTCGAAGAAGGCCAGAGCCTGCTGCTCCTGCCGGTTATTGAGGAAACCATGAACCCGGCGGGTGCTTGTTCCGCCCCGGCAACGTGGGCTTGGCCCAGATTCAGCTCCATCCCGGCATCGGCGGTCACCCGGAGTGACATGCGGGCGATCCGCCCGGCGGCAGCTCCGAGCTCAGCGCCTCCCCGATCCGCTGACAGATCAAGGTAGGCACAACTTCGACTACGAGCTTGTGCCGGGTGAAGATCCGGGACATGGTCCGGGAAGGGCTCGCCCTGAACATTCCGAAGCGCGAACTGAACTGTGCCGCAGCGGTAACATCGCTCATCGAAGTAGACGAGGACGCCGTTGTGATCTCCGCGATCAAGCTCGCCGAGGATCGCAGTGGTGATGTTACCCTCCGGCTCTATGAAAGCACCGGCGGCTGGGCGAAGGCTCGGGTCTCGGTGCACTTCGATCACACGACGGTGGCGGCCACCGATCTGCTGAAGCGGCCGCTCGGTGAAGCGCACAGCGACGGAGCGGAACTCAAAGAGACTTCGCGGGGCATCCAGGTGGAACTGCGGCCGTTTCAGATCCTCACGCTCCGGCTGGCCTGCCTGTCAGCGTGACCGGAAAAAGCTCTTCAATCGGGACTCGCTGACCGGCTCCGCTGCTTCCGTAGTTCTCGGAGGCAGCGGGTAGAGACTTCGGGCTTCCCTGGTCTTCGCGGCGGTACGTTCCTGTAGCCTGCGCCGGAACTCAGTGGGGGCGTCACTGGTAATCGGGGGATCTTCATTGACGGCCCATTCACTCCCCAGGTCGAGGAGTGACTGATGTTTAACGTCGTAATAGCCCTTGTTGACCTCTATGACACTGCCGCGGACCCCCGCTGCTGCCGCAAGGAAATGATAGTGGAAGCGTGAAGTCACCCAGCGTTGGTGAGGAGCGAACCGGAAACCCTCGCGCCAGATAGTGAGAAACGGGATGAACTCCTCAGGGGCGAGCAGGTCTTGTAACTGGTCATAAGCGGCCCAATCCGAGCCGGGTAGAGCCTCGATATAACGGATAGTTTTGCCTTCTTGCCGAGCTTTTTCAATTTCGGCGCGGGCGATATCAAGGCCGTGTGCCAGCGGCTCAGGGTCCGCAAGATCCGATTGCAAGCACAGCACGAGATCCGCTAACTCGTCTGTTTCCGGGGCACGATTGAGTTCCTCCGATACACCGAGAAAAACGTCGTCCAATCCGGTCTCCAAGCCCAGCGCTTGAGCGCTCTGAGTATCCCGGACAGAGAAGTGGTCGAACTTCGCCACTAGCGGGCGGATCTTCTCCGGGGCAGCCGTGGGAATCAGCCCCAATCCGGTCCCGTAGAGACGGGCACCCGTGACAGCCTGTACCGTGGTCATCACGTTCAAAATAGAATGTTGCTTAGGCCAGAGGTCTGTGATGTACCCACCCCCCAGTAGGTGAAGCGAATCAGCCTCCCGCAGTTTGAGCAATCCGGCGTCAATACGCGGTGAGTCGAGGTTCTCAATGGTCTGCTGCAGGTACGTTGCATCCGGTAGTTCATCGGAATCAACGGGTGCTTCGCGAATGAGCCGCCATACGGTATTGGTGAAATGGGCGCGGGGGTGAACTCCCTGGAAGAGCAGGGAGGCTGTGCCCGGTTCTGCGCAGTCCAGCCATACTTCTTCTTCGGGTCGATTTTCTGCTAGGAATTTCAGCCAGATTCGTGCAATGAGCTCGTCACCGTAATTCGGGAAGCCAGCGGTGGAGATCAGGTAGATCACAAGATTCCTTATTTATTGAGAGCGGCAGAACAGGATCTTATTTTTTCATAATCCCTCACTAATTTCTCGGTGCCTCACTGATATCGCCTACCGTGGCGTCGAATGCGCAGATCAGAGCGTCCGCCTCGAGGAAAGTGCTGTATCCGTGTGCGCCGGCCCCCATGGAGATGCGCTTGCCACGGATGCTGCTATCGGCATAGACCGGCCAATCGCCTTAGGCCCCGATAGGAGTGATGGTCCCGCGCTCATAACCGGTCGCGGTGAGAGCCGTATCTGCCGGTGGTAGAGAGAGCTTATTCGTGCCGACCAGTTCACGGAGTTTAGGCCAGGAGATCTGCCTGTCGCCGGGTATCAAAGCGAAGAGGAAGCTGCCATCCTTATGCTTGATCACCAGGGATTTGACGATATCCGATGCCTCGATGCCGAGCAGCTCGGCAGCCTCTTGAAGACTCCGTGCAGCTGGCCGTTCGATCAGCTCAACGGCCAGCCCGAGGCCTCGGGCACCGCCCAGGAAGCGTTCTTTGCTCATCCCCTCAGCTTATTCTGCTGCCTGTCAGTCCCGGTAGAGCAGCAGGGCTTCGCCCTGACCGCCGCCACCGCAGAGGGAGACGGCAGCTTTGCCCTGACCGCGCCGGGCGAGTTCCAGGGCTGCGTGCAGTGCAAGCCGCGCACCAGAGGCGCCGATGGGGTGGCCCATAGCGATCGCCCCGCCATGGATATTGGTCTTCTCCAAGGGATACCCGAGGTCCTTGAGGGATTGCACGGCAACAGAACCGAAAGCTTCATTGATCTCCACGAAATCGAGTTCGTCCGTTTTCCAGTCAGCCCGGCTCAGAGCCTGCTTGATCGCATTCGAAGGCTGGGAATGCAGGGAGGTATCCGGCCCGGCGACTTGCCCCGGTTTGCCGACAACGGCCAGCCACGGCAGGCCGAGCTCTTCGGCTTTCGCTCGGGTGGTCAGGACCACTGCGGCTGCGCCGTCAGATAGCGGTGAGGAATTCCCCGCGGTGATCGTGCCGTCTTCGATGAATGCCGCGCGCAGGCCGGCCAGTGTCTCTACGGTGATGTTAGCCCGTACGCCTTCATCGGCAGAGACCAGAAGGGGGTCTCCCTTCCGCTGCGGTACTTCCACCGTGACGATTTCATCGTCGAATACGCCGTCCTGCTGGGCTTGAGCCGCGCGTTGATGCGAAGCAGCGGAGACTTCGTCCTGCTCCGCACGGCTGATGCCGAGTTCTGTGTTCCGGTGATCCGTGGAGAAGCCCATGGACTGGCCATCGAAGGCATCGGTCAGCCCGTCGTGGGCCACCGAGTCGATGGCGCTGAAGCTGCCGTAGGTCCAGCCCTGGCGGGAACCGGGGAGGATATGTGGGACGTTGGTCATGGACTCCTGACCGCCGGCGACCACAACGGCCGCTTCGCCGCTGCGCAGCAGACGCGCCGCATCGGTGATCGCGGCGAGCCCGGAGAGGCACACTTTATTGATGGTCACGGTAGGGGTGTTCCAGCCGATACCGGCTTTGATCGCGGCTTGCCGCGCCGGATTCTGGCCGGCTCCAGCCTGGACCACCTGGCCCATGATCACCGCGTCGACATCTCCCGGGGAGACCCCGGCTCTCTCCAGCGCCCCGGCGATGGCCAGGCCGCCGAGCTCAGCGGCCTGGAAGCTCGCCAGGGATCCTTTCAGCTTGCCTAAGGGGGTGCGTGCTCCAGCCAGGATCACCACGTCATCGGGGTTGTTCATTACGGGCCTGCCTTAGGTTGGTGGGCGATGGGTAGTTCAGACCACTCTAACTCCGTTGCCGAGGCGATGTAACGGCAGCCTCAGGTGTTGCAGAGGCCAGAAGAATTAGGTGTTGGTCGGCACAGAACATTCTGTGCCGACCAACACCTATCAATTTCTTCTCTAGATCCGCTCTCAGCTCACCTCGAGCAGAGAATCAGTGGTTTTCCGGTTTCTGCCCCTGATGCTTGCCTTCCGCTACCTCTTCGACCAGCTTCGCGTTGAAGGCCTCGAGGTCATCAGGGGTGCGGCTCGTTACCAGGCCGTGATCCACCACGACTTCCCGATCCTCCCAGAGAGCACCGGCATTGCGCAGATCGGTTTCCAGGGACGGGTACGAGGTGAGCTTGCGGTCCTTGACCACATCGGCCTCGATCAGGATCCACGGCGCATGGCAGATTGCCGCCACCGGCTTGCCGGCGTCGAAAAATGCTTTCACGAAAGCGACGGTGGGCTGATCAAGCCGGATCTGGTCCGAATTGAGCAGGCCTCCTGGCAGCACGAGGGCATCGTAGTCGGCGGGGTCAGCGGCGCTCACCGCGAGATCGACCGGGTACTGGCCCCCTTCATTGACATCGCCGTTATAGGCCTGGATCGAATCGCCTTCAGCCGGCGAGATAAGCACCGGAGACGCCCCTGCTTCCTGGACAGCCTTCCAGGGACTTGTCAGTTCTGGCTCTTCAACTCCGTCAGTTAGTACGAACGCGATCTTCTTTCCGGAAAGGTTGTGATCAGTCACGTCGCTCCTTAGATTGAAATACTCGTTCTTGTGGTTCGGGCTTCCGGGAGCCAGGGGCTCCTTCAAGGCTGCTTGTTTCCGACCTCACCCTCTACTCAGCCTGCACCTCCTAGGAGGGGAAAGCAATATTCCTGCGATTCCTACGGCGCCGTCTTGCCCCGAGATCTGTGGCAGACGTCAGGGCATTCGCAGGCACCCCAAGACATTCACAGGGTGAGGCCGTCCTACGGAAACCCCTGAAATGAAAGCTCCGTCTAGGCTAGTAAGGAGCTGGTCAGGAATGAGCAGCTTGGGAGCCATCTAGAACTACTGGAGTATCGATGACGCAGAAAGAGCGGGCCACGGGTCCTCTATCTGGTGCTCTCACGCCGAAGGCTTCTGCAGCGGACCCGGTAGCGCAGCTCTTGAATCGTGCCTATATCGCCTCCGGTCTCTGGCATGACCCCGGGGCGGCGGTCAGCGCTGCCCAACAGGCCATCAATGCGGCCGGCCGGGCCCGTGACTACCGTAGCCAGGCCATCGCCACGGCCCTACTGAGCAGCTCACTGGTGGATCTGGATCGTCACGAAGAAGCGCTGCGCGCCCTGAAGCAGCGCCATAGTGCCTTGCTCAGCGCAGGTAGCAAAGGCTTGGCAGACGTGGAGCGCAAGCTGGGCCTGCTGCTCTACGGAAAAGCGAATAACGCGCAGCACGGCACCCTGCTGCGGGCTGAGTTGGAAGCAGCCGCGCGGCGTGACGACGCAGAATCCGTGACTGTTATCGCCAGTGCGCTCGCTGTCGCACTCTGGGAGGCCGGGGAGGTCCAGGAAGCAGCCGATTTAGCTCGCTTCACCGCGGAAGCCGCGCAGCGCCTCGAAGACCAGGCGCAGCGAGCCTCGATGATCGCGCTCAGTGGCGTCTTCCTCACAGCGCTTAGGAACGACGATTCACTGACGGAAGCAGGGCAGCTACTCGATCACGTTCTTGACGGCTACCCGGGCAACGGCCTTCCGGTGTCCTATGCCGCTTCGGCCCTGCGGGCCCGTGCCCAGATCCACGGCCGTTTGGGCGCCCCGGATCAAGGCCTGCCTTATGCTCGAGCGCGCGCTGATCTGTGTCTGCAGGCGAAGGCCTACCGGGAGGCCTTCGACGCGCTCCTCTTAGCTGCGGCTCTCAGTAGCGAGGCAGGTGACGATGCCGCAGCCGCGCAATCAGCCCGGGCCGCCCTCGATCTGGTGCAGAACTCTGACCTGTTGGAGCCGGCAGGGTCATCTGATCAATCGATTCCGCCGCTGCGCGAGGCGATGGCGATATTCAACCTGGGCCAGTACCAGCTCTGGTCCGGGGATCCGGAAACAGCCCTGACCACATTTCAGCAGGCCGGCGCGGCCGCGGAAAAACATGATGCGCCCACGGCCGCGCAGGCCGACATCCTGGTCTGGGCCGGGCGTGCCGCGCAGTCGCTGCAGGACCACGGCTTGGCGCGGCGGTACTGGGAAGCCGCGCTCGCGGTCATCGAAGCATCGGCGGTGCCGGTGCCGCCGGAAGCTAGGGCCGCTGCTGCCGTTGATCTCGCGCAGTCTTATCTGTTCACGCTCATGGCTTTGCCGCCGGAGTCCACGGAAAGGCCCCGGCAGCTCCGCGAGGCGCTCAGTAAGGCGGAGCAAGGAGTGGAGGCGGCCCGTGCTTCAGGTTCCTTGCGGCTGCTCATCCAAGCGCTTGATGTGAGCGCCCGGGCTCGCACGGAGGCCGGGGACGAACAAGGCCTGGACCAGGCGCAGGAGGCTTTCGCGCTGGCCGAACGATACGGTTCCGACTGGCTGGTCGCCGATGTCCGGGACTCCTGTGGGCGGGCGCTGATGGCTCTCGGCCGAGTGGCGGAGGCCGCACCGATTCTGCTCACGGCCGCCGCCGAATACGCTGCCGCGGGAGATCCCATGTCCGCAGCCATGGCCGAACTCGTTGCGGGTCGCGGTTTTGCCGCTGAAGAACGGCCGGAAGAAGCCTTCGGAGCCTATGGCTCATGCCTGAGCCGCCTGCCGCAGGACAGCGAGCAGTATCGCGGTGTCGCTTTGGAGTACGCCCACGTCCTGGAGACCTACGAGCATCGTGAGGCTGGGGCAGCACTGCGGGCAGCGTTAGCTTGATCTCCCATATTCGTGATTCCCAGTCTCTGAGCCCGGATCTGACTCCGATTACTTAGGTGCGCAGAAAAGATGCCAGTTAAAATGACCGGCGTCTCGTAATTAGAAAAATTTCCGTGACTTCCGGGACGATAGGAGAGCCGGTGCAAGACGCTACCGGCTCGTGAACGTGGGGGAGGGGAACAGGAGTGCCGTTCACTGTCTCCCACGTAGTTGCGGTCTGGCCGCTGCATAAACTCCAGGTTCTGCAGGTAATCCCCTGGTCGGCTTTTGCCATCGGAGCGATGGCCCCGGATGTTTTTCACTTCATCGGTTTGGCGCATCTGAGATGGCTGACTCACAGCGTGACCGGATTGTGGTTAGTTAATCTGCCGCTCGTAGTGCTGCTGACCTTGCTCTGGTTGATCGTTATACGCCCCGCGGTAGTCGATTTATCGCCCTGGTGGCTCAGGCAGCGCTGGCAGGCCAGCATCGAAGCGCGTCAAGCAGAACTCGGTGGGCCGCGTGATCCCTTGAGTCGGCGCGGCCTCGCGGCTATCAGTGTGGGTGGGTTGCTGGGTGCATTCAGTCATCTGTTAATAGATGCTTTTACCCATGGCAGGAGTTGGGGAGCGTGGCTATTTCCTGCCCTGGAAGACGCTCTGGGGCCACTGCACTGGTACGGCTGGCTGCAGTACGGCGCGAGTGTGCTCGGCTTGCTGATTTTGGCAGTCCTTTTTGGCCGGTGATGCCGCAGAACTCGACCCCAGCAGGGCTTTCCGCGACTAGAAGGGTATCGGCGCAGAATATTGCAGCTCGCCCCTTTCGTTCTCGCCCCCTGGACACCTCTCGTGGTTTTCCTGTTGCTTGATAGTGACGGCGGGTTCTACAGTCCGGATGGCTGGGATGGCTTCGCTCCGATAGTGCTGATGATGAGCGGATTCGGCTGCTTCATGCTGTTTTCCTCGGTGATATGGCATCGTTTGGTGCGAGTGCGTGGGACAGAAGCCATGACAGAAAGCGTTTCAGAACACGCGGGCTGAGGTCTTGCGCTGGATGCCGGGAGAGTTTACTCTGGCAGGCTGGACATGTTTGGAATGATCAGCTATGCTGCTTGTTCGCGTCTTCCTATCCACCCCCAGCCTTCATATAGCGGTGGGCTTGCCGCGCTTCAACGCGCACTGGGTGTATTGAGTCTTCCGACTCAGCTACAGGTAGACGCAGTAAAGCTGAAGGTCTGTGGAAGGATCCCTCTTGGTCGCCTCAAGCGCCTCTGATAAGAAAACCGCTAGTCTCGATAAGAACGCTGCTGATAGCACCGACGGTGCAACTCGCCGCATATCGTTCGCCAAGATTCACGAACCCCTAGATGTTCCGAATCTGCTCGCCCTCCAGACCGAGAGCTTTGACTGGCTCGTCGGCAATGAGCGCTGGCAGGAGCGGATGCGCAATGCCATTGATTCCGGTGATGAGTCAGTCGCCACGACATCCGGCTTGGCCGATATCTTCGAAGAGATCTCCCCGATCGAGGACTTCCAGGGCACGATGTCCCTGAGTTTCTCGGAGCCGGAGTTCGCCGACCCGAAGTACACCGTTGCCGAGTGCAAAGACCGCGATGCCACCTATGCCGCACCGCTATACGTCAAAGCCGAATTCATGAACAACAACACCGGCGAAATCAAGCAGCAGACGGTGTTTATGGGCGACTTCCCGCTGATGACGGACAAGGGCACGTTTGTGATCAACGGCACCGAGCGTGTCGTGGTCTCCCAGCTGGTCCGCTCCCCGGGCGCGTACTTCGAACGCACCGCGGACAAGACCAGCGATAAAGACATCTTCACCGCGAAGATCATCCCCTCCCGCGGCGCCTGGTTTGAGCTCGAGATCGATAAGCGCGATCAGGTCGGCGTCCGGCTGGACCGCAAGCGTAAGCAGTCGGTCACCGTGCTGCTCAAGGCCCTCGGCTGGACCGAGGCGCAGATCCTCGAGGATTTCGGCGAGTTCGACTCGATGCGCGCCACCCTGGAGAAGGACGGCACCGCGACTCGCGAAGACGCGCTACTGGATATCTACCGCAGGCTCCGGCCGGGCGAGCCGCCGACGGTCGAGGCCGCGCAGACTCTGTTGGAGAACCTCTACTTCAACCCGAAGCGCTATGACCTGGCGAAGGTCGGCCGTTATAAGCTGAACCGCAAACTGGGCCTGGATAAGCCGCTTTCGGCCGCTGGGTCCTCGGTTCTGGACAACGACGACATCGTCGCGATGATCAAGTTCCTGGTCACCCTGCACGCTGGCGGGAAGTCCATTCCCGGCCAGCGCGATGGCGAGGAGATCGAGGTCCGCGTCGAAGCAGACGATATCGACCGCTTCGGCAACCGCCGGATCCGCGCCGTCGGCGAGCTCATCGAGAACCAGGTCCGCACGGGCCTGTCCCGGATGGAGCGCGTGGTCCGGGAGCGGATGACCACTCAGGACGTCGAGGCGATCACGCCGCAGACCCTGATCAACATCCGGCCCGTCGTCGCCGCGATCAAGGAGTTCTTCGGAACCTCCCAGCTCTCCCAGTTCATGGATCAGAACAACCCGCTCGCCGGGCTGACCCATAAGCGCCGCCTCAACGCCCTTGGCCCCGGCGGCCTTTCCCGTGACCGCGCGGGCATGGAAGTCCGTGACGTGCACCCGTCCCACTACGGCCGGATGTGCCCCATCGAGACCCCGGAAGGCCCAAACATCGGCCTGATCGGCTCGTTGGCCTCCTACGGTCGGATTAACCCGCTCGGCTTCATCGAGACCCCTTACCGCAAGGTCGTCAAGGGCAAGGTTACCGATGAGGTGGATTACCTCACCGCTGATGACGAGATGGAAGTAGCCATCGCCCAGGCGAACGCGCCACTCAACGTGAAGAGCGAGTTCGTCGAGGAGAAAGTGCTCGTTCGCCAGCGTGGCGGCGGCGGTGAACCGGTGCTGGTGGACCGCGATGACGTCGAGTACATGGACGTCTCCCCGCGGCAGATGGTCTCCGTGGCCACCGCGCTCATCCCGTTCCTCGAACACGATGACGCCAACCGCGCGCTCATGGGCGCGAATATGCAGCGTCAAGCAGTGCCGCTGCTGCGCTCCGAAGCGCCGCTCGTCGGCACCGGTATGGAGCGCGCCGCTGCGGTGGACGCCGGGGATGTCGTCGTCGCCAAGAAGCCGGGTGTCGTCCAGGAGGTCTCCGCCGACCTGGTGACTTCGCTCAATGACGACGGCACTGAGACGAACTACCGGATCGCCAAGTACGACCGCTCCAACCAGGGCACCGCATACAACCAGCGGGTTCTGGTCTCCGAAGGCCAGCGTCTGGAACTCGGCAGCATCATCGCCGACGGCCCCGCGACGGATCAGGGCGAACTGGCGCTCGGCAAGAACCTGCTCGTGGCCTTCATGTCCTGGGAAGGGCATAACTTCGAGGACGCGATCATCCTCTCGCAGCGCCTGATCTCAGAAGACGTGCTCTCCTCGATTCACATCGAAGAGCACGAGATCGACGCCCGCGACACCAAGCTCGGTGCCGAGGAGATCACCCGGGACATCCCGAACGTCTCCGAGGAGATCCTCTCCGGGCTGGATGAGCGCGGTATCGTGCACATCGGTGCCGAGGTCGACGCCGGGGACATCCTGGTCGGCAAGGTGACCCCCAAGGGCGAGACCGAGCTGACCCCCGAGGAGCGCCTGCTCCGGGCGATCTTCGGCGAGAAGTCCCGGGAAGTCCGGGATACCTCGCTCAAGGTCCCGCACGGCGAGTCCGGTACGGTCATCGGCGTCCGCGTCTTCGATCGTGAAAACGATGACGAGCTGCCTCCCGGTGTGAACCAGCTGGTCCGCGTCTATGTCGCGCAGAAGCGCAAGATCACCGACGGTGACAAGCTCGCTGGCCGGCACGGCAACAAGGGCGTGATCTCCAAGATCCTGCCCGTCGAGGATATGCCGTTCCTGGCGGACGGCACTCCCGTCGACGTCGTGCTGAACCCGCTCGGCGTGCCCGGCCGTATGAACGTCGGCCAGGTCCTGGAAACCCACCTGGGCTGGATCGCCAAGACCGGCTGGAACATCGAAGGCAATCCGGAGTGGGCCAAGGCGTTGCCTAGCCTGCCCCGCGAGACCGGCCCGCACCAGACCGTGGCCACCCCGGTGTTCGACGGCGCGCGCGAAGCCGAGATCTCCGGCCTGCTGGATTCGACCAACGTCACCCGGGACGGTGACCGGCTGATCGATTCCTCCGGCAAGACGCTGCTGTTCGACGGCCGCTCCGGGGAACCCTTCCCCGATCCGGTGTCCGTCGGCTACATGTACATCCTGAAGCTGCACCACCTGGTGGATGACAAGATCCATGCTCGTTCCACCGGCCCGTACTCGATGATCACCCAGCAGCCGCTGGGCGGTAAGGCGCAGTTCGGCGGGCAGCGTTTCGGCGAGATGGAGGTCTGGGCGCTCGAAGCCTATGGCGCCGCCTATACCTTGCAGGAACTGCTCACGATCAAGTCGGATGACATCCACGGCCGCGTCAAGGTCTACGAGGCCATCGTCAAGGGCGAGAACATTCCGGAGCCTGGTATTCCGGAATCGTTCAAAGTGTTGATCAAGGAAATGCAGTCGCTGTGCCTGAACGTGGAGGTCCTCTCCACCGACGGCAACGCGATCGAGATGCGTGACTCGGATGAAGAAGTCTTCCGGGCCGCGGAGGAACTCGGCATCGACCTTTCCCGGGCCGAGCCGAACTCCGTCGAAGAGGTGTAGCCCCTTCGTTTCCGATCCGGCATTTTGCCGGCCACTGCTTCGCTTGATGTGGCCTCGCAAAACACCGGATATGAAACTCCCGGTTCGAACCGGTCTGCTGGACCGGTGAGTCCGGAAGCGGCATCAAGCGAAGCAGCCGCGGAGGACTTATCCGGTCCAGCAGACCGGGACAGACTTGAGAAGACTTCAGATTTTTGTGAAAGAGAGATAGGACCCTATGTCCAGCGAATCTTCCTTCGGCAATATGCAGATCGGCCTGGCCACCGCGGATGAGATCCGTCAGTGGTCGTACGGCGAGGTCAAAAAGCCGGAAACCATCAACTACCGAACCCTCAAGCCAGAGAAGGATGGCCTTTTCTGCGAGAAGATCTTCGGCCCCTCCCGGGACTGGGAGTGCTACTGCGGTAAGTACAAGCGCGTGCGCTTCAAGGGCATCATCTGTGAGCGCTGCGGCGTCGAGGTGACCCGTGCCAAGGTGCGTCGTGAGCGGATGGGCCATATCGAGCTGGCCGCCCCGGTCACGCACATCTGGTACTTCAAGGGCGTGCCCTCGCGTCTGGGCTACCTCCTGGATCTGGCCCCGAAGGACCTGGAGAAGGTCATCTACTTCGCGGCTTATATGATCACCAGCGTCGACGAAGAAGGCCGTCACGCTGATCTGCCGAACCTGCAGAACGAGCACGATCTGGAGAAGAAGCAGCTCGAGGACACCCGCGATTCCGATATCGCCGCGGTGGCCAAGGATCTCGAGGATGAGCTCGCGAAACTCGAATCGGAGGGCGCTAAGGCCGCCGATAAGAAGAAGGCCCGGGACTCCGCGGACCGTCAGATGGCTTCCATCCGGAAGCGGGCTGACGCCGATGTCGAGCGCCTGGAACAGGTCTGGGACCGCTTCAAGAACCTCATGGTCGCGGACCTCGAGGGCGATGAGGGGCTGTACCGGGAGCTGCGCGACCGTTACGGAATGTACTTCGAAGGCTCCATGGGTGCCGAGGCGATCAAGAAGCGCCTGGAGAACTTCGATCTCCAGGCCGAGGCCGAGGCGCTCCGCGACATCATCCAGAACGGCAAGGGCCAGCGCAAGACCCGTGCGCTCAAGCGGCTCAAGGTCGTCAACGCGTTCCTGACCACCGAGAACAGCCCGCTGGGTATGGTGCTGGATGCGGTTCCGGTGATCCCGCCGGAGCTGCGTCCGATGGTTCAGCTCGACGGTGGCCGCTTCGCGACCTCCGATCTGAATGATCTGTACCGCCGTGTGATCAACCGGAACAACCGGCTCAAGCGCCTGCTCGATCTGGGTGCTCCGGAGATCATTGTCAATAACGAGAAGCGGATGCTTCAGGAAGCTGTCGACTCGCTGTTCGACAACGGCCGTCGTGGCCGTCCGGTCACCGGCCCGGGCAACCGCCCGCTGAAGTCCCTTTCGGATATGTTGAAGGGCAAGCAGGGCCGGTTCCGGCAGAACCTGCTCGGTAAGCGTGTCGACTACTCCGGCCGTTCCGTGATCGTTGTCGGCCCGCAGCTCAAACTGCACCAGTGCGGTCTGCCCAAGCAGATGGCTCTGGAGCTGTTCAAGCCCTTCGTGATGAAGCGGCTGGTCGATCTCAACCACGCGCAGAACATCAAGAGCGCCAAGCGGATGGTCGAGCGTTACCGCCCGCAGGTCTGGGATGTTCTCGAAGAGATCATCACCGAGCACCCGGTACTGCTGAACCGTGCACCAACCCTGCACCGTCTGGGTATCCAGGCCTTCGAACCGCAGCTGGTTGAAGGCAAGGCCATCCAGCTGCACCCCTTGGTCTGCGCCGCGTTCAACGCCGACTTCGACGGTGACCAGATGGCAGTGCACTTGCCGCTGTCGCCGGAGGCCCAGGCCGAGGCCCGCGTGCTGATGCTGTCCTCGAACAACATCCTGAAGCCCTCGGACGGCCGCCCGGTCACCCTGCCTTCGCAGGATATGATCATCGGCCTGTACCACCTCACCACCAAGCGTGAGGGCGCCACCGGCGAAGGCCGGGTCTTCACCTCGCCCGCCGAGGCGATCATGGCCCACGACGCCGGGGAACTGCACCTGAACGCCAAGGTGAAGATCCGCCTGGAGGACTTCGTGCCCGCTGAGGGTGCGGAGGCTCCTGAGGGCTGGGAAGCCGGGCAGCCGGTGCTGGTCGAGACCTCACTCGGTCAGGTGCTGTTCAACGACACCCTGCCCGAGGATTACCCCTGGGTCGAAGCTGTTGCGGATAAGGGCCAGCTCTCGGCGATCGTCAACGACCTCGCCGAGCGTTACCCGAAGGGCGTCGTCGCGGCGACCCTGGATAACCTCAAGGACGCCGGCTTCTACTGGGCCACGCGTTCCGGTGTGACCGTTGCGGTTTCGGATATCGAGGTTCCTGCGGCGAAGCCCGGCATCCTCGAAGGCTACGAGGCCAAAGCGGCCAAGGTTCAGGCGCAGTTCGAAAAGGGTCTGATCGCCGATGATGAGCGCCGTCAGGAACTCATCGACATCTGGAACCAGGCGACCAACGAGGTCGCTGATGCGATGCGCGAGGGGCTGGATCCCTCCAACACTATCAACCGCATGGTCTCCTCCGGAGCCCGTGGTAACTGGATGCAGGTGCGTCAGATCGCCGGTATCCGTGGCCTGGTGGCCAACCCGAAGGGTGAGATCATCCCGCGGCCGATCAAGTCTTCCTACCGGGAGGGCCTGTCGGTTCTGGAGTACTTCATCGCGACCCACGGTGCCCGTAAGGGCCTGGCCGATACCGCGCTGCGTACCGCCAACTCGGGTTACCTGACCCGTCGTCTGGTGGACGTCTCGCAGGACGTCATCGTGCGCGAAGCCGACTGCGGCACTGAGCGCGGATTGACGCTGCCGATCGCTGTGCCCGATGCCAACGGCAAAATCGCGTTGCACGAGGACGTCGAGAACTCGGTCTACGCTCGGACGCTGGCAGCTGATGTTCTCGACAGCAAGGGCAACGTGCTTGCCGCCGCTGGTGAGGACGTCGGCGATGTGCTGATCGCCAAGCTCTTCGCCGCGGGCGTCACCGAGGTCAAGGTCCGCTCCGTGCTGACCTGCGAATCCGCGGTGGGCACCTGCGCACTGTGCTACGGCCGCTCCCTGGCGACCGGCAAGCTGGTGGATATCGGCGAGGCCGTGGGCATCATCGCGGCGCAGTCGATCGGTGAGCCGGGTACTCAGCTGACCATGCGTACCTTCCACACCGGTGGTGCGGTGTCCTCCGGCGGACGCGGTGAGGACATCACCCAGGGTCTGCCCCGTATCCAGGAGCTCTTCGAGGCTCGTACGCCCAAGGGCGTCGCGCCGATCGCCGAGGCCGCGGGCCGGATCTCGGTCGAGGAGAACGATCGCCAGATGCGTCTGGTGCTCACCCCGGACGACGGCAGCGAAGAACTCGCCTACCCGGTGCTGCGCCGGGCCCGGCTGCTGATCGAAGACGGTCAGCACGTCGAGGTCGGCCAGCAGCTGGTCCAGGGCTCGGTAGACCCCAAGCAGGTGCTCCGTGTGCTCGGCCCGCGTGCCGCGCAGAAGCACCTGGTGGAAGAAGTCCAGGGCGTTTACCGCAGCCAGGGCGTGGGTATTCACGATAAGCACGTGGAGGTCATCGTCCGGCAGATGCTGCGCCGGGTCACGGTGATCGAGTCCGGCGATTCGAATCTGCTGCCCGGCGAGCTCGCCGAGCGGGGGCGCTTCGAGTCGGAGAACCGGCGCGTGGTCTCCGAGGGTCAGAAGCCGGCTTCGGGCCGTAACGAGCTCATGGGTATCACCAAGGCCTCGCTGGCCACGGAATCCTGGCTCTCGGCGGCGTCCTTCCAGGAGACCACCCGGGTGCTCACCCAGGCGGCGATGGAAGGCAAGTCAGATCCGCTGCTGGGCCTGAAGGAGAACGTGATCATCGGTAAGCTCATCCCGGCGGGCACTGGCTTGCCGCGGTACACCGATATCTCGGTCGAGCCGACGGAAGAGGCCAAGGCGAACCTGTTTACCGCACCCAGCGGGTTCAGCGATTTCGATTACGCCGGAATCGGCGGGGATCTCACGCCAGAGTTCCACGCCATCCCGCTGGATGACTACGATCTCGGCGGGTACCGCTAAAAACTGAACACTGTGAGTCGCTAAGAACTGAGACTCACTAGAGCTGAGGGGCGAGGCATCGATCGGTGCCTCGCCCCTCAGCTCTTAAGCCGACGCTCATAACTGACATTGATGTCTGTATAGGTATTAAAGAACAGTACTAGTACCGATGGAGCCAACGTCATAGGTTTGAAGCATGGCAGCTAGCAAACCGAATGCGCTCTGGGTCTTCGCCAACCCGTCGAATCCGAAGCGGAACTCCTTCAACCATCAGCTTCTCGCCGCCGGGCGCGATGTCTTGGGCGAGCAGTATGAGGTTGAGATCTCTGACCTCAACGCCGATGGTTTTGATGCCCGGCTCACCACGGGTGACCTCGGGGACTTCGCGAAGGCGGACCGGCTCTTCGTCGATCTCATGGCGGATGCGTACGCCGCGAATCAGCTCCCTGCTGAGGTTGTCCGTGAACAGGAGAAGCTCAGTAAAGCGGACCTGCTGATACTCTAGTTCCCGCTGTGGTGGTACGGGCCTCCGGCGATCCTCAAGGGCTGGATCGACCGGGTGCTGACCAAAGGATTCGCTTTCGGCGGTGCGCCGGATCCGCAGAGCGGCCTGCCGCGAAGATACGGTGATGGCCAGTTCGCCGGGCGCAAAGCGCTGCTCGTCGTTACCGCCGGTGAAGATTCCGTTTCTATCGGGCCTCGGGGCGTCTCCGGGGATATCGAGTCCCTGCTCTTCCCCATCACGCACGGGGTGCTCTGGTACATCGGAATGTCTTCCTATCATTCCCAGATCTTCTATGACGTCAATGATTACGGTCAGGAGCACGCGGAGGCCGAAATTCAGAACTTCGAACGCCGGCTCAGGGGGCTGGGTCAGGAGCGCCCGATTCCCTACCGGACCCTGAAGAGCGGGGATTACTCCTCCGGAAGGGCGCTGAATCCGAGCATATTCCCGGGGCGCACTGATCTGGGCATTCATCAGGAGGGCGAATAGTTTTTGTTGTCAGGCTTCGTCGCCGGAGTGGCCCCGGGCCCAGCGCTGCCCCCAGTCGTTCAAGGCTGCAATCGTGGGGGCGAGTTGTTCGGTCCATGGCGTCAGGCGGTATTCGACTCGGGGCGGTACCTGCGCGTACACCTTGCGATGAACGAGGTCGTCGGTCTCCAGCTCCCTGAGCTGGCGGGCAAGGGTCCGTTCATTGATGCCACCCCCGATGGCCCGTCTCAGTTCACTGAACCGGAGGGTCCCGTGCTCATGCAAGTTGTTCAGGATCGTGAGTTTCCAGCTGCCGCCGACTAAGCAGATGGCTGCTTCGAGGGGGCAGACCTCGAGAGCTCTGGTGACAGGAAGCCTCATGAATCAATGGTGACATATCTGACTGTACGCACCAATGGGATATGCGCGTGGTATCAGTCGTGCCCGATATGCCCTACGGCCTGCTCCAGGAACTCGCGGACATGCTCGTCGTGCAGCGAATAGATCACCTGCCGCCCTTCCCTGGTGCCGAAGACCAGGTTGAGATGTCGCAGTATGCGCAGATGATTGGATACGGTGGCCTGCGCCATGCCGCTCTCCTCCACCAGGGTGCTGACGGAGCAGGGGCCTTCGTCCAGCCGGGCGAGGATGATCAGCCGCCCGGGGGAGGAGAGGGCCTGCATCACCTGGGCCAAGCGCTCGGCGCTGTCGTAGCTCATCTTCACGAATCTCATTCTTCCTTGCCGTGACGGCCTGGTGCGTATGCCATCAGCACTTCTAAGGACATTTACATATTTAGATATTTATATGTATCATAGCTGCTATGAGCGCACATCACGATCACAAAGACAATGCACGGTGGGAGATGGGCTTCGCCATAGCTTCTGGCGTCACCTACCTCATCGGTGTGGTCTTCGAATACTTTGTTTCCTCGCCACCGGCGCTGCCGTTGGCGTTCTTCCTCGCCACGTACTTCTTCGGCGGCTTCTTCACCTTCAGCTCAGCCTGGCGCTCCGTGCGCAATGGTCGCTTCGAAGTGGACTTCCTGATGCTGGTGGCCGCTATCGGTGCAGCCGCCGTCGGCAAGTTCGCCGAAGGCGCTGTACTGCTCTTCCTGTTCAGCCTCGGCCACGCACTCGAAGAGTATGCGATGGGCCGGGCCAAGCGGTCCATCGAGGCTCTTGCCGAGCTCGCCCCGCCGGTCGCCCTGGTGCTGACTGACAACGGTGTTGTAGAGCGGCCCACCGAAGAGCTCGAGCCGGGAGAGGTCATCCTGGTCAAGCCGAACTCCCGGATTCCCGCTGATGGCGTGGTGGTCCGCGGAAGCTCGGCTGTGGATCAGTCGGCGATCACCGGTGAATCCATTCCCGTCGACAAGGTCCCAGCGGACTCCGCTTCCGCGGCGGTCGATGACTCCAGCAAGGTCTTCGCCGGTACCGTGAACGGTGCCGGGTCGCTTGAAGTGCGCGTGACCAACGCGGCCAAGGACAGTACGCTGTCTCGCGTAGTCGCGATGGTGCGCGATGCGGATTCCACGAAGTCCACGACTCAGCGCTTCATCGATCGATTCCAGAAGTTCTACGTTCCCGCGGTCCTGGCCTTCGTCGCCGCGGTCTCCCTCTTCGGCTGGCTCGTCCTGAACGAGCCGTTAGCGGATAGCTTCTACCGTTCCATGCTGGTTCTCGTGGCGGCCAGCCCGTGCGCCCTCGCGATCGCGACCCCGGCGGCAGTCCTGGCCGGTGTTGCTCGTGCGGCTAAGGCCGGGTTGCTGGTCAAGGGCGGTGCTGCTCTGGAGAATCTGGGTCGGGTCAAGGCGATTGCCTTCGATAAGACCGGGACGCTGACCTGGGGCCAGCCGCAGCTCACCGATGTGGTGCCTGCCGAGGGCGTTTCCCGGGAGGAGCTCGCGGCTGTTGCGCTCGCGGTCGAGTCCGAGAGCGATCACCCGCTGGCCGGGGCTATCGCCCGAGGCCTGGATGCGGAAGTGCCGCAGGAGGGTCGGGGTAAGGTCGAGGATCTGCAGGCGGTGACCGGTCGCGGCGTGCAGGGCAAGGTGGCCGGCGAGCTTGTGCGCATCGGCAGCTTGCGGATGTTCGAGGAGGACGGCGGGGAAGTCGACGCCGGTGTGCTCGAGATCGTGCAGCGCCTTCAGGGCGAGGGGCGGACCACGATGGTGGTGGAATCCGCCGGCCGCCAGCTGGGTGTGCTTGGCGTGATGGACTCGCCGCGTGACGAGGCCCGCGAAGTGCTCGGCGTCTTGCGGGACAACGGGATCTCACAGCTCGTGATGATCTCCGGTGATAACCAGCGGGTTGCTGAAGCGGTCGGCGCTCAGGTCGGCGTCGATACGGCGCACGGCGAGCTGATGCCGGAGGACAAGGTGGCCGCGATCGGCCGTCTCACGGCGCAGCAGCAGGACGGCAAACCGGTGCTGACCGCCATGGTCGGCGATGGTGTGAACGACGCTCCGGCGATGGCCAATGCCACCGTGGGCATCGCGATGGGCGCGGCCGGCTCGGCGGTTGCTCTGGAGACCGCCGATGTGGCTCTGATGAGCGACGATCTGGGTCGAGTGCCCTACCTGATCCGGCTGAGCCGGGCGAGCAGCAAGATCATCCGGCAGAACCTCATCGCCTCCCTGGTGATCGTGGCCTTCCTGATTCCGGCGAGCCTGATGGGCGTGGCCATGGGGCCGGTGGTCTTCATCCACGAGGGTTCGACGCTCATTGTCGTCGCCAATGCGCTGCGTCTGCTGCGCTTCGGGATCGGCAAGGAGCACGAGGGCATCGAGCACGAGAATCGGCCCGCGCTCACCGCCGCCAAATAGGGCAGAGATATAACAAGAGAAATAACCACTGAATGATAGGTGGCCCCGGGATCCTCTGGTCCCGGGGCCACCTATTTTGTTACCCCGGCGAACTAATGAATAATGACTTAGATCACAGAGTGGGTGCTTCGCTGAGGGCCGGCTCGGGCAACTGCAGGGGGATCGAAGCACAAAATGGCAGGTCAGGATGTTCAGCTTTTAATCACCGCGTTGGCAGGGGTCGTCCTGCTCGTTCTACTGATCATCAGTAAACCCCGAGTGCATCCTTTTCTGGCTCTTCTGGTGGTATCCATCCTGGTCGGCATCGCTTCCGGAATGAATCTCGACGGCATAGCGGGCGCTGTGACAAAAGGGGCTGGGGATACTCTCGGCGATGTCGGCATCGTCCTGGCTCTCGGCGCGATGCTCGGCAAGATCCTCGCCGACTCAGGGGCCACGGAGCGGATCGCCACGGCCATCGTCGAGCGGGCTTCGCTGCAGATGCTGCCCTGGGCGATGGCAGGGGCGGCGTTCCTGATCGGCATCCCGATGTTCTTCGAGGTGGGTCTGGTCATGCTCCTGCCGTTGATCTTCTCGGTGGCGCGGAAGGTGGAGCAGAGAGGCGAGACGAAGCACGGTTCCCCTTATCTGCTGGTCGGCGTCCCCGCGATCGCGGCTCTGGCGACCCTGCACGGCATGGTCCCTCCGCACCCGGGGCCACTCACCGCCATCGCGGCGCTCAAGGCGGAGGTCGGGCCCACGATGCTCTACGGGCTGGTGGCCGCCGTCCCCGCGGTCATCATCGGCGGCCCGCTCTACGCGCGCTTCCTCGCACCGAGACTGTCCGGGGTCCGGCCGGATGATGCTTTGCTGGCGCAGTACACCACGGCCCCGCTCGATGCTGGTCGGGAGCGGGTGGCAGTGGTGCATGGATCCGGCTCCACAGGAGTGTCCGGAGCTGCTGCGCCTCCTGCTTCTGCGCGAGTCGCTTCTACTTCTATACGAACCGTCCCGGCGCCTCCGGTGGGCCTGGGGGTGCTGGTGGTGCTCTTCCCGGCTCTGCTGATGTTGCTGCGCACCGTCGTGGAGCTTCTGCTGCCCGAGGCCGGTTGGCTGCTCCAGTTCACGACATTCCTCGGCGAGCCCACTATCGCGATGCTCATCGGGGTTCTGGTGGCCCTGATTGTGCTGGGTTACACCCGGGGCGCGAATGCGGAGAAACTCCGCAAGTCTCTGGGCGCGAGCCTGGCGCCCATCTCCGGGGTGATGCTGATCATCGCCGGCGGCGGGGCTTTCAAACAGGTGCTGATTGATGCGGGAGTGGGGGAGGCGATCACTCAGTTCAGCCAACAGCTGGCCTTGCCCGCGCTCGTGCTCGGCTGGCTGATCTCGATGTTGCTCTCCGTCTCCACCGGCTCCGCCACAGTGGGCATCGTCGGTGCTGCGGGGCTGCTGGCTCCACTGGCCGCTGCTGACCCGGGCCTGAACCTGCCGTTGCTGGCTATCGCGATCGGTGCCGGTTCGCTTTTCTTCAATTACGCCAATCACGCCGGGTTCTGGTTGGTGAAGGAGTCCTTCGGGATGTCCATGGGGGAAGCCACCGCGGTGAATTCGGTGGTTCAGTCCATTGTTTCCCTGGTGGGTCTGATGATGGCCCTGCTGCTCAACTTGCTGCCGCCAATGAGCTGAGGGGCTCTTGTGCCACTAGGCGGCTGCTTCAGTGCGTGCTATCCTGGCTAGGACTGTTAGTGATGGCAAAGGATTCCGTTCCGCGTTGCACGCACCTTGTGCAACAAATGCCATCTTTTCGTGTGCCTGAAGCTGACTTTACGCGGGAATTTCCCCGTGGTGCCGGACGTTGAGCGTAATAGACAACCGGAGTTGGCCGAAGGCTGACTCAGCGCCGGAATGATGAATGAGGCGCTGGAAGCTATGCGATAGCTGAAATGCTTCTGCCTCACCGCGGCACAACGCGTCCGGGGCCTGGGGCGGAGATGACGGGACCGCGGGGACGCGGCCTGAGAATGACGATGGAGAAGAATGCCTACGATCAACCAGCTGGTCCGCAAGGGCCGCTCACCGAAGGTCGCTAAGACCAAGGCGCCGGCACTGAAGAACAATCCGATGCGCCGCGGTGTGTGCACCCGTGTGTACACCACCACCCCGAAGAAGCCGAACTCAGCGCTGCGGAAAGTCGCGCGTGTCCGTCTCGCCGGCGGGGTCGAAGTCACCGCTTACATCCCGGGTGTGGGGCACAACCTGCAGGAGCACTCGATCGTGCTCGTCCGCGGCGGCCGTGTCAAGGATCTGCCGGGTGTGCGTTACAAGATTGTCCGGGGCGCTCTGGATACCCAGGGTGTCAAGAACCGCAAGCAGGCTCGTAGCAAGTACGGCGCGAAGATGGAGAAGAAGTAATATGCCTCGCAAGGGTCCGGCCCCCAAGCGGCCGCTGGTTCAGGATCCGGTGTACGGTTCCCCTCTGGTTACCCAGCTGATCAACAAGATCCTGGTTGACGGCAAGAAGTCCACTGCCGAGCGTATCGTCTACGGAGCCCTCGAAGGAGCCCGTGAGAAGAGCGGCGGCGATCCGGTGGCAGCGCTGAAGAAAGCCATGGATAACATCAAGCCGAGCCTTGAGGTCAAGTCCCGCCGGGTCGGCGGCGCTACCTACCAGGTGCCCATCGAGGTCAAGCCCGGCCGTGCTACCGCACTGGCCCTGCGCTGGCTCGTCGGTTACTCCAAGGTTCGCCGGGAGAAGACCATGACCGAGCGTCTGCGCAACGAGATCCTGGATGCTTCCAACGGTCTCGGTGCAGCGGTCAAGCGCCGTGAGGACACACACAAGATGGCCGAGGCGAACCGGGCCTTCGCGCACTACCGCTGGTAACGAGCAGGGGCCCAGGCTAACGGCATCCCCTTCCATTGAGGAAGGGCGCCGTTATCTTCGGGAAACAGCAACAGCAACACAGACTTTTCACCTTGAACTAGGGAGACACCGTGGCACAGGACGTGCTTACCGACCTCACCAAGGTCCGCAACATCGGCATCATGGCGCACATCGATGCCGGTAAGACCACTACTACCGAGCGCATCCTGTTCTACACGGGTGTGAACCACAAGATCGGCGAAACGCACGACGGCGCTTCGACGACTGACTGGATGGAACAGGAAAAAGAGCGCGGCATCACCATCACCTCTGCCGCGGTGACCTGTTTCTGGGACAACAACCAGATCAACATCATCGACACCCCGGGCCACGTCGACTTCACGGTCGAAGTAGAGCGCTCCCTGCGCGTGCTCGACGGCGCCGTCGCGGTTTTCGATGGAAAAGAAGGCGTGGAGCCGCAGTCCGAGACTGTCTGGCGCCAGGCGGATAAGTACAACGTGCCGCGCATCTGCTTCGTGAACAAGATGGACAAGCTCGGTGCTGACTTCTACTTCACCGTAGACACCATCATCAGCCGCCTCGGCGCCAAGCCGCTGGTGCTTCAGCTGCCCATCGGTGCCGAGAATGACTTCGTTGGCGTGGTTGATCTGCTCGAGATGCGCGCTCTGGTGTGGCCGGGCGACGCCAAGGGTGATGTCACCATGGGTGCCAAGTACGAAGTCCGGGAGATCCCCGAGGATCTCAAGGAGCGGGCCGAGGAATACCGTGCTCAGCTCGTGGAGACGGTCGCCGAGGCTTCTGAGGAACTCATGGAGAAGTTCCTCGAGGGCGAAGAGCTGACGATCGATGAGCTCAAGGCCGGCATCCGTCAGATGACCATCAATTCCGAGGTCTACCCGGTCCTCTGTGGCTCGGCGTTCAAGAACCGCGGTGTGCAGCCGATGCTGGATGCTGTCGTCGACTACCTTCCGTCCCCGCTGGACGTGCCCGCCATGGTCGGTCACGATCCCAAGGACGAAGAGCAGGAGATGACCCGCAAGCCCAGCAAGGACGAGCCGTTCTCTGCGCTCGCCTTCAAGGTCGCCACGCACCCCTTCTTCGGCACGCTGACCTTCATCCGGGTGTACTCCGGTCAGATCAGCTCTGGTAGCCAGGTCATCAACTCCACCAAGGGTAAGAAAGAGCGCATCGGCAAGCTCTTCCAGATGCACGCCAATAAGGAGAACCCGGTGGAGGAGGCCCAGGCTGGGCACATCTACGCGGCGATCGGTCTGAAAGACACCACCACGGGCGACACCTTGGCGGACACTGGCTCCCCGATCGTTCTGGAGTCGATGAGCTTCCCCGAGCCCGTCATCTCGGTGGCTATCGAACCGAAGACCAAGGGTGACCAGGAGAAGCTCTCCACTGCTATCCAGAAGCTCTCTGCCGAGGATCCGACCTTCCAGGTCAACCTTGACGAGGAGACCGGCCAGACCATCATCGCCGGCATGGGCGAGCTCCACCTGGACATCCTGGGGGATCGCATGCGCCGCGAGTTCCGGGTCGAGGCGAATGTCGGCAAGCCGCAGGTCGCTTACCGCGAGACTATCCGCCGTCCGGTGGAGAAGCACGACTACACGCACAAGAAGCAGACGGGTGGCTCCGGCCAGTTCGCCAAGGTCCAGATCGCGATCGAGCCTCTGGATACCACGGAAGGTGCGTTGTATGAGTTCGAGAACAAGGTCACTGGTGGACGCGTTCCGCGCGAATACATCCCCAGTGTCGATGCCGGCATCCAGGATGCGCTCACCGATGGTGTGCTCGCCGGGTATCCGGTGGTCGGGATCAAGGCGACGCTGCTCGACGGCGCGTACCACGATGTCGACTCTTCCGAGATGGCCTTCAAGATCGCCGGACGCATGGCGTTCAAGGAGGCCGCTCGTAAGGCGCAGCCGGTTCTGCTCGAACCGTTGATGGAAGTTGAGGTGCGCACACCCGAGGAGTACATGGGTGATGTCATCGGTGACCTCAACTCCCGCCGCGGCCAGATGCAGTCCATGGAAGACGCCAGTGGCGTCAAGGTCGTCCGGGCCTTGGTTCCGCTGTCCGGAATGTTCGGTTATATCGGCGATCTGCGGTCCAAGACCCAGGGCCGCGCGGTGTACTCGATGCAGTTCGACAGTTATTCGGAGGTCCCGAAGGCTGTAGCCGAGGAGATCATCCAGAAGGCTCGCGGCGAGTAAACGTTCTTTTGCAGAACGCTATCTGCCAGCGATTTCAACAAATTCAATATCGACGGTATACTTGCGAGAGTTTCACAAGCCCGGGTTTCCCGGTGCCTTGCTGGCAAGTCTGACAAAATGTTCTAGGAGGAACTAGTGGCTAAGGCCAAGTTCGAGCGGACCAAGCCGCACGTCAACATCGGGACCATCGGTCACGTCGACCACGGTAAGACCACGTTGACGGCCGCGATTTCCAAGGTTCTTGCTGATAAGTACCCGGATCTCAACGAGCAGCGTGACTTCGGTTCCATCGACGCTGCGCCCGAAGAGCGCCAGCGCGGCATCACCATTAACATCGCCCATATTGAGTACCAGACGGATAAGCGTCACTACGCTCACGTCGACGCTCCGGGCCACGCCGATTACATCAAGAATATGATCACCGGTGCGGCTCAGATGGACGGCGCGATCCTCGTGGTTGCTGCTACCGATGGCCCGATGGCACAGACCCGTGAGCACGTTCTGCTCGCCCGCCAGGTGGGCGTTCCCTACCTGCTGGTGGCGTTGAACAAGTCCGATATGGTCGAGGACGAAGAGCTCCTGGATCTGGTCGAAATGGAAGTCCGCGAGCTGCTCAGCTCGCAGGAATTCGACGGCGACAACGCCCCCGTGGTTCGCGTTTCCGGCCTCAAGGCCCTGGAAGGCGATGCGCAGTGGGTGAAGTCCGTTGAGGACCTCATGGAGGCCGTGGACGAGAACGTTCCGGACCCCGTGCGGGATAAGGACAAGCCGTTCCTGATGCCGATCGAGGATGTGTTCACCATCACCGGTCGTGGCACCGTGGTGACCGGTCGCGCCGAACGTGGCACCCTCGCTATTAACTCCGAGGTCGAGATCGTCGGCATCCGTCCGGTCCAGAAGACCACGGTGACCGGTATCGAGATGTTCCACAAGCAGCTCGATGAGGCATGGGCGGGCGAGAACTGCGGTCTGCTGCTTCGCGGTATCAAGCGCGAAGACGTTGAGCGCGGCCAGGTTGTCGTGAAGCCGGGTTCGATCACCCCGCACACCGACTTCGAGGCGAACGTCTACATCCTCTCCAAGGATGAAGGCGGCCGTCACAACCCGTTCTACTCGAACTACCGTCCGCAGTTCTACTTCCGTACCACTGACGTGACCGGTGTGATCACCCTTCCTGAGGGCACCGAAATGGTCATGCCCGGCGATAACACTGAGATGACCGTTGAGCTCATCCAGCCGATCGCTATGGAAGATGGTCTGGGCTTCGCTATCCGTGAAGGCGGCCGCACCGTTGGTTCGGGCCGCGTGACCAAAATTCTGAAATGAAATAAGGTATAGCAGCTCTTAGGAGCAGGCAGGGCGAGGAGATTCCGACCGGAATCTCCTCGCCCTTCTTTATTGGGGATGTGGTATTTGCTGTAGACAAGCGATAATCTGCGATCTGCATCACTGTCGGTGATGAATCGCATCATAGATTGATAGTTGCGCGTACTACTCCATGAAACCGCATGCAAGACATCAGAAGAGTTCTGATGGAGGATTTTCTGGACATAAGCCCCTGAGGGGCTTAGCCTAAGTAGCTGTAACGATTTAAAAAATGGGGGGAGTTATTCTTGGGTAACAAGACTGCAAAATTTCCAGGTGATCTCAAGTCCCTGGTTGAGAAAGAGGAATTCGGCCGTCGCTCGGTAGTTAAGACTGCTGGCTGGTCAGTTCCCGTGCTCGCTGCATCAGTAGCGGCACCGAGTGCTTCGGCGTCTCCGCAGCCGTCCAGTATCAAAACAACTCTTACGGCGGATGCCTTTGAAGCACGTATCAATGTCATCGGTGAGCCCACTGGCAACAATGTGACGATCACTAACACCACCAGCACGTCTCAGATCTCCAATGTCGAGGTCGAGATCCTGGTGAGCATTGAAGGCCGCAATGATGGAGACCAGACGCCGCTTTTGATCTGGACCCAGCAGACACCATCCAACTGGTCTGCACCCCAGGATGCTGGGGTCGCCACCGTCAACGGTCGCAGGGTGCGCCGCTACGTGGTGCGCTACCAGGGTGCTGTGACTCCGGGCAACCCCAATACAGTGATCTCCACCAATGACCTGGCGATTAACTCCACCCCGCCGGGTGGCACCGATGTCTACGTCATGATTCAGAGCAGGGCCATTGTCGATGGCGAGCAGATCCTGGGGACTCCGGACGGCTTCCAGCACTTCGGTGGTATGGACCCGGATTGGGCAGCTTCTCCGGTAGGGGCATCGCGCTCAGCAGGGGCTCCAGCGCCTTTGACCGCTGCTGATATCCAGAGGACCCGCGCGAACGGTCGTCTTGTTCGCGGCTAAGCTTCACGCTCACCGCTTCTCATGCAGGTCCGGTACATCTACTGGCCTGAAATCTCACTAAACCTTCTCCGTGGCTGTGCCCTGAGTTCAGCAAGTCTTCCGGAGAGTGCCCGCTCAGGGGGCGTAACGATCCTCAGGGTCTGCCCCGGGTTTGGTTGACAGTTGGGGTTTGGGGTGATCAGGCCGCTTTCGCGTCCGTGTAGATCGTCTCAAACTCTACGGGAGTGAGTTTGCCGAGGCCGCGTTGCCGGCGTCTTCGGTTGTACTTCGTTTCGATCCAGGAAACGATCGCGAGGCGGAGGTCAGCGCGAGTGTTCCAGCATCTCGTGTTGAGCACGTTCTTCTGAAGCAGGCTGAAGAAACTCTCCATGCTCGCGTTATCGCCAGCTCCGTAGGACCGGCCCA
>NZ_AQXM01000052.1 GCF_000376245.1 Acaricomes phytoseiuli DSM 14247 | reverse complement strand
CCTTATCGGCTCCATGGGCCGGTCCTACGGAGCTGGCGATAACGCGAGCATGGAGAGTTTCTTCAGCCTGCTTCAGAAGAACGTGCTCAACACGAGATGCTGGAACACTCGCGCTGACCTCCGCCTCGCGATCGTTTCCTGGATCGAAACGAAGTACAACCGAAGACGCCGGCAACGCGGCCTCGGCAAACTCACTCCCGTAGAGTTTGAGACGATCTACACGGACGCGAAAGCGGCCTGATCACCCCAAACCCCAACTGTCAACCAAACCCGGGGCAGACCCGTACCCGCTGCGTGCAGAGTCCTTACTCGTATTATCGCAGCGCTCTATGTGGGCGAGCCTTTGATTTATAGTGACCTGGACGCGTTTGCAAGCGCTGGCGCACGATGTTCCAGTGGGTGAGTTAACAGGCTGCATTTTCTGCGATATTGCCGCCGGGCGCGCAGACGCGGAAATTATCTGGGCAGATGACGATGCGGTGGTCTTCCTGGATATTCGGCCCATCAATGATGGGCACCTGTTGATCGTTCCTGCGAAGCATGCTGCCCGTTTGGCAGAGATCCCTTCTTCTGCCCTGGCTCGGATGATGTCTCTTGCCCAGACTATGGCGGCTGCCCTGAGATCCTCAGGGCTTCGCTGCGATGGCGTCAATCTTTGGCTGGCGGACGGGGAAGCCGCGTCGCAGGAGATCCAGCACAGTCACCTGCACGTCATTCCGCGTTGGGTCGGTGACGGTCTCGTGCTGCAGGAGAGGGCAGCTCGACGAGATTCAGCGGACTCTGATCTAGGCAGAGCGGCTTCCGCTCTTCGTGCGGCATTAGCTCCAGGGTAAGAGAGTTCTGACGTGCTGCGTCCGGCTACTAGCGGCTACCACCGAACACAGTCCTGGCGTTAATTTTTACGAACGATTTTCATCTTTATTGTGATGAGCACCACTTGGGCATTACGCTGTTCAGCATTCATTAATGTTGCGCGCGTCACATTGTGTCGCGGGCGGTCCGGACCTTCGGGTCGCGTCACTACCTCGCACAATGCATAGGAGGCGGAATGCGTTTCACGCGTACTTCCTAAGCCATCAGCACAGCCGCGATTGCTGCCCTCGTCCTGACCGCGTGCAGCGGCGGCGGCAACAACGCCGGCGGCGAAGCCGATCCCAACGCGATTATCAGCGTTTACGGCAACGAGCCGCAGCGTCCCCTGATCCCGGCAGATACCGGCGAAGTCTTCGGCGGACGCATCGTCAGCATGCTCTTCCAAGGTCTCTACAGCTACGACATGGAAGGCGGCCCGGTTGAAGAGCTCGCCGAGTCCGTCGAGAGCAGCGATCAGCAGAATTACACGGTCACGATCAAGAGCGGCCAAACCTTCACCGACGGTGAAGCGGTGACCGCCCAGAGCTTCGTGGACAGCTGGAACTACGCCGCACTGAGCACCAATGCGATGCGGAACGCCTACTTTTTCTCCACCATCGATGGATTCGATGAGGTCAGCGCCACCGAAGGCGAAGGCGAGAACGAACAGCCGGCGCCCAAGGCGCAGACGATGTCCGGGTTGAGCGTCGTGGACGACACCACGTTCACCGTGGCGCTCTCCGCTCCGGACCCGGAGTGGCCGCTGCGTTTGGGGTATACCGCGTACTACCCGATGCCGGCCAAAGCTTTCGAAGATATCAGCACCTATGGCCAGAGCCCGATCGGCAACGGCCCGTACAAGCTCGCATCCCCGGATGCCTGGCAGCGGGATCGCGGTGTTTCCCTAGTCAAGAACGATGACTACCAGGGGCCGCGGGAGGCCAAGAACGGTGGCATCGAATTCCAGTTCTATACCGACCCGGCACCGGCCTACACCCAGATTCAGGATGACAGCCTCGATGTTCTCGATGTGATGCCGGCGAATGCTCTGCGAACCTATGAGACTGACCTCGCCGGCCGTTCGCAGAACAAAGAGTATGCGGGTAACGACACTCTGGTCATCCCGGGGTACCTGGAGCAGTTCCAGGGTGAAGCCGGGCAGCTGCGCCGTGCGGCGATCTCCCAGGCGATCAACCGCGAAGAGATCGCCCAGGTGATCTTCAACGGTACGCGGACATCGGCTGAGAATTTCGCTCCTTCGGTGCTGCCGGGTTACACCTCGGACATTCCCGGTAATGAGGTTCTCCAGTTCGATGTCGAAAAGGCCAAGCAGGCTTGGGATCAGGCCAATCAGATGCAGCCCTGGAATGATTCGCAGCCGCTGACCATCGCGTATAACACCGATGGCGGACACAAGGAGTGGGCGGACGCGGTCGCCAATCAGATCAGCAGCAACCTGGGGATCCGGGTGGAGGGAGAGCCCTACCCGAAGTTCGCCACCATGCTGGACGATCGGGTGAATCTTTCGCTTGACGGCCTGTCACGCGGAGGGTGGACCGCCGATTACCCCTCTATCTACAACTTCCTGGCTCCGCTTCTGGCCACTGGTGCCAGCTCGAACCTTGAGAAGTACTCGAACCCGGAGTTCGATCAGCTCCTCGAGGAGGGCTTGAGTGCGCCGAACCAGGAGGAAGCCGTAGCGAAGTACAACCAGGCGCAGGAGATCCTGTTCGAGGATCTGCCGACGGTGCCATTGTGGAATCGCTCGGTGCAGATCGGCTGGAGCACTAAGGTCAGCAACGTTGAAACGGATTGGGTTGGTCAGGTGCGGTACTTCGACATCACCAAAACCAACTGAACCGACTGAAACCGACACTAAAAACTGTTTTGGATGGTCGACGCAGAATACCGATGCTCTTTCTATCGGCCCCGGCGACTACCACCTGAGATAGCCAAGTGGCTAACTTTTACGAACGATCTTCATCTAGATTGTGACGAGACCCACTTGGGCATTACTCTAGTTCATCATGCGTTCATGTTGTGCGCGTCACGTCGTGCGCCATGAACGATCCGGGCCTCCGGGCCGGGTCACTACCTCGCACACTGTATATAGGAGGCGGAATGCGTTTCAAACGTACTTCCCAAGCCATTGGCATGGCAGCCATCGCTGCACTTGCTCTGACCGCCTGCGGCAGCGGTGGCGGCAATAACGCTGGCGGCGAAGCCGATCCCAACGCGATCAT
Organism: Acaricomes phytoseiuli DSM 14247; assembly: GCF_000376245.1. GTDB lineage: Bacteria > Actinomycetota > Actinomycetes > Actinomycetales > Micrococcaceae > Renibacterium > Renibacterium phytoseiuli. Next base: position 74,077 of record NZ_AQXM01000052.1, on the reverse strand, counting down.
CAGCGCTTACGGCAATGAGCCGCAGCGCCCCCTGGTCCCGGCTGATACCGGCGAAGTCTTCGGCGGACGCATTGTCGATATGCTCTTCCAGGGTCTTTACAGCTACGACAAAGAGGGCAAGCCGGTCAAGGAGCTGGCTGAGTCCGTTGAGAGCAGCGATCAGCAGAATTACACGGTCAAGATCAAGAGCGGCCAGACCTTCACCGATGGTGAGGCAGTCAACGCTCAGAGCTTCGTGGACAGCTGGAACTACGCTGCGCTGAGCACCAACGCGATGCGGAACTCCGACTTCTTCTCCGGGATTCAGGGCTTCGACGCGGTCAGCGCCACCGAAGGCGAAGGCGACAGCGCCAGGCCCGCACCGACCGCGCAGACTATGTCCGGTCTGAACGTCGTCGATGACACGACGTTCACCGTGGCGCTTTCCGCTGCTGACCCGGAGTGGCCGCTGCGCCTGGGCTACTCGGCTTACTACCCGATGCCGTCCAAGGCTTACCAGGACATCACGGCCTATGGCCAGAGCCCCATCGGCAACGGCCCGTACAAGCTCGCTTCGCCGGATGCCTGGCAGCGGGATCGCGGTGTTTCCCTGGTCAAGAATGATGATTACCAGGGGCCGCGGGAAGCGCAGAACGGCGGTATCGAGTTCAAGTTCTACACCGATCCGGCACCTGCTTACACCGAAGTCCAGGGCGATACTCTCGACGTCACCGATGTGATCCCGACGAATGCCCTGCGCACCTATGAAACGGATCTACCGGGCCGCTCGCAGAATAAAGAATCCGCTGCGAACTCGACCCTGAACATCCCGGTTTACCTAAACCAGTTCCAGGGCGAGGCCGGTAAGCTCCGGCGCGCGGCGATCTCTCAGGCGATCAACCGCGAAGAAATCACCCAGGTGGTCTTCAATAACACCCGTACTCCCGCGAAGGGCTTCGCCCCTCCGGGCCTGCCGGGTTACAGCTCGGACATTCCCGGTAATGAGGTTCTCCAGTTCGATGCCGAGAAGGCCAAGCAGGCTTGGGATCAGGCCAATCAGATGCAGCCCTGGGACGATTCGCAGCCGCTGACCATCGCGTATAACACCGATGGCGGCAACAAGGAATGGGTAGACGCGGTAGCCAACCAGATCACCAATACCCTGGGCATCCAGGTGGAGGGCAAGCCGTTCCCGAAGTTCGCCACTCTGCTCGATGACCGACTTAACCGGACGCTCGACGGCATGGTCCGGGCCGGATGGCAGGCGGACTACCCGTCCATCTACAACTTCCTGGCTCCGGTGCTCTCCACCGACGGCAGCTCGAACTACGAGAAGTACTCCAACCCGGAATTCGACCAGCTCCTCCAGGACGGCTTGAACGCCGCCAACCAGGAAGAAGCAGCAGCGAAGTACAACCAGGCTCAGGAGATCCTGTTCAAGGATCTGCCCAACTTGCCGCTCTGGAATACCTCGATCCAGACTGCCTGGAGCAGTAAAGTGAGCAATGTTGATACGGATTGGCGTGGCGTGGTGCGGTACTTCGACATCACCAAAACCAGCTAGAGTCATTCTCGGACGTTGATTCGCAGGCTGCGACCCGGCGCTATGACGCCGGGTCGCAGCCTGCGGGCATGAAGTACGGAAACAATACGTGAACAATCTTTTCAATCCATCCGGTTGCCGAGGGGGAGAGCAGTAAATGCTCCGCTTTGTGATTCGCCGCCTCCTGCAGATCATTCCGGTCTTCCTCGGGGCTACTCTTCTGGTCTATGCCCTGGTATTCGCTGTTCCCGGCGATCCGATCCGAGCGCTCTTCGGAGAGCGCCAGCCGTCTGAGGCGGTGATCAACTCCCTACGCGCCCAGTACAACCTGGACCAGCCATTCTTCGTTCAGTACCTGCTCTTCCTCAAGAATGTGGTGACCTTCAACCTCGGTGTTGACTTCACCGGTCAGTCGATCAGCCAATCGCTCGCTCAGATCTTCCCGGTGACTGCGACGCTCGCAGTGATGGCGCTGGCTTTCGAAGCCATCTTCGGCGTAGCCTTCGGACTCATCGCCGGCCTGCGCAAGGGCAAGCTCTTCGACAGCACGGTTCTCGTGGCCTCCCTTTTCGTGATCGCGATTCCGGTCTTCGTGCTCGGGTTCGTGCTGCAGCTGGTCTTCGGTCTCCAGCTCGGCTGGTTCCCGCCGACAGTCGGCCCTAGACCGACCTTCACCTCTTTGATCCTCCCGGCTATCGTGCTCGGTGCGGTCTCCTTCGCCTATGTCGTCCGGCTGACCCGCACCACGGTGGCGGAGAACGCCAACGCCGATTATGTCCGCACGGCCACGGCTAAGGGACTGCCCCGCCAGCGGGTCGTCACCGTGCATATCTTGCGGAACTCGATGATCCCGGTGGTCACCTTCCTCGGTGCGGATATCGGTGCACTGATGGGAGGCGCGATCGTCACGGAAGGCATCTTCAACATCCCTGGTGTGGGCAACAAGCTCTACCAGGCGATTCTGCGCGGCGAAGGCCCCACTATTGTGGCCATCGTCAGCTTCCTGGTCTTGATCTTCGTCTTGGCCAACTTGCTGGTCGACGTGCTCTACGCCTGGCTCGATCCGAGGATTCGCTATGAAAAGTAACCGCACCATCGAACACTATGTGGCCCCGCTCGAGGAGACGCCGCTGGCAGAGACGGATAGCGCCGTCAGCGATGATGCTCCGCGGAGCCTCTGGGCGGATGCCTGGGCCAGTCTTCGGCGCAACCCGCTCTTCCTGATTTCCGCTGTTTTGATTCTCCTGGTCTTGGTGGTGTCTTTCTTCCCGCAGCTCTTCACCCAGGTCGATCCGCGATCCTGTGAGCTTTCACGGTCCTTGCGAGGGCCGGGTGGGGAGAGCGTCCTCGGCTACAACTTCCAGGGCTGCGATATTTACTCACGGGTGATCTATGGCACTCAGGCTTCGGTGTCGGTGGGCATCTTCGCTACACTCGGCGTCGTCCTGTTCGGCGGCATGATGGGCGCTCTGGCCGGTTATTACGGAGGCTGGGTAGATTCGCTCATCGCCCGGCTGATCGATATCGTCTTCGCGCTGCCCCTGGTACTCGGTGCTCTGGTAGTCATGCAGCGCGAGGAATTCCAGGCCAACCGCGGGGTCTGGACGGTAGTGCTGGTGCTTGTTCTCTTCGGCTGGCCGCAGACGGCCAGGATCACCCGTGCCGCGGTGATCGAGGCGAAGAGCTCGGATTACGTGGTCGCAGCTCGCGCTCTCGGTGTATCAAGGTTCGGCGCATTGGTACGGCACGTCATCCCGAACGCGGTGGCCCCGGTAATCGTAATCGCCACGGTGTCCCTGGGCATCTTCATCGTCGCAGAGGCCACGCTGTCCTACCTGGGCATCGGTCTTCCCAGCTCGATCATGTCCTGGGGCAATGACATCTCTGCCGCTCAGGCGTCGATCCGTACCGACCCTCAAGTCCTGATCTACCCGGCGATCGCGCTTTCGGTCACCGTGCTGAGCTTCATCATGCTCGGTGACGCGGTACGCGACGCCCTCGACCCGAAGGCGAGAAAGCGATGAACGCCGAGCAGGAGACAGTCTCTTCAACGGAGGTTCCCTTACTGGACATCCGGGATCTCGAGATCACCTTCACCACCTCTGCGGGGAAGTCCAAGGGCGTACGGAACGCGAACCTGACCATCTTCCCCGGCCAGACCGTGGCCATCGTGGGGGAGTCTGGTTCCGGGAAATCCACCACGGCCCTGGCTGCTATCGGGCTACTGGCCAATAACGGCGAAGTGACCGGTGGGCAGATTCTGTTCGACGGAGAAGACATCTCTCACGCCAGCGAGAAGCGGATGACTCAGCTCCGCGGCAACTCCATCGGCATGGTCCCGCAGGACCCGATGTCCAATCTGAACCCGGTCTGGAAGATCGGCTTCCAGGTGCGTGAGACGCTCAAGGCCAACGGATTGCCATCGGCACAGTCGGATGTCACGAAAGTGCTCTCCGAGGCCGGCCTGCCGGACGCCGAGCGGCGTGCCAGGCAGTTCCCGCACGAGTTCTCCGGCGGTATGCGTCAGCGAGCGCTCATCGCGATCGGCCTCTCCTGCCAGCCCCGGCTGCTTATCGCGGATGAACCGACCTCCGCCCTCGATGTCACGGTCCAGCGGCAGATTCTGGACCATTTGGAGAAGATGACCCAGGAGCTCGGTACCGCGGTTTTGCTGATCACCCATGACCTCGGACTCGCTGCCGAGCGGGCCGAAAAAGTTGTGGTGATGTACAAGGGGCAAGTGGTGGAAGCCGGCCCCGCACTGGAACTGCTGCAGAACCCGCAGCATCCTTACACCAAACGGCTTGTCGCCTCTGCCCCTTCACTGGCCTCCCGCCGGATTCAGGTGGCCAAGGAGGCCGAGACGGAAGACGCCAAGGACCTTTTGGCGCCGACCGCGGGGAAAGCCTCAGCTGCTGCTAATGAGCTCATCCGGATCAAGGATCTGACCAAGGTCTACAAGCTCCGCACCGGGTCGATCGGCCGCAAGACCGACTTCACTGCGGTTGACCAGGTCTCTTTCTCGGTTGCACAGGGCACGACGACGGCGGTCGTGGGGGAGTCCGGCTCGGGCAAATCGACGATCGCGAAAATGCTGCTCGGCCTCGAAGAACCCACGAGCGGTGAGATCTTCTTTGACGGTGTGAATATGAACGGGCTTGGCCGTAAAGAGTTCTTCGCTTTCCGGCGTCGCGTGCAGCCGATCTTCCAGGATCCATACGGCTCCCTGGACCCGATCTTCAATATCTACCGGACCATCGAGGAGCCTTTAAGGGTCCACGGCATTGGGGATCGGAAGAGCCGCGAGCAGAAAGTCCGCGAGCTCTTGGACGCAGTGGCCCTGCCGGCATCGATGATGCGCCGCTTCCCCAATGAGCTCTCCGGCGGACAACGTCAACGAGTCGCTATCGCCAGGGCCCTGGCTCTGGATCCCGAGGTGCTGATCTGCGACGAGGCGGTCTCCGCGCTCGACGTCTTGGTCCAGGCTCAGGTTCTGAATCTGCTCGCAGAACTCCAGGCGGAGCGCGGGTTGACGTACCTGTTCATCACTCACGACCTCGCGGTAGTACGTCAGATCGCGGATCAAGTCTGTGTGATGGAAAGCGGCAAACTCGTAGAGACCGGGACTACCGATGAGGTCTTCGATTCCCCGCAGACGCAGTACACGAAGAAACTACTCGCTGCGATCCCCGGCGGAAACCTGCAGCTGCATTCCGAAGCTAGCTAAAGAAGCCAGCTAAAGAAGCTAGCCGAAGAAAGCCCTGCGATGAGCGAGTCCGCACTCGCTCATCGCAGGGCTTTCCGGTTGAGCTTGTAGAGTCTGTGTTCAGTTCTTCGGCCCGGTAACGCCCAGGGCCTCGAATTCCTGACGCAATGGTTCGACCAATGCGCGATGACCTGCCGCGGTCAGATGAACGCCATCGGCCAGTTGGCCGGTGAGCTGATACCGGCTGATCCAATCGCCTACGCTAATGAAGGGCACCTGCTCCTTTTCTGCGAACTTCGCCAGTAAACCGTTGATGGCATTCCGTCGGCCTCCGCCGGCCTCCGAGCTCTTCGCCAGCGTGCCGATCATCACGATGTGGGACTTGGGGAAATCTGCTCGGAGATCAGCGATCAGCTCCCGCGCGTTCGTCAGAATCGCTTCATCAGAGGCGCGCTGCGTGGCGTCGTTGCCGCCTCCCTGAACCACGATCAGAGGCCCTGGTTTCCTCGGATTCTTGCCATAGGGAAGCGCCCAGGCGCTGCGCTCCAGAGAGTCCCGGTAGTTCATTGCGCGTGAGGTGGATGCGACGAACCCGGTACCGCCCCGTCCGTAGAAAGCGACCTTGTAACCGAGTGAACTCAGCGCCAGCTGCGTCCAGGTCTGGTCACCTCTGACGCCGACCGCACCGCCAGATTGGGAGTCGCCGATCAGCAGCGCCATATTCGAAAGATCAGCAATCGCCGTGCTGAGACGTCCGGTTTCCGGATTCCAGAACTGGGTGCCGTCCGGCACCCCGGCGTCCAAGCCCGCGGCTTCGGCGTTCTGGAAGACTTTGGCGTGATTCGGTGTGGGCACGAAAGATGTGCGGTCGATGATCATACCGACCCCGAGGGTTGCTATCAGGAAGACAGCCCAGAAACGCCGCCAGAAACCATTCTCTATCGTCTTGTGGGCATTATCGGCATCGGCAGGAGAAGCGGGTGCGGTAGTCATGAGCGCGTCTCCTTTTCTCTTTGTTCTGGTGGCCTCATCGTTGACGAGGTGGGGGAGAAAATGCCGATCCCATACCGTATTGATGTCCCCGAAGGGCATGGCCGGGCCATGATTAATCATCGCTGAAGATTCTTTGACGATCCAACTCGCGGCTGTGATTCTCCCAGCTTATTTAGGTACTACCGGAACTGCGGTCTAGAATTGAGAAGGTTGTGCATAACTGCCTAGAAGCAGTCACGATCCTCCACTACCTTGCCTTTGCTTCATCTTCTCTTCCGAAACGAGTCTTCCCGTATGTCTGACCACCTGACTGCCCGCCGTGATGATCTGCGCAATGTGGCCATCGTGGCGCACGTTGACCACGGCAAGACCACTCTGGTTGACGCCATGCTCCGGCAGACCAATGCTTTTTCCAGCCACGGCGAGGTGGCGGATCGGGTGATGGATTCCGGTGACCTGGAGAAGGAGAAGGGCATCACCATCCTGGCCAAGAACACGGCGGTGGCTTATCGTGGGCCGGCGTCGAACGACCAGGACATCACCATCAACGTCATCGACACCCCGGGGCACGCTGACTTCGGCGGTGAGGTGGAGCGCGGGCTCTCCATGGTCGACGGCGTTGTGCTGCTGGTCGATGCTTCAGAGGGGCCGCTGCCACAGACTCGTTTCGTGCTGCGCAAGGCACTGGCCGCGAAGCTGCCGGTGATCTTGGTGGTCAACAAGACTGACCGCCCGGATGCCCGGATCGACGAAGTCGTCCAGGAGACCATGGATCTGCTGCTCGGCCTGGCCAGCGACCTCGCCGATGAAGTACCGGATCTCGATCTTGACGCGATTCTCGAAGTGCCCGTGGTCTACGCTGCTGCCAAGGTCGGAGCGGCATCGCTGGAGGCCCCGGCTAATGGCTCAGCTCCCGAGAACGACAATCTCGAACCGCTTTTCCAGACCATCCTGGATCATATTCCGGCACCTGCATACGACCCGGAAGCGGTGCTGCAGGCCCATGTGACGAACCTTGATGCTTCCCCCTTTCTGGGCAGGCTCGCGCTGCTGCGGATCTTCAGCGGCACCTTGCGCAAAGGCCAGACTGTCGCCTGGGCGCGGCAGGACGGCACGATCAAGAACGTCAAGATCACCGAGCTGCTCGCCACGAAGGCTCTGGAGCGCGTGCCGGCCGATGAAGCCGGCCCAGGGGACATCGTCGCGGTAGCCGGTATCGAGGACATCACCATCGGCGAGACTCTTACCGATAGCGAGAACCCACAGCCCCTTCCCTTGATCACGGTGGATGATCCCGCGATCTCCATGACCGTCGGCATCAACACCTCGCCTCTGGCCGGTAAAGTGCGCGGTGCCAAAGTCACCGCTCGCCAGGTCAAGGATCGCTTGGATAAGGAGCTCATCGGCAATGTCTCGCTGCGGGTGCTGCCGACCCAGCGCCCGGATGCCTGGGAAGTTCAGGGCCGCGGCGAGCTGGCCCTGGCGATCCTGGTGGAGCAGATGCGCCGGGAAGGCTTCGAGTTGACCGTTGGCAAGCCCCAGGTGGTGACCAAGACGGTTGATGGCAAGGTGCACGAGCCGATGGAGCATATGACCATCGATGTGCCCGAGGAGTTCCTCGGTGCGGTCACCCAGCTGATGGCCTCCCGCAAAGGCCGGATGACGAATATGTCGAATCACGGCACGGGCTGGGTCCGGATGGAGTTCATCGTCCCGGCGCGCGGGCTGATCGGATTCCGCACGAAGTTCCTCACCGACACCCGGGGCTCCGGTATCGCCTCTTCCATCGCCGAAGGCTACGAGCCGTGGGCCGGGCCTATCGAATACCGTAACAACGGCTCGATGGTCGCGGACCGGGCTGGGGCATCCACTCCGTTCGCCATGATCAACCTGCAAGAGCGCGGCAGCTTCTTCATCCAGCCGGGCTCCGAGGTCTACGAGGGCATGATTGTCGGTGAGAATTCCCGTGCCGACGATATGGATGTGAACATCACCAAAGAGAAGAAGCTCACCAATATGCGCTCTTCCACTGCGGACAGCTTCGAAGGTCTGACCCCGCCGCGGCAGCTGACTCTGGAGGAGTCCCTCGAATTCGCCCGCGAGGACGAATGCGTGGAGATCACCCCGGAGGCTATCCGGATCCGCAAGGTCATCCTCAACGTTTCGGAGAGGCTTAGGGCCGCACGGTCGCGGCAGAACGCCTCGACCAGCGCACAGAGCTGATAGCCGGCTAGCTGGACGTTATAGACAGTGAGTAGTCAGCAGAACCTGAAGGCGCTTCCCCAGGGCTTCCTGCCGCCTCGTCCGAGTGCTCCCGATGGCCAGTACCGGGTGCTCTTCGTTCATGCGCACCCGGATGATGAGTCGATTACCACGGGCGCTACCATGGCCCTGCTCGGCAGCCTCGGTGTAGATGTCACCCTGCTCACCGTGACCCGGGGAGAACTGGGCGAAGTGATCCCGGAGGATCTGCGGCATCTGGAGCAGGGCCTACCGAAACCCGGCAGGTCGGGGGATTCGGTTCCGGATGGCGGATCCGGGCTGGCCCAGGTCAGGACTCGCGAACTCGTGGCGGCAGCCTCCCGGCTCGGCGTGCAGCGGCGGATGTTCCTGGGCGAAGTCCCGGCGCTAGCTCCTGGGAGCGCTCCGAGAGTCTACCGGGATTCCGGGATGTCCTGGGGTCCGGACGGCCGGGCGCAGCCTGCGGCTGAAGTCCTACCGGGTGCCTTCACCCTGGCTCCGCTGGAGGAAACCGCTGAGCATACTGCCTCGCTGATCCGCACACTGCGCCCGGATACGGTGGTCAGTTACGCCGCTGACGGCGGCTATGGTCACCCGGACCATCGCCGGGCGCATGAGATGACTGTGCGTGCCGTCGAGCTGGCCGCTCGCAGTGCTGATGCCGCGCGCGGTGCCTGGGATGTGCCTCTACTACACGCCATCGCTTCCGCAACGCCTGCGGATGAGACCCTGACGGATCACGCTGGGTCGAGTTCATCACGGGGCCGGTTATCGATCATTGGTTGGTCCGACGCCAAACGGGAGGCGATTCAGGCGCACCGCACTCAGGCGGTGGTCGATCAGGACCGGTTCGCGCTGAGCGATCTCGTCATGCGCCCTTTTCCCCAGCACGAAGAATTCCAGACGCTGCGTCGCGGCCGCAGTCATTCGGGCCCCGGGCGATTCAGGTCCGTTCTCGGCGCAGTAGTCGCGGGCATCGCGGTGTCGATGCTCGGAACTTTGTTGCATGAGCAGCGCTGGGGATTCATTCCTTGGGGCATACTCGCGGCGCTCTTGCTGGTCGGAACCGCTATCGTCTTCATCGCGGCTTGGGCTCGCTCCGTGCCCATAGGAGGTGTCACCGGTATGGCGGCCTACCTGGGGTGCGTGCTCTGGGCGCTACCCCGCGGCAGGTTCGGGCTGATCCAGGCCAATACCGCGGGCAGTTTCTGGCTCTATGGGGTCGCCCTGGTGACCGTGATCTTCCTCCTGCGGCATGCCTTGAGAAACTATCTCAAGGCGCGTCGGGCTTAGCTCCGAATTTCTTCTGCTGTTCCGCTTCTTCGGGTGCGGCTTCTTCTGCTGTTCCCGCTGCTGTGGAGTTGCCGGTATCGGCGGTGTTCACGAGGGGGATCGCTCCCGTTGCGGCGTCTTCGTACCATTCGGTCAGCGCTGGATCCTTCGAGTCCAACCAGGATCCGGCTCCTTGCCCGGGCTCTACCGCCCCGGCGGAGAAGACGAAATCATCGCCGTGCTCTTCGATGCCCCTGCGCACACCTTCGGCTATCGCGGCTCTGGCATAGCCATCGCGCAGGGTGAGCGGGTCGGTGCGGAGGTCGCGCGCCCAAGAGAACATCATCAGGATCAGCACGAAGGCGAAGGGCAGCGCGGATACCGTGACCAAGGACTGCAATGCACTGAGCGTTCCGGCACCGCCGATGAGCAGCAGCACTCCGGCCAGGGCGCCCAGGGCGAGTCCCCAGGTTGCGGAGATCCAGCGGGCCGGCTCGGGCTGCCCCTGCTGGCTGATCGACCCCATCACGATGGATGCCGAGTCCGCGCTCGTGATGAAGAAGATGATGATGGAGACCATCGCGAGGACCGAGGTCACCGCTCCGAAAGGCAGATTGGCCAGCAGGCTGAACAGCACGTCCTGGGCATTGCCGCTTTCGTTCATCGCGGTTCCGGTGCTTTCCAGCAGCATCGCAGTGCCGCCGAAAATGCCGAACCAGATCAGGCACACCAGCGAGGGAACAGCGATCACCACGGTGACGAATTCGCGTAAAGTGCGGCCACGGGAGATCTTGGCGATGAAGACGCCGACAAAAGGAGTCCAGGAGACCCACCACGCCCAATAGTAGGTCGTCCAGCTCTCCATGAATGCCGCTGCCTCTGGTCCGTCGGTGCTGGAGCGCATCAGCATGGTCCCCAGCTCGTTCACGAAGGCGAAAGCCGAGGAAGGGATGAAGTTCAGCAAGAACAGCGTGGGCCCGGCGATCAGTACGGAGAGGCCGAGTATCGAGGCAAGGACCAGGTTGATGTTGGACAGCGCCCGGATGCCTCGTTTGATTCCCGACATCGCGGAGATCACGAAGGCCGAGGTGAGCAGGGCCATGAGCGCGATGATGACTCCGTTGCCGAGTTCACCGAGACCCCCGACGATCTGGATTCCCTGGCTGATCTGCAAGACGCCGATGCCGAGTGATACCGCGGTCCCGAACAGGGTCACCAGAATCGCGAAGACATCGATGATGTGACCCAGTGGGCCACGGGTCTTCTGCCCGAAGATGGGTTCGAAGACCGCGGAGATCAGTGGGGAGCGCCCGCGCCGGTAAGCGGAGTAGGCGATGGCGCCGCCGACCAGGGCGTAATAAGCCCAGGCCATCGGGCCCCAGTGGAAGATCACCTGCGCCATAGCGGTGTGCATGGCTTCCCTGCTGCCGGCGGCGGCCTCGGCACCGGGAGGAACATCGAGGAAATACGTCAGCGGTTCATAGGGTCCGAAGAACAGTAAGCCGATACCCATTCCCGCGGAGAAGAGCATCGCGATCCAGGAGAACAGCGAATATTCGCGCCGTTCATCATCCTGGCCCAACCGGATCCGCCCGTAGCGGGAGAAGCCCACCCACATCATGAACGCGAAGACCACAATTGTGAGCAGGGAGAAGAGCCAGCCGAAATTCCTGGTGATCCAGGAGAGCATTCTGGTGGCCACCTCGCTGAACGCCCAGGGGGCACTGATGCCGAAGCCCAGGACGACGATTACGCAGGCTGCTGCTGCCGCGAACACGAACCAGTTGGTGGCGAATTTCCGACCGGTGGCTTCCACGCCGATACCGGGGATGAGCGCGGGGTGAACAAGAGACGGATCGGTGACCCGGTTCAGGAAACGGCGCGCCCGCTGGGTCGGTTCCGGGGAAGTCGAACTGGTGGGGGTCGAGGCTGGAGCCGGGCTCTGACGAGACGGCTGATGGTTTTCTGGCTTACTGTCTGGCATGGCTGCGTCGACTTCGCCTTCTGAATGGGGGATGGTGCGCTCGAACGTCTTACAGTGTAGCGAAGTAGTACAACAGGGCCGCAGGGCTCGTGCGCGGCTCAGCACGGATCGCTGCTGGTACGCCATGCGCCCGGCTGAATGATTCTGCATGAATACGCATGGAATATTAGCTGCGGTGCTCGGGTTAGCCCCAGTAGCGGAGCCGCGGGCTCTACTGCTGACCATCAGAATATGGAGTGAAAGGTGCGTGGAAGCACTATGGCGACATGGCAGGATCCGATCCAGCTCGGTGAGACGGAATTGAAGAATCGACTGGCGATGGCCCCGATGACCCGCAACCGGGCGACGCGGGAGGGCGTACCCACGACGCTGATGGTCGAGTACTACCGCCAGCGGGCCACCATGGGCCTGCTGATCACGGAAGGGACCCAGCCCTCTGCGGAAGGCCAGGGCTACATGCTGACTCCCGGGATCTACACAGACGCCCAGATCAAGGGTTGGTCCGAGGTCGCAGAAGCAGTGCATCAGGAAGGCAGCGCCCTGGTCATCCAGATCATGCACGCGGGCCGAGTGAGCCACCCGGGTAACACGCTTGGTGAGACGATTCCGGTGGCCCCTTCCGCGGTGGACCCCGGTATGACGATGTACACCACAAGCGGAAAGTTCGACATCCCGACTCCACGCGCGCTCGCCCTTCAGGAGCTGCCCTCCGTGATCGATGAGTTCCGTCAGGCTGCGCGAGCCGCCATTGAAGCCGGCGCCGATGGTGTAGAGCTGCACTCAGCGAACGGGTATCTACTGCATCAATTCCTGTCCATCAACACCAATCAGCGCGAAGACGGCTACGGCGGTGACGTCCAGGGCCGAGCCAGGTTCGTTCTCGAAGTAGCCCGGGCTGTGGTCGAGGAGATCGGGGCGGATCGAGTAGGCATCCGGCTCTCGCCCAATAACGGGGCGGGAAACACCGAAGAAGGCCCGGACTACGGCAAGACCTACCAGTACCTGGTCAAAGAGCTGAACGATCTGGGGCTGGCCTATCTGCACCTGATGCACATCGGAGATGACGAGCTGCTGCACTGGATCCGGCAGAACTGGTCTCGCGTGCTGATCGTCAATCGCCCGGGAACGCAGGCCGATGCCATCGGCACCCTGATCTCCGAGGGCCTGGCCGATATGGAATCGGTGGGGCAGCAGGTTCTGGCGAATCCGGATTTCATCTTCCGGTTGCGCAGCGGCCTGGACTTCAACGAAGCGGATCCGGCGACGTTCTACGGCGGCGCTGAAACCGGTTACACGGACTATCCCGTGGCTGAGCCGGCAGCTTCATAGGCCTCGAGCCAGACAGCACAGATCAATAGCGGAGCGCGCAGACCCATACGGGTTTGCGCGCTCCGCTATTGATCCTCTAAATACTCTGCTCGCGAAGCGTCTGCCGCTAGCGTGATCCTTGCCAGACCGCATCGAAAGGCGCTTTTGAACCGACCCTGGCACGGATCGCGGTGGTGACGAAAGCCTTGGCGGTGCGGGCTGCGTCAAGTGGTTTCGCTCCCTTAGCCAGTTCTGCGGCGATCGCCGCAGCCAGTGAGCAGCCGGCCCCGGATACGGCGACGTCGCCGACTTTGGGTGTCTTGAGCATTTCGAGCGTATGTCCGTCGTAAAAGACGTCCACAGCATCCGGGCCGTCGAGCCGAACTCCGCCCTTAGCGAGTACCACCGCGCCGCAGGAATCGTGGATCCGCTGCGCGGCTTCAGCCAGTTGGTCCGTCGTGCTGATCTCCGCCATGCCGGAGAGGGAGAGTGATTCGAAGTGATTCGGGGTGACGAAGGTGGCCAGCGGCAGGATCTGCTCTTTCAAGGCCAGATCAGTATCCAGCGCGGCTCCCGGCTCCTGGCCTTTGCAGATCAGCACCGGATCCAGCACGACCTGCTTCCAGGGCCGGTTTCCCAGGGCTGTGGCGACGGTCTCGATGGTCTGTGGAGTGCCCAGCATGCCGATCTTGACGGTATCGAGCTGGTCCGGCTGGTACGCGGCGGTAATCGCCTCCAACTGATCCGCGATCACCTGCGGTTCCACGGGCACGAAGCGGTGATTCCAGGATTTCTTCGGATCGAAAGAGACGATGCAGGTCAGCGCAGCGATGCCGAAGACGCCGAGCTCCTGGAACGTTTTGAGGTCCGCCTGGGCTCCTGCGCCGCCGGTCGCCTCTGATCCGGCGATGGTCAACGCGATGGCGGGGGAGTTCTTTACCGAGGTCATGACCCCATTCTAGGGCCGTTGCCTGGGGTGTTTCGAAGCCGGAGGCACCCTGCGGGCTGCCACCACGGTGCTGATCGGAATCGTCACCGCTCCGTTGCGGGTGCGCACCACGATCCGTTCGCCGTCCTGAGCGGAGACTTCGCCCAAGGCGTCGCTGAAAGCCGCTTGCGGATCGTCGATCCGGTAACGCACGCTGACCCGTTCCCCCGGGATCAAGGAGCCCACTAGCTGCCGGAGTCCGGGCGTCGCCCAGGGCGGCAGGTTCTTCGGGTTCTCCTGTGGTTCCTCCGGGGGGCTCGGATCCGCTGCACGCACGATTTCATCGTACGATGCCAGCCGGGTTCCGGCAGCGGGCGCAGTTACGAATCTCACCTTCATCACGGGCCATGTCCGATGTGCTTGCAAGGAGTCTCTGAGGGATAATGGACGAGGCTGTGGGTGGGAGCAGAGGCTCTCAACGAGCAGTGGACGCCGCAGGAATCCGGAGGTTTGGCACGTGACGTACGTTATCGCACAGCCGTGCGTGGATGTGAAAGACAAAGCATGCATTGAGGAATGCCCGGTCGATTGCATCTATGAAGGCGAACGCTCCCTCTACATCCACCCGGATGAATGCGTCGACTGCGGTGCCTGCGAGCCGGTCTGCCCGGTGGAAGCCATCTACTACGAAGACGATGTCCCGGAAGAATGGGCCGAGTACTACAAAGCTAATGTCGAGTTCTTCAACGAGCTGGGTTCTCCCGGAGGCGCTGCGAAAATCGGCAACACCGGTATGGACCACCCCATCATCTCGGTCCTGCCGCCGCAGAACCAGGAGTGAGGTCATCGTGACAGGCGGCCAGGCGGAGACTTCGGGCCCCGGGGCACAGCGAGGTTTCGGCCTGGAACTGCCCGATTATCCCTGGGACACACTGATCCCTTACCGGCGGATCGCTGAAGCCCATCCCGATGGCGCGGTTGATCTTTCCGTGGGAACCCCGGTGGACCCCACCCCGGCGGTAGTCCGCCAGGCCCTTGCCGATGCTGCCGACGGACACGGCTACCCGACAACGCACGGTGGTGAAGCTCTGCGCCAAGCCATCGCGGACTGGTACAGCCGGCGCCGCGCGGTACCCGGCCTCGATCCCGGAGCCGTGCTGCCCACCGTGGGCTCCAAAGAGCTCATCGCCTGGCTGCCCGTACTGCTCGGCCTGGGGCCGGGGGATATCGTAGTCCGCCCGGAGATCGCTTACCCCACCTATGACATCGGCGCGCGTCTGGCCGGGGCGCAGGTCGTGGCCACAGACGAGCCCTGGGAGCTCGAACCGCAGATCCGCAACCGGATCCGCCTGATCTGGATCAACTCGCCGGGCAACCCCACCGGAGCGGTGCAGGATATTCCGGTGCTGCAGCAGTTCGTCGCGGAAGCCAGAGCCCTGGGTGCGGTCCTGGCATCCGATGAATGCTATGCCGAGTTGGGCTGGGGCGCATGGGACGAAGCCCGGGGCGGCACTCAGGTGCCTTCCCTGCTCCATCCCCGCGTCGCCGGGGGCAGCCATGAGGGCCTGCTGGCGGTCTATTCGCTGTCGAAGCAATCCAATATGGCCGGCTACCGGGCCGCTTTCAGCGCGGGTGACCCCCGGCTGATAGCCAATCTGCTCAATACTCGGAAGCACGCCGGAATGATGGTCCCGGGCCCGGTGCAACGCGCGATGAGCGCAGCGCTTGGCGACGACGCTCACGTCCAGGAGCAGAAAGACCTGTACCGGGGCCGCCGGGAACGGCTGAGAGGCGCCCTGGAAGCCTTCGGTTTGCGCATCGAGCATTCAGAAGCCGGGTTGTATCTGTGGGGCACCGCGGAAGAGGACGCCTGGCGCACAATAGGCCGGCTCGCGGAGCTGGGGCTGATAGCAGGGCCCGGATCTTTCTACGGATCTGCCGGCGATCAGTTCGTGCGGATCGCGCTGACCTGCTCCGATGCGGGCATCGACGCCGCGGTGCACCGGCTTCGCGGCGAATAGCCGGTGGATCCCCGGCGAATAACGGTCGGATAACGGCAGCCACCCGGATTGGTGCTCGCGGGTTACTGGCGGTAGGTTCGTAGCTGCAAGCAGATTGTCGTGGCAAAACCGTGTGTAGCCGGAACCAGGACCATAGCTGAAAGCCGAGTAGGTAAAGGGGTGTTCCATGACTGACACGACCAGTGCATCGCTGCACTATGAAGACGGCGAGCTCGAGCTGCCGCGGATCGAAGCCGTCGAGGGGAACGACGGCTACGACGTCTCGCAGCTGCTCAAGCGCACCGGGGCGGTGACGTACGACCCGGGCTTCATGAACACCGCGGCCACCAGCTCGGCCATCACCTACATCGACGGCGATCAGGGGATTCTGCGGTACCGGGGCTACCCGATCGAGGAGCTGGCCCAGAACTCCAGCTTCCTCGAGGTCTCCTACCTGCTGATCTACGGAAACCTTCCTTCGGCCAGCGAGCTCGAGGCCTTCGATCAGCGGATCCGCCGGCACACCCTGCTGCATGAAGATCTCAAGGGGTTCTTCGGCGGATTCCCGCGCGATGCGCACCCCATGCCGGTGCTTTCCTCCGCGGTCTCCGCGCTCTCGACGTTCTACCAGGACTCGCTCGACCCCTTCGACGATGATCAAGTGGAGCTCTCCACGATCAGGCTCATGGCGAAACTGCCCGTGATCGCCGCGTATGCGCATAAGAAGTCCATGGGACAGCCGATGCTCTACCCGGATAACTCGATGAACCTGGTGGAGAACTTCCTGCGGCTCAGCTTCGGCCTGCCGGCTGAGCCTTATGAGATGGACCCGGTGATGGTCAAGGCGCTCGATCTGCTGCTCATCCTGCACGCCGACCACGAGCAGAACTGCTCCACTTCCACGGTGCGGCTCGTCGGCAGTGCTGATGCCAATATGTTCGCCTCGATCTCCGCCGGCATCAACGCGCTCTTCGGCCCCGCGCACGGCGGCGCCAATGAGGCGGTCCTGAAGATGCTCCGGCAGATCCGGGACTCGGGCGAATCCGTGGAGACCTTCATCGAACAGGTCAAGAACAAAGAATCCGGGATCAAGCTCATGGGCTTCGGCCACCGGGTCTACAAGAACTACGATCCCCGGGCCAAGATCGTCAAGGCCACCGCGGATGACATCCTGGCCCGGCTCGGCGTCCAGGACGAACTGTTCGACATCGCCATGAAGCTTGAGCAGGCAGCGCTGACCGATGATTACTTCATCGAGCGCAAGCTCTACCCGAACGTGGACTTCTACACCGGTGTCATCTACAAGGCGATGGGCTTCCCGGAGAAGATGTTCACAGTGCTCTTCGCCCTCGGCAGGCTGCCGGGCTGGATTGCCCAGTGGCGCGAGATGATCAGGGATCCGGCCACGAAGATCGGCCGCCCCCGGCAGCTCTACACGGGAGAAGCCGAGCGCGCATATCCCTCCCGCTGATTTTTGATGCGCGCCGTGACTTTTGAGGCCGTTCGATAGGCCTCAAAAGTCACGGCGCGCATCATTTTTCAGGCCTGGTAACCCTGCGGGTTCTCCCGCTGCCAGCGCCAGTGATCCTCGCACATCTCATCGAGGGTTTTACTCGTGGACCAGCCTAGATCCGCCAGCGCGGAAGAAGCATCGGCCCAGAACGCCGGCAGATCGCCGGGGCGGCGAGCAGTGATCTCGTAGGGCAGAGCGCGGCCCACGGCTTTTTCGAAGGAGTTCAGCACTTCGAGAACTGAGCTGCCCAGCCCGGAGCCCAGATTCCAGCGATGCACGCCATCGTGATCCACCAAGTACTGCATAGCCGCCAGATGCCCTTCGGCCAGATCCATGACATGGATGTAATCGCGCTGCGCGGTGCCATCCGCAGTGGCGTAGTCGCCCCCGAAGACCATGAGCTTCTCTCGCCGGCCGACGGCCACCTGTGCGATAAAAGGAACCAGGTTATTCGGGATGCCGAGCGGGTCTTCCCCGATCCGGCCGGAGGGGTGCGCACCCACCGGGTTGAAGTACCGGAGCAGGGCGATGCGCCAGCGCGCGTCGGCTGCTCCTAGATCGGTGAGGATGTCTTCGATCTGCTCTTTGGTCCGGCCGTAGGGGTTGTTCGCGCCGATCTCCATCTTCTCCACATAAGGGTATGGATTGTGCTCGCCGTAGACCGTGGCTGAAGAGGAGAAGACGATGCTGCGCACCTCATGGCGGTCCATCACACGCAGCAGGTTGATCGTTCCCGAGACGTTGTTGTGGTAGTAATTGAGCGGTTCCGTCACGGACTCGCCGACTGCTTTGAGCCCCGCGAAATGGATCACCGCGTCGAAGGAGCCCTCGGCGAAGATCGCATCCAGTGCTGTTTCGTCCAGCAGGTCCGCTTGCCGGAACTGCACGGGGGCGCCGGTGAGCTCTTCGACCCGGCGCAGGGATTCGGCGGATGAATTCGCCAGATTATCCAGGGCGGTGACTTGATGACCGGCCTCCAGCAAGGTCAGGACGGTATGCGAGCCGATATAGCCGGCTCCGCCGGTCACGAGAACGTTCATGGGTTCCACTCTAGACGGTGCTTCAGGCCCTCGCGGCAGCTGACGCGGCGAGTAACTAGGATTAGGCTGTGGGCATGTCGCATCACACTGGCGGCCCCGGCTGGCGGATCAGGATGGATACTTCGGGCCCACTGCTCATCGCGCTTTACCTACGTGATCTGTGCGCGCTGTCCGGTGCCGGCAGACCGGAGATCTCGGAGCTGCAACCCCGCATACGCCCGGTGGAAACCCGTCAGCTGATCGACCCGGTAGGCGGGGATCAGCTGCTCCGGTTCGAATGGGAGCAGTGGTGGTCTCAGCTGCTCGGCGTCTTCCCGGGTGGACCTCCGGAACTCACGCCTCCGGATTTCCCCGGTTTCGCCGGGAACCCGGCCCTGCAGCGGATCCTGCAGGCGCATTTCGGAACCGCTCTGGTCTGGACGCGGGAGCGGATCGCCGACTATCAGATCATTGCGGCTCGGCGCGAGACCATGGGAGATACCGCGTTGCTGAGTCGCTTGGTTCAGGACCGGGAGCTGGAGCTGGGCCGGCACGCCAGAGAGTTCACGCTGACCATGGTGGAGCTGCCGCTGGCCGAGCCGCGGGCCTGGTTCCTGGAACCGGACCGGATACTGCTGAGTCAGGAGCTCTTAGAGGACTCCGAGATGTTCCGAAGCTTCGTCCAGCCGGTGGTGGAGATGCTGGTTTAGCCCGGTCTAAGTCCGTTGCACAGTGATCAAGACTTCACTCACGGGCTGCTCGCCGGCCCCGGTCGCCTGCCAGCCCGGATCTGTGGAGCCCTGGCGCTGCCAGCGCGAGCCGTTATAAGAGATCTCCGTGATCTGCAGGTCATTGGCATTCGCGACAGCCCACTGCGCGAGCTGCCAGCCCGCGGTCTCGGAAGCTGCCGTGAGCCGGACCGTGCCGGGGGCCGTGCTCTGTGCCGGTGCATCGCCGAAGCCGCTCTGTAGAGCCTGGATGACAAGAGCCGGGTCTCCGGGCTCCTGAGGCTGCGGCAGTACGCAGCTCAGTGCCGCAGGCGAGTAGCCGGTGAGTGCGGAGCTGAAGGCCCGGGCCATGGATTCGTGTTGCCCGTAGGCCAGTGGATAGGCAGAGCGCTGCACGGCCTGCCCGGCTTCCGTGATCGCCATATCCTGATATCCGGGCAGCGCGGCGAGATGGTCGAAGAAAGCGTTGATCGCGAAGACCGGGTCCATGAGCTGCTCCGGCGAGCCCCAGCCCTGCGAGGGGCGCTGCTGGAACATGCCCACCGAATCTCGATCCCCGTAGGAGATATTGCGCAGTTTAGATTCCTGCATCGCCACGGCGATACCGATGGTCACCGCTCGCGGAGGCATGCTGCGCCGTTGCGCTATGGCAGCGATCAGCGCCGCATTACCGGCCTGATCCGGGGCGAGTTCGTAATCGGTTCCGTTTAGCGGAGCGGAACACGCGGTGCTCAGCCCGGTGAAGGCAGAGCTGAGCGTATTCCACGCCGTTAGTCCACCAGCGACCAAGCCCATGACGAGCAGCGCGGAGAGCAGCCAGGTCGCGGTTCTGCGCCTTCTGCGTTTCCGGAACCGCTTCGGCTCCGGCGGGGGCCAGGTGTCACTGTGCATGCAGGGCTGAATTCAGTTCCACAGTGCGTTCATCTCGGGTGAGGGCCTCCACCTTGCCCGTAGTCGAGTTGCGACGGAAAAGCAGCTGGGGCTGGCCGGAGAGCTCACTGGCTTTGACGATCTGCACCGTGTCTTCACCATCTGCGTTCTTCGGCCCGGAAACCTGGACTCTCGTCCCGCTGGTCACGTAGAGACCTGCCTCGACTACTGAATCGTCGCCCAGGGAGATACCGACGCCGGAGTTCGCGCCGAGCAGCACCCGCTCGCCGATGGTGATCCGTTCTTTGCCTCCGCCGGAGAGCGTGCCCATGATGGATGCGCCGCCGCCGATATCGGAGCCGTCGCTGACGACGACGCCCGCCGAGATCCGGCCTTCGACCATCGACGTACCGAGTGTTCCGGCATTGAAATTCACGAAACCCTCGTGCATCACGGTGGTACCCTGGGCCAGATGGGCACCCAGCCGCACCCGATCGGCATCGGCGATCCTCACGCCGGAAGGCAGGACGTAGTTCACCATCCTCGGGAATTTGTCCACGCTGTAGACCGTCACGGGGCCGCGGCTGCGCAACCGGAGCCGCGTCGTTTCGAAGTCTTCGGGCAGGCAGGGGCCGTGGTTGGTCCACACGACGTTCGGCAGGACTGCGAAAATCCCCGTCAGATTGACGGTGTTTGGCTGCACCAGACGGTGCGAGAGGAGATGCAGCCGCAGATAGGCGTCCGCAGTGTCGGCGGGATCGGCCTCGAGGTCGATTTGCACGAAGACCACCTGCTGCTGGACCCCGCGGTCCGGATCCGTGCCGGCCTCCGCCAAGGCGGCCAGCTCCGGTGCAGCTTCCGTCGCCTCTCCGACCTCCCCGAGGGACTGCGTGCCGAGCCCCAGTGCGGGGGCAGGGAACCAGACATCGAGAACAGTGCCGGAATCTGCGACCGTGGCGAGGCCGAAACCGTGCGCGGACTGGCTTGCGGGGGTTGTTGGGCTGGTCATGCTTAATATTTTCGCGCAAGCCCCGCAGTCGCACAAAACTCTTCCGATGCCGGTAAGTCGGTAACCTGGAGGCATGCCGCTTGATCTGAGCTCTGATGCCGCCTCGCTCACCGCTGCTCTCATTGATATCGAAAGTGTCTCCGGAGGTGAGGAACGGATCGCCGATGAGATCGAGAACGCTCTCCGCGCACTGCCCTGGCTCAGTGTGCTCCGTGACGGTGATGCGATCCTGGCTCGCACTGAATTCGGCCTGCCGGATCGGATTCTGCTGGCCGGTCATATCGATACCGTGCCCTTGCCCGCGACGCCGGGCGCTCGAGGTACGGTGCCTGCCCAGTGGAGCGGAACACCGGGCCAGAGCGTGCTCTACGGCAGGGGAGCGGTCGATATGAAAGGCGGTGTCGCGGTGCAGCTGGCGCTCGCCGCCCAGGCTGACTCCGCGAGCAAGGACCTCACCTTCGTCTTCTACGATCATGAGGAAGTTGAAGCCGTCAAAAGCGGTCTGGGCAGGCTGGCCCGCCACCATCGGCAGCTGCTCGAGGCGGATTTTGGCATTCTGCTCGAACCCAGCAACGGCCTCGTGGAAGGCGGCTGTAATGGCACGATGCGCTTCGAGGCGCGGATCAAGGGCGTGGCGGCGCATTCGGCACGCGCCTGGCGAGGCCGTAACGCGATCCACGACACTGCCGAGCTTCTGGTGCGCCTGCGCGACTACCAGCCCGCTACCGTGCGGGTCGATGGCCTGGACTATCGGGAAGGGCTCAACGCGGTGAGGATCCGGGGCGGTGTCGCAGGCAATGTGATACCAGATGAGACGGTCGTGGAGATCAATTACCGCTTCGCTCCGGATAAGAACCTGGAACAGGCCGAGGCCGTGGTGCGAGAGGCGCTGACGGGTTTCGAGCTGCAGCGGACCGATGCGGCACCAGGTGCCCGGCCGGGATTGGATCAGCCGGTCGCGGCGGCTTTCCTCACCGCTGTCGGCGGTGTTCCGCAGCCCAAGTACGGCTGGACCGATGTCGCCCGACTCGCCGAGTTGGGTATTCCAGCGGTGAACTTCGGCCCCGGAGACCCGTTGCTGGCGCATAGCGACGATGAGCATGTCAATGCGGAGCAGATCGGCGACTGCGCCGAGGTGCTGCGGCGCTGGTTACTCTGAGCCCTGCCCGTCCTGCTTGAGCCGGGCATGGCGCTCCAGCGCTTCAGCGCGGGAGGCTTTCAGATCGATCAGGGGCTCAGGATAATCGGCCTTCGCGCCGCTTTTCCAGGGCTCATGAATCTGCTTGTTGCTGAGTTCTGCCAGTTCCGGCAGATAACGGCGCAGGTACCTGCCGTCCCGATCGAATTTCTTCGACTGGGTCACCGGGTTGAAGATCCGGAAATACGGGGAGGCATCCGCCCCGGATCCGGCGACCCACTGCCAGTTCGCCGGATTATTCGCAGCATCGGCGTCCACCAGGGTGTCCCAGAACCAGCGCTCTCCTTCCCGCCAGTCGATCAGCAGGTTCTTGGCCAGGAAGCTCGCCGCGGCCATCCGCACCCGGTTATGCATCCAGCCGGTGCGCCACAGCTCGCGCATCCCTGCATCGACCAAGGGATAGCCGGTGGCACCGCGCTGCCAGGCGCGTAATTCCGGCCCCGGCCGGCCCTCTGGTCCACGGGCTTCGGCCCATTCGAAACGGTCGAATTCACGGCGGTAATTCTCTGTCGCGAGATCCGGATGGTGATACAGCAGATGCCAGCAGAATTCCCGCCAGCACAGCTCGGCGCGGAAACGCTGTTCATCCGCCGAGCTGAGGTCATGACGCCCGCCGAGTGCTTGCCAGATCTGGAACGGGCTCAGCTCACCGAAGCGCAGATGCGGGCTCAGCATGCTGGTGGCGGGCAGCGCCGGGTAATCCCGGCCCTCGGCATATCCTTCATCGGAGAGGAAGTCCCGTAGCGCGTGCTTTGCGCCGACTTCGCCGGGCGTCCAGGTCTCGGCGAGCCCGGTGGACCAGTCCGGGCGCTGAGGCAGTAAGCCCCAGTTATCGAGCTCCTCGGCCTGCAGCCCCTTCGTCTGAGCAGCTTTCAACGGGGTCAGTTCATCGGGTTCTGGAAGCGCCTGACGTGGGTCGGTGCTTTCCTGGCAGGCGCGCCAGAATGGCGTGAAAACCTTGTAGTGTTCATCCGCGCCGGTGCGGATGGTCCACGGTTCGAAGAGCAGATTGGCGGCGAAGCTCTCGGCGTGGACTCCGGTTTCCCGGAGGGAGCGCTTGAGCCCGCTATCCACGGCACGCTCCGGGCCGCCGTAGCGTCGATTCCAGACCACGGTGTCCACGCCGAGCTCGGCCGCGAGTTCCGGGATGACCTGCTCCGCCGGACCGCTGCGCAGCAGCAGCGGCAGTCCGCGTTCCACGAGGCTTTTGCCGAATGCGGTGAGCGAATGGTGCAGCCACCAGCGGGTCGCCCCGCCGAGAGGCCGGAACCCCGCAGACTCTTCGTCGCGAAGGTAGACCACCGCGAGGGCGCCGTGCTGGGCGGCATAGTGCAATGCCGGGTTATCCGCTAAGCGGAGGTCATCGCGAAGCCAGACCAGAGTTGCCATGTTCTGAAACTACCCTGGCAGAGCTGGTGATTTCACGGGGCGCAGGGGGTGTTCTCGAAGTATCAGTTCTGGAGAAACCTGGAGCATCCTGAAGAAAAAAGAATCCGAATATGCAAGATCTGTTTACCTGAATCTCATGCACCTGTAGATTCACGTTTGTCGATTGCAGATCGGATAGGACCGCTAGGCGGAACCATCCCCTGTGCATCGATGCCGGACTGGCCGCAAAGACGCGGCCTACCGAGAAAGGTATGACTGAACGTGAAGAAGCGTGTTTTCCGGAGCGCCTTAGTGGCTTTGATAGCGATCATGGTCGTGGGTTTGATCACCCCGGGCGCAGCCCAGGCGATCCAGCCCGCAAACACTGAAACTCCGGCAGCCCCGCCATCCGGCCAGGGCATTGCGGTGAGTCTGGGAGATTCTTATATTTCGGGGGAGGCCGGCCGATGGGCGGGTAACTCTTCCTCTACCGCGCAGGTCGACGCTCTTGGCCGGAGCGCTTACTGGGATGCAGGCAACAGAGAGAGTACCCCGCGCTGCCACCGAGCCTCCTCTGCGGAAATCTTCTACGCGGGCCCGGGGAGCGCGGTCAACCTCGCCTGCTCCGGATCCCGCGTGAACACCCGTACCGACTCGAGCGGTAACTTCAAGCCCGGTCTGGATTTCTACAATGACGGCAGGGGTAATATCGGCCAGGTTTTGGCGCTTCAGGAGCTCGCCGGCCAGCGGCGCGTGAACACGATCGCCGTGCAGATCGGCGGTAATGACTTCAACTTCGGCAGCATCGTCTCCAACTGCGTGACGAAGTTCCTCACCTCCTCTTCCTGGGCTCCGCGATACTGCAAGGACGATCCCTCGGTGCAGGGCAATTTCACCCGTGCCAATATCAGCTCGGTGACCGAAGGCATCGCGACGGGGCTGCGGAATATCCGCACCGCGATGACCAATGCCGGCTATGCCAGCGGCGACTACCGGATCATCGTGCAGAACTACCCGCAGCCGCTTCCGACGAGCGATCGGATGGCTTACGGTCAGTTCGGGTATTCGCGTCAGTCCACGTACGGATGCGGTTTCTGGAACGCTGATCTGGACTGGGCCGCGAAGAGCGCGCTTCCGCAGATCAATAACGCCGTGCGCAACGGTTATCAGGCCGCTGGACTGACGAACGCCAGCTTCCTCGATATCTCTGGGCTCTTCGCCGGTAAGGAACTCTGCGCTCAGGGCACGAAGAAGCTCAACGACACCTCCTTGGCCTCCTGGAGAAGCCCGGGTGCCTCTGATGTGAGCGAGTGGATCAGCGAGATCCGCACGGTGAGCACCGCTTACAGCGAGTACTACATTCAGGAATCCCTGCATCCGAACTACTGGGGCCAGCTCGCGCTGCGCGGCTGCCTCCGGCAGGCAGCCGGAACGGCTTCCGATAGCCGCTGCCTTCCCGCGGGGAACGGGCTGACTCCGGCGGGTGAACCGAGGGTTCGGCTGGGCTGAATTTCTACGTGATCAGTAAAGAAGTGAGGGGCTCCAGGATTCCTGGAGCCCCTCACTTCTGCATCTACCTCAGGTTTAGAGGTTCTTGAAATCGTTCTCGTTGACCCGAGGGGTGGCTTCAGCCTTTGCCTCGGTGCCCTGAGCGGCCGGGTCCACTGCCGGAGCGTCCTGCTTGGCGCTGATCGCCGGGTTGCTGCCTGAGCCCCCGGCCTTCAGAGCTGCTAGGCGCGCTTCCACCTCGGTCTGCTCGCCAAGATCCTCCAGGGAGTTGAACTGGGCGTCGAGGCTTGAGGCCGCGAGCTCCTGCTGCCCCCGGACCTTGGCTTCTTCGCGGCGGATCTTCTCCTCGAAACGGCCGACTTCGCTCGTGGGGTCCATGATGTCGATGCTGCGGATCGCATCGTGGACCTGGCTCTGCGCTTGGGCGGTCTTTGATCTGGCGACCAGCTCATTACGCTTGCTGGTCAGCTCGCTGAGCTTGCCCTTCAGCTGGTTCAGCCCGGTCTTGAGCTGTTCGACGACTGCTTCCTGGGACTGGATATTCGGCTCCGCAGCCTTGGCCTGGCCCTCCGCGGTGATCTGACGCTGCAGGGCGACTTTGGCCAGGTCATCGAATTTCTGCGCATCTGCGGCATTATTGCTGGCCCGGAATTCATCGGCCTTACGGCTGGCGGCGAGGGCTTTGCGCCCCCAATCCTGCGCGGTGCGGATGTCCTCGTTGTAATCGTCCTGGAGCATCCGCAGATTGCCGATGGTCTGGGCCACGGCGGTCTCGGCCTCGGCGATGTTATTGGTGTAGTCGCGGACCATCTGGTCCAGCATCTTCTGAGGGTCCTCGGCCTGGTCTAGCAGCGCGTTGATATTGGCTTTCGCCAATTGAGCGACGCGACCGAAAATGGACTGCTTTGCCATGTTTATTGCCTTTCAGCTGTGCTTGCCGGTTTCTGCGGCGCTTGCGGCACCGGATTCTTCTTTCCCTGACCTAAAGCCTGCCAAAATATTCTGGCTAATGACAGCGTGTTCTGCCGATGATCTGATCATGACGTTACGCCTGCGATGGCCAGGCCTAAAAATTTCCTACGTCACCGCCCCAGCCGCCGGCGTCACCGCCGAAGCCGCCGGAGTTACCCGAACCCCAGCCGCCGAAGCCGCCGCCGCCCCAGGTATCGGACCGATGGCCGCCGCCGGAGATCATGCCGCCCAGGATGCCACCCAGGATCGCTCCACCCAGCCCGCCGCCGAAGCTGGCGCCCGCACCTGAACGGCCGTAGCCGCCCATACCGTAGCTGCCCATAGTGGAGCCGACGTAGCCGAAGCCCTGAATATCAGACTGCGCGAGTCCTTCTGCCTGCTGGGCTAGTGCAATAGCCTGATTCGCATAGGCTAAGGCGCTGACCGGATCACTGCTCTGAATGGACAGAGCGTAGTCCAGGTTCCGCTCCGCCTCCGCCAGCCTGGTCCGGGCCTGGGCACCGACACCGCCGCGGCGCGCCGCGATATAGTCCTGGCTCGCGGAGATCTGCCCCTGCGCGCTCACAAGCGCTTGCTGCAGGGCGGCCTGGGCCCGCTGGGCCTGCTGCTGCTGATCCCGGATGGTATTGAGTGCGGTATCCAGGTCGTTATGCGCTGATTCCACCTGGTTCAGCACAGCCGCCGGATCGTAGTTGGCGCTCTGGGTCTGCTGCCGTGCTTGCTGCAAGGATGCTTCTGCCGCGGCTACCGGGCCGAGTGCGGGGTGGCCAGGGCTGGAGGAGACCAGCGCCTTGGCCTGCACCAGATCGCCTTCGGCGCTGGAGAGCGCGCCGGGCAGCGCAGCCTCGGCTTTGCGGAGCTCATCGGCCAACCGGCTCACAGCGTCTTCGAGAAGATTCGCCTGGTGCAAGGATTCCTCGGCCGCGCGAACCGCAACCGCAGCTCCGGAAGGGTCCTGTGCTTGCAGTTTGCTCTGCGCGGTCGCCGTTGCTGTGTCGACGAACTCGAGCCGCTGTGTGGCCTGTTCGACGTTGTCCTGAACGGAGAGGAACGCGGATTCTGCATAGCGTCCCCGCAGCTGAGTGAGCGCCTCCTGAGCGACGGCCAGTTTCCGCTGGGCTTCCCGAGCCCCGGCCGCCACCCGTTCCAGTGCCTGCGGGGCCTGTGATTCCAGCTCCCGAAGCGCATCGAAGCTCTGTTTCTGCTCGGCGAGAACCTGATTCGCTGATTCAGTGCGCTGGATGATCTCGCTGTACCAGGAACGCTGCTGCTCCATGGTGTCCGGGATGTCGTCGTCGAGCTGCTGCTGCAGGGCGAAGGACGCATTGAGGTGCTCTTTGGCTTTGGTGAGCGCTTCCCGGAACGGCTTGACCGATTCGTCGCCGTACGCAGCCTGGGCGAAGCCGATTTCCTGCTCACTGGATCGGATTGCGTCATCGGCGGCGATCAGCAGCGCACCGGCCCGGGTCCGTAATTCATCGATGCTGGTACCGGCGAGGGCATCGAGTTGCTCACCGCCGGGGCCGATGCCAGAGGCGCTATCGAGTTCGGCCTGCTGGCGGCGCCTGCGGCGCACGACGACGAAAGCTACGATGGCTCCGGCCACTAAAAGCACGAAGAGGAGTGTTCCCACGATTCCCCCTGTCGGGTTCGGTACGGTTCCGCTGCCGCCCCCGGCGGCATCGCCGAGGGCGGCAGCGGTATCGATAGCTGTCTGACTCCAGTTGTCCTGGCTCAGCTGCGAGTCCGCCGCCGCCCGGATATTCGCCTGCTGGGACTGCGATAACTGGGAGCGCTCCGCGACGATAAGGGCGCGCCTGCGGTCTTCGGTGGCGACGGCGAGGAGCACTTCACTGGCACCGGCCTGCTTGTTCTCCATCGCCGTCCGCCCCCAGCTCACCGGATCCTCGCCGCTGAAGGAGTCGACGAACACCACGTAAAGAGTCTGGCCGGTGTCTCTGCGTAGCGAGTCAATGGCGTTCTGCACCTCGCCGCGGCTGTTGCCCAGAACTCCGGCGTTATCGACGATCTGCTGGCCCACCGGAATATCCACGGGGGCTTCGGCCGGCAGGGCATAGGCGTCGGCGGAGAGCGTCGTGACGGGGAGGAAGAGCAGTATGAGCGCTGCCAGGAAGGCGCCGGAGGCCCGTTTCAGCAGCGTGCCGAGAGCCGGGGTCGATGACCGCATCCGCGTTCCTTCTCTACAGGCAAGCGCGGTGCCGCGCATGCGATGGTGTCCGCAACTCGGCTTAATGTATGCGCGTCACGGCGTTTATTCCATATTATTTGGATGGAACATAGCCGTCTATGTGAGTGCTACGCCTCTGGCGAAAATGAACCGGTGGGGGATGGAGGGAACGTGTTTTCATCTTTCTCACAGGTTTCGTCCAGTGAACATTCGAGATTGACATATATGTGCCGTGCATAGTTGAGGGCGTAGCGACCAGAATCGGAGGAAGACGATGTCAGATCAGTCCTTAGGATCGCCAGATGAGCCGCGTGAGCCATCTCAGCGTCAGGACCCCAGCCAGCATTCCACTGGTGTAGGTGATACCGCTGACTTGGGTCAGCATGCGGCGCAGAGTCAGCAGGCACCTGGTCCGCGGATTCCCCAGCAGCCCGTAGCGCCGCCCACGACTCCTTCGAGCTGGAATGATGCCGTAGCTGGTGTCGGCGCGCCCGCTGGTGGCCAGAATCCCCCCGCTGCTCCCATTACTGCATCGACACAGAGCCTGCCGGCTCAGGGGGCACCTGCTCAGGGCTATCCGGGCCAAGAATACGCCGGTCAGGGCTACGCCGGGCAGACCAGCCAGGGCAGGCACGCGGGTGCCGCTTTCGGAGTGCCTTTCGGCGTGGCGGAGCACCCGGGGGGCAGCTTCAACGGGCAGGAGCAAGGCGCTCATCCGGTGAAGAAGCAGAGCGCTAAGCGATTCAGCACTGGCGCACTCGTCGGCAGCGTGGTCATCGCGGCGCTTCTGGCCGGCGCGGTCGCGGCTGGCGGCGTCACCGCATTGAACAATATGGGCGGAGGAACCGTCGCAGGCCAGCAGGCGGCCAACTCCCCGGTGATCGTCAACAACACCGATTCCGTTACCGCGGTCACCGCAGCCGCGCAGAAGGCCTCCCCCTCAGTGGTGACGATCGCCGTTTCGAGTAATAGCGGCTCCGGCAGCGGCTCCGGGATCATCCTGGACGGCAGCGGCAACATTCTCACCAATAACCACGTCGTGAGTCTGGATGGCAAAGTATCCAATGCCAGTATCCAGGTGAGGCTCAATGACGGACGGGTGTACAACGCCAAAGTGGTCGGCTCTGACCCGCTCAATGATCTCGCGGTGATCAAGATCGAAGCGGATAATCTCACTCCGGCAGAGCTCGGCAACTCCTCCCAGCTCAATGTGGGTGATACCGTGATCGCGATCGGCACGCCGCTGCAGCTCTCGCTCAGCAACACGGTCACCGATGGCATCGTCTCTTCCACGAACCGCACGATCTCCGTGGCGTCTTCGGCCGTACCCAAGAGTCAGGGCGACACGGCCCCGGATCAGAACGGGCCCTTCAATTTCGCTCCGCCGGACGGCTCCGCGCCTTCCACCAGCAGCCAGGGCTCGATCAGTATCAACGTGATCCAGACCGATGCTGCGATTAACCCGGGTAACTCGGGCGGTGCGCTCGTCAACACCCAGGGCCAGGTGGTCGGAGTCAATGTGGCCATCGCCGGTACCGGCTCCAGCTCCGGTGAGGGCGGCACGAGCGGCAATATCGGCGTGGGCTTCTCCATTCCGATCAATGTCGCGGAGCGGATCGCGAAGGAACTCATCGACACGGGCAAGGCCAGCCACGGCCAGCTGGGTGTGGCCGCGCAGCCGCAAACTGCCGGCTCCGGCTCGCAGAGCTCCTCCTCTCGCAGCGGCAGCAGCGGCAGCTCCTCGTTCTCCGTCGGCGCGCTGCTGGCCAGTGTCGAAGACGGTTCGCCCGCCCAGTCGGCGGGCCTCAGAGCCGGGGACGTCATCACCAAGGTGGGCGATCAGCAGATCACTGATCCGAATACTCTTACCGCTGCGATCCGAGAACGGCCCGGCGGCTCCACGGTCAAGATCACCTATCTGCGTGATGGCCAGGAGCAGACCACCGATGTAATCCTCGGCACCGCCTCTTCCTGACCCGTTTCTCCGAGCCTGCGAGAGACACAAGCTAGAGGCCAGTGCAGACAAGCGGAGACAAACGCAGCACGGGAAAGCAAGCCGAAGAAGAGCGGGGCCCTGAATATTCAGGGCCCCGCTCTTCATTTCTTAGTCTTCTTTGATTCGTTCAGCTGCGGTTGGAAACACGCAGCACGGCCTTGCTGACCGCCCCGGTGGCCCGGAGGCTGAGCCAGACCAACCCGATTCCCGAGACCAGGAAAGCCGCCAGGGTAATAAGGGTCATGGGTTTCATGAGCAAGGACATCGTGGTCAGCGGAAAGAGCACGATGGCCGCCGTGAAGGCTGAGCCCAAGCTGACGAACAGCAAAGGCATCATCACGGCACGGCGCCGGGCTGCCTCCATCGTTCGATGCGGCATGCCCAGACGGTCCAGGCTGATCAGTAGTTGGGCCCGGTCCAGGATCTGCGCCGCCTGGTTGACCCCCACAGAGCAAGCCACCATGAGGAAAGAGACCACCACGGTGATCAGGACCCCGGTGCGAACATCGGTGATGAGATTCAGATCGTCCGCCGTAGTGTTCTCGGCGGGAGCGCTGTCGATGAGGGCGAGAGCCACCCCGACGAAAACCGCGACGAAACTGGTCATGGCCACACCCGCAACCTGCCTCCAGGCAGCTTTAGGAGAATCCAGGATCTGCCGGGCACTGAGCAGCCCCACGGGGTCCTGGGCTTTGCGCACCTTGCGTCGAGCCAGCCATCCCAGTAGTGCAGGGCCGATGAGGTTGAGCACCCCGAGGGTCAGGCCGAAAGCGACCACCATCACCAGGACGATTGCGGCTATTTCCATGCCTCCGGACGCTCCACTGACTTGAGAGATCGCGATATAGGCTGCGCCTATTCCGATAGCCCCGAACAGGAACCGCAGCCAGCTGACTTGCCCCGGACGCTGCTTGGTGCGCACGCCGAGCGGTGAGATGACGATCTTGTGCAAGCCCAGGACCGCACTGATAACAGCTAGCAGAACCACTCCGAAGACGACCGCGAGGATCACCAATGGCGGCAGGAGCAGATTGCCCGCGCCGATCTGCTCTCCGCGGAAAGACAGCAGTCCGACAAGAGGCAGAGAGACGAAGTAGCCGAAGGCACCCAGCAGTGTCCCGGCCAAAGCCATGATGCCCGCTTCAAGAACCGCGATCGTGCCGACGAGAGCCGGCGTCGCACCGAGAAGCCGCAGCGTAGACAGCTGCTCGTCATGACGGCGGGCTGAAAGTCTTGCCGCGGCACCGCCCAGGGACAGCAGCGGCACGACGAGCAGGGTCAATGCTATCGCCGCCAGCACTTGATACATCACCCCCAGATTGTCCTGCCAGCGAAAAAAACTCAGGGCACCCGCTACCACGATGAGCAGCAGAGTGGTGGTGAGGGTGAAGGCCACTATCGGCAGGACCAGGGTTCCGCGCGGCCCGCTCCGGGCGGTGAGCCAGGTCAGGCGGGCCGCAGTCAAAGGGCCGAGCTTCATCGGATGCTCCCGTTCTGCCCTGAACCTGAAGCGGGGTGAATCGCGGCCCCCGAGAACGCTGAATCAGAGAAGATCTGGCCGTCGCGCAGTTGAATGACCCTGCCGCAGCGGGAGGCCACGGTGGGATCGTGAGTGACCAGCACCAGTGTCTTGCCACCCGAGGCGGTGCTGTCCAATAGAGCGCTCATGACATCGGCTGAAGTAGCCGAATCCAAGGCTCCGGTGGGCTCATCCGCGAAGATCACCTGAGCGCCGGTCACCTGGGCTCGCGCGATGGCCACTCGCTGAGCCTGGCCTCCGGAAAGCTCGCCTATCCGCCGCTCTTCCAGACCTTGCAGGCCCAGGGCCGCCAACCATTGAGCAGCCTGCGCCTGAGCGGGGCTCTTGGCGACACCGTTCAGCATGAGCGCCAGCGCAACATTCTCCACCGCGGTCAGCTCATCGAGGAGCAGGCCCTGCTGGAAGACGAAGCCGAAAGCCTCGCGGCGCAGCTTGGAACGCTGACGCTCGCCGAGGGATTCGATGGATACTGCTGCCTGTGCTTGCCGAGCGCCATCGGCGCGGTAGCTGACGCTTCCGGAATCGGGTAAGAGGATCCCGGCGAGGACGTGCAGCAGTGTCGTCTTCCCGGAACCGGAGGCCCCCATGATCGCTACCGAGCTGCCTGTCACGATGTCGATGTCCACCCCGTTGAGCGCCGGAGTGCTGTGCTGCTGCGCTCCGCCCTGATAGTGCTTGTGCAGGCCTCGGGCAGAGATCACGATAGCTGACTGGTCTGGTGTGTTCATGTCTCCAGCCTCCAGCGTATGCCCCGGAACGACATCGACCGGTGGCACGAGTTTCCCTTCCGTTTTCTGGGGTGTGTCTCATCCTGCAGGATGAGACACACCCCAGAAAACGGCCGATGCGCGAGGCCCGGCAGTTCGCGGGGAGAACGCGGGGACAAGAGGCGAGCCGTTGGCTCCGACCGGTGCCTTGGGCAGTGGCGGGTGCTCTTGCCGCCCGAATGAACTAAGCTCGCAAGAGAGCTATCGCCGTCTCGGAAGGATCCCACAGCGTGGCAGCTTCAACATTGCCGTTGACTATAGCGGTTCTGGTCAAATACGTCCCCGATGCCCAGTTCGACCGGCATCTGACCGGAGACCAGGGAGTTCTGGACCGGAGTGAGAGCATTCTTTCCGAACTCGATGAGTACGCCTTGGAGGCGGCCTTACAGATCGTCGAAGAACGCGGCGGCCAGAAAGCCGGCAATCGGGTCATCGCTATCACCATGGGCCCGGAAGACGCAGCCACTGCGCTCAAGAAAGCGCTGCAGATCGGAGCTTTCGAAGGCGTTCATCTCAGCGATGCCGCGCTGGCCGGCTCAGATGTTGCGGGCACATCACTGGCCCTGGCCGCGGTGATCAGGCAGCTCGGGGGCGTCGACCTGGTGCTCTGCGGGATGTCCTCGACGGATGGGGAGACCTCCCTGGTCCCGGCTCAGCTCGCAGCCCGGCTCGGACTACCGCAGCTGACCTTCGCGTCTTCGCTGGAAGCCGGCGAGGCGACGATCACCGGCACCCGGCAGTTCGGGAGCATCGTCGAAGATATCGAGGTCACGCTTCCCGCAGTGGTTTCGGTGACAGATCAGGCCAATGACCCTCGCTACCCCAACTTCAAGACCATCATGGCGGCGCGGAAGCGCCCCGTGCAGACGATGACCCTGGCCGAGCTGGGGCTCTCCCCGGACCAAGTGGGCTTCGCCGGAGCCAAAGCGGTGGTGCAGCAAGCCGCTGCGAAACCACCGCGCTCAGCCGGAGTGGTGATCACCGATAACGGCGATGCCGGGGTCAAACTCGTCGACTTCCTCACCGAACAGAAGATCCTCTAGTCTTTCGTCTCCCAGCCGTGAATACAGGTGATTTCATGAACGCCGTCCTCGTCTTTGTCGATCATCCCGGAACCGGCCTGACGCCTCCGCTCCGGGAGATGCTCACCGCTGCCCGGATCGCCGGTGACCCGGTGGCCCTGGTCGCCGGGTCACCGGATCCGCAGCTGCTCGCGGAACTTGGCGAGTACGGCGTCAGCCGCGTGCTCGTCTCTGAACAGGCGGAGCTGGCCGAGTATTCGGTGACGCCTAAAGCGGAACTCGTCGCTGCTGCTGCCCGGGCCGTCGGTGCCGTGGGAGTGCTCCTGGAGAACACCCCGGAGGGTAAGGACATCGCAGGGCGCTCCGCGGTGCTCTTGGACGCCGCAGTGATCAGCGATGCTGTGGCCGTCGATGCCGGCCTCGCCGCGGAGAAGTCGGTTCTCGCCGGCACTTATGCCGTCCGCGCCGCGGCAGTGAATACACCGGTGGTCATCTCGATGAAGCCGAATAGCGTGGAGGCACACCCGCTCGAAGCGCCGCTCAGCGCACAAGCCGAGCCGTTCGAAACCGAATTCTCGGCGGCGGCTCGGGGCGCGCGCATCGTGAAGCGCCGCGAGCAGGCCGTCACCGGGCGCCTGGCCCTGGGCTCCGCGCGCATCGTCGTCGCCGGTGGGCGCGGCGTCGACGGGGACTTCCGCCCGATCGAGGCACTCGCTGATGCCCTCGGCGGGGCCGTGGGAGCTTCCCGGGTGGCCACGGACTCAGGCTGGATCGATCATTCGGCGCAAGTCGGCCAGACCGGCAGCACGATCTCGCCCCAGCTGTACGTCTCCGCGGGGATCTCTGGAGCCATCCAGCAGAAAGCCGGGATGCAGACGGCCAAGGTGATCGTGGCGGTCAATCAGGATCCGGACGCGCCGGTTTTCGAGATCGCCGATTTCGGCATCGTCGGGGACCTCTTCCAGGTTCTGCCGCAAGCCGTCGAGGAGCTCAAGCGCCGCCAGCAGGGCTGAGTGGATCCCTCCTTCCGGAAACCGAGGGCCGGGGGCTCAAGGCCGCTGCCCGGTGGCCAGAAGCGTATCCGAGTTGAGCTCGGTCAATTCGCCGTGCTCCCGCAGCCGGTCCAGGAAAGTGCGCCGAACACGCACCATTGCCTCGGGATCCCTGGGCAGCAGTGTGCGCCAGCCGCTGCCGAGGACCAGTGTCCAGGCCATCTCCGGATCGACAGTCAGACGGTTCCTGAGCGCAGTGACCTGGATGTTCTGCAGTCCGCGCTCGCCGAGCCAGCGAGAGAAGGCCTCCGGTTGGTCGATCAGGGACATATTATAGTTCGGTGCCGGTACGACACCGGCGAGCCTCGGGCGTTCGGCGACCGCCGCGGCAAGAATGGTCTCAGCCAAGGGAGAGAGCGCATCCCGAGCCCAGGTATTCACCACGAATCTGCCACCCGGGCGCAAGAGCGAGATGAGGTGCCCCGCGCCGCGATCCATCGGCTCGAAAAAGAACAGCGAATACGAGCACAGCACCGCGTCGTAGCTGCGGTGACCCCGCCACGCGGTGACATCCGCCTCGGTCAGAGTGGTGTTGAGCAGCTGAGCTTCCGCCAGCCTTTTGCCGGCGAGTGCCAGGAGTCCTGAGGAAAGGTCGACGCCGTCCACCGTGCCCGCCGGGCCTACTGCCCGGGCTGCTGGAAGCGTTGCCGCCCCCGCCCCGCAACAAGCATCCAGAACCACCTGCCCATCCCGCAGCTCGGCTGCCTCGACAAGGGTTCCGGCTGCGGGATCCCATAGCGCCTGCGACCAGGCGTGGAACTGCTGGGAGCCATCGGTGAAGGCCAGGCCAGGATCGCGTGACATGGCCTCAGCCTACTGCTGAGCCGAGGCATCTGCTGAGGATATGCCGTTATTCATACTAGATCCTCGTCTTACGGTTACTCCGGGGTGCGGAAATCATGCTGACGCCATGCCTCGTAAAGGGCGATCGACGCCGAGTTGGCGAGGTTGAGGGAACGGCGCCCCGGCAGCATCGGGATGCGCAGCCGCGCTGTGACCCGGGGATCGGCCTTGACCTCAGCGGGCAACCCCACGGACTCCGGCCCGAAAAGGAGCACATCACCGGGCTGGTAGGCGATCTCTGTGTGCGCCTGCTCGCCTTCCGCGGTGAAAGCGAAGATCCGCTCGGGCGCCAGTGCGGCCAGGGCGCTCTCTAGATCCGGGTGGACGTGCAGAACCGCCAGATCGTGGTAATCCAGACCGGCACGGCGGAGCTTCGAGTCTTCGAAATCGAAGCCGAGCGGCTCGATGAGGTGCAGCTCGGTGCCGGTGACCGCGGCGAGCCGGATGGCATTGCCGGTATTACCGGGAATCTCGGGAGTGTAGAACAGAACACGGAACACCGGCCCAGTGTACCGCTGTGCTGGGTACCGTTGCGCTGGGTACCGCTGTGCTGCACCGGTTTCCGGACCGGATCAGGCCATGGCTGCGAGTAACCGGGATAGCAGAGGGAGGTCCACGGTCTGCGGGCTGCTTCCGGTGGTCAGGAAGGAGCCCAGCTCACGGCCCAGCCGGGCTGCCCCCACCAGAGACAATCCCGCCCCGTCCGGATGGTGACCGGAGGTGTAATCGAGCACCGGTTCATAAGGATTGCCGCCGGGGCTAATCGCGATCACCCAGCCGGAGACGGTGCATTCCGGGAACAGCCGGCTTAACGCGTTGACCGCGGGCAGGATCCGGGGCGGCTCGATGCTCCGGCCGCCGTGGTTTAGCACGCTGCCGTTCCAGCGGTACGCGCCTTCCGGCAGCATCATCGATCCAATAACGGCCATCCGGTACCCCATGAGCACCACGTGGTCGATATCGGTGTTGCCCACGGGGGCGGTCAGACCGTTGATCAGCCTAGCTGAGGGGTAACGGTGCAGGATCTGGCGCTGGATGAGCTCGATGATGCGGGCCTCGCGGACCAGCCTGGCCTGGACTCCGAAGATCTCGCGGCGGCGTTTCCTGGGCGCGCCGTGGATCTGCCGGCTGGCCAGATCGAGGGAGAGCACCTGAGCATCCCCGGAGCCGAAGGGTGGGACGAAAACCGGAAGGCCCGCGGCCTGCCCGGCGGAGGCATCACCGTCGGCCCTGGCCGGCTGATGGTCGCTGCCAGCACTCGACCTCGGCCGCTGCGTGCCGACGAACGGCTCCCGCTCGCCACTGCTGCCGTTTCCTGAGGCATACGAACGGTCATAGGCTGCGCGTCGCGCCGGGTCGATCAGGGTCTGGTAGGCCTCGGCGACCCGGCGGAACTCCTCGGCGTCGCCGCCCTGATCCGGATGGGCGTATCTCGCCGCACGCCGATAGGCGGCTTTGATCTGCTGATCTCCAGCCGTGATCTCAATGCCGAGCACTTCGTAATGCGTGCGCATCTGATATCTGGCCACGGCGTCCTTTCCGGTCTTGGTGCTGGCGGCTGGGGTGATCCCGGCTTCGATCTGCCAGAATATCCGAGCGCTGGCCGCCGCGGGCTCAACGCTCCGGGTTCTTCGCCGTGGGTGGAATGTCGCCTCAGTTGCTTCAGCGACCCGGCTCTGGCACGCTGAGGCCGATGACTTCTTCACCTCAGCTGGTTTTCCGCCGGGCGCGGCCCCAAGACTATCCAGAGGTCGCCCGGATCACCCGGGAATCCTATCTGCAAGCCGGGCACTTCGACTCTGCCGACCATCCTTATGTCCGCAAGATCCAGGAAGTCGCCGAGCGCGCGCAGCAGGCGGAGATCTGGGTGGCGGAGCAGCTGCTGGACAGCGGGCCCGTGCTAGTAGGCGCCGTGACCCTGGCCCAGCACGGCGAGCCGTATGCTGAGATCGCCCAGCCGGGTGAACTGGAAGTCCGGATGCTGGTGGTCGATCCGCAGCGGCAGGGGGCTGGGATCGGCAGGGCGATGATGCGGGCCATCATCGATGACGCCCGAGGCCGTCCTGGGCTGCACGCGGTCAGTCTCACGACGGGGGAGACCTGGCTGGTGGCGCATGCGCTCTACCGCTCACTGGGATTCCAACGGCAAGTGGAACGCGACTGGCTGGTTCCGGGGGAAGACGACGCCGCAGCCGCGGACTCAGAGCACTACGAAGTCCCCGATGAGCGACGGCTGCGGGTCTACCGCCTGGCGCTCTGAACGATGTCTGCACGCGGCTGCAGAGCCTTATAGACTGGGGTCAGTTGTCACTGTGTTATCACTAAGGGAGTTCGATGGCGGAGATCACCCGCGAGGAAGTCGCGCATCTGGCGCGGCTAGCGCATATCGAGATGAACGATGAAGAGCTGACCCGGATGGCGGGGGAACTCGCGGTCATCGTGGATGCGGTGAAATCAGTCAGCGAAGCCGCCGGTGACGATGTCCCGGCGACCTCCCACCCGCTGCCATTGCGCAACGTTCTGCGCCAGGACGTGGTAGGTCACACGCTGAACCAGGAGCAGGCGCTCTCCGGCGCACCGGATGCTGAAGACGGTCGGTTCAAGGTGCCCGCCATCCTCGACGAGGGCTGAAGCCCGTCAATCGCTCGTCTCTGCGTGCGGAACCGTATCAGTTGCCGCATCAACACCAACCGCCCCCATCCGTCTTTGCAATCCTGAAGGACTGAAGCTCCTGTGAATGACATCACCAGACTCTCCGCGGCGCAGATGGCCCGTGGCCTGGCCGACTCCGATTTCTCCAGCGCCGAACTTACCCGGGCTCACCTGGATCGCATCGCCGCGGTCGACGGTCAGCTCAACGCTTTCCTGCACGTCAATGCCGAAGAAGCGCTTACTGCAGCGCAGAGCGTCGACGAGCGCCGTGCCGCGGGGGAAGAGCTTGCCGAACTCGCGGGAGTGCCCATCGCGGTCAAGGACATCATTGTCACGGTAGGCCAGCCCACCACTGCCGGGTCGAAGATCCTGGAAGGCTGGATGAGTCCCTACGATGCCACCGTGGTGACCAGACTGCGGGCCGCCGGGATGCCGATCCTCGGCAAGACTAATCTGGATGAGTTCGCGATGGGCTCCTCCACAGAGCACTCTGCATACGGCCCGACGCGCAACCCCTGGAACACCGACCGGATTCCCGGCGGCTCCGGTGGCGGTTCCGCGGCTGCAGTGGCCGCGTTCGAAGCCCCCTTGGCCCTCGGCACGGATACCGGCGGCTCCATCCGCCAGCCCGGTGCAGTGACCGGAACCGTGGGAGTGAAGCCAACTTACGGCGGAGTCTCCCGCTACGGTGCCATCGCGATGGCTTCCTCATTGGATCAAATCGGCCCGGTGACCCGGACGGTGCTCGACTCCGCTCTGCTGCACGAGCTGATCGGGGGCCATGACCCCCGGGACTCCACCTCGCTCACCGACGAGCCCACGGGTCTGGTGGACGCCGCACGTGATGGCGCCAAGGGCGATCTGAGCGGGGTGCGCATCGGCGTCATCAAAGAGCTCAGCGGTGAAGGCTATCAAGCCGGGGTCCGGGCCCGGTTCGAAGAATCCCTCGAACTGATGCGGCAAGCCGGAGCTGAGATCATCGAAGTCTCCTGCCCGAGCTTCAGCTACGCCTTAGGCGCTTACTACCTGATCATGCCCTCCGAGGCATCGAGCAATTTGGCCAAGTTCGACGGTGTGCGCTTCGGCCTGCGGACGCTACCCGAGGGCGGCCCGGAGACCATCGAGCGGGTCATGGGCGCTACTCGCGCCGCCGGCTTCGGCGAAGAAGTCAAGCGCCGTATCATCCTGGGCACCTACGCGCTCTCCGCCGGCTACTACGACGCTTACTACGGCTCGGCGCAGAAAGTGCGCACACTGATCCAGCGTGATTTCGATGCGGCCTTCGAACAGGTGGACATCCTGGTCTCGCCGACCGCACCGACCACGGCCTTCGCCCTGGGCGAGAAGCTCGATGATCCGCTCGCCATGTACCTCAACGACATCGCCACCATCCCGGCGAACCTGGCCGGGATCCCGGGTATGTCCCTGCCCAACGGATTAGCGGAGGAAGACGATATGCCTTCGGGACTGCAGCTCCTCGCCCCGGCGCGTCAGGACGTCCGGCTCTACCGGATCGGAGCCGCCCTCGAGGCGCTGCACGAGGGGCAATGGGGTGCGCCGCTGCTATCAAGGCTGCCGGAGCAGGCTGAAGGGGAGAACTGAGATGAGCGAGGCAACAATGCAGACACCCCTGGTGCCCTTCGATGAGGCGATGGAGAAGTACGAACCGGTGCTCGGCTTCGAAGTCCACGTGGAGCTGAACACCGCGAGCAAGATGTTCTCCTCCGCGCCGAATATCTTCGGCGGCGAGCCGAACACGATGGTCAATGAAGTAGACCTGGGCCTGCCCGGAGTCCTTCCCGTAGTCAATAAAGCCGCGGTGGAGAGCTCCATCAAAATCGGCCTGGCGCTCGGCTGCCAGATCGCCCCGTTCTGCCGCTTCGCCAGGAAGAACTACTTCTACCCGGACGCCCCGAAGAACTTCCAGACCTCGCAGTACGATGAGCCGATCGCCTTCGAGGGCCACTTGGACATCGAGCTCTCCGACGGCGAGGTCTTCCGGGTGGAGATCGAGCGCGCGCATATGGAAGAAGACGCCGGGAAGCTGACCCACGCCGGGACGAGCGGCCGCATCCAGGGCGCGGACTACTCGCTGGTGGATTACAACCGCGCCGGTGTGCCCCTCGTGGAGATCGTGACGAAGCCCATCGTGGGCGCGGGATCCAGGGCTCCGGAACTGGCCAAGGCCTATGTTGCGGCGATCCGGGAGATCGTCAAGGGCCTCGGTGTCTCGGATGCCCGGATGGAACGCGGCAACGTCCGCTGCGACGCCAACGTCTCGCTCATGCCGAAGGGTTCCACGGAATTCGGCACGCGCTCGGAGACCAAGAACGTCAATTCACTGCGTGCGGTTGAGCACGCCGTGCGCTTCGAGATCAGCAGGCACGCCGGGATCCTCGATGCCGGGCAGAAAGTCGTCCAGGAAACCCGGCACTGGCACGAGGACACCCGCAGCACCACCTCGGGGCGGCCCAAATCCGATGCCGAGGATTACCGCTATTTCCCGGAACCGGACCTCGTGCCCATTGTGACCACGTCGGAGTGGGTGGAGGCTCTGCGCGCGCAGATGCCGGAGGCTCCTTCGGTCCGCCGCAAGCGGCTGCACGCCGACTGGGGGTACTCCGATTTCGAATTCCGGGATGTTGTCAATGCGGGGCTGCTCGATGAGATCGAAGCCACCATCGCTGCCGGAGCCACCGCCGCGGTGGCCCGTAAGTGGTGGATGGGCGAGATCGCCCGCCGCGCCAAGGTCGCCGAAGTGGAGCCTGCAGAGCTCGGTATCAGCCCGCAGACCGTCGTCGAGCTGCAGCAGCTCATCGATGCCGGCACGATCAATGACAAGCTCGCCCGGGAAGTTCTCGATGGCGTGCTGGCGGGGGAGGGCAGCCCGGCCGAGGTGGTCTCCGCACGCGGACTGGAAGTCGTTTCGGATGACAGCGCACTGCAGGCTGCTATCGATGAAGCCCTGGCCGCACAGCCCGATGTCGCGGAGAAGATCCGCGGCGGTAAGGTGCAGGCGGCCGGTGCCATCGTCGGCGCGGTGATGAAGGCGACCCGCGGCCAGGCCGACGCCGGCCGGGTGCGGGAGCTGATCCTGCAGACCGTGGGCGTCGAAGGCTGACCCTCCCCTCCCCATTTTTGAGGCCTTCCGTGACTTTTGATGCCCTACGTAGGGCATCAAAAGTCACGGAGACCCTCATTTTTGGTGGGGCTAGTTCGCGCGGATCCCGGTGACCTGCTGGATCCAGAAAGCGCCATAGGCCACCGAGGTGTAGTAGGACGCTGCGTTCGGGTTGCTTCCGCCGCTGGCACTCGTGGAGGCTACGCCGGTGAGCTTGCCGTTGACGATTAGCGGGCCGCCGGAATCGCCCTTCCAGGCCTGGCCGTTGACGCCGCGGTGCGCGATCGCGACTCCGCCGTAAGCATCAGTGCTGGTGCCCGTGACCCGTACCGTGGCAGTTTTGAGCTGGGATGCCGGCGGTCCGTTAGGGGTTTCCCGGCCCCAGCCGTAGATATTGCCGGTGCTGCCCGTGGAGGGTACGCCGGAGTCCAGGGTGGGGTACCTGGTGTTGTAGGGCTGGGCGAGCTCCACTAGGGCCAGATCTCCCTGGCTCCAGGCCACCGTGCGCTTGGCTGCGATACGGCTGCCGCCATTGAGGCTGGCGCTGCCGACCTGGACGCTGATGTTTCCACCCAGGCAATGCCTCGCGGTCAGTACCCAGGCCGCTGAGATCACCGAAGAAGTGCAGGTGAAACTGCCATTTGACAGGAGCTTAGCGGTGAACGGGACTTGCGAGAAGTCCGCGTTACTGCCGCCGACGATCTCCGGGCTCGGCGCATCGCTCTGGGCGTTCGCGGGAAGGGTAGCCCCGCCGAGCGCCATGGCAGCTATCGCTGCACCGGCAAAGAAAGTGCTGAATTTCATGGGTTCCTCCATGGGAATGTCGCAGTGTACCGGATTCATCGTTGATTCCGGTTGTCACTAACCCTGCGTGATCCGCAACTGCAGACTCAAGGCTTTCCGGGCAGTTCCGAGACAATTGGGAGGTTTTCTTGAAGTTCTGAAAGCACATCCTGCAGGGCCTGTGCTACGAGCTGCACCGAACGGCGCGCCAGGTTCTCCGGCCGGCTGAGCAGGTCGATCCGGCGCCGGGTATGAATCCCCTCGAGCGGTCTCAGAACCAGTCCCGAGGGAAGATTCGCGGTGCCCAGGAGCCTGGGCAGCAGGCCGAGGACGCCGCCGCCATGGGCGACGATCGCGGCTACAGCAGCATAGTCGTTGACTCGGTGGGCCACCCGGACCGGTTGGTCCGCCAGCACCGCGATGGCGGAAAGCACATCATCGGGGGAGAACCCCGCGCGGGAGGTGACCCACGCTTCACCGGCGACATCCTGCGGGCGCAGCGAGGTGCGGGAAGCCAGTGGGTGCTCAGTCGGCAGCACGATATCGAAGGGTTCTTCCGCAAGAGCCGTCACGGAGATATTCGACGATGCCCAGTCTTCGCTATGCGACATCCGGTGCGCCAGCACCAGGTCATAACGCCCGGTGAGGGCGGGGAAGTCCGATTCGGCGACGTCTTCGTCGGCCAGGCGCAACTCTAGTCCGGGGTGCTGCTGGAGTTTTTGCAGTAGCACACCGAATAAGGCTTGGCCGGCACTGTGAAAAGGGCTGACAGTCACCGTTCCGGAAGGTGCATCCAGATGGCCTTCTACCGCCGCCCGGGCCCGGGCCATAGCCTGCATCACCTCAAGCGAAGCTTCTGCCAGTGCTCGGCCGGCCTCGGTGAGTACAAGCGATCGGCCCTGTTTCCGGGTCAGCGGGACGTCGACCTGGCGCTGCAGCTGCGCCAACTGCTGCGAGACCGCGGACGGGGTGACGTACAGGGTCTCCGCCACCGCGGTCACGCTGCCGAGTTCGCCGAGTTCGCGCAGCAGTTTCAGCTGATGAACATCCATGTAGTGAATTCTAAAATGTTTCTTCAGTCAGATGAGGTTGTTCTAATGTGTTCAGGAGCATCTAATGGGGAGCATGAAGGCACAGCAGCGATGAGGGCTCTTTTCAAGTCGGCTCCGCAGTCCGGGTTCGAGTTCGTCGAGTGCCCTGAACCGGAGCCGGGGGAGTACGACGTCAAGATCAGGGTCATGGCGACGGGTATCTGCGGCACGGATCTGCATATCGAGAGCTGGGATGCCTGGGCAGCGGCGAGCATTCAGACCCCGCTCATCCCGGGGCACGAGTTCTACGGCGAAGTCGTCGAGGTAGGCTCCGGAGTTCGCGATGTCGCCGTCGGAGACCGGGTCTCCGGCGAAGGTCATATCGTCTGCGGAACCTGTCGCAATTGCCGGGCGGGCCGCCGCCAGATGTGCATCCGCACCTCCAGCGTGGGGGGGCAGCGGAACGGCGCTTTTGCCGAATACGTGGTGATTCCGGAGACCAATGTTTGGGTGCATCGTGATGACGCCATCACCCCG
The DNA here is from genome assembly GCF_000376245.1 of Acaricomes phytoseiuli DSM 14247. GTDB lineage: Bacteria > Actinomycetota > Actinomycetes > Actinomycetales > Micrococcaceae > Renibacterium > Renibacterium phytoseiuli. Next base: position 30,405 of record NZ_AQXM01000052.1, on the reverse strand, counting down.
GAGCTCGGAGCCGTTTTCGACCCGTTCGGCAACGCCGCGCACACCGCGCTGGCTTTCCCCGTGCTCGGCGAAGACGTGCTGATCACAGGAGCCGGGCCCATCGGGCTGATGGCCATTGCCGTGGCCCGGCACGCCGGAGCTCGCAAAATAGTTATCACCGATGTCTCCGCCCCGCGCCTGGAGCTGGCCAGATCCCTCGGGGTGGACATCGCGATAGATGTCTCCCGGATGCGAGTGAACGAAGCGCAGCGGCAACTGGGCATGCGCGAAGGCTTCGACATCGGGCTTGAGATGTCCGGCCACCCCACCGCCCTGCCGGAGATGATCGAGAACATGAACCACGGTGGCCGGATCGCGATGCTGGGCCTGCCCGCCGCGAGTATCGAGATCGACTGGGCGAAGGTTGTGACGCATATGCTGACGCTCAAAGGCATCTATGGGCGCGAGATGTATGAGACCTGGTACGCGATGAGCGCCATGCTCGATGCGAACCCTGAACTGCGCAAAAGCATCGCCTCGATCATCACCGATGTGCTGCCCGCTGCGCAATGGCAGACCGCCTTCGATATCGCCCGCGCCGGGCAGGGTGGCAAAGTGGTCCTGGACTGGACTGATTTCTAAGATTTCCTTTTTAGGATTTCCGACGTTCCTGAGGAGAACAGATGTATACGATCAAAGAGGAGCTGGCGGCGGAGCTTACCGAGCTGCGCGACTCCGGTTTGTTCAAGGCCGAACGAGAGATTTCTTCACCCCAGGGCGCGCAGATCTCAGCGGCCGCCCTGGATGCGCAGGGGCAGGCAACGGGGCCTGCGCAGGAAGTACTGAATTTCTGCGCCAATAACTATCTGGGCCTGGCGGACCATCCGAAGATCATCGGCTCCGCGCAGAACGCTCTTCAGGAGCGCGGATTCGGTATGGCCAGTGTGCGCTTCATCTGTGGCACTCAGGACGGGCATCTGGAGCTGGAGCGCCGGGTCTCCGAGTTCCTGGGCACCGAGGGAACCATCCTGTTCTCCTCCTGCTTCGATGCGAACGGCGGCGTCTTCGAGTCGCTTTTCGGCCCAGAGGACGCGATCATCTCGGATGCGCTCAACCACGCCTCGATCATCGACGGCATCAGGCTCTCCAAGGCCGCTCGATACCGGTATGCGAACCGGGATATGGCGGACCTGGAGGCCAAGCTCAAGCAAGCCAGCCAGGAGCACAACGATGGAGCGGGTGCGCGCCGGATCATCGTGGTGACCGACGGCGTCTTCTCCATGGACGGGTATCTGGCTCCGTTGCGAGAGATCTGCGACCTGGCGGACCGCTACGGCGCGCTCGTCATGGTGGATGACTCCCATGCCGTCGGGTTCATGGGGGAGACCGGCGCGGGCACTCCGGAGCACGCCGAGGTATCGGATCGGGTGGATATCTACACCGGCACGTTCGGCAAAGCGCTCGGCGGGGCTTCCGGCGGCTATGTCTCCGGGCGCGCTGAGATCGTAACCATGCTGCGGCAGCGAGCGCGCCCTTATCTGTTCTCCAATTCGCTGGCGCCGTCGATCGTCGCGGCGACGCTCACTGCGCTGGATCTCGTCGAAGGCAGCGCCTCACTGCGCGAGCGGCTTTTCGCGAACGCCGCTCTTTTCCGAAGCCGGATGGCTGAGGAGGGCTTCGAGCTCCTCGACGGAGAGCACGCCATCATCCCCGTGATGTTCGGGGATGCTGTGTTGGCCGGGCGCATAGCTGAATCGATGCTGGCGCATGGGGTCTACGTCACCGCGTTCAGTTTCCCCGTGGTTCCCCGCGATCAGGCCAGGATCCGGGTTCAGCTCTCCGCCGCCCATTCGGAAGAAGACGTGGAGCGCTGCGTCCAGGCCTTCATCGCGGCCCGGGAAGAGGTCTCGCGCTAACACGCTGAGTGGTCAGTTCTGGTGGGTTAGAGTCCCCCGGACCCACCAGAACTGACCACTCAGCGTGAGAGTTTAGGCGGGCGGGATCCGGAACTCGGTGATCTTCCCCTCCTGGATCGTCACAAAAGCCGATGACTTGCCGTTGAAGACATTGCTGCGCCAGTCGAATTCGATTTCGGTGACATCGCCTTCGGTGCTGGCTGAGGTCACGGACATCTGCGCTTTGGCGCCGATGGCGTCGCTTCCAGCCCAGCTGCGCACTCCGTCGTGACCGTTGAGCACGCGGCCCCAGTCATTGACTTTTCCGTTCTGCGCGAAGGCCGAGACGAATTTCTCGGTATCCGCCGCATTGATGGCGTCTACCGCTTGCTGCAGAGCTTCGGGTAATTCAACGCTCATAGCATCTCCTTTGTGAGGTTTTCTCTGAGGTTCGGTAAGCCGAGCTGTTGGCTCCGCCACCGGGGTGGTGCAGTAGCTGGAGACTGCTCAGCGAGTGGTGTACCCGCCGTTGGCGAAGAGCGTCTGCCCTGTGATCCAGCCGCCGTCGGTTGCGAGGAACGTGACCACGGGCGAGATTTCCTCGATCTTGGTCAGCTGATTCCCCATCGCCTGCGATTGATGGAAGGCAGTGCGCTCCGGAGTCTCCTGTCCGTAGAAGAACGGTGTATCCATCGGCCCGGGGCCGATGTTGTTCACTGAGATACCGCGTTCTGCGAACTCTTTCGCGGCAGCCCGGGTGAAGTGCTCTACGGGAGCCTTACCGCCGGCATAGGTGGAGTAGCCATCGGTGAAGGCAGCGAGCAGGGAGGTTACGATGGTGATGATTCGGCCGCCATCATTGAGGTTCTTCCCTGCTTCACGGATGAAGAAATACGCCGACTTCGAGTTGATGTCGAACATCGAGTCGTATTCTTCTTCTGTGGTTTCCACAATCGGTTTGCGCAGAACTTTCCCCACGGTGTTGACCGCTACATCAACACCCCCGAAAGCCGTTTTGGCTTCCTGGAACAGACGTTCTACTTCACTGACTTTGGTGAGATCTCCGGAAACCAGCAATCCCTTGACGCCTTCGGCTTCGACCGCAGCCAGAGTTTCCTTGGCCTCGGCTTCAGTGCCACCGGAGTGATAGTGGATCACGACATTGGCGCCCAGCTTCGCCAGGTCCCGACTGATGAGCCCCCCGAGATTCTTAGCCCCAGCAGCGACCACTGCTGTTTTCCCGGCTAATTTTTTCTCGCTCACTTTTCCTCCTTAATGAGCCCCATTATGGTTTATGTATCATTGATACACTGGTTACTATAACTAAGGTGAAAGTAGCTGGCAAAGGGCAAACGCGGCAGCGGCTTCTCGAGGCTGCCGCGGAGCTAGTGAGCGCAGCACCTCATGAGGAAGTGCCGCTCCGGGCGATCTGTCAGCGCGCCGGTGTGCAGTTGCCCACGCTCTACTATTACTTCGGCAGCAAACAGGGCCTCATGGACGCTGTGGTGAGCTACGCCTTCGACAGCTACATCAACAACAAATCGGGGCGCACCCGGATCGCCGATCCGATCGGGGCATTGCGAAAAGGCTGGGACAATCACGTCGAATTCGGCCTGGACAACCCGTCGCTCTACATCCTGATGTACGGCCGAGTGCATCCGGGGGCGCAGCCTTCCGCGGCGCAGGAGGTGGAGCGGCTTTTGCTGCAGCGCACCACCCAGGCGCAGGAGGAGGGGCTGCTGCGCCCCGGCATGGACCCCCAGGAGGCGGCAGCGCATATTCTCTCCACCAATATCGGGGTGACGCTTTTCCTCATCACCCGTCCAGAACCCGCAATGGGCTCATCGCTGTCGAGACAGGTCCGGGATTCCGTGCTGTGCTGGCTCTGCCCCGAAGCTTAAAATCCCAGCGCTGAGTGGTCGGATGTGGCGACTTAGCGGGATTCTAAGTCGCCACATCCGACCACTCAGCGCAGAGCCTAGCGCAGGGGTTCTGCCAGGGCGGTTTCAGCAGCGTCGAGCAGGGCACCGCTCATCACGAGCTCCAGGACGGCTTCGATCTCCGGGGCGAGATAACGGTCTGCGCCCGGGCCGGGAACGTGCGCCCGGACCGCCGCCCGCACCGCGGTGGTCGCCGCGGCGGTCTGCGCGGTCTCCAGCCCGCCGTCGCGGAAGTCCATCGCCCTGGCCGCAGTGAGGATCTCCACCGCGAGCACCCGGGCCAGGCCGTCGATGGCTCGGCGCAGTTTGAGTCCGGCGGCCCAGCCCATGGAAACGTGGTCTTCCTGCATCGCGGAGGAGGGGATCGAATCCACCGAGGCGGGGACCGCCAGCCGCTTGAGCTCGGAAACGATCCCGGCTTGCGTGTACTGGGCGATCATATGCCCGGAATCCACGCCGGGATCATCCGCGAGGAAGGCGTTGAGCCCGTGGTTGCGGGCTTTGTCCAGGAACCGGTCGGTGCGGCGTTCGCTCATCGAGGCGAGGTCCGCGACGGCGATGGCCAGGAAGTCCAGGGCGTAGCCGATGGGCGCACCGTGGAAATTGCCATTCGATTTGACCCGGCCGTCAGTGGTCACCACCGGGTTGTCAATGGCGGAAGCGAGCTCGTAGCCCGCGACCGATTCGGCATGGGCGACGGTAGCCCGAGCCGCGCCGTGCACCTGCGGTGCGCAGCGCAAGGAGTAAGCGTCTTGAACCCGGGTGAAGGAGCTCTCCGCCCGATGCTGCGCGATCAGCGGGGAGCCGGCGAGCAATGTGCGCAGATTGGCCGCAGCATCGATCTGGCCCGGATGCGGCCGCAGCTCGTGCAGATCTGCGGCGAAGACGGAATCGGTGCCGAGCAGGCCCTCGACGCTCATCGCCGCAGCGAGGTCCGCGGTGCTCAGTAGCCGCCGTAGATCATGCAGGGCCAGCAGCAGCATGCCGAGCATGCCGTCGGTGCCGTTGATCAGGGCGAGGCCTTCTTTTTCCTTGAGCTCGATGGGTTTCAGCCCGGCCTCGGCGAGAGCCTGTTCGGCCGGCATGCGCACACCGGCGTGGTCCCGGACCTCGCCTTCGCCCATCAGTGCCAGCGCGCAGTGGGAGAGCGGGGCGAGGTCTCCGGAGCAGCCCAGGGAGCCGTATTCGCCGACCACCGGGGTGATCCCCGCGTTGAGCAGATCGGCATAGGCCCGGGCGACGTCAGTGCGCACCCCGGTGCGGCCTTTGGCCAGTGTCGCGAGCCGGCCGAGCATGAGCCCGCGGATGACTTCCCGGTCCACTTCCGCACCGGAGGAGGCGGCGTGTGATCGGATCAGAGAGCGCTGCAGCTGGCTGCGCATTTCCACCGGAATGTGCTTGGTGGCCAGTGCGCCGAAGCCTGTGGAAACCCCGTAGTGCGGGGTCTCATCATCGACGAGAGCCTCGATGACCGCTCGGGATTCTTCGATAGCCGCGAGCGCCTCGTTGCTCAGCTCCACCGGCGCACCATCGCGGGCGACGGAAACCACCTGCTCCGGGGTCAGGGCACTCGTGCCCAGCCGGACAGTGCCCAGCTGAACAGTGCCCAGCGGAACCGTGCCGGGGGCGTCCGGAGCGTTCGGTGATGAGGTCATACCCGTCTCTTCTCTTGCCAATCGGTGAAATGAACGTTTCAATAAGTGAAATACAAGGTGTGAGGGAATGCAAGAGGCAGACGACTCAGGAGGCATCAGGGATAGTGACGACACACTCTGCACCTTCTGCATCTTCTGCATCGCGGTCTGATCACTCTACTCGCACCGTAGAGCGCGCCCTGAGCCTGCTCGCAGCGGTCTGCGAGCGCGGTGAAAGCCCGCTTCCGCTGGCCGACGCTGCTCGTGAAACCGGGCTTTCCGCTTCTACCGCCTTGCGCCTGCTGCGCACCCTGGAGCTTCAGGGCTTCGTGGAGAAGGGGGAAACCGGGTACCGGCCGGGAAGCCGAATCATCCAGCTCGGCGCCCAGGCACTGGGGAACAACTCGCTCGCGACCCTCGCGGAACCGGCGATGCAACGGCTCGTGGAGCAGACCGGGGAATCGGCCTACCTCACCGTCCGGGCGACCGCTGACGAAGGAATTTACCTGGCCGTGGCCGAGGGCACGCACTCGATCCGGCATACCAGCTGGGTCGGGCGAACCATCCCCTTGGCCGGAAGTGCAGCCGGCGCCGTGCTCAACGATGGGGTAGCGGTGGGTGAGTACATTCTGGTCAACGACGCCGTGGAGCCGGATGTCACCGCTATCGCCGCCCCGATCATCGTCGGCGAGCGCACCATCGCGGCGCTCAGCATCGTCGCACCGCGCTACCGGCTTGGCTCGGAGCAGGCACAGCGGATCGGCGAGTTGATCGCCTGGGAAGCGCGGGGCATCGCCAATAACCGAGACCAACAAAAGGGTCAAGACAAGGATCAAGACAAGGATCAAGACAAGGACACCGCATGAGTTTCACCCAGCATGACCCCAGCCGTTATCAGGACGGGCGCAGCGTCCGTGCTCCGCGAGGCACCGAGCTGTCGGCCCGCTCCTGGCAGACCGAAGCGCCCCTGCGGATGCTGATGAACAACCTCGACCCCGAGGTCGCGGAGCGGCCGGAGGACCTCGTGGTGTACGGCGGCACTGGCCGGGCGGCGCGCAGTTGGGAAGCTTACGATGCCATTATTGAGAGCCTGCGCACCCTGGAAGTCGATGAGACTCTGCTCGTGCAATCCGGCAAACCAGTGGGCGTGCTGCGCACCCATGAATGGGCGCCGCGCGTGCTGATCGCCAATTCGAATCTGGTCGGGGACTGGGCCAACTGGGAGGAATTCCGCCGGCTGGAGGCCGAAGAACTCATGATGTACGGTCAGATGACCGCCGGCTCCTGGATCTACATCGGAACCCAGGGAATCCTGCAGGGCACTTTCGAGACCTTCGCCGCAGTCGCCAAGAAACTGCACGCCGAAGGCCGTCTGAGCGGCCCCAGCCTGGCCGGAACGCTCACCCTGACCGCCGGCTGCGGAGGGATGGGCGGGGCGCAGCCGCTCGCGGTGACGCTCAACGGCGGAGCCTGCCTGATCGTCGACGTCGACGAATCCCGGCTGCGCCGCCGGGCAGGGAAGCGCTATCTGGATGAAGTGCACACCGACCTGGAGGCAGCGCTCGCGGCTGTGCTGGCCGCAAAAACCGAGCGTCGCGCGCTGTCGGTGGGGTATGTCGGCAATGCTGCGGACGTTTTCCCGGCGCTGCTGGAACGCCACCGCTCCGGTGAATTCACCGTGGACATCGTCACCGATCAGACCAGCGCGCATGATCCGCTCAGCTATCTGCCGGAGGGAATCAGCACGGAGGAATGGCAGGGCGAGGCTCAGGGGGACCCTACGGGCTTTACCAAGAAAGCTCAGGTCTCGATGGCCCGGCACGTCGATGCCATGGTCGGGTTCCAAGACGCCGGTGCCGAGGTCTTCGACTACGGCAATTCGATTCGCGATGAAGCCCGGCACGGCGGCTGCGAGCGCGCCTTCGCCTTCCCGGGTTTCGTCCCGGCCTATATCCGCCCGCTCTTCTGCGAAGGCCTGGGGCCGTTCCGCTGGGTGGCGCTCTCCGGCGATCCGAAGGACATCGAAGTCACCGACGCCGCGCTCAAGGAGCTCTTCCCCGAGCATGAACAGCTGCACCGATGGCTCGACGCCGCCGCAGAGCACGTGGAGTTCGAGGGGCTGCCCGCCCGGATCTGCTGGCTCGGTTACGGTGAGCGGGCCAAAGCCGGGAAGCTCTTCAACGATCTGGTGCGGGACGGCAAGGTGTCTGCGCCGATTGTCATCGGCCGGGATCACTTGGATTCTGGCTCGGTGGCCTCGCCCTATCGGGAGACCGAGGCGATGGCGGACGGCTCCGATGCGATTGCGGACTGGCCGCTGCTCAACGCCCTGGTGAATACGTCCTCCGGGGCGACCTGGGTCTCGATTCATCACGGTGGTGGCGTGGGCATCGGCCGTTCGATCCATGCCGGTCAGGTCTCCGTGGCCGATGGTACTGAGCTCGCAGCGCAGAAGCTTGAGCGCCTGCTGACCAACGATCCCGGGATGGGCGTGATCCGCCACGTGGATGCCGGGTATCCGAAGGCGGCACAGGTCGCTCAGCAGCGCGGAGTCCGGGTACCGATGGCCGAGCAGGCTGGGAAAGCTACCCCCGGCGAGGGCGGCCCGCGCTGATGAGCTCGGTGACATCGCTGCTCGATTCGATCTCCGGGCTCGGGCGGGATACCACTCGGGGCGGTTATAGCCGGCCGGTGTACTCCTCGGCTGAACTGGAGTTACGGGAATGGTTCCTGGCCGAAGCCCGGCAGCGCGGGCTCGAGGTGGAGACCGACCGCAACGGGCTGATCTGGGCCTGGGCCGGCCCGGTTCAGGACGGTGCGCTGGTGACCGGAAGCCATCTGGACTCGGTGCCCGGTGGCGGTGCCTTCGACGGGCCGCTGGGCGTTGCGGCCGCGCTCGCCGCCCTTGATGAGCTGCACGGCCGGGGAATCCGGCCCGGCCACGACGGACGCCGGTCGTTGGCGGTCGTGGTCTTCCCGGAGGAAGAGGGCTCCCGCTTCGGCGTGGCCTGCCTCGGCTCCCGGCTGCTCACCGGGAAGATCGACGCCGATCGGGCCCGCAAGCTGCGGGACGCCGAAGGAAACACCTTCGCCGATGTCGCGCGGGCCCACGGCCTGGACCCCGAGCACCTCGGCAGCGATCCGCAGGGTGTGCGCCGCATCGGGCAGTTCATCGAGCTGCACGTCGAGCAGGGCCGGGGTCTGGCAGATCTGGAATCCATCGGCTTGGAAAGCTATGGTCCCACCGCGCCTTTTGCCGTGGCCAGTTCGATCCTGGGCCACGGCCGCTGGAAGCTCGTGATCGAGGGGCAGGGCAATCACGCGGGCAGCACGCTCATGGCGGACCGCGCCGATCCGATGGTTGCTGCGGCGCGGGTGGTCATTGCCGTTCAGCAGGCTGCTGCGGCCCGGCCGGGGGCGCGAGCTACCGTCGGCCGGTTGCAACCCGTTCCGGGCGGCACCAATGTGATCGCCTCTCGGGTGGAACTGTGGCTCGATGTCAGGCATCCGGAGGATGAGGTCACGGCCGCGGTGGTCGCGAAAATTCACGGCCAGGCCCAGCTGGCCGCCGCCGGTGAAGGCTGCACAGTGCAGCTCACCGAAGAGTCTTTCAGCCCGACGACGGGCTTCGACTCGGAGCTCAACCAGCGCTTGCAGCAGCTGCTCCCGGGTGCCCCGGCTCTCGCCAGCGGAGCCGGTCACGATGCCGGCATCCTCTCCGGCGCGGTACCCAGCGCTATGGTCTTCGTCCGAAACCCGACCGGAATATCGCACGCTCCGGAAGAAGCGGTCGATGAATCCGATGCCGATGCCGCCGCCGTAGCGCTGGCCGATGTCATCGAGGGGCTGCTATGAGCGGGTCGAACGCTGCGAGTCATATCGCCGGTGAGCCCGTGTGGATTCCCGGTGCGGTCAACGCGCACTCTCATGTTTTCCACCGGGCACTGCGCGGGCGCACGCACCGGGGCGGCGGAGACTTCTGGCAGTGGCGTGAGCAGATGTACCGGCTGGCCGCAGCCCTCGATCCCGAGAGTTATGAACAGCTCGCCACTGCCGTCTTCGCCGAGATGGCAACTGCCGGATACACCACGGTGGGGGAGTTTCACTACCTGCATCATCAGCCGGACGGCAGCCCCTATCCGGAGCACGCGATGGAGTTCGCGCTGGCCCGGGCGGCGCAGCGGGTGGGCATCCGCCTGGTGCTGCTGGATGTCTGTTATTTGGACGGCGGTTTCGATGCGCAGCGGCCCGGGGGAAGGGTGCCCCCGGATGATGTGCAGCGGAGGTTCAGCGACGGCGATGCCGAGACCTGGTTGGCCCGACTCGATGCGCTGCGCACCGCTTTCGCCGCCGAGTTCGGCGCGCAGACCCCGGATTCACTCATCCGGGTCGGCGCGGCGGTCCATTCGGTGCGTGCCGTAGCCCCGGAGCAACTGCGTTTCATCGCGGAGAACCTCACCCCGGAGCTATCGCTGCACGTTCACCTTTCCGAACAGCCGAAGGAGAACCGGGACTGCCTGGCCGCAACTGGACTGACGCCTACCGGTTTGTTAGCGGAAACCGGGCTGCTTTCCGACCGCCTCGCTGCGGTGCATGCCACCCATCTGAGCCCCGAAGACATTTCCTTATTGGGCCAGGCCGGCAGCAGCGCGGTGTTCTGCCCGACCACGGAAGCGGATCTGGCCGATGGCCTGGGGCCTGCGACTGAATTGGTTCAGGCCGGGGCCGCCCTGGCCCTGGGCAGCGATCAGCACGCCGTGATCGACCCGTTCCAGGAGATCCGCTCCCTGGAGTACGGTGAGCGCTTACGGAGTGGTGAACGCGGCAGATTCAGCCCGGAGCAGCTCGGTGAGATCCTCAGCGCCGGCGGAGCCAGGAGCCTGGGGCTGGATAGCAGAAACCTGGCCGCCGATGAGGTTCTGCTGGATACCGCGTCGATGCGGACCGAGGGCAGCTCAGCGGACCAGATCCTCTACAGTGCCACCGCTGCCGATGTGCTCTCGGTGCGAGTCGCAGGCCGGGAGATCGCCGGGTCGGGCCGGCACCTGACTCTCGGCGATCCGGCAGAGCTGTTCCGGAAAGCAGCAGAGGTCATCGCGAAGCAGGGAGGATCCGCGTGAATTCGGCAGAAGAGGCGAGCGATGCGGTTCTCGTCACCAATATCGGCGAATTGAGCACCCAGGATGCGGAACAGCGGATTCTGCAAAACGCCGCTCTGGTCATGGAAGGGGAGCGGATCAGCTGGATCGGCCCGGCGGATCGGGCCCCTGCGGCTGACACCCGGGTCGATGCAGAAGGGAGAGCGGGGCTCCCGGGCTGGGTTGATTCGCACACCCATCTGATCTTCGCCGGTGACCGTGCTGCTGAATTCGAGGCCCGGTTGGCCGGAGAAAGCTATGCCGCGGGCGGGATCGCGGTGACGGTGGCCGCGACCAGGGATGCCAGTGACGAACAGCTCTATCAACTGGCTGCCGCCCGAGTCGCGGAAGCCGTCGCCCAGGGCACCACGTATCTGGAGACCAAAACCGGTTACGGGCTGAACGTCGAACAGGAAGCCCGCAGTGCGCGGATCGCAGCCCGGGTAGCCGATGAAGTCACCTATTTAGGGGCGCATCTGATCCCCGAGGGGGTATCGGCCGCGGAATACACCGAGCTCGTCTGCGGCCCCATGCTGGAAGCGGTGCGGCCCTGGGCCCGCTGGGCCGATATCTTCATCGAACGCGGAGCATTCGATGAAGAGCAAGCCCGCCAGGTGTTGTCCGCCTGCCGCGACGCAGGCCTGGGGCTGCGCGTTCACGGCAATCAGCTCGGCCCCGGCCCCGGGGTGCGGTTAGCCGTGGAGTTCGGTGCCGCAAGCGTCGATCACGTCAATGACCTCTCGGATGCGGATGTCGAAGCGCTGGCTAATAGCTGGGACGGCGCTACCGGCACGGTGGCCACCTGCCTTCCCGCCTGCGATCTTTCCACCCGGCAACCCCTGGCCCCTGGCCGTCGGCTGCTGGACGCCGGGGTGTCGATCGCCCTGGCTTCCAATAGCAATCCGGGGACTTCGTACACCAGCTCGATGCCTTTCTGTATCACTACTGCCGTGCTGCAAATGGGGCTCAGCGTGCAAGAGGCTGTGCGCGCGGCGACCTGGGGCGGTGCGCTGGCTTTGCGCAGGCACGAGGGCCGGGACCACGACGGGGAAAGGGCGGTGGGCTCCCTGGCGGTCGGTCATCGGGCGGATCTGCAATTACTCGATGCTCCGAGCGCTGCGCATCTGGCTTATCGGCCGGGAATGCCGATCACCTGGGCGGTATGGCGAGCCGGGCAACGGATGCGCTGAGGGGCCCGAACGGATCGATCCGTTCGGGCCCCTCAGCCTGCTAGTCAGCTAGCTCCGGCCCGCGTTCAAGGGCTGCAGCGGAACATGGCATCCGCCCAGTTGGCCCAGGCATTTCCATTACCCGCTTGGGTCGTGGATACCTTCAGTTCTACGAATTCCACGCCCTTGAGCGGGACCGAGATCTTCTCGGGTGCGCCACCGCCGCGCATGACCGGGGAGGTGTAGAGCTCCTTGCCGTCTCCGACGACGGAGAATACCGCTTGGCCACGGCTTCCCTGGCTATCGTCGATTCCGATCACCGAGGTGAGCGTGGAGCACTGACTGCCGAGATAGTAGGTGATCTTCGACGGTGCATGGGCGCCCAGCCCCTTGGCGTACTGGATGCCCCCGAGCCGTAGCGGCGGCCCGTCACCGGTTCCTTTCTGCCCATTGGCCTGATCCTTCTCCACCGGGCCCCAGCCGTTCTCCGGAGTGCCGATCCAGGCGTGGTCGGAGGCGTAGGTGTCCTTGGTAGGAGGTGCAGTCAAAGTGGTCAACGTCATTTCTGAGCTGAGCTGGCGGGACTCCCGCGGGATGACAGTGGTGTTGTACTCGCCGATGGCCGTGACCGGGAAGTTCCCCCGCGCATCCGCTGGAGCCGTCACGGTCCAAGTAGTGCGAAGCTGCTGACCGGGGTTGAGTCGGCTGGCCTGAGCACTGTTCTGTGCCTTGGCCGACCAACCACTCGGAAGCTGCAGAGAGACCCGCGCATTAGTGACCGCCGCGCGCTCTGCGGAACGCAGCTCGGTCACCACCGTGGTGCTCGCACCGGGCCCTATGTTGCTCTCGCCGCTCATGGTGAGCGTAGCGCACGCAGCGGCGTTCTGCGCGGGGCCCAGATCTTCGACACGTACGTTATCAATGGTGAATTCACCTGATCCATTGGCGATCTTGCGCAAACCGAACCAGCTCGAACCGCAACTGCTGCCGGTCAGCGTCTGCTCCCATCGGGTGGTCTTCGTTGCCACGGGGATCGCGCGGCTCTCGGTTTCCGTGCTGGAGTTCCCGGCATCGTAACCGGTCACCCAGCTGTACTGACCTGCTTGAGAGGACTGGTAGTCGAAGGACACCCGGTACTGCCGTCCCGGTTTCAGCGGAACCGTGTAGTCGCTCGTGCGGTACACCAGCCCCTGGTTCTCACCATGCGACTGCAGGGAGTACTGGCCGCTCAGGATATCCGAGGTGGTCTTGCCGTTCCAACCGGCCTGGGTATAGGGCTCGTTGCGCTTGGCGATATGCGTCTTTGGATCGTTGACACCGCCCCCGTCTCCCTTGATGAAGGGGCCCCAGCCCTGATCCGTGTTCTCGAAATCCTCGGAGACGATGCCGGGGCCCGGCACTCGTTCGGTACGCACCACACGGAAGTCGTCGGCTTTCACCGTGGCGGTGCCGGGTGCGGCGGAGAAGGTGACCATCGGGCTCTGCCCCTCGGCCACATCCACCAGAACGCGGAGTCGTTGGAAGTAGGTGTCTCGTTTCTCATCGGCGTCCACGAAATTTCTGGCCCCGGACATATCCACCGTGGTGCTGATCGGAGCCCCCTTGCCCGTATTGACGCTGAGCGTCGTCGGGCGCTTCTGCCCCGGCTGGATCTCCACCCAGGCGCTGACCGAGTAGGTGCCCGCCGAAAGCGGCTGGAGCTTCTGCGAGATCTGCGAGGATCCCTGGCCCAGGCGAGCTACGAGCTGCCCTTTGTTCATCCGCTCGATCTGCGCTCCACCCGTGGGGTTCCAGGCGCTGAGGTTCCCTGCGTTGAAGCCGGGATCCTGAAGAGGCGTTGCCTCCCCGTACTTCATTTGCGCGGGAACAGTCGTCGTCGCGGGGTCGGCGATGAGTACATAGGGCTGCCCGGGTTCCGCGACCACGGTGGCCTTGCCGTTCACAACCGGTACCACACCGGCGGACTGCCGGCCGTTATCGGTGAGCTTGTAGACGTTCAGAGACTTCGCTCTGGCGAAGTCACCGGTGAGATCCCAGGTGCTGCTGCCTCCGGCCGGGTTGTAATGGTAGAGCTTCTGCGGACCTTCGCCCTGTTCGGGGGCATCGGCTTGCGGGCCGAAGCTCGGGGTCAGCGTGGACCAGGGCAGCAGGTAGCTGCCGCCACGGATCACCGTCTTGCCGCCCAGCGTCACTACCCGATTATCGTTACTGGTGCCCTTGGCGCTCACTCCGCCGGTGAAGTCGATCTGATTATCCGCCCAGCGCATGATGGTCTGCTGTTGCAGGAATTTGGTGGGCAGATTATTGCTCCAGATGTTCTTACTGAAAGCGTTGTAGTCGTTCTGGCCGGTCCAGCCCTCGAACTCGACGATCCGGGCATTGCCCAGCAGTGGGTCGGGGTTCCAGACGTCCCGGTTGGCGTTGTCGATGAAGCGGAGGATCTGCGAGTTGACGCCTTTATTGGTTTTTGGGCCGTAATTCTCATCGGCTGACCAGTGCGACCAGGTGGTGTTGCGGGCCAGGCTGTCGGACCACTCCGAGGTGACGCTTAAGCCGGAATCCTGCAGTGCTTTCTGCGTCCGATATGACGCCCAGCCCGGGGTGTAGTACACATCGACGTAGGTCATGGTCAGGTTCGGATCGGCTTCAGCGCGAAGCTGCTTGATGCGGTTCTCCAGGCTCCCGGAAGTGATGTCCCAGGTCTGGTTGATGTAATAGGACTGATCCAGCCAATTCCAGCCCTTCGCATTCTTATCGACGAACTGCTCGTTGAAGGAATTCGCCTCAGGGTACGCCTCGGTGGCATTGATATGCACGCCGAAGGTGGCGCCGAAAGACTTCCCCGCGGCGAGCAGGCTGTTCATGTCTTCAAGGCCGCCAGCGCGGGTGTTGTAGTTTCCGCCAAAGTCGGAGTTCGCTGAGTCATGACCCTCTGAGGTGTATCCCTTGAGCAGGGCCATCTGCCCCAGTCCATCGGTGGCCGCTGAGATTCTCTTGACATTGTCCAGAGTGCGCAAGAAGGGGTTAGTGGCCTGGCTCGCGAAGTTGAAGGGGATATGCGTGATCACCCGGTTCTTCACATCAGCGGCCCCGGTGATCACCGGGGCGATACTCCGATAGGCGATAGCCGCATCTTGCCAGTTCACGGTTTTGTCGGCATTGGCGTCGCCGGTGATCGCCACCTTCGCCCAGGGCAGTTCTTCGGTCTGCTCCGAGCCTTGCGCCCGGTACAGCCAGGCACCGGAGGACACACCCATGCGCATCGTGCCGTCCTGCTGCTTCACCGCCTGTCGCCAGAATCGGGATTTCTCCCCACGAGCGTCAGGGCTTTTCGAGTCATAGAGAGAATTGGTCTCCAGTGCGGCCGCGAGATCCGAAGTCGACACGAGGGAGAGGTAGGAGTTCTTGGGGGAGGCATCGGCCGGAGTCTGCGCGGTGATCGTGGTGATCGTATCCCCAGAGACCGCGCGATCCACGGAGAGCAGGGAGGAGGCTACCGTGGCTCCCGGTTCTGCGGAGGAGACGCTCACCAGATCCTGCTCTTTGATCTGCAGTGTATTGACCCGGGTCTGCGCGGTGTCCGCGATATCGGTGACCGCGAAGTCCACGGTTCTGCCGGAGACGGTGAGTTTGGCCTTCAAGGTGACGCCGGGCAGATCCTTCGGCGTCAGGGTGTATTCGACGGTATTCGCGGCGGTTTTGCTGGAAGTTACCGTCACGGTCTGGTCGGTTCCATTGATGGTGAGGCTGTTCTTGACCGCCTGGCTCCCGGAGAGGCTCTTCCCGTTCGCGGTATCGGTGTATCGGAGCACTTGGGGGAAATCGCGGGCGACGTCGACGCGCAGCTCGGCAGAGCTGATCTGCTCCGCGGTGACACCATCTGGGAGCTTCTGCTGCGCGGTCTGAATGGGCGGTGTCTGAGTGGGCGCAGCCATTGCGGTGCCACTCACCATGAAGGTGCTCAGCAGGGCTGCGGCCATGCCCGCACCGAGCAGCTGAGGTCCTTGCCTGCGCCAAGCGTTGAGCCCGGATGGGCTGCTGCGCTTCCGGGGCATCCGGGTGGCTCCGGGTGCCGGTCTTCTTGGGGTAAAACAGAGCCGGACATGTATTCCCTCTTTCAACAGGACGGCTGCGCTGCCGTGTTTGGTCGGGTTCACGACGAACCCTCCTCGTCACTTGAGCTGCGGGCGAGGCTGAAGGGATGCCCTCGACCGCCCCACAGGACGAGTGACCTGGCTCACTATCTTTCCTGAGAGGTGGCTTTGATGCAAGGCCTATCTTGACTAAAGATGATTGAAAATTGCTTCTTTGAAGCGCATAAAGTGACGGAATTTAAAATTTAGATGCGTGCAGAGTGCGAAATCTAATCACTTCTGATCACTGCTTCTGGTAGGTTTGGTGTGCTTGCTTCCTGAGTGCTTACGTCAGCGCATGTCACTCGAAGGAGCTCGGCTGAGCCGAGTGGAACCCGCCAAGATCAGGTAGGAGAGTGCGTTCATGACAGAGGCGATATCGAAGGCTGCTGCTGGGGCTCTGATGGCCGCCGAGCTCGAGAGTCAGCCGGATATCTGGCAGACTGCGATCGCCCAGGCGCGGCAGGAGAACCAGCAAGATCAGCGCCTGCTTCCCGCGCACGGCGACCGGGTGGCTGTGATCGGCTGCGGCACCTCCTGGTTCATGGCGCAGAGCTACGCCGCAGCCAGGGAGCAGGCTGGCCTGGGCGTCACCGACGCTTTCACGGCTACAGAACTTCCGGTGAACCGAGATTACGATGCGGTGCTGGCAATCACTCGTTCTGGGACCACCACTGAGATCCTCGATATCCTGCGACGGCTACAGGGTACGATTCCCACCGCGCTGATCGTCGGCGATACTCATGCCCCTGCATCGGGGCTCGCCGATAACGTGATCGGCCTGCCGTACGCCGATGAGCGCTCGGTGGTGCAGACCAGATTCGCCACGGCGGCACTGGGCTATCTGCTCACGGACATCGGCATGGACCTGGCCCCTGCCGTCCGGGACGCGCACGCCGTTCTGTCCGAACCCCTCGACAGCTCCTTGCTCACAGCTGAGCAGTTCAGCTTCCTCGGCCAGGGCTGGACGATCGGGCTGGCTCATGAAGCCGCGCTGAAGATGCGGGAGGCGGTGCAGGGCTGGACCGAATCCTACCCCGCGATGGAGTATCGCCACGGCCCGATTTCCATCGCCGCCCCCGGCAGGGTCACCTGGATGCTCGGCGAGGCTCCGGAGGGGCTGCGCCAGGACGTCGAGGCCGCGGGTGCGAGCTTCATCGCCGCCCCCACGCACCCTTTGGCCGAGCTCGTCCGGGTGCACCGACTCGCTCTGGCGAGATCCTTGAACCGGGGCCTCGATCCGGATCACCCCCGGAACCTCAGCCGCTCGGTGATCCTCGACAGCTAGACGGATGCGCAGAGTCTCCTCAGCGGTGCTAGCTTTCTATGTGGGCGGCACCGATATCAAAGCCGGCCTGATCAGCTTCGGGCAGGCAGCTGAGCAAGATCAAGATACTATTCCGCGGATCACGGGTTTGAACCGCTTCCCCACGCCCAGGGCGACGGAATCGGCCGATGCCGTCGTGAACTTCCTAGCCAGACTCGCCGAGCAATACCGGAAGGAGTACTCCGGGCAGGTGATCGAAGCCATCGGCGTCACGGTGCCGGGCCTGGTGGATGAAGAGCGCGGCGTCGGGATCTATTCGGCTAACCTCGGCTGGCGGGATTTCCCTTTCCGCCAGAGACTGGAAGCCACCTTCGGTGAACCAGTGGCTTTCGGGCACGATGTCGGTACCGCCGGTGATGCCGAATTCGCGCTGGGGGCGGCGAAGGACGGCCGGGACGTCATGATCCTGATCATTGGCACCGGTATCGCTGCCGCTCTCTATACAGATGGCCACAGACTCCGCGCGGGAGGCTATGCGGGAGAGATCGGCCATGCTCTGATCCCTGCGGACGGCGAGCTGCATCTGCTGGAGAGCCGGGCCTCAGCCGGAGCCATCGCGCGCCGGTATCAGGATCTCGTCCCCACCTTCACAGGCGGTGCCAGGGAAGTGCTCTCCGCAGCCAAAGCGGGCGACTCTCAGGCGCACCGGATCTGGACAGAGGCGGTCGAGGCGCTCGGCTTGGCCATCGCCCAGTCGGTGGCGACCCTGGGTAGGAGCACCGTGGTCATCGGCGGCGGCCTGGCCGAAGCCGGGGATGAGCTCTTCGACCCCTTGCGCCGAGTCGTCGACGGCTTGCTGAGCTTCCAGCCGCGGCCCGTGCTGCGCAAAGCAGTGCTGGGCCCGGAGGCCGGGCTGATCGGCTCGGCGCTGCGGGCTCAGCGGATGCTCCAGGAGCGCCGATGATCCTCACTCTCACCCCGAACCCGGCCATCGACCTCACGTATCAGACGAGTCAGCTGCTGCCAGGGCAGACGCACCGGGTCTGCACTCCTGTGCGGAGGGCCGGCGGCAAAGGGATCAACGTAGCCAGGGTGCTGCACCAAGAAGGGCTGCCGGTCCGCGTGCTCGCCACGGCGGGGGGTCGCACCGGGGAAGAGCTCGCTGAAGACCTAGAGCGCACGGGTCTGAGGCACCGGCTAGTACCGGTCGCCGCTGGAACCAGAAGCACTATAGCGATGGTCTCCTCTGATACGACGACCATCTTCAACGAACCGGGCGCTCCGTTGAGCGGCCGGGAGTGGCAGTATCTCGCCGAGGCCGTGGCGGATGAACTCCAGGGGGCGAAGGTCTTCGTGGCCTCCGGCTCCCTTCCGGACGGCGCTCCGGCCGACCTCTACCCGGGGGTGATTGCTTTAGCGCGGCAGCAGGGCGTACCGAGTATCATCGACGCCTCGGGCGCCGGATTGCTCGCAGCGGCCAGCGCCGGTGCGGACTTGCTCAAACCGAACCGCGCCGAGCTCGCCGAGGCCACGGGTGAAGCCGATCTTTTCGCCGGAGTCCGCGTGCTTGTGCGCTTAGGCGCCCGGCGGGTTCTGCTCAGTGACGGCGGGAACGGAATGCTGGGTTTCGCGGCTGGGCGCAGCAGCTATCTCACCGCCAGGCTGCCCCAGCCCCTGGCAGGCAATCCCACCGGTGCCGGAGACGCCGCGGTGGCCGGTGCGGCTGCACTTCTCCATGATGCCGCGCTGTCAGACGAGGCCGCACTCGATGCTGCGGATGACCTGGAACGACTGCTGCGCCGGGCCGCTGCCTGGGGCTCAGCTGCGGTGCTGATGCCGCTGGCCGGTGAGATCTCCGCAGAATGGCCCGATCTCCAGGAGAAGCTGATCATCGAGGAGAGCCACTGATGCCACTGACCCCTACGCAGCAAATCATGGCCGCCGCGGTAGCAGGCGGCTACGGTCAGGGCGCTTTCAACGTCCTGCATCTGGAGACGGCAGAAGCCCTGGTCGCCGGGGCGGAAAGCGCCGAAAGCCCTCTGATCCTGCAGATTTCCCAGAACTGCGTGGTGTTCCACGGCGGCCTGGAGCCCATTGCACGGGCAACCCTGGCGCTCGCCAGCTCGGCAACGGTCCCCGTGGCGGTTCACCTGGACCATGCCGAGGACGAGGATCTGGTGCGCCAGGCGGTGGATCTGGGCTTCGGCTCCGTGATGTATGACGGAGCCGCGCTGCCTTACCGGCAGAATGTCGATGCCACTCGGCGGATGGCGGATTATGCGCATGCGCACGGCGTCTATCTCGAGGCGGAGCTGGGCGAAGTCGGGGGAAAAGACGGCGCGCATGCTCCGGGCGTCCTCACTGACCCCGGGGAGGCGGCGGAGTTCGTCGTCGCCACCGGGGTGGATGCGCTCGCGGTGGCCGTCGGCTCATCGCACGCGATGACCGAGCGCAGCGCTGAGCTGAATCTGGAGCGGATCGCCGAGCTGCACGCACGGTTGGAAGTACCGCTCGTGCTGCACGGGTCTTCGGGGGTGCCCGAGGACGCCCTGGTCCGGGGAATTGCGGCGGGTATGCGTAAAATCAGTGTTTCGACACATCTAAACGGTTTCTTCACCCGGGCCGTGCGCCACTACCTGGAGCAGCACCCGGAAGCCGTGGATTCGCGGAAGTACTTGGCGCAGGGCAGGCAGGCGCTGATTCCGGAGGTCGCCCGGCTGCTGACCTTGTTCCGGGGAGTTGACGGGCGGAACCACGGGGAGACCTCGAAAGGGCGCGCACAGGGATGAATCGTACGGAACGGCTCAACGCGATCTTGGATCTGCTGGCGCAGACCGGCCGGGTCGACGTCGAGGATCTGATCCAGAACCTGAAGATCTCTCCGGCTACCGCCCGTCGGGATCTGGATTCACTGGCCAGTGAGCGGCTGCTCAACCGCACCCGTGGCGGCGCGGTGGCCAGTTCTGTCGCTTACGATCTGCCAGGGCGCTACAACCGGGACGACCACGCTCAGCAGAAGCACGATATCGCCCTGGCCGCCAGCGCCCTGATCCCGCGCGGCGCGGTCATCGGCCTGTGCGGCGGCACCACCTCGACGGCGCTGGCTCAAGTCTTAGCCACGCGTGAAGACCTCTCCGAGCCGTCGACCAAGCCGACGCTCACCGTGGTCACCAATGCGATCAATATCGCCGCTCAGCTCGCTTTGCGGCCCAATTTCAAGATCATGGTGTGCGGCGGCATCGTCAACCCGCGCTCCTACGAGCTCGTGGGCCCCTATACCGACATCATCTTGCAGAAAGTAGCCCTGGACTTCGCCTTCATCGGCGTCAATGGGATTGATCCCGTCTTCGGGCCGACCGTCTCCGATGAAGGGGAAGCCACGGTCAATTCACTGATGGCGCGCCGGGCCAAGGACTCCTATATGCTCGCCGACTCATCCAAGATCGGTCAGCGTGCGTTCGCGACGATGGAAGGCTATGTCTTCGAACGCCTGATCACGGATCAGGCAATCACCTCGGAGCAGCTCGACGCTTTCATCGAGCACGGCGTCGAGGTCACGGTTGCCTCCGGCAATTGAGGCGGTACTCGGCTAAGAAGCTTCGGAACGCACGGGCCTCAGACGGTGACGAGGCCTTGGTCTGTTTCGAAAGTGACGCTCATGATTCCCGGAGTGCCATGCGGGGCAACCCATTCGATACTTACGTTCTCGAGGGAGTTCTCGACGTGCTCCCCGAGCCATTCGGTGACCCGCTCGGATGACCCGGCGATGGTGAGGCTCGTCAGCTGCACGGTTCCGACCTCGGCCTGAGACGGATGAAGATCCGGATCGCCTTCCCATTTGAGCAGGTACGGAACCTGCGGGTCAGCGATCAAGCCCTTGATGCCGATCTGCTGCCAGAGGAGTTCGCGGTTATCCGGGAACTTGCGGTTTCCAGGCACTGATTCCCGGCCGAGCCGCTTCTCGAAAGGAAGAAGATCGTCCACCGCGACGCACCAGCCCATCCAGCCGCCGCCGCTATCGGAACGCGCGCGCACCGCCTGGCCGAAAGGCGCTTTATCCGCTGCCGGGTGGTCCAGTACCTCAACGACTTCCAAGTACTGCCGGCCGGTCAGCGGGAAGAGCATGTTCCGGGTGCCGAAGCGCGGATGCACTCCGCCGCGAACCGGGCGGATCCCCAGTATCTCGCTGATCCGCTCAGTGGTCGCGGCCAGGCCGTCGGGTTCACAAGCATAAGAGACGTGGTCCATACGCATGCCCATATCTTCCCACTTTGTGACCTGGGTCTCGAATTAGGAGAGCCTAAGCAATTCTTGTGACGGTTGCGCTGCCTTGGATCATTCCCGTGTTGCAGGTGCGTCTCCTTGCGTCATCTATCCCGCCGGCGCTTGCGATGTCTGCTCACTCGCCTGCACACTGGCAGCAGGTCATGAGTTCCAGCTGCCTCTGTTGCACCGGTTCCATCCGTTGCGCACGATGCGCCAGCCCCGGCTAGCTGGACGGCAACCCTCCGTTGCGGCGGGGTGCCCCGGGTGACGACCCGGCCCTGGCCGCCCGGCCAGGTGCAAGCGCAGCCTACCGTTCTCTACGAGACCATCACCGGATGGCGGCCGGGCTCTATTGCCGAGAGGCCGAGGGATTGCAGATGAGACCTCAAGAGATAGCAGTGCCGCCTGCTGCCGCCGAGCCAGCGCAGTGCCAGGCCGTTCAAATTCATGAAACCCAGATCTACGGGCCCTCCTTTCCGCTTCTGCAGGATCGGCTGCTCAGATACCTGGATCTTGACGATCTGCATCTGGAATCTGGAATGGTGCTGCCGGGTGCGGTTCTCGCGTATGAAACCTGGGGCCGGCTCGACTCCCAGGCCAACAACGCCATCTTGATCCAGCATGCGCTGACCGGGAGCACCCATGTGACTTCTGCTGCGGCAGAGCGTTCTTTCCGGGCGGCGGATCCGCAGCGTCCCGGAGAGCGAGGCTGGTGGGAGGACATTGTGGGGCCTGGGCGGCCTATCGACACGAACACGTACTTCGTGGTGGCGATCAACCTGCTGGGCGGCTGCTACGGCAGCACTGGGCCGGCCAGTAGGGCGCCGGATGGAAACCGCTGGGGGAGCAGGTTCCCCTTCCTCACCCTGCGGGACACTACGCGAGCCGAGACGCAGCTGGCCGATGCTCTGGGCATCGCCAGATGGCATGCGGTGATCGGAGGTTCATTAGGCGGGGCGAGAGCCCTGGAGTGGGCGGTCAGTTACCCGGAACGAGTTGGCACCGCGGTAGTGTTGGCCAGTTGCGCGGCGAGTACGGCGGAGCAGATCGCCCTCGCTCAGCTGCAGACCCTCGCGATCCGGCAGGATCCGCACTTCGCCGGAGGAGATTATTACACTGGCCAGGCACCTGCCGAAGGCCTTGCGCTCGCCCGCCAGATCGCCCAGCTTTCCTACCGCTCCGAAGCTGAACTTGGGCAGCGTTTCGGGCGGCAAGCGCAGCCCGGTGAGAATCCTCTGCACCCCAGCCGCAGCCACGGTTCGGGAACAGGGCGCCCCCGGTATCAGGTGGAGAGCTATCTGGACCACCAGGGCCGCAAACTCGCGAACCGATTCGACGCGAATAGTTATCTGGTGCTCACGGAAGCCCTGATGAGCCATGACCTCGCCCGCGGCAGGGGGTCGCTCAGTACAGCTCTGCAGGCTGCATCAGCGGTGCGCTTCGTCATCGCGGCGGTCAGCTCGGATCGGCTGTACCTGCCAGAGCAGAGTGCAGAGCTAGCGCAGGCCCTGCCGGTGCCGGTCCCGGTGCAGTTGATCGATTCCAGCAGGGGCCATGATGGTTTCCTCACGGAGACCGGCCGGCTCGGGGCGCTCCTGGCGGAGCATTTCTGAGCGGGCACAGGCCCGGACGTTCCAGCCTGGGCCTGCACCCGGCCCGGGCAGCTATGATTTCTGCGTGATCGAAGAGCAGGGCGCACCGGCTGAGCCGCGCGCAACAGGCAAGCTCCGGCGGGGCAGGGCGCCGGTCATCTCCCGCTCCGCCTTGGCGAACGCCGCTATCGAGCTCGGGTTCGAGAATCTGAGATGTGCGCGGTCGCCGCGAAACTTGGAGTCAAGCACTCCTCGCTCTACCGGCATATCGAATCTCGCGAAGAATTGGTGAGCCTGGCGATCGATACGCTCGCGAGCCAGACTTCCTGGCCGCAGCCCGATAGTTGCTGGCGCGTTTACCTGGAGCAGCTCACGGATGAGATGTGGCGGCTGTACACCGAATTCCCTGGCCTTGCGACCGAACTGCAGCGCCTCCCGGGGCCCCTCAACTCCGTTGTGCGGATCTTCGCCGCTGCCACCGAAGCGCTCATGGGATTCGGTTTCGCGGATGAAGAAGCGGTGCTCATCATCGACACTGCCTCAGATCTGACGATCGACAGCTATCTGACCAGCTACCGGTTACGGCAGCATGCCGCCCAGAACACTGTGCCGCCTGCCCGGCTCGCGGCGGAGGCGCTGCTGGCGGGAAGCATCCCGGAACTGAAGCACCGCTTGCCGGTGGCGGATATCGCACGGCTGGAAACGGTCCTGGTGCGGGCCTTCGATCTGGACGGCAGCGACTGGTGGCGGCGTAAGCGGAAACTGCTCTTGGACGGTATCGCGGTTTCGGTTCAGGAGTCCCGGAAGACCGGGCCTGCGGTGGGTCGTTTAGGCAGTACTCCATCGCCCGAGGACTGATGCCTCAGCCGGCGCACGACCCAGGGGAAGAGGTGCTCCCGAGCCCAGATGAGATCCTCGGCCCGGGCTTCGCGCCAGGACTGTAGCGGCAAAGGCTTGGCTTCGAGCGGCTCCAGTTCATGAGGGACATTGAGCGCGTCGAGAGCCATGATGGAGATCCGGTGGTGGCCCAGCGGGGAGAAATGCAGGCGGTCTTCGTCCCACATCCTAGGGTCGGAGAGCTCGTGCAGCGACCACATATCGGCGATCACGGCATCATGACGGGCGGCTATGGTCCGAAGGTTCTCGTTGTAGATGGCTACTCTGCCCCTGACCCTGCCGAGCACCGGGGTGTCGCGGATATCCGGGCCGTTGAACATCAGCACGGTGGCGCCGCGCTCGCTCAGCTTAGCCACCGCTGTTTCCAAGGTCTGCGCGAGGGTATCGGGGTCCGAGCCGGGACGGATCAGATCGTTCCCGCCGGCGGAGATCGAGATGAGGTCGGCTTTCAGAGCGAGCGCGGGCTCCAGCTGCTCGTCAAGGATCTGCTGCAGCAGCCGGCCCCGGATGGCCAGGTTGGCGTAGGCGAAGTCCTGGTGGCTCCGGCTCAGCTCTTCGGCGAGACGGTCCGCCCAGCCGCGGTTCCCACCGGGCCGGGAAGGCTCCGGGTCTCCGATACCCTCGGTGAAGGAGTCACCCATGGCCACGTAGCGGCTCCAAGGGTGAGTTTCTTGATAGTCATTACTGTGCGCACTCACAGCTTCATCCTGCTACTCGAGGCGCGGGTTACGCGACCGTAGCTTCCGCCAGCGGGCCTCATCGAGCCTTCAACAGGCCTTCTGAAGGCTCGATGGTGGAAGGCCGCGGCCCGCTGCTCGCGGTAGAATCGAGCCGTGTCCGTTTACCTTGATCATGCGGCCACCACCCCGATGATCGGGCCTGCGGTGGCCGCGTTTCAGCAAGAAATCAGCTATTCCGGCAATGCTTCGTCTCTGCACGCATCAGGGCGCCGCACCCGCAGGGTCGTTGAGCAGGCTAGGGACGGCATCGCCGCGGCTGCCGGCGCGCACCCTTCTGAAGTGATTTTTCTCTCAGGCGGTACGGAGGCGGACAATCTGGCGGTCAAAGGACTTTTCTGGTCCCGTCGAGCTGCGGACCCGCGCCGTAAACGCATCCTGGTTTCCGCAGTAGAGCATCCTGCGGTGGCCGAGACGGTGGAATGGCTCGCCGCCCATGAGGGGGCGGAGCCGGTCTGGCTGCCGGTCCGCGCGGATGGCCGGCTGGACCTCGATGCCTACCGCGACGTTCTGGAGAACGACCCCGGGTCGGTGGCCCTGGTCACCGTGATGTGGGCGAACAATGTGATGGGCACCCTGCAGCCGATCCCGGAGGTCGTGGCGATGGCCGCTGATCATGGCGTGCCGGTGCACTCTGATGCGGTCCAGGCTTTCGGTGCGGTGCCGGTGGATTTCGCCGCTTCCGGTCTTGCCGCGATGTCGGTGAGTGCGCATAAACTCGGCGGCCCGGTAGGCATCGGGGCGCTTCTGCTCGGCCGGGAAATGGCCCCGGTGCCGATGAGCCATGGTGGCGGTCATGAGAGAGGGCTGCGCTCCGGCACTCTGCCGGCGGCATCGATCGCTTCTTTCGCCGCTGCGGTCCAGGAAGTTGTCTCAGGGCTGCCGGAAGAGAGCGCCCGGCTGAGTGCGTTGCGCGACAGGCTGATCCGCGGCGTCCGGGATGTCATCCCGGAGGCTAAGTTGAGCGGTAATGAAACGCACCGGCTCCCCGGTAACGTGCACTTCACCTTTCCGGGCTGCGAAGGTGATTCTCTGCTTTTCCTGCTCGATACAATGGGTATCGAGGCATCCACCGGCTCGGCCTGCACGGCGGGGGTTCCCCGGACGTCTTCGGTTCTGCTGGCGATGGGTCTCAGCGAGGAAGAAGCCCGCGGTGCTCAGCGTTTCACTTTGGGGCACAGCAGCACCGAAAGCGATGTAGATGCTCTGCTGAAGGCGCTGCCTGCCGCATACCAGCAGGCGGGCCACGCCGGAATGGCAGGGCATATCTCATCGATAGAAACCGCAGGCACGGCAGGTAAATCCTGATCAGGCCTGAATAATCCTGAACAGTCTTGAACATCGGCAGTAGTCAACAGTAGTCGGCTGTCAGCAGCAATAAATGCCTGGAAGCGGGCAGGAGGTCAGCATGAAAGTACTCGCCGCGATGAGCGGAGGCGTGGATTCCGCGGTCGCCGCAGCCCGTGCGGTCGAGGCCGGGCACGAGGTAGTAGGGGTGCATCTGGCGCTTTCCAGGATGCCCGGCACCCTGCGCACCGGAAGTCGAGGCTGTTGCACCATCGAAGATTCCAACGATGCCTGGCGAGCCTGCGAGAAGCTCGGAATTCCCTATTACGTCTGGGATTTCTCGGAGCGATTCAAAGAAGATGTTGTCGACGACTTCATCAGTGAATACGCCGCGGGCCGCACCCCCAACCCCTGCATGCGCTGCAATGAGCGGATCAAATTCGCCGCTCTGCTGGAAAAAGCGCTGGCGCTCGGCTTCGACGCCGTGTGCACGGGGCATTACGCCCGGGTGGTCCAGGACGACGCCGGCAATTATGAGCTGCACCGGGCCAATGATTGGGCTAAGGACCAGTCCTATGTGCTCGGTGTGCTGACTCATCAGCAGCTGCGGCACTCGATGTTCCCGCTGGCCGATGCGGCGTCTAAGGCCGAGGTCCGCGCGGAGGCTGAGCAGCGCGGTCTTTCCGTCGCGAAGAAACCGGACAGCCACGATATCTGCTTCATCTCGGACGGCGACACCAGAGGCTGGCTCGCCGAGAAAATCGAGATGAAAGAGGGCGATATCCTCGATGAGACCGGGCAGAAAGTCGGCAGCCATGAGGGGGCGAACGCCTTCACCGTGGGGCAGCGCCGCGGTCTGAAACTAGGCCGCCCCGCAGCGGATGGCAAGCCGCGTTTCGTGCTGGAGATCCGCCCCAAGGAGCGCACCGTGGTGGTCGGGCCGGAGCGGTTGCTGGCTATCGACGAGATCCGCGGGATCAAAGTCTCCTGGGCCGGTGAGCCGATCACCGAGGTAGGAACCGGTGAAGAGTTCAGCTGCTACGCCCAGGTGCGGGCGCATGGTGAGCCGGTGCCGGCCCGCGCATGGATGGAGCGTGAGGAGGGTGCCGAGGCGAGTGCCCCTGCGGATCAGCTGATGGTCCGGCTCGAGGAACCACTGGGCGGCGTCGCCCCGGGCCAGACCATCGTGCTCTACCAGGGCTCGCGGGTGCTCGGCCAGGCGACTATCGATGGCGCGCGTTCCCTGGAGCGGGCGGTCTGAGCGTTGATTCCGTAAGGCCCCTGGTGCGGTGCCGCCAGAATAGTAGTGTTTAGGGGTTTCTTTTTGGGCGAGATGTGGGTATATTCTTCTATTAATTAATATTTAATGTTGATTTATTCTTCCGGAGAGTCGCAAGGGGGCGATGATGGCCGAGCGCTTGGTGGTTGACCGGGGCATGGTGGACGCTATGGTGTCGCAATTTTCTGCTAGTGGCGCTTCGCCTGAAGTCCGTGCTCCGGATTATGGTTCCGCGAGTGTCAGCGCGGGGGAAGAACTCAGCAGGGCGGGTGGGTTCGCCGATGAGCTGCTGATCGGCCGGGAGCAGCTGGCCCAATTCCTGACCGCCGGTGCACCGGAGACTGACAGAGTCGATGCTGACCTCGCCAGGAATCTCACTGGTGCGGTGGGGTGATCCGTGTCCTGGTCGAGGTACCAGCCTGAGCTGGGAGATATCGATGCGATCCAGGTTGCCGGCCGGAAGTTAGAAGAATTCGCGCAGTTCTGGGAACTGGAAGCGGCCACTTACTCACGGGTCGCCTCTGCAATTCCCGCTCCAGGCGTATTCGAAGGCGCTTTTGCGCAGGCCGGCGGGGATACGATTGCCGCGCTGGTTCCGGATGCCCAGGGCTTGTCCAAGTTCGGATACATTGTGAGTGTCGCGCATCAGGTATACGCGGGCCGGATCGACCAGATCGCAGCCGAGGCTAAACGGCTCAGGGCTCTGACTGATTACCGGGAGAGCACTCTCGCCGATGCCGCACGCTACCGGACGGTGAACGCGGAACTCCTCAGCATGGCGGATCTGGCCGCGACTAAAGCAGTTCAGGGCCTTGACGATGCAGCAGCGATGCTGAGCACTCAGATCGAGACCGGCTGGGACTGGCTCGAAACCGATCGGCGGACCGCTGATAACGCACTCAATACCGCGATGGTTGGTGCCACCATGCACCGGCCGAAGACCATGAATCCGATGCTCGCCGGGGTAGGGGTGTTCTTCAAGCCGATCCGTGAGGTGAGTGCGGCCGATATCGGTGCATTATCGGAAGCCCAATTAGCGGCCTGGTTGCTGACCGCCGGTAACCTCTCGCAATTGCAGAGCATCCTGAAAGAAATGGGGCAGGATCCTGCTCAGGCGGCGCAGTGGTGGCAGGGGCTGGGGCAGAGCGTCAATCCGGACGGCACCGTAACCGTGGGCGGCAAGCAGATGCTGCTGATCGCCGCGGTACCCGCCCTGATCGGCAACCTCGGCGGGGTGACCATCACCGCCCGGGATCTGGCGAACCGGAGGAACCTGCTCCAGATGCGCCAGGCTCTGATGAAAGAGATCGAGGGGCTGCGCAACAGCCCGGTGCTATTCCTCTTCCCGGAAGTGATCGTGGCGAAGCAGAAACGGCTGGATGCGATGAACGGGGTCTTCGAGACCTTGTACAACGCAGATGGCTCGCCAAAGCAGTTCAGCCCGGTCCGTCAGCTGGTCCGCTACGATCCGCAGGCACCGGGAGCGGCGATCAGCGTCGGTGACCTGGATGCTGCGAAGTACACCACATTCCAGGTACCAGGGCTCAACACGACTCTTGCGGGGTCGATGAAAGATCTCGTCAAAGTGGCACAGACTCAATATGCGGAACAACGAGAACTCGCGAACTTGAGTAATGGACAAGCTGATCCATCTCGGATTGCAGTAGTTGCCTGGTTGGGCAAAGAGCCTCCGCAGGGGCTGGGAGTGTACGACGGTATTAACGCCGATCAGGGCGGTCAGGTGCTTTCTGAGGATGTTTCCGCGCTGAAAGCAGTACAAGAGTCCTTGGGCAATCAGGGTGCTTTGCGGAATGTGACCGCGTTGTCTTATGGAAGCGTGACGTTGATGGAAGCGGCGAGGGACGGCTTGGCGGCGTACAGCATTACGCTGCTCGGCGATATCGGAGCTCCGCCAGGGGTGGATTCAGTCAAGAATTTCACAATTGATGGCGGGGTAGGTGCCGGAGTGTTCCGTGGTAGCTACACCGGTGACAATGTTGCTCCTTGGGGAGCGATTTTCCGCTCTTCGACTGGCGGCCCAGACTTCGGCGCTACCAGTTTTGGTGTTGATGGCACCGATGGGAAGTACCCGACGAATATGCACGGTTATCAAAGTGGGAAGACGGATCAAGGTATCTATGGTTACAGCGATCGATTGACTCAGTCCAGTGTTAATCAGGCCAGAATCAGTCTTGGTCTCGTGGATCAGCTGACGTATGCAGAGGACACGAATAAATGAGAAGTAGACGACGTAAACCCCTGCCAGTTGTTTTACTGGGTGTCTTTCTAAGCGTTGTGTTGGTTGGGTGTGGGGTTGGTGGTGGCTCGGGTATTCCGAGTCCAGCGCAGTCAGGAGATGGCATGGAAGCACAACAGGCACGCACTGAATACCTTGACTTACTTGGCCAAATCGAGAACATGGCACCCAGCGCTGATTGGAAAAGAGATGAGCGACCTGTGGGTGATCAGTGTCGTTTTCCGAATCAGACCACAGGTACTCAGTTCGGGGATGGCAGTCTGGGAGGTCCGCTATCACCGGAGTTAGTAGAGCCGCTTCATCAGCGTGCGAAAGAACTATTCGAGTCTCAAGGGTCCCGGGTGGACCAATCCACTGATCCCGGAACGGCCAATCGCCGCACAGTAGGCTTCGGCCCAGACAAACTTACCGTTGGTTTCAGTACCGGTAGTGGGGGGAGCAGTATCGGCGGGATCAGTCGTTGTTCTGTGGATCCGGAGGGGAAGTACCGGTAGTCGGGATGGTGAGGGGTAGGGGTTTCTTGACGGTGCTGTCCGGCGTAGTGGTGAGCGCTGTATTAGCTGGGTGTGGGATTGATGGTGGCTCGGATATTCCGAGCCCGGCGCAGTCAGGAGATGGTATGGAAGCACAACAGGCACGCACTGAATACCTTGACTTACTTGGCAAAATCGAGAACATGGCACCGGGGGACTGGAAACGCGATGGAGACTCAGTGGGAGGTGCCTGCTTGTTTCCACAAGGAACCAAGGGGACTCGTTTTTCCGACTCAAGTTCGCGTGGAGTTATTCCCGCTGAACAGATCGATGGGTCTGCCCCGGGTTTGGTTGACATCTGATCTGTGAGGATTCGTCCTCGCTGGAAGGATGTATCTCTTGCCCAAGCCCTATCCGAAAGAGTTCCGTGACGATGTCGTGGCTGTGGCCCGTAAAGCCCGG
>NZ_AQXM01000051.1 GCF_000376245.1 Acaricomes phytoseiuli DSM 14247 | reverse complement strand
CCGGGCTTTACGGGCCACAGCCACGACATCGTCACGGAACTCTTTCGGATAGGGCTTGGGCAAGAGATACATCCTTCCAGCGAGGACGAATCCTCACAGATCAGATGTCAACCAAACCCGGGGCAGACCCATCATGGCAATGAGGAAGGCGTGGGCAAGGCTATCGCGCAGTTCCTGGCCGACACTGATGGAGTGAGCCGGGAGGATCTGTTCATCACCACCAAGCTCTGGAATTCGGAGCAGGGTTTCGAGAGCACGCTGGCAGCATTCGATGAAAGTCTGCGCAAGCTGGGGCTGGATTACGTGGACCTCTATCTGATCCACTGGCCGCAGCCCCAGAACGATAAATACGTCGATACCTGGCGCGCCTTCGAGGAGATCTACTCCTCAGGACGGGCGAAAGCAATCGGCGTCTCTAATTTCGAGCCCGAGCACCTGCAGAAATTGATCGACCTGGGCGGTACCGTGCCCGCGATCAATCAGATCGAGCTGCATCCGCTGCTGCAGCAGCGCGAAGCCCGTGAATTCCAGGACGATCACGGAATTCTCACGGAAGCCTGGAGCCCGCTTGCGCAGGGCAGCTTGCTCGAGGATGAGGCTCTGGCCGAGATCGCGGAGAAGCATGGGAAGACTCCGGCTCAGGTGATTCTGCGCTGGCATGTGCAAACCGGCAATGTGGTGATCCCGAAATCCGTGACGCCGGAACGGATCACCGCCAACATCGACGTTTTCGACTTCGAGCTCAGCCCCGAAGAGATGGCGACCATCGACGCTCTGGACCGGGACGGACGAATCGGCCCGCACCCAAACGAGGTCAATAACTGACTCGTTCTGTTTTGAATCACCAGTGCTGAATCACCAGTGCGGCGGGCGTCCGGGTTTCCGGGTGCCCGCCGCATTGCTGTGCGCCGAGCGATCCGAATTCTTCTTCGGCCAGGGCGGTGCCCGCCGGGTGTTGCTCAGCTGAAAGCGACCGGACGCAGATCCGAAGAGAACGCAGTGCGCAGGCGCTGATCCGCGAAGCCGGGGAAGACCGCTTCGAGCGCGGCGAGCGTCACCGGCATCCGGGGAGCATCTGCGCCATCGGCGATCTTGACCCCGATAGCCGCGCCCGAGGGAAAGGCCATGAGCTGGATGCCATCCGCTCCGTCTTTGGCCAGCAGACCCGGTACGCTCTGCATCACCGTGGTGACATCCCGCTCCGCACCGGCAACGAATTCGGGATAGCGCCGCATGGCGTTGGCGATCATGGCTTTAGCCGACGAGGTCGCCGCGGCCAGCTGACCGAACGCTCGAACTACGGCATCCAGGGGCAGGGCGAAAGCCGGTGCCCCGCAGCCGTCTACGCTGAGGGCTCCGACGGCACTCTTCGTGACTGTTTCTATCGTGTTCCGGATCGCGAGCTGGAGCGGGTGCTGCGGCTGGGAGTAATTCTTCAGACTCCACCCGTTGACGACGCATGTCGCGAGCATCGCAGCGTGCTTTCCCGAACAGCAGTGGGCCACGCGACGAGCCGAACGGTTCTTGGCCAGCCATTCGCGCCGCTCTGCCGGTCCGAACGGGAAGTCTTCCGGCGCTATCAAGTCCGCTTCACGCAGGCCATGGCTCGTGAGGATCTCACTCACTCCGGCAAGATGCTCTGGCGCACCGTTATGACTTCCTACGGCGAGCGCCAGAAGCCGTGCCGGCAGCTGCAACCCGTACTGGACCATGGTCAGCAATTGAAATGGTTTGAGCGCGGACCGAAGGTACATCACCGCTTCCGGATCGCCAACGCTCAGAAGGCTCTGGCCAACTCCGTCGTAGACGATCACTGTACCGTAGTGAACATTTTCGGTAGCACCGTTGCGAGAACGCACTGCCACCGGTGAATGCGCTGGAATATCCGGGGCGCTGGCCCTGTCATCGTCATGATTCATGAAACCCTTTTCGTGGCTGCGGGGCCCTGACGGCAGTCCGAGCGGTTTCGGTGCAGCGCGAGTCATCCGGCTGCGCCGATACGGTGCGCAGAGATGTTGTCGAGGTGCAATTTGAGGTATTTCATGAAGGGCGTGCCACCGGTGCCTGTGCCGGCACCGTTGGCGGCACAGGCGCGCCCCTGTTTATGGACGTACTGGGCTGCATATCGAAGGTGGAGTTCGTGAAAATCGCGCATCTGCTCGATGCAGCTGTTGTACGCTTCGAGCGATGCGTTGTCTCCGGAAGTCCTCACGATTCCGCGGAGGTCGACTCTGCCGCCGACGTCATCGATGAACGCCTTGTGCTCCGGCGGAAGGTAAGCCCGCAGCGCAAGCATGAAGTCATTGAGCGGATCGGCTTCATGGTCGACGCCCAGAGCGTTTCCCAAGAACGGGATGATGCTGCTCTGGGCGCCGGTTTCACCGTGGAGTCTCTGCGGGCCCGAGTACCGGGGCACGCCCTCATAGTGCAGGCCGTCAGGGAAATCCGGGTTATTCAGCCAGCCGAACATGAACATCCGCACCCTGTTGTAGTAGATATACGGGTCGCAGCGCTCCGGCATACGGGAGAGCACGGCGGTCATTGCCACAAGGCTTTCGGAGACCCGAAGGAGTTCAGCCGCCGCAGTGTCGAGGTCTCCCAAGCCAGCCGCCTCTTGAGCTCGCGTCATCGCGAGCAGGCCAGGGGCGGCCTTCACTTCAATGGCTACGTGAATCAGAACGAACCAGTCATCGTCCATACCGCCGAGGAAGTCCTGAATCCGGTGCAGATTCTCCGGCTCCGGATCAACGAGCGGGTCGATGCACCGCCAGTTCTGCAAAACATGCGTGGCGTAGGAGAGGATCGGCGGCCGGCCCAGCTGCTCAGCTGCCCGGCACCAGGGAAGCGCAATATTCGCGGGCAGAATCTGCGCCGGCTGCGCAGTGCCGGTGAGCATCACGGGGTCCAGGGGAGGCAGCTGCG
Source organism: Acaricomes phytoseiuli DSM 14247 (assembly GCF_000376245.1). Lineage (GTDB taxonomy): Bacteria > Actinomycetota > Actinomycetes > Actinomycetales > Micrococcaceae > Renibacterium > Renibacterium phytoseiuli. The sequence continues at coordinate 68,783 of NZ_AQXM01000051.1, read as the reverse complement.
CTAGGAGTCGCCGGGCGCTGCCGACTCGCAATGCCTTCGGCAGCTCTGCAGCAAACTCATCCCACTCGCCGAATTCCGGAGGCAGCGCGGTGACCGGGGCCGGTGATGGCAGAAAACCCCAGATCTGGTCCACACCAGATGCCGAGAAATCAAGCGGGGCCAACCCGGTTATCTGCGAGGTCATCTATCATTTTCCTTCCCCTCGATGAAAACTACGATAGATACCCAATGGCCTTTGTAATATAGCCAATAAAGAACTTTTAGATATAGCCAATTGTAATGCGGCCTATGACTCCCAGGAGTTGCCCCTATGGAATCGGCACCAGCTTCCCGCCGGAGACGCAGTACTCGGATACTCGAACTAGCTCTTCAGCTTGACCGGGCCTCTGGCCAACCGCTGACCAAGCAACTCATCGACTCGCTCCGGGATGCCGTGCTCAAGGGGTACCTGCCCACGGGCAACCGGCTTCCTGCGACACGTGTGCTCGCGGAGCAGCTTGGCGTATCCCGGATGGTGACCTCCGCCGCCTATGATCAGCTCCTCGCCGAAGGATACTTCGAGGCGAAGCGGGGCTCAGGAACCTGGGTCCGCCCCATAGCCCGAACCTCCTCGGCAGGGCTCAGCCCCCCGGCACCGCGATTTTCAGCGACCACAGAGAACACCAGCGGAACAGGTGCCACAAGCGGCGCCTTTAATACCGGGATGACGACTACTCGTTTCATCGAAGCTGATTTCGGCAAAGCGTTGCGTTCGGCAGCTCGGCAGCCTCTCCCCGGGTCCTACCTCTCCCCCCAGGGAGAGCCTGAATTGCGAGCCGCACTCGCAGCGTATCTGCTCCGTTCCCGGGGACTGCTGACCGCCCCTGAGAACATCGTCCTCACCAGCGGAAGCAAGCAATCCACTGATCTGCTGCTGCGGGTGCTCGCCAGGCCAGGCGATCAGATCGGCGTCGAAGAACCGTCTTACCCGTGGCTGCGCGCGCTGATCAGCAAGCACGGGATGAGGCATCTTGGGATTCCCGTCGACGCCGATGGCGCAGACGTATCAGAGCTGGGATCCGTGGCTCCCAGGCTCATCCATATCACTGCCTCGCACCAGTTCCCACTGGGGGTCGCCATGAAAGTCGGCCGCCGGGCCGAGCTCGTGCACTGGGCGCAGGCAACGGGCAGTTATATCGTCGAGGACGACTACGACAGCGAATTCAGGTTCGGTAAAGAACCACTGCCGCCACTGGCCTCGCTCGGTTCCGACCGGGTGCTCTACCTCGGCACCATGTCAAAGATCCTCACCCCTGCGTTACGTTGCGGATACATCATCGCGGAGGCTTCCCTCGCCGCGGAGATCACCGAGTTGAAAAGCATCGTGGAGGGCGCCCTCCCCTGGCCCGTGCAGTCAACAGTCCTCGCGCTTCTGAAATCGGGAGATCTGGAACGGCATATCAGACGGATGCGGGTGCACTACGGCAAAGTTCGGAGCGCCTTGCGCACCGGGCTGCAACCGCTGGAGAAGATCGCCAGCATCAGCGGGGTAGATGCCGGGCTGCATCTAGTGATTCAGCCCCTGCCCGGGGTGGTACTCGATGCGGATCGAATTGCTCAGCGCGCAGCCCAGTCTGGGCTCACGCTGACTGCACTGACCGAGTTCTACTTCTCCGCCGCGCCACAAGCAGGACTGCTACTAGGCTACGGCGCACTCGAGGAAAAGGACGTCGACGAGGCCTGCGAACTCGCCTGCAACATCATCCTGGCAGAAGTAGGCTCTGGTACGGGGCGGGGTGAGCCGGGTACACAGTAATAGCGCTTTCCCCGGCGCTGTGCTGTCCTATCCCGTGACCGATGCCGTCTTCAGCACCGGGTCTTATGCGGAATCAGCGGACGGCTGCTTCCTGGTACGCGATGGCATGAAGTGGCGCTGGGAGCAGTGCGTCACCGATGAAACCGAGCACGCGGGACGTTCAGGTTGTTGAGCATCTCGAGTCTGCACTCGAGGCCTGAGCCCCCGGCAGCCCCGGCCCACCGCTACAGTTCTATTTCGCTACTTCTTCACCTGCATCCGCGATGGGGCGGTTTACTGATTGGTCCCCATGAAGTGTGCGAACCAACCGCTTTGCCCTTGATGCTCGGCATAGACGCACTCCGCCCAGGTCTTGGGCCTGAGCTTTGGATAGGCGAAATCAACGCACTCCTGAGATGTCGGGAAAGAACGGTAATAACTGATGTAGTCCCAATAATCCTTCGAGACTTCACCGGCGTAAACGACTCTGACCGAGCTGAAGGCCGTCGCAGCAGGTGCCAGGCCCAGGCCGGTCAAGCCGATTATTCCGGCAAACGCCACTGCCGTCATGGAGCGGAATTTTTTCTTATTTGCCTTGAGAATTCGCACGATACTCCTCCTAGGAGAATTACCTTCGCTGAATAACTTCGGGTGTGATAAGAGTAACAAAATAGCCATGACGTTTCGAGAGATGGGAAAAGTGTTACGTCCCCCTGCAGCAAGCACAATCAATCGCTCATGGAGCTGGCGAATCCGCCTTTGCCCGGTACTAAGCAGAACTAAATAGACCGTCACCAGCTCACTGGTGACGGTCCATTACTACCCCAGTTTCAGTTGTTACCGGGGTCCGGTTTCATACTGCACGGCGCCCCAAGGAGACGTCACGACAACCTGGAACTTCGGCATCGGGGAACCCGAGCGAAGCGGAGGGAAACGCGTCACGAATCTCACCGCGAGAACTCCGTCGTTACCAGTCTGCAACGGCCTGGTGGTGATGAATTCCCACGTCCACCGGGGGTTACCGGAGCGGGTACGCCGCAACGGGGCCATGAGCCGGGGGCTAGAGCCGTAAGTCTGAGACGTCACATCCATGAAGCTCGGATCCCAGTTGTTGTTGATACTGGGCCAGCCATTCTCCTGCCGATTGGAAGTGGCACGAGGGCTGCCATCGAGATAATCGATGGCCCCCGTGGTCTCTGTGATCTGCACCGTGAAAAGCTGCCCCGTAGGCACGGGCGGGTTGTAGCTGATCCCCCCATTGCGGGGTGGAATTGGGACTCGCCGGCCGCGCGGTCTCTGCCTGCGGGGTCTGATTCGTGTACTGCAGCAGCGTGTACGGCCGAGTCGTCGGGAAAAGCGCCCAGTGCAATTCGCGGTCATCGGTACCGGTAGTCCGTCCCCGTGACCACCAGTCATACCAGGGTGCAATCGCCATGGGATTATCCGGTTTCACCGGTGAGGCAGCGGCCGCAGGAGCCGCGGTTGCGGCGAGAACCACCGGCGCAGTCCAGGCCCCATAGCTCAGCACGGAGCGTCTCCGCAGTGAGTTGTTGTGAACGTCTTGTACTTGGGTCATGTCTTTATGGCCCATTGTCCCCCCCTAAACAACAGATTCTTCTTCACTTGTCATCGCGCCCGTAGTGCAATCAGCATAAAATAAGAGCAATATGACTCTTGAGAAAAATCTCCGCTGGGAAGCGGATATGTTTTCATCAGGAAATACTGCTCGAAAATTATTCGATATATCACTATTATTTTAATCGCACACTACGCGATATACGAATCCTTAGCCCTGCTAAGTGCGCAATGTCTCATGCCCTATTCATGATCCACTCCGCAAAAAGGCAGGCCCAGCTTTTGCTGGACCTGCCTCAGAGCTAGGCCGCATATCGTTGCGGGGGCAGGATTTGAACCTGCGACCTCCGGGTTATGAGCCCGGCGAGCTACCGAACTGCTCCACCCCGCGGCACCTAACTTACCTTACCCGTTGTCAACCTTCAGGCCAAATCACGGTGCTGGGGAAGGGCTCGCTGAGCCCTCAGCCGGAGGAGCAGCCCCGTCACCTCCACCCAGTCTGCCCTCTGCCTCGAATGCCGCAGCAACCGCAGCATTCAGCTTATGCTGCGCTGCACCATAGGCTGAGAAGTCACCCCGGGACAGGGCATCCTGGCTTTCCTTCATCGCGGCTGAAGCATCCTGCAGGGCCTTGTTCAAGGCGGCCTTGGCATCGGAGCTCTCGCCCCCGGAGCCGGCGTCGTCGGAGCCGCCGCCGGTACCAGCGGTACCACCATCTTTATTGCCCTGATCCCCAGCATTAGCACCTGAGTCGCCACCGAAGAGGGTGTCCAGAGCAGTATCCAGGGTCTGTGAGAAAGCGATCTTGTCGCCGAAGGCCACCAGGACTCTCTGCAGCGTCGGATAACTCGACTCACTGCCGGAGGACTGGATGTACACGGGCTGCACATAGAGCAGACCACCGCCGACAGGAAGCGTCAGCAGGTTGCCGTTGACCACCTGAGTCTGGCCGATCTTGAGCACGTTGAGCGACTCGGAGATGCTCGGATCGGAGACGAAGCGGTTGAACACCTGGCCCGGGCCGGGGATCTGGGTATCCGTCGGCAGATTGAGCAGCCTCAGCTTGCCGTACGAATCCGCTTTCACTCCGGACTCAGAACCAGCATCAGCATCAGCCGCCAGGTAACCGTAGAGCACGTTACGGGTGGTGTCATTGACCTGCTGCGGGATGAAGTTCGAGGTCAGCGAGAACGCCGGCTTATCCTGCCCAGGCATCTGTAAGGACATGTAGTACGGCGGCTGCTTCACCGGCGTATTGCCCGTTGCCGTGGGATCGTTGGGCACGCTCCAGGCATCGGTGTTGGCGTAGAACCGGGAAGCATCGGTGACGTGATACCGGCCCAGAAGCTCCCGCTGGACCTTGAACAGATCCTCCGGGTAGCGCACATGACTCATGAGATCGCCGGACATCTCCGAGATCGGCTTGAGCGTCGTGGGGAAGATCTGGCCCCAGGCCTTCAGGATCGGATCCTGATCATCCCAGGTGTAGAGATCCACCGAACCGTCATACGCATCGACCGTGGCCTTGACCGAGTTCCGGATGTAATTCACCGTGCCGCTCAGCGCCCCGACTCCCCCGCGCTGGGTCATCGAGTCCTGCGTGGCGGAATCCAGCTGCTGCTGCTGCGAATACGGGTAAGCATTCGAGGTCGTATAACCGTCCACGATCCACTTGACCCGGCCGTCGACAATTGCCGGGTACGGATTGCCGTCGATGGTCAGATACGGTGCGACTTTCTTGACCCGCTCGGACGGGGTGCGGTCGTAAAGAACCTGAGACTCCGGGTTCACGCCATCGGACAGCAGTAGATCCGATGACTGGAACTTGATGGCGTAGGCGAGCCGGTTGAACCAGTTGCCGACGTTCGGGCCGCCGTTGCCGTCAAAAGTGTTCTTGGAGTCCTGGCCACCACCCAGGGGGCGATCCAGCTCTACCGGCTCAGTGCCTCCCGGGGCGCCGACGATGGAGTAATCCACCGTGTTCTGGCCGAAGTAGATCCTCGGCTGGTAGCTGCTGTCATCGCCGAGGACACCGGTCGAGGGAACACCGGACTGCATGAAGACGGGCTTGCCGTCCTCAGTGACGGTATTGCCGTACGCGGCGACGACACCATAGCCGTGGGTGTATACCAGATGCTTATTTACCCAGCTCTGCTGCGCCTGCGGAATACCACCGGGGTTCAGCTCGCGCAGCGCGATCACGGTGTCCTGCACCTGACCGTCGATGGTGTAGCGGTCCACATTGAGGGTCTTCGGGAACCCGTAGTAAGGCCGGTACTGCTCCAGCTGCTCGAACGTCCGAGTTAGCAGATTCGGATCGAGCAAACGGATGTTCGCGGTTGTCGTAGCGTCCTGGCGCAGAGCCCCCGGATTAGCCGTTGTCGTGGCATCGTAGGGGATCACCTCAACATCGGAGAGCCCGTACGCCGTACGGGTCATATCGATATTGCGCTGGATGTAGCTCTGCTCGAGGTTCGCCTCGGAAGGGCGCACGAAGAACTGCTGGATAGCCCAGGGGTAGATTCCGCCGGCAACGATTCCAGTGACCACGAGCACCGCGGTGCCGATCATGGCGAACCGCCATTTGCTGATCACCGCGGCGACGATGAAGAGGATCGCGACCAAGGCCGCAGCGATCGCCAGGATCGCCTTCGTGGGGATCACCGCATTGACGTCGGTGTACATGGCACCGGCCACCAACCCGCCGCGGCTCTGCAGCGTGGAGTACTGGTCGATCCAGAAGTTCCCGGCGAGCAGCAGCAGGAAAACCGCTGCGACAACGGTCAGATGCACCCTGGCGGACCGGGTGAAGGAGATGCCGCGCTCGTGCAAGCGGATCGCACCATAGAGGTAGTACGTCAGGATCCCGGCAATACCGGCAATGATGGCGACGGCGATCAGGAAACCGAGCAGGAAGCCTAGGAACGGCAGGGTGTTGGTGTAGAAGGCGAGATCGAACCCGAACTGGGGGTCGGTCTGACCGAAAGGCTCCTGGAAGATGAAGAGCGCCACTCGCTGCCACTGCCCCATGGCGGAGACGCCGGCGAAGATACCGAAGACCACGGGGATGCCGATCATGACCAGCCGGCGCACCGGTTCGATCTGCGCCTGATAACGGCTCAGATTCTCCTGGACCTGATGGCCCGGGGCATAGACCGGGCGGTTCCGGTAAGCGATCTGCAGCGAAGCGTAAACCGCTCCGGCCATGATCAGAAAGGCGACGAGGAACACCGCGGCCCGGGCCACGTTGGAGCGCCAGAAGACGCCGTCATACCCGAGCTGGGCGAACCACAGCACCTCGGTGTAGACATTGGCGAAGAAAACGAAGGCGACTACCAGGACGCCCAGGATGATGAGCGTTGGCAGCAAGGCGCCGCGACGGCGCGGCGGTGTCGTCGTGCTTTGACTTGTCACAGTATTCCTCTAAGTTCCTCTGGTTCTATCTGATCTCGTCGCTGCCGTTGCCAGCGCTTCGTGCTTCACGTTCTGTTTCAGGAGTCCGTACGTTCAACGAACCGGGGCCTTTCCCGGTTCCTCGAACCTCACTAGATTTTCACGGGCTTTTCATTACTTTTTCATGTTTTTCACGGCTGTCTTCATCATGCCTTCTCCAGCGGTGCGTTGCCCACTCAGGAAGCATTGCATTGCGGCAGAGCTTCTGCGCCATCGCCCGATGCCGCGGCGCTGACCGCATCGTAGGCTTCCTGCAGGGTATCTACCGCCGCTACCTGCAAACCGTCCGGGATATTGCCCGCGATCTCGGAGCAATTCGCTCTCGAGGCCAAGAACAACGAAGCCCCTGATTCTTTGGCCGAGATCATCTTCTGCTTCACTCCGCCGATGGGCCCGACATTCCCGGAAGGGTCGATCGTGCCGGTTCCGGCGATGTTCTGACCGCCGGTCAGTTCACCCGGTGTGAGCATATCGATCGTGCCCAGGGCGAACATCATCCCAGCACTCGGGCCGCCGACGTTCTCCAGATTGAAGTTGATGGAGAACGGGAAGGTATAAGAGACCCGCAGGCCTATGCCGAGCAGGTAGCGCCCATCCGGTGCCAGCTGCGGAGTAACCTGCACGGTCAGGGGCTGCTGCGCCCGGACGATCTCCACATCCACCGGAGCGCCCTGGCCTGCAGCGAGAATCTCCTGGATGCCTTCCGCGCTGCTCACCGGCGTGCCGTTCACCGTTTTGATCTCGTCCCCGACGTCCAGAACACCGTCTGCGGCGAATCCGCCCTGGACGGTGCGCACGCTCAGCGCCGCCTCGTAAGGGATATCCAGGAAATTCAGCGCCGCGGCCCGGGCTGAGTCCTGAGAACCGGTCATCTCCGCTTGGTTGAAAGCCGTGACGTCCTGCAGGGTGGTGTTGGCCGGGTAGACCAGTTCCACCGGAAGAACCGAACGGTTCGGATTGAGCCAGGAGGTGAACACGTCGACAGCACCGACATTGCTCTGCGGCCCGCCGTTCACATACACCGTGACAAGGTCCAGCTGACCGCTGGTCGGGTAGCTCTGCGTGCCCTCGATGGAGATGAGCTCCTGCCCTTGGACCTCACCGAGAGTGTTGATCGTGGGGCCCGGCGACTCGATCACATAAGGAGCGGGCAGAGTCACCGCGAGAAGGCCGAGCCCGACGGCCAGCGCACCGGAAACCAGCATCGCCAAGGCTCGCGGATCGCGCTGGCGTTTGTGGCGCTGCCGGTCTTTTCGCCCCGAGGCGCGCGGCGGAGCCGATGGCAGCGGAGGAATGCCTTGGTGATTGCCCGGCCCATCCTGCGACGGCGTCGCGTCGGAGGCGCCGGAGGCGTTACCCGGATCAACCTGGCTCACGATCGTCTCACCGACTCCCCGCTCCGCTACCGAATGCTGAACCTCAAGTTTACTGAACCGCAAGTTTACGCTGTCCAGCTGTGAGCTGTGTCCTAGAACCTTTCTCTTGCCGGCTGCATACCGGCAGTGTCCTGCAATGACTTGGGATGACCTGGGATGACTAGGCTCAGAGCGAACTCGGGATCAACGGCGCAGACAAGGCAGTGACCGGAAGGGTAGCGTGAAATACACCAAGCAGGCCCGAAGAGCCCTAGCAATGAGGACGCAGCATGAGCACCGACCCTTCGAACCGAGACGATGACACCCCCAAGGATCCGCTCCAGGAGCTTCTAGCGAATCTCATGGGCGGCGGCGATATGTCCGGAATCGATCCGTCCGAACTCGCCAAGGCAGCGGGGCTCCCCGATGACCCGGCCACGATGCAGCGCATGTTCGCGCAGTTCCAGAACGTCATGTCGTCCATGATGAGCGGGCAGAACAATGATGAGCCGGTGAACTGGCAGCTCGCCCATGACAATGCCCGCCAAGTCGCAGCCAGTGAAGACCCTGCGGTCAGTGACGAGCAGCGTCGGGCCGTGGATGAAGCACTACGGCTCGCCGAGATCTGGCTGGATCAGGTCACCGAATTGCCGAGCACCGGATTGATCGGCAAAGCGTGGACGCGCTCCCAGTGGGTCGAAGAGACCCTGGGGACGTGGAAGCGGCTCACGGAGCCCGTGGCCAATAGCATCGCGCAGGCGCTCTCCAGCACTTTCCAGGAGCAGCTGCCCGAAGAGATGCGCGGGATGGCCGGCGGAGCATTTTCCATGCTGCAGAATGTCGGCGGAGCTCTTTTCGGCATGCAGCTCGGCCAGGCAGTGGGCGCACTCGCCAAAGATGTGGTGTCCGCCTCTGATATCGGCATTCCCTTGGCTGATCTGGAGATGGCGCTACTGCCGGCGAATGTGGCTGAGTTCGGCAGCGGATTGGAAGTACCTGCCGACGATGTGCAGATCTTCCTGGCGCTGCGCGAGGCCGCCCATGCCCGCCTCTTCGTTCACGTGCCCTGGTTGCGCGGGCATCTGCTCGGCGCGATCGAGGCTTATGCGCGCGGGATCCACATCGATACCAGCAGGGTCGAAGAACTCGCCCGGGATCTCGACCCCTCGGACCCGGAGCGGGTACGCGAAGCCCTTTCCCAGGGGGTTTTCATGCCGCAGCGGACTCCGGCTCAGGACGCCGCGCTGGTCAAACTCGAAACCATCTTGGCACTGGTCGAAGGCTGGGTGGACGAGCTGACGTTCGAAGCCGCGGCTCAGCTGCCTTCGTCCGCGGCCCTGCGGGAGACGATCCGCCGCAGGCGCGCCTCCGGCGGGCCGGCTGAGCATGCTTTCGGCGCTCTAGTGGGGCTTGAGCTCAGGCCGCGCAAGCTCAGGGAAGCCGCAGCCCTCTGGGCGGCGCTCAAAGAACAGCGGGGCATCACGGGACGCGATGCCATCTGGAAGCACCCGGACCTGCTGCCGACCGCTGAAGATCTCAATGATCCTGCGGGATTCAGTGAGCGCCGGGAACTGGCCGATGCTGCCGAAGCCAGCGTCGACGAGGCTCTGGAGAAGCTGCTTTCCGGTGGCTTCGATGCCTCACCGAGTAGCGGCGAGGAAGACGGGCCGGACGAGTCTGCGGGGAAAGCCTCAGGATGAGGACCCGCAATCAGGTCAAGAGTCCGGTAAAGAGTAAGAGCCCGAGACAAAGTAAAGTACAGTCCAGCCGTAATCTCGGTTCCGGTGCCGGCTAGAGGTTCTCTGATTCCGCTGCACCGGAGTCTTCTGCACCGAAACCGTACGGTGGCAGATCGAGGCCGCGATCGGCGGCGTGACTGACCCCGGCGAGGAAAGCCTTGGCCTCGGCCAGGCGCGGATAGCCTTCCAGAAGCGCCCAGAACTGCCTGCCATGCCCCGCGACGAGCAGATGGGCCAGCTCGTGCAGAAGCACATAGTCCACCACCCAATCCGGCATATCCCGGAGCTGCGCCGAAAGCCGGATAGAACGATCAGCCGGGCTCGCCGATCCCCATCGCTTGCGCTGGTTCGTCACCCAACGCACTGAGCTGGGCACGGCTCTGCCCTGAAGATAGCGCCGGGAGAGCCCGGCTGCCCGATGCATCAGCTCATCGTCCCCGCCTTGAGCCCGTTGGCTGCGCTGCTGGAGGCGCTCCAGCATCTTCGGCACCCATTCCCGTTCTTGTCTGCGCGTGAAGGACGCCGGGATCGCGACAACCGCGGTGCCCTCTTCCCAGAACGCGGTCACCGTGCGCTTGCGTCGGGCGGAGCGACGCACGACCACTGGCCTGCCATCCACCTCGATCGGCCCTGCAGGTCCATCGCCCTCCCCTGGCGCGGCCCCACTGCGACTCCAGAGATTCACTGCGAACCGGCCTGCTCTGCCAATACCTGAAGCACTGCCGCACCGTATTTATCGCGTTTCCCGGGCCCCACGCCGGCAACGGTTGACAGCTCCGCCAGATCACCCGGAGCCTGCTCCGCAATGGCGATCAGCGTGGCATCGGTGAAGATCATGAAAGCAGGCAGCTGCCGTTGCTTGGATTCTTCGAGCCGCCAGGAGCGCAGCGCCTCGAAGGTCTCTTCCCGGTAGCTGGGCGGGCAGTTATCGCAACGGCCAATCTTCCGCTCCGCGGCGGTGCTGAGCGGCCCAGAGCACACCCGGCACAGGGCAGGAGTCTTCGCACGCTGGGTTCGGCGTGCGGTTTTGGGCCCGGTGGAGGCTCGGCCTCCCCGGCCGTCAGGCAGCCGGTTGGAGGAGAGCCCTTCGAGGAACCGGGAGGGCTGACGGTGCGCCCGCCCCCCGGGTGTGCGCGAGCCGGACCAGCTCAGATGCAGCCGCTCCCGCGCCCGAGTAATGCCCACGTAGAGCAGACGGCGCTCTTCGTCGACGGCCTGGGGGCTATCGGCGAAACTGATCGGCATCAGGCCTTCGCTAAGGCCCACCAGGAAGACCGCATCCCATTCCAGGCCCTTAGCCGAGTGCAGCGAAGCCAGGGTGACCCCCTGCACCGTCGGCGCGTGCTGGGCCTGGGAGCGCTCCTGCAGCTCCGCGACGAAAGCATCCAGGGTCACGCCGGGGCCCCTGGCGGAATCCAGCTCATCAGCCAGCCCTACCAGAGCGGCCAGCGACTCCCAGCGCTCCCGGGTGGCCCCGCTTCCCGCAGGGGGCTCCGCACTGTAGCCGATACTGGCTAGAACATCGCGGACCTGCTGGGGCATGGTCGTCTCCGGATCGGCGTCGCCGTCAGCATTTCCGGCAGGCGCCTGCTCTGCGCGGGCCGCTGCCCGGAGCGAGAGCATCGCATCCCGGACTTCCCGGCGCGCGAAGAAGCGCTCACCGCCCCGGAGCTGATAGCCGATGCCGGCTGTGCTGAGCGCTTGCTCATAGGCCTCGGACTGCCCATTGGTGCGGAACAGGATGGCGATCTGCGCGGGGGGCACTGACTCTTTCTCGATGAGCTGCTTGATCGCTGCAGCGACGGCCCTGGCCTCTGCTTCATCGTCATTGCACGGCAGGAAGACCGGTTCCGGCCCGGCGGGGCGCTGGGCGATCAGGCGCAGCGGTTCGGCCCAGGCGGCATCGGCGGCGCGGCCTGCCGGTTGACGCGCTGCCAGCAGGCGATTGGCCAGCTTAACTACCTGCGGTGTGGAGCGGTAGTCCCGGATCAGCCGGATGGTCTGCGCACCTGGGTAGCGCTGGTCGAATTCGTGCAGGTGGCGTGAGGTCGCACCGGTGAAGGAGTAGATGGTCTGGCTGGCATCGCCGACCACGCAGAGTTCCTGACGGCCGCCGAGCCACAGATCCAGGAGCCGTTGCTGCAGGGGCGAGACGTCCTGGTATTCGTCCACGACGAAATGCCGGTACTGCTCGCGCACAGCTGCGGCGACGTGCTGGTCTTCATCCAGAATGCCGACGGTCAGGAGCAGCACGTCTTCGAAGTCAATCTGGCTGCGATCGGTTTTGAGGTCCTCATAGGACTGGAAGACCCGGGAAACACTCAAAGCATCGAAACCGCCGGGGGTCCCTCGGCCTTGCGCAGCCTCGGGGTAGGTTTCCGGGGTCAGCATGGACACTTTGGCCCATTCGATCTCCGAGGCGAGATCCCGTACAGCAGTCCGGTCCGCGCTGAGCCGTAAGCGCCGCGCAGCCTCGCTAATGAGCCCGGCTTTGTGCTCCAGCAGGCTGGGCAGGTTCCCGCCGACGGCCTGCGGCCAGAAGTACTGCAGCTGGCGCAGCGCAGCCGAGTGGAAAGTCCTGGCCTGCGCTGCTCCTGCGCCGAGATCCCGCAGCCGAGTGCGCAGTTCCGCCGCCGCCCGCGCGGTGAAGGTCACGGCGAGCAGCCGCTGGGGGTTGAAAGCACCGGTGAGCACACCGTAGGCGATGCGATGGGTGACCGCTCTGGTCTTGCCAGTTCCTGCACCGGCGAGCACTCGTATCGGCCCCTGCAGGCTGGTGGCGACCAGGCGCTGCTCATCATCCAGGCCATCCAGGACGGCTTCCGGGTCAGTCACGCTCAGGCTCCTCGATGATGCCGCCGTACCAGCGTTCGATGAGCGCCCTGGCGATCGACATCCGATGCGAAATCGCCACGTCGCCGCTGCGCACCGTGTCCTGGAGCTCCTCGCGGCTAAACCATCGGGCAGCAGCCATCTCCGCTCCGTCCGGGCGCAGCTCGGTGTCCTTGGTGGTGGCAGTGAAGCCGAGCATGAGCGAGGCCGGGAACGGCCAGGGCTGCGAGCCCAGGTACTGAACCTCCTCGATCCGGACCCCGACTTCTTCGAAGACTTCGCGGGCCACGGCCTGTTCCAGCGACTCCCCCGGTTCGACGAAGCCGGCCAGCGTGGAGAATCGGTGCGGTTCCCAGGAGGCTCCGTTGCCGAGCAGCAGCCGGCCATCCGCTCCGGTGACGGTGACAATGATCGCGGGGTCCATCCGCGGGAAGTGCTCGGTCCCGTCCTGCGGGCAGCGCCGCGTCCAGCCCGCGGACTCCGGGATGGTCGCCGCCCCGCACCTCGGGCAATGCGTATAGACGCTGTGCCAGTTGAGGATGCCGAGCGCTTCGATCATCAACTGGGTATCCGTAGCGTTGAGTTGCCCGGCGAGCTGGCGGAAAGTCTGCCAGCCTGCTGGAGCGTAGCTGGTGCTGTCTGCTGAGACTGTTTCTGAGGGGTGCTCGCTCACGAGCACCGCGCCGAGGGCTGCGGCCTGCGTCTCACAGAGAGATACTGCGACCACTTCCGATTCCGCCGGGATCACCCCCGCGGAGTGCGCTGCCACCGGAAGCTGGTGGCCCAGATAGACCGCGGGGGCAGGTTGCCCCGGCTCTACTGCCTCCAAGAGCGCCTGCGCATCGATCCCGGCTGCGCTGAGCGCATCGGCCCGGATGTAGCGCAAGGCGCCGTCCGCAAACCAAGCCTGGCCTTTCCATAACGGCAGGAAGAGCAGCTGCGGATGCCCGGCTAGCTGACCGAGGAACTCCGGTGCGGACCGGCGCTCGCTGCCCCGGTCTGTCAGGGCACGCTGCCAGGGCAGCGCAGCGGAATGGATCATGCCTTCTACGGTACTGCGTAGGGAGGACAACAGACGATCCGGTATCGCTGGAAGTGGACGCCCGCCATTTTTCCAGCCCGGCTTCCCGCATACCTGGTATATCTCGTATATCCCGGTATATCCCGCATATCCGTCACCGTCTACGCAGGTATCCACAATATTTACCAAACCATTGCTTTTCTTTCTCAAAAAACGTAAGTTGAGATCAGACATTTAATCCATAAGAGGCATAAATGAGCAACCTTCGTATTCAAACCGCAGACTTCACCTCGGCCGGTGGCGCGTTCCAGAGCGCTCGGACGCAGGTCCTGATGACGCCCGCTGTGATCGAAGGCGATCAGGGCGGGCAGGCCATGAATAACGCAGCCACCAACCTGAGCATCGCCTGGCGAGATTTCATGGAGCGCTATGCGACTTCCCTCGACTCGCTCATCAACGCCACTGGGCAAGCCCTCGATAGCTTCGAAGCCGCCGATAAAGCGCTTGCCGATCGCCTCAGCGGGGGCTCGTCATGAATCGACCCCGTGATTGGTCCCCGCTCGGCAGCTCGGACCCCTGCCCCGGAGATCCGGAGCGGGTCTGGGTCGCCCGGGGCAGATGGCAGGAGACCGCCAGCATCTTCTACGGAGCTCGCGGAGCCATCGAGTCCGTGCAGCTCAACGGCAGCGGCGAGACCATCCAGGGCTTACGCGATACCCTCAGCCGCTGCTCCCTGGTGCTGGGAAGGCTTCAGGAGCAGGCCATGCAGTTCTGCGAGGTCCAGCTACGCTGACGCAGTGAGCTGGATGAGTTCCAGGAGCGCGCCGATCAGCTGCTGCGACGAGGCCGGGAGATTCAGGACGAGATGCATGCGGCGGGGCAGGTGCTCGTGGTGATCCCGGCACCGGCGGTATTTCCTGGCGTAGAGCTCAGCCCGGGAGTGCTGGAAGATCAGAACTCGCGCCGCAAAGCGGAGCTGCAGCTGGAGATGCTCCGGGATGAATTGATCACTCTGAGGGCCAAGTTCCAGGACTTGGCCGAGGAGTTCCGAGCGGCGGATACCGCAGCAGCAGCACAGTACGTGCTGCAGGACCCGCAGGCCCTCTGGCGGGATGCCGGGCCGATCGGGGAATCATCCGTCCACGCCGTGATGTCGATGTTCCTCGGCGGCTCCCGGGCCAAGGAACTGCAGGACCTTCGCGCTAAAGCCGATGATGCCAATAATCCGAACCGGGCCGCGGATCAGCTAGCGTACCTGCAGGCACTGGGGGCGATGAGCCCAGCGGCCATAGCGCTCTACGCCTCGATTCAGGGCAGCAAGCTGCGAACACCCTTCGACACTGTGAACCCCGCAGCGGTCAAGCAGTGGTGGGCAGGCCTGGGCCAGCCGGCGCAGACCGCACTGGTCGCAATGGTTCCGGGTGTGATCGGCAACCTCAACGGAGTGCCGTACAGCGTCCGGGGCCGGGCGAATAAGAATCTGCTGGACCAAGTGTTCCGGGACCCGGCGACGTCGCAGAAGACGAAGGATGCGCTGCAGAAAGTGTATGAGGCGCTGAAAAAGCCCGACCAACGCGCAAACACACCTCAACGCAGCCTGATCCTGCTGGATCTGAGCTCCCCAGAGAAGCCCCTGGCCGCGGTGGCCCTCGGCGATATGGATACCGCGGGCAATGTCACCTGGAATGTCCCCGGCATGAATACCAACGTGGTTGATGGACTAGGGCCATGGACGCAGTCCACCCAAGATGTTTATGACCTTCAAAAGAACGCTTTAGACATGTTCGGCAGCGAACCTGCTTCGTCTAGGGCTGTCGTTTCCTGGGTGGGTTACGAGACTCCGCAACTGGAGAAGGGCGATGTGCTCTCAGTGTCCAAAGCTAGTATGGGCGGCAGTCAGCTTGCCACGGCTTTGGACGGTTTCCGGGCAACCCGGGGCGAATCAGACCCCGTGCGTGTCAATGTCATCGCACACTCCTATGGCACCACGACGGCGGGATATGGACTCACTAGGACCGCGTACCCCGTGGACTCCGTGACCTTCCTGGGCTCGGCCGGAATCGACCGGATCAGCGTGCCCAACGCCGAAGCGATGAATGTCGTCAAAGACTCCGCAGGCAAGCCAGAGGTCTATGTGACTACTGCCAGCATGGACAGTATCGCCGGTATAGGGACCGCAGGTTCCTGGGGCGCTGCTCTCTTCAACGGTCCTGTTTCTCCGAATGGCGAGCTGACGATTCCCCGTTTCGACCCCGGAGGGTCTTGGTTCGGCGGGAAGAACTTCTCCTCCGAAGGGGGCTACGACCCGGAAACCGGCAAGGCCTACTGGCAGACTACAGGGCATAATACGAGCGGCTCACCGGGGCAGCAGATTCCCAACCTTCTCTCCGCCTCGGAAGGGCACGGATACCTTGATATCAAAACCGAATCAGCTTGGAACACCGCGCTGATCTCTACCGGCCATGGGGACCGAATCACGCCGCTGATTCCACTAGAACGTGAATACATTATTGCTGGGCGCACCGTCGTTGACCTCGGCCCCATTGAAACCGACCGCTCACCCGATGAGCTGCGCGGCAGAGAACCTAGGAGCGCACCATGATCACCCGCAACCGCATCATGCCCTCGACTCTTCTAGGTGTTTTGCTCCTGTTGCTGTCCGGCTGCGCATCAAATCCTGCTAATCCTGATGACCCGGAAGGAACACTCATGGGAACCCGACCCGCCACCGTCGTCTTCGAAGACTTCCTCAACACCCTCGACGACACCGTCACCACCTCAGGCATCACCTTCCCCGACTGGGACCGCAACGACACCGCCGGATACAACGCCCAAGCCTGCGCCCAAGGAACCAACGCCCGGGCCTACCAAACCCAGCTCGAAGGCGATCCCTCATCCAACCCCGCAGCCTCCGCGGACGCGATGCGCCGGGGCTTCGTTGGGCAGGGTTACACCATCGGTAACGTTTTCGATTACAGCACCACCTCACCCGGCCAAGGCGTCATCATCAACGCCGAAACCCCCACCGGCATGACAGTGCAATTCAGCACCACCAAAAACGGCAGCTCCATCAAAGTCATCTCCGACTGCACCGCAGACCCCGCCGCGAAAGAAACCACCACCTAACGGGTGGGAGGAAAACCTCGGAGTCATCATGAGACCACAGATCATCACGACCGGGCTACTGGGAACCTTCCTCCTGCTGCTGTCCGGCTGCGCATTAAATCCTGATGATCCGGAAGGAACACTCATGGGAACCCGACCCGCCACCGTCGTCTTCGAAGACTTCCTCAACACCCTCGACGACACCGTCACCACCTCAGGCATCACCTTCCCAAACTGGGACCGCAACGACACCACCGGATACGTTCCTGAATCTTGCGGTATCCAAAGCCGCGAAGACGGCGACCTCTACCAACGCCAAATCGAAGGCGGCCCCTCATCCAACCCAGCAGCCTCCGCCGACGCCATGCGCCAAGACTTCGAAGCCAAGGGCTACACCATCGGACCAACCCGCACCTACCCCGGAGACACCCAAGGCATCGGGGTGAACGCCGAAACACCAGACGGCCTATTCATCCAGTTCACGACCTCAACCGTCAAAAGCTTCATCAACGTCATCTCGGACTGCACCGCAGACCCTGCCGCGAAAGAAACCACCACCTGAAACCTGAACAAGGCCTGGGTGGTTGGGCGACTCGCCGCCGGGACTGCCCCTGTTTCCGGGAGGGCAGCATACGGTGGAAAGGTGAGAAGAACACCGATGGATCTGGCCGCGATGGCCAGCGCTGCTCTACCCACTCTGGCGCCGACCGCGGTAGGCCCGGAGCCCGATGACGCCGACTTCGATTCGGCGGTGCTCGTCGATGCGGATAAGCGGCGCTGGCGGGTCCGCGCACCCCGGCACCACGAGGCCAGCACCCGGCTGGAAACCGAGCGCCAAGTACTCCGCGCCTTCACCGCCGGAGTCCGCGCCGAGCTGCCCTTCCTGCTGCCCACGGTAGCCGGAACCGCCAGGATCGAGGATCTCACCGTCTTCGTGTACTCGCACCTCGCAGGGCAGAACCAGACCGTCGAAGAGCTCAGCAGCGGCGGCGCGGAAACCGCCCAGCAGATCGGCCAGGCGATGGCCGCGATCCACGACCTACCACCGCAGCTCGTCCAGGAAAGCGACCTCCCGGTGTACACCGCCGACGAATTCCGGCAGCGCAAACTCAACGAACTGGACCAGGCCGCCACTACCGGCAAGATCCCGGCCACCTTATTGCGCCGCTGGGAGCACGCCCTCGAAGACGTCACGCTATGGCGATTCAACCCTTCCGTGGTGCACGGCGACCTGCACGAAGACAATCTGCTGATGCAGGGCCGAAAGCTCATCGCCGTCACCGGGTGGACTGACCTGCGCGTGGGCGACCCCGCAGACGACTTCGCCTGGCTCACCGCGCTGGAAGACCGCGCGTTCGTCGACACCGTCATGGAAAGCTACGCCGCCTCCCGGCAGCACACCCCGGATCCGCATCTGCTGCGCCGGGCCGCGCTCTCCGCGGAGTTCGCCCTGGCCCAATGGCTGGTCCGCGGCATCTTCACCGGTAACGCGCAGATGATCGCCGAAGCCGAAGAGATGCTCGCCACCCTGGAACGGGATATCACCGAACACGGCGGCCAACCCATCAGCCTGGAAGAGCCCATCGTGGCGGCACCGGCTCCAGTCTCAACCACAACAACGGCATCGCCCGCTGATAACGATCAGAGCGATGAAAACAGCCGGGCCCTGGCTTCCACGGAAACCGAGACTGAAACAGCAGCCCCGGAACCGCCGGACGAGCCCGTCGAAGGCTCGGGGCCGGACACGCAGGACTCCGAAGATCAGCCGGAATCTGACGACCCCCAGCAACCTGAACCGCAGAAGCCTCAGGCCTGATAAGCGCGTTCCAAGATCTCGACCAAGCCGGATTCATCGCCAGCCCGGGCAAGATCCTCGGCCAGCTCCTCAAGCCAGACCGTCCGGTCCTGCTGCACGTAGTAGAACGCGGCTGACACATCGCTCACCGGTATACCGCGCAACCTGGCCCAAGCCAGCCGGTAGACCGCGAGCTGCACCGCACGGTGCCGGGCTTCTTCACCCGGATGCGGCACGCGCCCGGTCTTCCAATCCACAACGCACCAGCCACCGCCGTCACGGGGGAAAACCGCGTCGATCCGACCCCTGGCGACGATGCCCCCAATCCGAGTCTCCACGGGCACCTCGACGGTCTCAGGCAATTGCGCGGCCCAGACGGAGTTCCGGAAGGTCTCCTGCAGCCCCGGTAGGTCCAGGCCCGCATCGAGCTCGTCATCAGCCGCCGGGATCTCGTCGAGGTCCAGCTGCCCGGTTTTCGCATAGAACTGCTCGACCCAGCCATGGAACGCCGTACCCACCCGCGCCTGGACCCCCGGCTCGCGCGGCACGGGGCGGCGCAGCTGCGCAATCATCTTCTCCGGCTCAGCACTCAGATCGACCAGGGCGGAAGCCGAAAGGTGCCCCGGCAGCTGCACGTCCAGATGCTCCTCCGGGTTCCGGCGCTCCAGCAGCCGCTGCACCTCCGCACCCCAGCGCGGGCTCTGCGCAACGAGTTCTTCCAATGCCATACCGGCGTTCTGCTGCCCGACCCGGCCGACGCGCTGCGCCGCGGCTTCCAGCGCGCGGCGGCGACCGGGACCGGGCTGTTGCACCTGATCGCCTCGGCTCAGCCGAGGCCCGGCCAGCGGATCATAGGGCCACTCCGCGCGGATCGGCAGGCTGCGTGCGGGGTTCTCCTCCGGAATGTCCCCCTCGGCGCTCCAGTGCCGCACCCGGAATCTGGAAGGCGGCTGCTTCCGCTCTACCAACTCGGTCAGGAACGGCGAGGGTTCCCGCAGCGTCGCCGCGGTGCCGACCCAGGCAGCGCAGCTGAGCATCAGGTACTGCCTGGCCCGGGTAAAGGCGACATACGCCAGACGACGCTCCTCCGTCACCGCGTGCTCCGCCGCGGCTTCCTCGAACTCCGCCAAGGAGGCGAGCCAGGATTTCTGGTCGCTTTCAGGGAGCTGATCCGGCTGCCACTGCGGCAGATCCGCCCGGTCTCCGCGAAGCGGCCACGGCAGCGATGCGGCTCCGGAAGTCCAGCGGGGCACCCGGTCGCTGGGGAAGCTCTGCGCGGCGAGGCCTGGGACATAGACCTCATCCCATTCCAGGCCTTTTGCGGCATGCACGGTGAGCAGCTGCACGGCACCGGGCATCGGCTCGACGGCCAGCGGTTCGAGGCCACCCTCTTCGTCTTCAGCTATCGACAGCCAAGCCAGGAAAGCCGCCAGGTCGACATTCTCCGCGCTGTGCAGAAAAACCGCGGCTACCTCCTGGAAGGCATCGAGGTGCTGCCGGGCCTGGTGGAATTCCCGCCCGGGCCTGGCGGCCAGCTCGATATCCAGGCCGATGGCACGCTCCGCCTCGATGATCGTAGCCAGCAGATCGTCACCGAGGAAGCGGCGCAGTTCGCGCAATTCAGCAGCCAGCGTCAGCAAGCGTTCGCGGCCGGCATCGCTGAGCGGGCGCACCGCGTCGTGCCGCGGCCAGCTGCTTCCTTCCAGGGCATCAAGCGCCTCGACGAGGCTCACCGCATCGGACTGGTCGGCCAATTCCGACTCCGCCGACTCCCCCGGCGCAGTGCGCTGCCTGCGGGCCGAACCGAGGGACTGGGCGAAGTCCGCGAGCGCCATGAGGTCCCTCGGGCCGATCCGCCACCGAGCCCCGCTGAGCAGCCTCATGAGCGCATCGGAGCGGGACGGATCGGAGATCACGCGCAGAGTGGAGACCAGATCGATGACCTCGGGTGTCGCGAGCAGCCCGCCCAGACCAGCTACTTCATAGGGGATGCCTCGTTCCTCCAGGGCCTGCTGTATCGCCGGGATCTGGCTGCGGCGCCGGCACAGCACCGCAACGCTGGTCTGTGCCGAACTGGCCTGTGCCGAACTGGTCTGTGCCGGAGTCGTATCCGCCGGATCCCGGATCTGCTGAACCCGGCCTGCAGCCCGGGCGAGTATCCGCTCTGCGACAGCCTCGGCCTCCTCGGCCTCGGTAGCGTATCGGGCCAGCTCGACTTCGCCGGCCGCTGCCCACGGATTCGGTTGAAGCGGGGCTAGGGAATTCCGCCAGGTGCCGGCGTCGTCGCGCTGCTGGGCGGCTCGGGTGAGCGGCTCCGACATCGTATTCGCAGCCTCTAGAACGGCCAGGGAATTCCGCCAGGCCACGGTGAGCGCTAGCACCGGAGCTGGTTCCCCGGTGACAGTTCGGAAGGTCTGCGGAAACTGGAACAGCTGCCCAGCTGATGCCCCGCGGAAACCGTAGATGGACTGATGCGGGTCGCCTACGGCGGTCACCGGGTGGCCGTCGGAAAAAAGCGCGGCGAAAAGCGCCAGCTGCGCATAAGAGGTGTCCTGGAATTCGTCCAGCAACACCACCCGGTACTTCTCCCGTTCAGCACGGCCCACCGCGGGAATCTCCTGGGCCAAGCGTGCGGCGAGAGCCACGAGATCCCCGAAATCCAGGAGGTTCCGCTGGGTTTTGGCCCGCTGATAACGGGCGACCAGATCAGCCACCTGAGCCCTTTGCCGCAAGAGGGCATCCAGCTTGACCGCTTTCCCGGGTGCGTCCCTGCCGGGCCCGGTCCGGTGCGGTAAGGCGCCGAACTGATCCGCGAACCGCGTCAGCCAGGCAGAGACTTCCTCCGGGGCGCGCAGGTGCTCTGCGCTCTCCCCCGCCATTGCGATCACCGCACGCACCAGGGTGTCCAGCGAGCCGGAATATCCGCTCAGATCACCGTCGTAGGATTCCACGATGCGGCTGGCCAGCTGCCAGCTCTGAGCCTGCCCCATCACTACGGCATCGCGCTCCACTCCGAGCCGCAGCCCGTATTCGGAGACGAGGGAATTCGCGTAGGAGTGATACGTCGCCACGGTGGGTTCCAGGAGTTCCGCGGGGTCTCCGCCGCGGGCGGCGCTGAGCATGCTCTCCGAGGTTGCCGGTTCTGCCTTTCCTGACAGCCGCAGCTTCTGCCGGATCCGGGACGCCAGCTCTCCCGCGGCTTTGCGTGTGAAGGTGATGCCCAGGACCTCTTCGGCGCGCACCTGCCCGCTCGCTACCAGATGAGCCACCCGATCAGCCATCGTGGTGGTCTTGCCGGAGCCGGCACCGGCGATGACGAGCATCGGCTGCAGAGGCGCTTCGATGACCGCCTGCTGCTCCGGGGTGGGTTGAGGCTTCACTCGGTCACCTGCCGTCCACGGCACAGCGGGCAGACATCGGGCAGCGGGCAGCCTCGACGATCCATTGCGGCCGGATCGTGAACCGCCGCAAACTCGGCGGCGGACATGATCACGGCGGCTTGCGAGATCATCGGGGTCATCCAGTCCTGTGCAGGGTCGAGGACTGGCTGCTGCTGCTCGTCGACGCGTTTCGTCTCGCCGCCGAGTTGCACTAGTGCCGCACCGCCGCTGGCCGCCGGCTGCCCGGACTTCCCCGCATCGGATTCCTCCGCGGTGAGGCTGCTGAAGGCCCCCTGGTTCACCGCGACTTGGTACGCCCCGAGCTGTTCGTGCTGGGCTATTGCCGCCTTGGTGGGTTTGCTCTTACCGGTTTTCAGGTCGATCACTACGAGACGGCCCAGCTCATCGACCTCCAAACGGTCGACCCGGCCGCGCAACCGGGCCAATCGCTGCCCTTGGACTTCGACGTCGAAAGCCGGTTCGACCGCCAGCAGATGTCTTTTCTCCGAGCTCATCACCCGCAGGTACTCCGCGAGTTTACCGAGCATCCGGCGTGCTTTCGCGTAATCGGCCGCGCTGATCCAGGTCTCGGGAAGCCCCAGTTCAGGCCAGCGCCGGTCCAGCTCAGCGAGGTAGTCTTCGTGGCTCGCCTCGGGAAGATCCTGGGCGATGGCGTGGATCAGCGTGCCCATGCTACGGGCCAGGTCTCGGCTGACTTCGGCACCGGCTGCTTGCAGGAACCAGCTCAGCGGTGAGGCCAAGGCGGTCTCGATCCGGGAGGGTGACACCGGTACCGTGGCGTCTTCCGGCAGGATCGGATCGGCGGAGCTCAGCGCGGCCAGCCCCCACCAATGTTCCGGAGCGGCACCGGCGATGTTCCGGGACGCCAGCGCGCTGAGCAGCGCCGCAGCTTCGGAGGCTTCCGGCTCACCCGAGCGAACCGGTGATTGCGCAGCTAGCAGCCCAGTAGCGGGCAGCTCGAGGTAGCGGGATTCCAGCACCTGCCGCAGTTCGGCGACCAAGGAGCGCAGGTTCTTGGGTCTGGCGGTTTCGGTCACCGGCCGCTCCGCCGGCTGCCCCGGTTCTGGTTGGTAAGGGTCCACGATGTCCAGGAAAGATGATGGCTGCTCATCCGCGGCGGAGACACCGGTGCAGATCAGGACCTCACTGGCCCGGGAAAGAGCTGCGGAGAAGCTTCGCAACTCGTCGTAGCGGATTTCCCGCATTCGGTGCGCGGCCGTCATCTGCTGCGCCGCACCTACCCCGTGTTCCAGCACTTCTACGAGGTACTGACTGCCGAGGAGTTCCCCGCGCAGCCGGGTATCCGGCCATCGCCCCTCTTGCAGGCCCGCGATGAGCACCACGGGCCATTGCCTGCCGGCCGCGCTGGCCGGGGTGAGCACGGATACCGCATCCCCGCTCTGACCCCGAGGGGCCAGGGTATCCATGGGCAGTTCCTGGCCCAGCAGATCAGCCAGGAAGGCCGCGGGGCTCGCTGCCGGCGCCCGCTCTGTGAAGCGCTCGGCACTCTCGAAAAGCGCCATCATCGCGTCCAGATCCTGATCCGCCCGATGCCCCAGAGCATCAGCGCGAAGCGCCTCGCCGGCCCACACTGCGCTCAAGCCGGTGGCCTGCCAAAGCGCCCAGAGGACGCTCTGCGGATTGGCTCCAGGGGTTTCCACTGCGGCACGCCCCGCCTGCAGGACTTTCGCGATACGGCTTGCGGCACGACCTTCGGTGCTCAACAGGCTCAGCTGAGCCGGCCGCCAGATGGCCTCTGCTAAGAGCTCATCACTGCTGCGCCTGCCCCCGGAGCTCAGTTCTTCCAGCCGCAGCTGCTGCCGCAGACGCCGCACTTGCAAGGAGTTCATGCCCCCGATGCGCGAGGTCAGCAGTTCGGTGACCGCCTCGGCGTCGAGAGACCCGGTCTCCTCAGACGCCTCTGCCGAGGCGCCGCCGAGATTCAGCACTGCACGATAAGCGTTGAGCAGTGGCCGAACCGCGAGCTCATCGCGCACAGGGGTTTCCGCCACGGGTATCCGAACCGGAATCCCCTGAGAGTTCAAATATCGTTCCACTGCCGCGACCTGCGAGCCAGAGCGGACGATCACTGCCATCTCGGAGAAAGGCCGGCCCTGATCGATATGGAAATGCAGCAGTCGTTCCGCGAGGAACCGGCGTTCCTGGATCTGCGATCCGAGTACTACGGAGGAAGCCTTGCCCGGTGGAGGGTCCGCTTGTGCTGCCTGTACTGGTACTGGTTCCAGCCTGCGCGCCTTGTGCCCGCCGCGACGCTGCGCGATCCGTGCCGCCACTCGGCCCCAGGCTTCGGCGATAGCCGGCGGCATCCGGTGCGAAAGGCTCAACACCGCCTCGGCAGCGTTCAGCTCTTCCCGCAGATCTCCTACGAGATCCGGCCGAGCGCCGCGAAAGCCCTGCACTACGACATCCGGTGCCGCAGTGGCGATGAGGTCTTGGCCCGCACCGAGCAGTCTGAGCAGCGCATGGCCTGCCGGGCCGATCTCCTGCAGATCATCGACCAGAATCAGCCGGTAGCGCGAGCGCTCCTGCTCACGGAAGTCCGGCGCACCGGCGAGCAGATCAGCGGCTTCCCGGACTAGTCCGGCAGGGTCCACGAAGCCTTCGGCGCGCAGTTCTAGAAGGTCGCGGTATTCGGCGAAGAGCTCTGCCGCAGCAGCCCACTCCGGCCGCTCCGCACGAACCGCGAGTTCGCGCAGATCAGCCGGGAGCAATCCGTAATCCACGATCCGGTCGAAAAGCTGGCGGATCTCCTGGCGGAACCCCCGGCTGGCCAATGCCAGTTCGAACCCTTCCGGCCACTGCGGGCCGGGGGCCAGCCCCAAGCGATGCCCTTCAAGCAGCTCCCGGAGGAACAGATCCTGCTCCGGCCCGCTGATCAGCCGGGGAGCGCTGCGAACGGCAGCGAGGTCGCCGGGGGCCGAGCGCTCCGTGTGCTCACGACGCAAGGCATCGAAAGCATAGGCCGCCCAGGAGCGCACTGGTGAGGTACTGAGCGTGCGGTCCAGGCGGGAGGTCAGGGTCTGACGCAGCCGGGATGCAGCGGCCCGGCTCGGCGCCAGGAACAGTACTTCGGCGGGGTCCAGGCCATCGCGCGCCACCCGGTGCGCTGCTGTTTCCAGCAGCAGAGTGGATTTGCCCGTGCCAGGGGCTCCCCAGACCAGAATCGGCCCGTGCCCGGCGGGCGCTTCTGCGACCTCGAGCTGATCGGCATCGAGCTCCGGGGCTGGGGCTGCCGGCTGGGGCGGGATCAGGCGCAAAGCGGTGGCGCTACCGCGCTTCACCCCGCCCGGCTTCTGCCGCTTCTTGACCTTCTCGACCCCGTCCACGGTAACCATTCAATCAGCGAAGACCCACGAAATCAGAACGTCGCCGGCGGCCGGGCTGCCAGCCGCATCAATCACCGGCCGACTCTTCGGCCTCAGTCTTCAACAGCGTCAGTCGCCAGCAGTTCCGCCAGCTCATCGATCCGCGCCCAGTCCTGTTCCGAAGGCTGCCAGCGCGCCCGGGATATTGCCACACGCCATGAAGCATCGATATCGCTGGCCCGGCTGCCCCGCGTGTACCGCAGCGGCGTCTCCTCGATCCGGTACTGGACCAGGGCGCGTTCGTCATGACCTTCCGCAGGCCTGCCATCCGCCCGGGTAACTCGCCACCAAGGCAGGCCATCGCCGAAATGAGACATGACCCGGCCCACCTGCCGCGGACCCCCGAACCCCAGAAGCTCGGCGATATCGCCATACGCCAGCACTCGGCCGGCAGGGATCAGGCCGACGAGGGTCCGCACGGCATCCCGGTAGCGATTCCGGGCTTCACTGGAGTTCATCCTGCCCAGCCTAACCTCGGCGTGACCCCGCCTCGGGCACCGGCGCTGTCGGATGCACTGCGTATGGTGGTGCTATGGGTGGAAGTGACACGACGGGAACGTACGGTGCCGAACAAGGGGGCGCGCAGTCTGGCAACGCAAAGAATGCTGGCGCAGAAAAGGACAGCGCACCGAGTTGGCTGCTGGGGCCACGAGCAGCCTTCGATGTGGAGACCACGGGGAGGGATCCGCATCAGGCTCGTCTTGTGACGGCGTCTGTCGTGTTGCTGGACGCTTCTGGAGAGGTCACCCGCAGCCGGGATTGGCTGGTCGATCCGGGCGTCGAGATCCCGGAGCAGGCCTCGGAGATCCACGGCATCACCACCGAGCAGGCACGTGCCGAGGGGCAGCCCATCGAAGAAGCCGTGCGGCATATCGTCGAGTCCTTGAGCTGGCTCTTCGGCCGGGGGATTCCCGTCGTGGCTTTCAACGCGCCCTATGACTTCACCGTGATGGCAGCTGAATGCGCTCGATTTCAGGTTGCGCCAACGGCTCCGCTCCCGGTGATCGACCCTTTCGTGCTGGATAAGCAGGTGGATCGCTTCCGCCCGGGGAAACGAACACTGAGTGCCACCTGCGCTGAATACCACGTGTCGCTGGAACAAGCGCATACTTCTGCAGCCGATGCTCTCGCCGCTGTCCGACTCGCCGAGGCGCTGGTCGGAAGGTACCCGGAACTCGGGGTACCCGCTGCGGAACTTCACCGGGCGCAGATCGGCTGGGCACGAGAGCAGGCGGAGAGCTTCCAGGCTTATCTGCGCGGCAAAGGCCAGAGCGATGCTGTGATCGACGGCACATGGCCGGTTGCCTAGTGAAACATGGTGGTGACCCGGACGCCAGCGGGCGCTTTCAGGAAACGAAGAATCCTACACCAAGCATCTCGCCAAAATGAGCATTAAATTCGTAGCAACCATTGTTATGACGCAATAAGTTCATTTTTTATTGACTCTTTGGGGCTGTGGCACAATATTCTTCATCAGCCTGCCGGGCACTTCTCGTCGCCGGGCCGCAGGCACCACACGCTCAGGAAGAAGATGCCCCGATGAAGCACGCGCCCCTCGCCTGGATCAAGGCTGCTTCGGTAGCCGCTCTGCTCGCACTGACGCTCAGCGCCTGCGGTTCGGGCCAATCTGCCAGCGACAACTCCACGGCGGCTCTCGCCGGCTCGGACCAGAGCTCAACGGATAAGTACACCACCGCTGAGGTTACGCCCCTGGACCAAATCGATACCGCGGCCCTCGGCCTGGGCAGCGAAGGCGTCATCCGGGTGGGCACGCTTTCCGACGCTCCGCCGAATATCTTCATCAAGGACGGTGTCTTCACCGGCTTCGATAACGAACTGCTCAAGGCGATGGCTGAGAAGCTCGGGCTCCGGGCCGAATTCGTCTCCACCGACTTCGCGGCGCTGCTCTCCCAGGTGCAGAACAAGCAGTTCGATGTCGGTTCCTCCTCGATCTCCACCACGGATCAGCGCCGGCAGAATGTCGGCTTCACCAATGGCTACGACTTCGGTTACATGGCCGTCGTCGCGAAGACCGACTCGCCCATGAAAGGCTTCAGCGATCTCACGAACGATCAGCGGATCGGCGTCGTCCAGGGCACCGTACAAGACGAATGCGCGACCAACACCCTGGGTATTGAGCCGGTGCGGTTCCCCGATTACAACACAGTGTTCGCCAATGTGAAGAACGGCCAGGTGGATGCCTGGGTGGCTCCTTCGCAGCAGGCCAGCGGGCAGGTCAAGCCCGGGGACGGCACCGCGATCGCCGAGAGCATCGTCAATACCCAGAACTTCACCGCCTATGCCGTGAATTCGGAGAACCAGGCACTGATCGATGCCCTGAATTCGGCCCTGGACGCGGTGGTCGCCGATGGCACGTGGAGCAGGCTGGCTCAGGAATGGTACCCGGACCGGCAGACCCCGGAGAACTGGAAGCCGGGCAGCAAAGCCTCCGTCCTGGGCTGATGCCCGCAACGCTCTCGCTCTGCCCAGCAACCCCCTCGACCTAAGCGCCTTCACGACCATCGAAAGGATGCCGTGTGGATTCCTCCTGGGATCAATTCCTCAATCAGTTCTTCAACGGCCAAGCCATGGCCGAGGTGCTGCCGGCACTGCTGACCGTCGGGCTGCCGAACACTGTGATCTTCGCGATCTCCTCCGGGATCCTCGGCACTCTTCTGGGGCTCGTCCTCGCCGCCATGGGCATCTCCCGGTTCTGGCTACCGCGCTGGATCGCCCGGATCTACATCGACGTCTTCCGCGGCCTGCCCGCCATCCTGGTAATTGTCCTCATCGGCATCGGGTTGGGGCCCATCCTCAGCCCAATCCTCGGCCGTAGCCCCTACCCGCTCGGAATCCTGGCGCTCTCGCTCATGGCCGCGGCCTATATCGCCGAGATCTTCCGCTCCGGCATTCAAAGCGTGGAGAAAGGCCAGATGGAAGCCTCCCGGGCGCTGGGCTTCGGCTACGGGCCGGCGATGCGGCTCATCGTGATCCCGCAGGGCATCCGCCGAGTACTGCCGGCACTGATGAATCAGTTCATCATCCTGATCAAAGATTCCTCACTCGTGTTCTTCCTGGGCCTTTTCGCCAGCCAGCGGGAGATCTTCCGGATCGGCAATGACGCATCGGCGAATTCCGGCAACTACTCTCCCGTGGTCGCAGCCGGGTTGCTCTATCTGCTGCTCACCATTCCACTGACGCATCTGGTCAATTACCTGGACCGGCGGATGCGCGCTGGTCGGAAAGAGAAACAGACGTCCCTGCTGCAGGAGGCCAGCGCATGAGTTCACTATCAGCATCGAGCGCCGCACCGGCTTCTTTCACCGGCGGCAGTCTGGAAGGCCGAGGGCTGCATCTGTCCTTCGGTACGAACCATGTCCTCCGGGGCATCGACATTTCGGTGGCCCGCGGCAGTGTGACCTCGGTGATCGGGCCTTCCGGTTCCGGGAAGTCGACCCTGCTCCGGGTGCTCAACCGGCTCATCGAACCGGATTCCGGAGATATTCTGCTCGACGGCCACTCGGTCCTCACAGAGGATCCGGATCTGCTGCGCCGACGCATCGGCATGGTCTTCCAGCAGTTCAATCTCTTCCCGCATAAGACGGTGCTCGACAATGTCGCGCTGGCCCTGCGCAAGATCCGCAAACTGTCCAAGGAGCAAGCCCGGGAGCAGGCCCTGGAGCAGCTCGATCTCGTAGGGCTCAAGCATCGCGCCGGGGCCCGGCCGGGCAATCTCTCCGGAGGGCAGCAGCAACGGGTCGCCATCGCGCGAGCGCTGGCTATGCGCCCGGAGGTGATGTTCTTCGACGAAGCGACCTCCGCGCTGGATCCGGAACTCGTCAAAGGTATTCTGGCACTTATGGCCGAGCTGGCCTCAGGCGGGATGACCATGGTGGTGGTGACCCATGAGATGGGCTTCTGCCGCAGCGTCTCAGACCAGGTGCTGTTCATGGAGTCCGGCGCGGTCGTCGAAACCGGCGATCCGGGGCAGGTCTTCACCGAGCCGCGCACCGAGCGTCTGCGCGGTTTCCTCTCCGATGTGCTCTAACTGAGTGCTCTAGCTGACATCCGCGCCGCAGCGCTAGGCTATGGCCGTGGTCAACGACGCTGCTTTCACCCAGCCCTCCATCGAAATCCACTACTTCAGTCTGCCCACCTTGACCGCGCTGGCAGAAGGCGACCTCGCCGAAGCGGAGGAGCTGAGCGGGCTTACTCTCGGCGAGTACTTCGTCTCACCCACGATGCGCCAGGTCTGGAAGCGCCGCACGGTGCAGGTCACCGCTGACCCCTCTGTGCAGGAGTGGGTAACCGGAGCCGTGATCGCCGATGGAATTCCCGTGGGCCGAGCCGGGTATCACGGCCCGCCCGAAGATGGGCTACTGGAGGCGGGGTACGAGATCGACCCGGCCCACCGACGGCGCGGATACGCCCGGAGTGCGCTGAGCACACTGATCGACCGGGCCCGCCGAGAGCCCGACGTGAGCATCTTGCGGCTATGCATCCGGCCGGATAACGCTGCCTCGCTCGCCGTGATCAGGCCTTTCGATTTCCACCGCAACGGCGAACAGATCGACCCGGACGACGGTCTGGAGCATATCTACGAACTCGACGTCTCCCGTTGAGCTCCGCCCCTTTCCGCTGAGTGGTAGGGTGTGGCGGCTTAAAGCTCCGCTAAGCCGCCACACCCTACCACTCAGCGGAAAGGATCAGGGACGTGCCGCCGCAGCGGCCTTCGCTGCCGCCGGAAGAGCGTCGATGATCCGTTCCATCGCCGCATCATCGTGGGCGGCGGAGAGGAACCAGGCTTCGAAAACCGAGGGCGGCAGGTACACCCCGGATTCCAGCATGCTGTGGAAGAAGGGAGCATAGCGGTAGGCTTCCTGCGACTGCGCCTGCCCGTAGTCACGGACCTCAGCCGTACCGAAAGCCGCCGAGAAGAGATTCCCGGCGCGCTGGATGGAATGCGATACTCCTTCAGCGTTTAAAGCATCGGACAAAGCGGCGGAGAGCTCGGCCGACCGTGCGTCGACCTGCGCGTAGACCTCGTCCGTGACGGCTTCGAGCGTCGCCAGCCCTGCAGCCATCGCCACCGGGTTACCAGAGAGCGTCCCGGCCTGATACACCGGCCCGAGCGGTGCCAGCTGTTCCATCACCTCGGCACGTCCACCGAGAGCCGCGGTCGGCAAACCGCCGCCGATGACCTTGCCGAAAATGAACAGATCCGGCGCCCAGCCGTCGGCGCCATCCTGAGCGTCCGCTTCCAGCCCCCAGTACCCTGAGGGGCCGACTCGGAAGCCGGTCAGCACCTCATCGAAGATCAGCAGGGCCCCGTGTTCGCTCGTGATCTGCCGCAAGCCCGCATTGAATCCGGGATCCGGGGCGACCACGCCCATATTCGCGGGGGCAGCCTCGGTGATCACCGCGGCGATCCAGGAGCTATGCTCGGCGAAAGCCGCGCGAACCGCATCGAGGTCGTTATAGGGCAGCACCAGGGTCTCCGCAGCCGTCGCCTCCGTGACTCCGGCGGAGCCGGGCATCGCCAGAGTCGCCAGGCCCGAGCCCGCCGCAGCGAGCAGCGCATCGACATGGCCGTGATAGCAGCCGGCGAATTTGATCACCAAGGGGCGCCCGGTGACTCCTCGGGCGAGCCGGATCGCCGTCATCGTGGCTTCGGTTCCCGTGGACACCATCCGGATGCGCTCTACGGGCGGCACCCGGCGCTGCACCTCGGCGGCGAGCGCTGCTTCGTCCGGAGTGGACGCTCCGAAGGAGAGCCCGCGGTTCACCGCCCGATGCACCGCTTCCAGCACCTCAGGGTGGGCATGACCGAGCAAGGCGGGCCCCCAGGAGCAGACCAGGTCGACGTACTCCCGGCCGTCGGCATCGGTGAGGTACGGCCCGTGAGCGGAGGTCATGAACCGCGGCGTACCGCCTACCGACCCGAAAGCCCGCACCGGGGAGTTCACACCCCCGGGAAGCAGGTTCTGTGCGCGCTCGAAAAGTTCCTGATTGCTCATTCTTCCCCTCTGATACCCTCTGAATTTCCCCGCTACCAGCTTCTCAGTCCCGCAACCAGGTGGCCAGCTCCGCGGCCCAATAGGTCAGGATGCTCTCCGCTCCAGCCCGCTTGATGCTCAGCACCGACTCCTCGATCGCCGAGCGCCGGTCGATCCAGCCGTTGGCCGCCGCGGCTTCGATCATCGAATACTCTCCGGAGATCTGATAAGCGGCTACCGGGACCGGGGACATCGCGGCGATATCGGCCACGATGTCCAAATAGCCCAGGGCCGGTTTGACCATGACCATATCGGCGCCCTCCGCGAGGTCCAGCTCAACCTCCCGGATGGCTTCCCGCCGATTGGCGGCATCCATCTGATAGCTGCGCCGGTCGCCCGTGAGCTGCGAATCCACCGCCTCCCGGAACGGCCCGTAGAACGCGGAAGCGTATTTGGCCGCATACGCCAACACCCCAACCTCGTTGAACCCAGCGGCGTCGAGGGCCTGCCGGATCACCGCTACCTGGCCGTCCATCATGCCGGACGGGCCGAGTATCTGCGCCCCGGCCTGCGCCTGGGCCACGGCCATCTGGGCGTAGAGGTCGAGGGTGGCGTCATTGTCCACGTGCCCGGATTCGTCCAGAACCCCGCAATGTCCGTGATCGGTGAACTCATCCAGGCAGAGATCGCTCATCACCACGATCTGCTCACCGACCTCAGCCCGTACCTCGCGCAGTGAGCGGTTAAGGATTCCGTCTTCCGCAAGGCCCGCGCTGCCGGTGGCATCGCGCTGCTGCGGCACGCCGAAGAGCATGACACCGCCCAGCCCCAGTTCAGCGGCCTGCGCGACGGCGCGCAGCAGGCTCTCGGAACTGTGCTGAACCACCCCTGGCATGGAGCTGATGGGCTGCGGTTGGCTGAGCCCTTCTCTGACGAAAAGCGGCAGGATGAGGTCTGCCGGATGCACCCGGTGCTCCCTGGCCAGACGGCGCAGCGCCGGGGTGCGGCGTAGCCGGCGCGGGCGATGCATCGGGAACTGCTTCGGGAACTGCTTCGGGAACATATTAGAAGGGACAGCAGAAGGATCCGGGGAATGAGTCATGATCGTCCTTATCCGGGCGGGCAGAGTGCGGTTTGGGTGGCGGTGACGGCTTTTAGCGCAGCGACGATACCGGCCGGGGTGGGTTCCACGGCGACTGCGGCGACGTCCAGACCCCGTGCGGCTGCCGCACGGCTCGTCGGGCCGCCGATGGCGATGAAGCGAGTCGTCTGGGTACTGCCGTCCGGGCTAACAGCCTGAAGCGGGGCGAGCTGGTCCGCGATCCGTTCTGCGGCACTCGGCGAAGCCGCGATCACCGCGGACAGCGCCCCCTGGGCGATGAGCTCCCTGGCTTGTTCCGCGCTCAGCATCGCAGCGGGCGGCTCAGCGGCGGCCGTCGAGACCGCTAGCGGCTCCTCCAGCCGGTGCTGCGCCGGGTAATCCACGGTGCGGTAGACGATCGTCGTGGTGAGCTGGGCACCGGCTTCTTCCAGTTTCCGGGCCAGCAGGGAGCCGGCCAGGTCCGATTGTGGGAGCCAGACCCGCTGCTCATCGAGCCGTGGCAGCACCGAGGCGAGGCCCGCGGCCGACTGCTCGCCTTCCGGAGCCAGGGCCACCGGGACACCTTCGGCCTCAAGCGCAGCCCGTGATGACGGGCCGATCGTCGCCACTTTGGTCTGAGCGGGAATCGCTTCGGCCAGGCCAGGATGCCCCGCGGCCCGGGCTGCTGCCTTGAGCGCCCTGATCGTGGTGATCGAGGAGACCACGAGCCAGTCGTACAGACCCTCGGCCAGATCAGCGCAGGAGAAATCCACCGCTTCGAAATCGATCAGGGGCAGGAGCAACGGCTCCGCACCGGCCTCACGCAAGGCGTGCACCAGCGCACCGGCCCGGTCCGGGCTGCGCGTCACGATGACTTTCTGCCCGGTGAGCGGCGCTGCCGCTGCGACCACTGGTGGGCTGGGATTCACAGCAGCTCCGCGGCCCCATCGGCCAGCATCGCCTCGGCCAGCTCGATCCCCAGCAGGGTGGCACCGACCTCGGTCAGACCGTCCGTGGCCCGGGCCATCCGGATCGAGGTGCTGCCATCGACAGAGACCACGCAGGCTTCTAAACGGAGCGTGCTCCCCTGCCTGCACCCTAGGGCGCCTACCGGGGCGGAGCAGCCGGCTTCGAGCCGCGCCAGCAGAGCCCGTTCCGCGGTCACGGCGAGCCGGGTATCGGTGTCGTCAAGGGCCATCAGCGCCGACTGCAGATCGGCCGGAACACCGGGTTCCTGGCTGATTTCTACAGCGAGCGCGCCCTGCCCGGGGGCCGGGAGCATGGTGTCCGGTTCGAAGAACTCGGTGACCGCTTCGGTGCGGCCGATGCGCTCGAGCCCGGCGGCAGCGAGCACCACGGCGTCAAGTGGCTTTTCCGCCTCCGGGGAGAGCCGGCCCAGCCTGGTGTCGATGTTCCCGCGGATATCCACGATCTCGAGGTCCGGTCGGAGCGCGCCCAGCTGCGCGGCTCGCCGAGGCGAGCCGGTGCCCACGGTGGCCCCTTCCGGCAGCTCGGCCAGCCCGCTCGGAGTCGTTCCGTCCGGCCCGGGGGCGCAGCACAGTGCGTCACGGGAGTCCGCACGGGGCGGAATCGCCGCGATCTGCAGGCCGGGTGCGGCAGCCGTCGGCAGATCCTTGAGCGAGTGCACCGCAAGGTCTACCTCCCCGCTGCTGAGCGCATCGCGCAGCGCGGTCACGAAGACCCCGGTGCTGTGCTCTCTGGCCAGCTGGGACAGCGGGCCGGTCAGGATATCCCCGTCGGTGCGGATCGTCACCAGGCCCACCGGAAAGCCGCCGATGGCGCTGAGCTGTTCAGCGACCTGCCCAGACTGGGTCCGGGCCAGGGCAGAGCCTCGTGTGCCCAGCCGGTATCCGGGCTGCGCTGAATCTTCCACACTCACCTCAGCTTTCGCCACCTTCTGCGCCGGAGGCATCAGCAGAGACCGTGCCCACCGTCGTGTCCGCACCGGAAATCGTCGGCTTCTCGCCGCGGAAGTTGGTGCAGCAATCTGGCCGGCAGACGTCGTACCAAGGCCCTAGCCCGGTCACCGCCGGCCGGTCCAGGATGGTCTGCGGCTGCGGGCTGCCATCCGCTGCCGCCGCGAAGATGGTTCGCTCGCTGATCAGATCCACCAGGCCCTTCACAAAGAGGTGGTGAGTCCCCGGAGTCGGCACCCGGATGAACGCCAGCCCGAGATCTTCGGCAGTGTCCTTGGCCTCGGTATCGAGATCCCAGGCGACTTCCATATGATCGCTGACGAAACCGAGCGGAACCACGACGACACCGCGTACTCCGTTGCCGGCCAGTTCGGTCAGGGCGTCGTTGATATCCGGTTCCAACCACGGCACATGCGGAGCCCCGGAGCGGGACTGGTACACGAGCGACCAGTCGGCCTCCGGGTCCACCTGCTGCATGATCGCTTCTGCGGTCGCTAGGTGCTGGGCCACATAGGCTGAATCCTGCTCGAATTCCCGCGGTTCATCCGGTGAGTTTCCGGAGGCCTCGGAATCCCGGGTCGGGATGGAGTGCGTCGCGAAGACGACGTGGGTCTTGGCGGCTGCGGTGTCTTCAGTGCTGTCCGCCAGCTCGGCACGGATCTTCGCGAGACCCTCGGCGGCGCCTTCGATGAAAGGCTCGACGAAGCCCGGGTGGTCGAAATACTGGCGGACCTTGTCGACTTCCAGCTTGCCGTCCAGGCCGGTCTCGGTCAGGGCTATACCGAAATCTTCCCGGTACTGCCGGCAGGAGGAGTAGCAGGAGTACGCGCTGGTCGTCAGCACCAGGATGCGCCGGTGTCCAGCAGCGTAGGCTTCCTGCAGCACTTCCGGGATGTAAGGGGCCCAGTTGCGGTTTCCCCAGAGCACCGGCAAGTCGATGCCGCGGGTTGCCAGCTCGGCTTCGAGGGAGGCTTTGAGCGCACGATTCTGATCGTTGATAGGGCTGATTCCGCCGAATGCGCGGTAGTGATGGGAGACCTCTTCGAGCCGCTCATCCGGAATTCCCCGGCCACGGGTGACATTGCGGAGGAAGGGGATCACGTCCTCCTGCCCTTCCGGGCCGCCGAAGGACGCCAGCAAGACCGCGTCATAAGGCTTAGGGGCCATCCGCCCGCGTTCGGTCACCAGGTTCTTCGCGGTGCTGATCATGGCGCTCATACCGTGCGGAGCATTCATCGCAGTACCTCGGCGATCCCAGCGGCGTCGACGCGCCTGCCGGTGTAGAAGGGGACTTCTTCACGGACGTGCATCCGGGCATCGGTGGCGCGCAGGTGGCGCATAAGATCCACGAGGTCGGTGAGCTCATCGGCTTCCAGCCCGAGCAGCCACTCCCAGTCGCCGAGTGCGAAGGAGGAGACGGTATTGGCCATCACCGTGGGGAACTCCCTGCCGAGCATTCCGTGCTGGCGGAGCATCTGGCCGCGTTCTTCAGCAGGCAGGATGTACCACTCGTAGGAGCGCACGAAGGGGTAGACGCAGAGCCACTGCTTGGCGTCGAATCCGGGGCGCATGAAGGTGGGAATGTGGTCTTTGGCGAATTCCGCTTCCCGGTGCACGCCCATGGCGGACCAGGTGATCTCGGTGTTGCTGAAGAGCTCACTGCGGCGGATCTCGCGGATCGCCTGCTGCAGCCCCTCGGCGTCTGGGCCGACCAGCCAGAGCATGATGTCCGCGCCCTCCCGCATGGCCGAGACGTCGTAGGCGCCGCGCAGGGTGACGTCCCGGCTGGCGAGCTCTGCGGCTAAGTTTTCGAAGGACGCTACCTGATCGGCTCCCACCGGGGGTCTGCCGGTACGCCGGAATACTGTCCACAGCGTGTAAGGGGTCTGCGCCGGGTCTGCGCCGCGGGGGAAGTCAGCACCTTCTCCCGAGCTTCTGCTGACGGTTTCGTTCGACGTGTCATTCATGATGAACTGCCTGCCCTCACTTACAAGAAATCCGATAACATCTGCATTCTACAACTCGTAGAAATCTTCTGGATGCCGGCTCATACCAGCTTTCGCGCTTGCCCCTGAGCATCGGCGATCACCGCCGCCAGGCCGTTGCCGGCGAGCCAGGCGCCCGTAACCGCCAGGCGGCCCGGGTGCGAAGCCGATACCGCCGCTCGGAGCTCGGCGAGCTTCGCCCGCTGCCCGAGCAGCGCCGGCGAGACCGCAGAGGCCCAGGTCAGCTGATCCGCATCGACGACGTCCTGCTCCGTGATCTCGAGTCCGAGCACAGTGCTGGCGTCTGCGAGCGCTTGGGGCACGGATGCCGCATCGCGCTCGGGGTATGACAGCCTGAGCACATGGGTTCCCGGCCCCTCCTCCTCGGCCAACCAGGACCATTTCACGGTCGAATGAGTCAGCGCCTTCGCCCGGATCGTGGCTTCCTGCGCCGCGATGAGCACACCGGTGCCCCGCGGAGCGGCATCGAGCTCTGGCATATCGACCAGTAGCGTCACCAGGGTCAGTTCCCGGCGCTGCTCTGCGATATCGGCGAACTCTTCGGCTTCCGCGAGGTGCGGGGTGAGCAGCTGCACCGCGGAAACCGCATCCGCGGCGATGACCAGCCGTTCCGCGGGAAGCTGCGCCAGCGCAGTGCTAACCCTCCAGGTCTCTGCCGCGCCGCGACCCACTGGATTGTTTTTAGTGTCTTTACCGCCTGCGTGGCCTGCCTGCTGTTCCTGAGGTTCCAGGTGCACTCCTTCCACAGGGGTGTCCAGGAGAATCTCGACGCCCAGATCCTCCAGCTCGGTACGCAGCGCCCGGGCGATCTGGAAGACGCCTCCTCGTACACCGCCCACGGCGGAGCCAGGCCGCACACCAGGGCCGCGCATAGCCCTGATCGCCGCCGAAAGCGAACCGTGCTCCCGAATCGAGGCACGGATTCCGGGAATGACGGCCTCCGGGTCCAGCTCTTCGGGGCTCACGGAGTACACGCCTCCGGCGATCGGGGCCACAAGGCGGTCCAACACGGTCTGACCCATCCGGGCGCGGACCAGATCCGCCAGGGAAGCCGCTTTGGCGCCGACGCCCTTGGGCAGATTCATATCGAGCTTCGCACGGAGCAGCCCCGGGCCGCCGAGAACCTCCCGGAGCGAAGGCTCGTCCAGGTCTCCAGGGATGCCCAGCAGCGCCTGCTTCGGCAGGGGTACGGCATGGTCCGGGTTCTTGATCTCCGGGTGATACAACCATGCCCCGGCGGGGTTGGGCTCCGTGAGCTGCTCGCCCAGACCCAGGGCCTCTGCCAGCTCGGCGAAAACCGGGCTCCGGGTGGCGTAGCTCTCCGCTCCGGCGTCCAGCACCAGGCCGCCGACTTCATGCGCCGCAACCGCTCCGCCGACTTGGCCGCTCGCTTCGATCACGGTGACTGCCATTCCGGCATGCGCGAGCTCCCGGGCCGCTACCAGCCCGGCGATACCCGCACCGATCACCACGGCTCGAGTGCCGGGGACTGACGCTGAACGGGAGTCAGCGGGCAGAGGGTCTTCGAAACCAGACTCATTCGACATACTAGGCCTCCTGCTGTGGCGAGGAACCGGGGTCGATGCTGTGCACCAGCTCCACGATGCGGCTCAGCACTGCCGGGTCCGTTTCTGGGGGCACGCCGTGCCCCAAGTTGAGCACATGACCGGGCGCAACGGAACCCCGCCGCAGCACGTCGCGAACGTGAGCTTCCAGGACTGGCCAGGGAGCGAAGAGCAGCGCAGGATCGATATTGCCTTGAAGCGGCGTGGTTCCGCCCAGGCGACGAGAGGCTTCGTCGAGGGGCAAGCGATAGTCCACGCCCACCACATCGGCGCCGACATCGCGCATCACGGTAAGTAGTTCCGAGGTGCCCGTGCCGAAGTGCACGAGGGGCACCCCCAGTTCGCGCACATAGCCGAGGGTCCGCTGCGATGCCGGAGCCGCATGCGCGGTGTAATCGGCCAGCCCCAGCGAGCCGGCCCAGGAGTCGAAGAGCTGCCCGGCGCTCGCGCCCGCTTCGAGCTGAGCGCGCAGGAAGCTGCCCGAGACATCTGCAGCCCACTGCACGAGCTCCTGCCAAGTCTGCGGATCGGCGTGCATCATCGAACGCGGCCCGAGGTGATCCCGGGAGGGCCGGCCTTCCACCATATAAGCGGCCAGGGTGAAGGGGGCACCGGCGAAGCCGATGAGCGGAGTCTTGCCGAGTTCGGCGACCGTCAGCCCTACTGCCTCACGGATCGGGGCCAGAGCCTCTGACTCGAGCCGGGGAAGCGCCCGGACGTCTTCGAGGCTCCGGATCGGTTTCTCCAGCACCGGGCCGATACCGGGGACGATATCGACGCTGACCCCAGCCAGCTTGAGCGGGATGACAATATCGGAGAAGAAGATAGCAGCGTCGACATCGTGCCGGCGCACCGGCTGCAGGGTGATCTCGCTGGCCAGTTCCGGATGTAGGCAGGAGTCGAGCATCGAGGTGCCCTCCCGGGCAGCACGGTATTCAGGCAGGGAGCGGCCCGCCTGCCGCATGAACCACACCGGGCGGCGGCCAGGCTGCTGACCGGCATAAGCGGCGATCAGCGCAGAATCCGCGGTTCGCCCATCCCGCAGCGGGTGCTCAGCACTGAGCCCTTCCGAACGCTGCTGGTCGAGGTGCTGCGGGTCGCGATCTGAGCGTTGAAAAACTGCTGTCATACCTACGATTCTCCCCGTCAAAGCCGGTTTTGGATAACGACACTCTGTCAATTTTCAGGTGAGGCAAGCCTTGCTGTTCTACAAAGGATCGAAATCGTAGGATGAGATCGTTGTGGACCTCCATGCTCTCGTCGCCACTCATGCCGACCAAGATCTCGAGACCGTCGCCCGTCTGAGCGCCGGCTCCACTAGCGTTGCTGGAAATGGCATCGTCCTGGCCACCTGCAACCGTTTCGAAATCTACGCATTAGCAGACCAGCCGGAAACGCATCGGCACGAACTGATCACCAAGATTTCCCAGGCCTCTGGCCTCTCCGAGGATTTCATCAGCAGAAGTCTGCGCCCCCTGAACTCCAGTGAGGCCGGGGAGCACCTCTTCTCGGTAGCCGCCGGCCTGGACTCTGCGGTCGTCGGCGAGCGCGAGATCGCCGGCCAAGTACGGCGAGCCCTCAGTGAAGCCCAGGCCGCGTACGCCGCTGAAGGCTCCGCCGTGCCCGGCCCTCTGGTCCGGCTTTTCCAGACCGCTTCCAAAACAGCTAAGCGCGTCGGCTCAGAGACTGCGCTGGGCAGCCAGGGGCGCTCCATCGTCTCGGTCGCCCTCGACCTGGCAGCAGAATCCTTCCCCGGCGAGAACCAGGCAGCAAGAACCGCGCAGACGCAGACAGAAACAGAGTCAGCCTGGCAGCGGCTCAATGCGGTGATCTTCGGCACCGGGGCTTATGCGGGGGTCACGATGGCTCTGCTCCGGGAACGAGGCGTACAGAACATCGCCGTCTACTCTTCTTCCGGCCGGGCCTCGGAATTCGTCAGCCGTCGTGGCGGTACGGCCGTGGAATCCCTGGAAGAAGCCCTCGGCCATGCCGATCTGATTATCGGCTGCAGCGGTTCGGAGCGGCGCATCGCAGCATCGACGCTGGCAGCCATCCGCCAGGAATCAGGCCATAGCAATACTCCCCTCACCGTGATCGACCTGGCGCTGAGCCACGATTTTGACCCAGCGGTCACCGAA
Source organism: Acaricomes phytoseiuli DSM 14247 (assembly GCF_000376245.1). Lineage (GTDB taxonomy): Bacteria > Actinomycetota > Actinomycetes > Actinomycetales > Micrococcaceae > Renibacterium > Renibacterium phytoseiuli. Next base: position 28,624 of record NZ_AQXM01000051.1, on the reverse strand, counting down.
CTGCCCGGAGTCGAGCTGCTCAGCCTTGAATCAGTGCGCCTGGCGGCTCCTGCCGAACAGGAAAGTGCCCTGCTCGAAGCCAGGGGCATCGTGGCCGCTGCCGCGCAGGATTTCCGGGCCGGAGACGTCGGCCGCAAGATGAACCCCGCCATCATCGCACTGCGCAATCACACGCTCAGTGCTCTGGACCATGAGATGGAGCGAGTACGGGCGCAGCACGGCTGCACGGCGGCAGCTGAAGAAGTCGAATTCGCACTGCGGAGGATGGTACGCCAATTGCTACATATCCCCACCATGCGAGCCAGAGAGCTGGCCGCCGAAGGCCGGCACGACGAATACCTGGCGGCGCTGGAGACTCTTTACGGAATCGCGCCCGAGCCCATGGCGAAGAGCGTTGAAGCAACGCACCACGCAGAGGCTGTTGAAGCGCCGCACTGCCCGGCCGATGCCACGGTCACGACCCAGCCCAGGATCTCCCGCACCGCCTGAGTGCCGCCGGCGAGAACTCAAGGGATTGTGCTTCAGCGGCTTTCTTCTCCGACAGATCTTTCGGCTACAGAGCTTTCATCTACAGCGAACTCACCTAAAGAGCTCAGTGCACGGATGCCTCCCGCGACGCTGAACGATTCCGGGAACCCCGCGGAACGCAATGCCAAAGCCGCAGCCGCAGACCTGAAACCGGTATCGCAGACAAGCACCAACCGAACATTTCGGGGCAGCTCAGCTGCTTCGTACTCCCCCACATCGATCAACTCTTTGGGCAACCGAATAGCTTCGGAAACCGGCTGAGCATCGGCATCCTGAGCGGGGCGGATGTCCACGAACCGATAACTGCCCCTGGGCAGTTCCCGCAGCTGCGCTGCGTCCATCATCACCGTCGATACCGTCGACCTCTTGGGCGCACCGGACGCCTCGCCCAGAGCTCGCACCGGCGAACGCTGCGGGTCCGGGTTCAGACGTATGGTCTGCCAGCTTCCATCAAGACCGTGATAAACCTGCACCCGCCCCAGAAGAGGCTCACCGGCTCCCGTGATCAGTTTGACCGACTCCGCGGCCATCACCGACCCGATCACTCCGCAGAGGGCCCCGAAAACCCCTGCTTCAGCGCACGAAGGCACCGTATCCGGATCCGGCGCTTCCGGGAAAAGATCTCGATAGGTCGGGCCATGTCCCGCCCAAAACACCGATACCTGGCCATCGAATCTGAGGAGCGAGCCCCAGACCAAGGGCTTCGCCAGAATCTCGCAGGCGTCAGAAACCAGGTACCTCGTGGCGAAATTATCGCTGCCATCGATCACCAGATCAGCGTCACCCGCTAATTCCAGAGCATTGTGCTCGCAGAACCGCTGCCGCAGCGCCACCACCTCGACCAGAGGGTTGAGGGCGGCTACCGCGGACGCGGCGGAACCGACCTTGCCCTGATCCAGCGAAGTTGTCGCGTGAATCACCTGACGCTGCAGGTTGCTCAGCTCCACCACATCGTCATCGATCACGGTGAGTCGGCCTACGCCCGAAGCCGCAAGATACGAGATCACCGGCGCGCCGAGACCACCTGCTCCGATGACAAGCACTTTCGCGCGCTTCAGACGGCGCTGACCTGCGACTCCGATCCCCGGAAGCAACAGGTGCCGCGCATAACGGCGCTGTTCCTCTGCCGTCAGCTCAGCGCCCGGCGGGACCAGTGGGCCCGGAAGTCCCGGCAACTGCTGGATCTGGTCGGGGGCGCTCTGCGCGACCGGTTCTGCTGGCATATCACCAACTTACGCCACACCCCCCCGGTTGAGACAGAGACCGTCAGTCACCGGGGATCTAAGATGTACACAGTCACGCTGTCTAAGGGAAGCGAAGTGAAGGTAAGCATGGTGCAGGAGACTCGCAGCCGCTCGGCGCGAATGCCGCGCGATGAGCGACGAGCCCAGCTCTTAGCAGCAGCCCGGCAGGTTTTTGTAGCCCACGGCTATTACGGTGCCTCGATGGATGAGATCGCCGAAAAAGCCCAGGTCTCCAAGCCTGTGCTCTATCAGCATTTCCCTTCGAAGCGGGATCTGTATCTGGCGCTGCTGGATCAGCAGGTCACCGAGCTGACGGAGCGGATGCTGAAGGCGCTCTCCTCCACCAATGACAATAAATACCGGGTCGAGGCCACGATCCGCGCCTATTTCGACTTCATCGCCCAAGACGACCAGGCGCATCGGTTGATCTTCGAGAACGATCTACTCAATGATCCCGAAGTCGCAGCGCGGATCGAAGAATTCAACGCGGAGTACGCCTCGGCCATCGCGGAGATCATCAAGCACGACACCGCCCTGAGCACTGCGGAAGCCACCCTGCTGGGACGGGCGCTAGCCGGAATGTCCCATGTCAGTGCGCGCTACTGGCTGGAAACCGATCAGGAGCTGGAACTGGGTGTCGCCTCCGATCTGATCTACCGTTTAGCTTGGCGCGGAATCAGTCACTTTCCTAAGGACACTCTCAAGCGGGAAGAATAGACTCGTGACCGAGCTGATGATCTAATCATCGCAACGCCAGCAAGCACAGCAGAAACAGCAGTGAAAAGCAGCAAAGGGAGCCCCATGGAGATCAAGATCGGGATTCAGAATATCGGCCGGGAAGTGGTCCTCGAATCAGATCAGGAGCCCGCAGAAGTGGAGAAGCTGGTCGCGGATGCGCTCAGCGAGGGCGGCCAGTTGAAGCTCGCCGATGCGAAGGGCCGCGCTGTGGTCGTTCCGGTGCAGGCTATCGGTTATGTGGAAATCGGTGCCGAGGAACCGCGCCGCGTAGGATTCGGAACCCTGTGATGACCGCGGGCATCGTCGAGATCGTCGTGATCGCGCTGATCTCCATCGGGATCGGCATGGTCGTCTGGGCGGCAGATCGCGAGCATATCCGTTACGGGGCGACCCTGCCCGCGGGCATCGCGGTGGTCACCGCGATGCTGACCTGGGTGGTCGCCCAGGCGATGGGCCTGGACTACCGACCCGGCTGGACCTGGGTGCCCTGGATCGCTCCCTTAGTGCTCGCACTGGCCGCGTCGATGACCTTCTCGCTTCTGTTGAGCCGCAAGCGCAGTGAGGCCGACGCCGCCCAGCTCACGACCGTGCTGAAGCAGTTCTGACTGCCAGCAGTCTGACTCACAGGTCAGCCCGGCCGGCGAAGGGCGAGGAGGCCTGAGCGTGACGCCGCGCCGGGATGCGCCCGGCCCGGGCAGCCAGACTCCCTGCCATGACCGCATGCCGGAATGCTTCAGCCATGCGCACAGGGTGCTGGGCCCGGGTCACTCCGGTGGCCAGGAGCACCGCATCGCAGCCAAGTTCCATCGCAAGAGCTGCATCCGATGCGGTGCCGATCCCGGCGTCCAGCACCACGGGCACGGAGGCCCGGGAGACGATGAGCTCGATATTGTGCGGGTTGAGGATGCCCAGCCCAGTGCCGATCGGAGCGCCCAGCGGCATCACCGCAGCAGCGCCCAAGTGCTCCAGGCGTAAGGCCAGGGCTGGGTCGTCATTGGTGTAGGCGAAAACCGTGAACCCCCGGCCCACGAGAGCCTCCGTGGCCTCCAGCAGTCCCGCCGCATCCGGGAGGAGCGTATCCTCATCCGTGATCACTTCCAGTTTGATCCAATGTGTCTCCAGGGCTTCGCGGGCCAGTTCCGCGGTGCGCACGGCTTCGCGGGCGGTGAAGCACCCCGCGGTATTGGGCAGGATCCGTAGAGAGAGCTCAGCGAACAGATCGAAAAGAGTCTCTCCTGGAGCCGTTCCCGGTTGCGGGGCGTAGCGGCGCATGGCGACTGTGGCCAGCTCAGTACCGGAAGCCACCAGGGCCTTCCCCAGGCCGCTCAGGCTCGGTGCCCCACCGGTGCCCATGATGAGGCGGGAACCAAGGGCGGCGCCATCGATCATGAGCGGATCCGAATGTTCAGTCATCTGCCTAACCTCCCTGTACTGCGGTGACGATATCCAGGCGGTCGCCATCGGCCAACCGGGTGCTCGCCCAGCTGGCACGCGGCACGACCTCGCCGTTCCGGGCGACGGCGAGGCCCAGTCGGCTGCCGTCCGCGGCACTACCATCCGGCCTCAGCTCACGGCCCGTATGCTGTGCGACCAGACGATGCACCGTCACCTCATCCGGCGTCTGGCACTGCACTATTTGATCATTGACGAAAACTCGCACGTCTCTCGCTCTTCTCTGGTTCTTGTTTGTTCTCAGCCCTGCTCAACCCGGCTCAGCCGGCTGCCGGGATAGCGTCTGGAATCTTTCGGGGTGGAAGTCAGCCACTCGATCCTCTGCGCCGGCTTCGCCGTTGAGGAGCCGCCAGCAGAGTTCCGCGACAACCGGCGCCAGCAGCACACCATGGCGGAAGAGCCCGGTGGCGAGGAGCGGCCCCGCCTCACTCCACCCGATGAGCGGGGCGTTGTCCGGGGTCGCGGGCCGCGCCCGGGCCATCACTTCCAGGATCGTCAGCTCTTCGACCAGGGGGACCAGCGCCTGGGCGTCCCGGAGCAGCTGCAGAACTCCCCCGGCAAGCGGTTCCGCCCTGCCATCCTCGCGCTGAGTGGCGCCGAGGACCACGCTGCCATCGGATCGCGGCACGAGGTAAACCGGCCTGCCCCGGACCAAACCCCGGAGCGTGCCCTTCAGCCGGGGCTGGTCGACAGCAGTAGCGCCAGCAGCCAGACGCAGAATGTCCCCGAAGACCGGCCGGAGTCGGAGCCTGGGGAGCGGGGTATCCCCCAGGCTCTTGAGATCCGCAGCGCCGAGCCCATTGGCCAGGATCACCGCGCCTGCGCAGAGGCGGCTGTTGTCTTCCAGCAGCACTTCCTGCCGCCCTGCTGCGATGACTCTGACGGGCAGCACCGGGAGCACGCCGAGTAGCGCAGTCGTGAGCCTGCGCGGGTCCACTTGATGATCGCTCCGGGCCCGGAAGCCGTAACCACCTGCCGCCAGCAGCGGCTCGGCAGCGGCTAGGCCAGCCGGGTCCAAGCGTTCGGCAGGCAGACCGTGCTGCTGCTGGGCCGCCATCAGATCGCCGAGCATCCTCCGGTCCGCAGCGTCAAAACCCGCTAAGAGGGTTCCTTCGCTGAGATAACCGGGATCCTCGCCGGTAGTCTGCGTGACCGCTCGGGCGAATTCCGGCCAGAGCCCGGCCGCCTGAAGCATCAAACGCTGCAGGGCGTCCTCACGGTAGTGGAATTCGCTGACGGGAGCGAGCATTCCGGCTGCCGCGTAACTGGCTCCCGTCGCGGGAGCCGGGTCCAGCAAGAGCACGCGCAGGCCCTTGCCGCGCAGGTACCAGCCGATGGTGAGCCCGATGACTCCCCCACCGATGATCAGGACATCGGGCTTCTCGTACTGGTACGGCGCATTGACGAAGGGCATGTCCCCTCCCTACGCCGGCATGATCCGGATCAGGTCGTACGGTCGAGACGCCCGTATGCGTCTCCTCTCAGCCTTGGTGGTGAATTCGTCGGCAAGGCTCCCGTGGTGCTCTCAGTCTAACCGGGCCCGGGGAAGCCGCAGAAAGCTAAGCTGTTAAGCGATGGATGCTCCTGACCGCTCACAGCTAGACCGTGCCCGGCTCTATGTATGCACGGATGCCCGGAAAGCTCAAGGTGACCTGTCGGTTTTCCTAGACCGGATCTACCGCGGCGGGGCGGATATAGTCCAGCTCCGCGATAAGAACCTGGAGGCGGCTGAGGAGCTGGAGCTGCTCGACGTGCTCCGTGAGACGGCGGAGCGGCACGGCAAGCTCTGGGCGGTCAACGACCGGGCTGATCTCGCTCAGCTCAGCGGCGCTCCCGTCCTGCACCTCGGGCAGGCCGATCTGCCGATTCCGCAGATGCGCAGGATCCTGCCCACTGTTCTGGCGGGACTCTCCACGCATTCCCCCGATCAGGTGGACGCCGCCCTGGACTCGGCAGCGGACTATTTCTGCGTTGGGCCGCTCTGGGCCACCCCGACCAAACCGGGCCGCCCCGCAACCGGTCTGCCTCTAGTCCGTTACGCAGCCGATGTCACCGAGCCGGGCTCAGACGGTGGTGACGCAGCCAAGCCCTGGTTCGCGATCGGCGGCGTTAACCAGCAGAACCTCGATGACGTGCTCGCCTCGGGAGCACGTCGGGTGGTGATGGTCCGGGCCATCACGGACTCCCCGGATCCGGAATCCGACGCCCGGCAGATCCGCAGCCTTCTGTAGGGGCCCGTGAAAGCTTCCCCGGAAGCGGCTCAGCCCGGAGGGTTAGGCTAGTCGGGTGCCTTTCTCGCAACTCACCATCCAGGACAGTGATCCGGAACTGCGCCAGGCGCTGAGCGCGCTCCGGGAGGAATTCGACTTGCCCGAGTCTTTCAGCCCCGAGGTACTGGCTGAAGCCGAACAAGCCGTTTGCGATGCCCGGCTCCCGGGCCTCGGCGCCCCGGGCCGGGATGCTCGCGAGCTCCCTCTGGTGACCATCGACCCGCCCGATTCGATGGATCTCGACCAGGCGATGGCCCTGAGCCGAACCGAAGACGGGTATTTGGTCCGCTATGCCATTGCCGATGTTCCGGTCTTCGTGCACCCCGGCGGGGCCATCGATGCGGAGACTCGGCGGCGCGGCCAGACTCTCTATCTGCCGGATGGCAGGATTCCGCTGCACCCGCCCCGGCTGAGTGAGGACGCGGGGAGTCTGTTGCCCGGTCAGGGGCGCCCGGCCTATCTGTGGGAGATCGTCTTGGACGCCGATGGCCGCCAGCTCTCCGCTACCGTGGCCAGAGCGGCCGTCCGCTCCATCGCTAAGCTCAGCTATGCGCAGGCGCAGCAAGACATCGAATCCGAAACTGCCTCGGAGTACCTGGAGACCTTGCTGCTACTCCGGGAGATCGGGCTCAAGCGCATCGAGCTGGAACGCGAGCGCGGCGGCGCCAGTCTCAATACCCCGCAGCAGCATATCGAGCGCACGGAGCGCGGTTACCGCCTAGTGGCTCACCCCAATCTGCCCATCGAGGACTGGAACGCGCAGATCTCGCTACTGACCGGAATGGCTGCGGCTCAGATCATGCTGGCTGGCGGCATCGGCATCCTGCGCACCATGCCGGAGCCGGATACCGCCGTGGTGAAGCAGTTCCGCCTGCAGGCCCGGGCACTCGGGGCACCGTGGCCGGCGGGGCTCGCCTACGGTGAGTTCCTGCGTACCCTGAACCCGGAGAATCCGCAGCATCTGGCGCTGCTGCATGCCGCGACATCACTCTTCCGCGGTGCCGGCTACACCCCTTTCGACGGAGCTGCACCGGAGCAGCCGGAACAAGCCGCGGTCGCCGCTCCGTATACGCACACCACGGCTCCACTGCGGCGGCTCGTAGACCGTTTCGTCCTGGTGATCTGTGCTGCGCTGTGCGCGGGGGAAGAGGTGCCGGCCTGGGTGCGCGAAGCGCTGCCGGAGCTGCCGGAACTGATGGCGATGAGCGGTCAGCTCGCGGGGAAAGTGAACCGGGCTGGGCTGGACCTCATGGAGGCCGCGGTCCTGGCCGATCTGGTGGGCCAGGAGTTCGAGGCGGTGCTCGTCTCGGTGACACCCGATCGGGGGTCTTCTTCGCAGACAGATTCAACGCGGCGCGGAACGGTTCAGTTGCTGAGCCCCGCGGTCACCGCGCCCTGCGAGCTTCCGACTGCTGCCCCAGGGGTCGAGGAGATCGCCCCGGGATCGACGGGGCGGGTGGAACTGCTCTGCGCGGATATCGACCAGCGCGCGGTCCGGTTCCGCTGGATCGCTGATAACAGCAAGGACTCAGCGACAACCCAAGAGACTGTCCGATAGCGCAGGATAAGATGCCCCTATGGGTTTCATGCGTGATTTCTTCGCCTGGGTCGGGTCGATAGGTACGTCGATCTCCGAGGCGGTGGGCGGAGTCCTGGATACAGTGAACTCCGTGGTCGGCATGGTCGGCGACTGGACCAGCACGGTCTCCTCCTGGTTCGCTTCGATTCCCGGCCTGGGCTGAATCATTCACTGAGCTGGCTTCTACACTGGGCTGATTCCTGGCATCGGCGGGCCCCGCCCCTGAGCTGTGCATCCCCGGTTCCCGAAAGTCAGCGGCGTCGTCCGATAGACTGGGTCAGTACTGGATGCCCGGTCGTCCGAGAAAGCCTCGTTCCACCGACCACTCCGGCTCTGATCTGACGTTCAGCATTTGGCCGGTAGCCGCCAACCCGGCGGCGCTTAGCACACGATCGGCTTCCGCGGCCCGTTTCCGCACGGTTCCGTCTACCGCTCCCGCGGCCGGCGTCGAGCCTCGGAAACCTTTCAGGAAGACGAAGACTTCGTGACTATCGATCAGAATAATCATTTGCATGCCGAGGACGCCGCCGAGGAGATCACCGTCGACGCCTCGATCACGGCCGAAGGCGATCCGCGTGAGGAGTCCCCGGAGACCTTCGCGGATTTCGCGGTTCACCCGGATATCGTCGCATCCTTGAGCGACGCCGGGATCCTGCACCCCTTCCCCATCCAGGCCATGACGCTGCCCGTCGCGCTCTCCGGCCACGACATCATCGGACAGGCCAAAACCGGCACCGGCAAGACCCTCGGCTTCGGTATCCCGGTGCTGCAGCGAGTCGTCGCCCCAGGCGATGAAAAATTCTCGGCACTGCCCACCCCCGGCGCACCGCAGGCCTTGATCATCGTGCCGACCCGAGAGCTCGCGGTGCAGGTCGCCAACGATGTTCAGACCGCAGCCCGCCAACGGGGAGCCCGGGTCACCACGATCTACGGCGGCCGCGCCTTCGAGCCCCAGATCGAATCGCTCACCAAAGGCACCGAGGTAGTGGTCGGCACGCCCGGGCGGCTCATCGACCTCTACCGGCAGCGCCATCTGAACCTCAAGAACGTACGGATCGTCGTTCTCGACGAAGCCGATGAAATGCTGGACCTCGGCTTCCTCCCGGACGTCGAGACCCTGCTGGCAGCCACCCCGGAAGTTCGCCAGACCATGCTCTTCTCCGCGACGATGCCTGGCCCCGTAGTGGCTATGGCCCGTCGTTACATGACCCAGCCCACCCATATCCGCGCGGCCGATCCGGACGATGAGGGCGTCACGAAGAAAGACATCCGCCAGCTGGTCTACCGCGCGCACAATATGGACAAGGACGAATTGGTGGCCCGAGTGCTGCAGGCTGAGGGCCGCGGCCGGAGCATCATCTTCACCAAGACCAAGCGCACCGCAGCCCGACTCTCCGATGAGCTGACCGCCCGTGGTTTCGCAGCGGGCGCCATCCACGGCGACCTCGGCCAGGGCGCCCGGGAACAAGCTCTGCGAGCTTTCCGGAACAATAAAGTGGACATTCTGGTGGCCACCGATGTCGCAGCCCGCGGTATCGATGTCGAAGACGTCACTCACGTCATCAACTTCCAGTGCCCGGAGGATGAGAAAACTTATCTGCACCGGATCGGCCGCACCGGCCGAGCCGGGCAGAAAGGCACCGCGGTAACGCTCGTGGACTGGGACGATGTGCCCCGCTGGTCGCTGATCGACAAAGCCATCGGGCTGGGTGTGCCCAACCCCGAGGAGACCTACTCCTCCTCTGCGCACCTCTTCGCGGACCTGAACATTCCCGAAGGCACCAAAGGTCGCCTGCCCAAGAACAAGCGCACTCATGCCGGCCTAGCTGCGGAAGCCATTGAAGATCTCGGTGAAACCGGTAAACGCCAGCAGCCGCAGCGCGGTGGTCGGGACCGCCAGTCCGATGGCCCAGCGCGTTCAGATCGTCCCGAGGCTAAATCCGGTGGCTCCCGGAACCGCAGGCGGCGCGGTGGACGCCCTGATGGCGGCGACCAGGCAGCGGGCAGAGCCTCGGAGCAGAAGCAGGAAGCCTCCGGGCAGGGCACAGAGCGGGAGGAGAAGGCCTCGCGTCCTTCTCGGAACCGCAGGCGGACCCGTCGCCGCAACGGCCAGGTAGTGAAGCAGGAGAGCTCAGCTCAGGCCGCTCCGGCGCAGCCAGCTGAATCCTGAACCGCGAGTGACTGAGACCAGCTGGCACCCAGAGGGGCCGAATCTGGTGGTGGAAGCCGAGAATCTCACGTTCCTGGAACCACTGCCAGATGGCTCTTTCACTGTGATCTACATAGACCCGCCCTTCAACACCGGGCGGGCTCAGACCCGGCAGAACGTCACAGTGACCCGCAGTACGGAGGCCAGTACCGGCAGCCGGAACGGGTTCGGCGGTCATAGCTACACCAGCGTTAAAGGCCAGCTGCACCGCTACGATGACGCCTTCACCGATTACTGGGAGTTCCTGGAACCTCGTCTATTGCAGGCCTGGCGGCTGCTGAATGAACGGGGCACGCTGTACCTGCACCTGGATTACCGGGAGGCGCATTACGCCAAGGTGATGCTGGATGCGATCTTCGGCCGGGAGTGCTTCCTCAACGAGATCATCTGGGCTTATGATTTTGGTGCCCGCTCCCGAAGACGCTGGCCGACGAAGCACGACACCATCCTGGTCTATGTCAAAGACCCGGCGCAGTATCACTTCGACAGCACCGAGGTGGATCGGGAGCCGTATATGGCACCGGGTCTGGTCACACCGGAGAAAGCTGCCCTGGGCAAGCTGCCTACCGATGTCTGGTGGCATACCATCGTCTCCCCCACTGGCAAGGAGAAGACCGGCTACCCCACGCAGAAACCGGAGGGCCTGCTGCGCCGGGTGGTGGCAGCTTCTTCGCAACCGGGCGACTGGGTCATGGACTTCTTCGCCGGTTCGGGCACTCTCGGCTCCGTCGCCGCCGCGCTGGACCGGCGTTTCGTCTGTGTGGACCAGAACTCTGCCGCGGTGCAGATCATGAGCGGACGCCTTAGCGCCAGCGCTGAAATCATCCGTGCCGGGGCATCAGATTGAGCTCGGGCAACTAGCGGACCACATCCGTGCCGCTGGCTAGATCCTCGATCCGGGCGAGGGCCTGCGGGCTCGTGGTATTCTCACCCAAGCGGTTGCGCTTACCTGCCCCGTGATAGTCAGAGGAGCCGGTCACGATGAGGTCGTGCTCAGCGGCGAGACGATAGAGGAATTCTTTGCCCGCAGCCGGGTTGTCCCGGTGCTCGATCTCCAGCCCGGCCAGGCCGGCATCGATCATCTGCCGGTACACCTCATCGCCCACCACGCGGCCCCGCTCCACCGCTACCGGATGCGCGAATACTGGAACGCCCCCTGCGCTGCGGATCAGCGCCACCGCAACGGCTGGTTCAGGGGCGTAGTGGGAGACCCAGTACTTCCCCCGGGCAGAGAGAATGGATTCGAACGCCTCGTCCCGGGTGCGCACCACTGACGCGACCACCAAGGCATCGGCGATATGCGGCCGGCCTACGGTGGCGCCAGGGGCGACCCGCGCCGAAACGTCCTCCCAGCTGATCGGATAGTCCTCAGCGATCAGCGTCGCCATCTGCTCCGCCCGGCCCAGGCGCGCCTGACGCGACTTCTGCACCTCCGCCAGCAGGCCCGGATGCTCCGGGTTGTGCAGGTAGCTGAGCACGTGCACGGTGATCCCCTCCGGGGTCTGGGATGAGACTTCCATGCCCGGCACTAGTGCGATGCCCTCGGCCCTGGCGGCGGTTGCGGCCTCCTGCCAGCCGGCTGTCGAATCATGATCTGTCAGCGCCACAACGTCCAGTCCTGCGGCCCGCGCGGAGCGGATCAATTCGCTGGGCGCTTCGGTGCCATCGGAGACTGTGGAGTGAGTGTGGAGGTCAATGCGCATTCTCTCAGCCTAGAACGCATCCGCCTCCGCCGCTTCCGTGGCAGGATGGTGGTGTGTCAGAAATCCCCCAGAACCAGACCGAAGCAAGCAACGACGGCAGCGCAGATGCACACGGGCAGCCGCTTGAGGAGCGTGTGAACAACCGTTCCTTGCGACCGGACTCAGACGCCTTCCGGAATTTCATGAGCTCCCGCTGGGCGCCGGCCAACCAGGAGCTGCCTGCGCAGGACCCTGTCGCCGAGCATGCCGCGCAGCGCCGCCGGGCGATCAGCGAAAAGTTCCCCGGGGAGCGACTGGTGATACCGGCCGGCCCGCTCAAAGTGCGTTCCAATGACACCGATTACATGTTCCGCCCGCATTCGGGCTTCGCCCATCTGACCGGCCTGGGCGTGGACCACGAGCCGGATGCGGTCTTGATCTTGGAACCGGTTGATGCCGGCGCCGGAGACGGCGGCGGCCACCACCAGGCGACCCTGTACTTCCGACCGCTTGCGGGTCGGGACACCGAGCAGTTCTACGCGGATGCCCGCTCGGGCGAGTTCTGGATCGGCAAGCGGCCCAGCCTGGCCCAACTGCGTGCCCAGCTGGGCCTGCCCACCGCCGATCTCACTGAGCTCGAGGTAGCCCTGACCAAGAACATCGGGGAGCCGAGCGTCGGCGGCAACCGGGTGCGACTGCTGCGGGATGCGGACCCTCAGGTCGACGCCCTGATCGATACCGCTCGGATCAACACCGCACCGAATCCGGATACCGTTGATCTCTCCGCGGCCGATGCCAGTGACGCCGCCTTGACCGAAGCACTCTCCTCGCTCCGGCTGGTCAAAGACTCCTGGGAAGTCGCCCAGCTCCAAGAAGCCGTTGACGCGACCATCGATGGCTTCACGGAGGTAGTGCGGGCATTGCCCCGAGCGATGACCCACCACCGGGGCGAGCGCGTCGTGGAGGGAGCTTTCGCCGCTAAGGCGCGTGAAGAGGGCAACGGCCTGGGCTACGAGACCATCGCGGCCTCAGGCGACCACGCGACGACTCTGCACTGGATCACCAATAACGGGAAGGTCGCCTCCGGTGATCTGCTACTCCTCGATGCCGGGGTCGAGGCTGATTCGCTGTACACCGCTGATATCACCCGCACGCTGCCGGTCAATGGCAGCTTCACCGATGTGCAGCGGAAGGTCTATCTGGCCGTGCTCGATGCCGCCGATGCCGCTTTCGAGGTGGCGCGGCCCGGTACGAAATTCAGGGACATCCACGGGGCCGCTATGCGGGTACTCGCCGAACGGCTCGTGGAATGGGGGCTGCTCGATGTGCCGGTGGAAGAAGCGCTGTCCCCGGAGGGCCAGCAGCACCGGCGCTGGATGCCGCACGGCACCAGCCACCACCTGGGCCTGGACGTGCACGACTGCGCTCAGGCTAAAGCCGAGCTGTATCTCGACGGAGTGCTGGAGCCGGGTATGGTCTTCACCATCGAACCGGGGCTGTACTTCAAAGCCGATGATCTCGCCGTACCCGAAGAATACCGGGGCATCGGGGTGCGCATCGAGGACGATGTGCTCATCACCACGGACGGTAACGTGAACCTCTCCGCGGCACTGCCCCGTCACCCCGATGATGTCGAAGCCTGGATGGCCGGCATCTACGAGGCGGATCAGCACTGATCGGGCGGCCTCGGCTCAGCGCTGCTCGCGATCAGCGCCTTCGCCGGCCTGGCCAGTAGTCCGCTGGTCTGAGCTGGCCTGATCCGCACTGGCCTGCAGTGAGTTTGTCTGCTCTTCCGGGCTGACGCGCACGCCGTACTGGGGCCTGCCATCGGGCAGGTCCGGGTAGCTTCCGCGCCTCGGGGTACCGTGCTCGGGGTTTTCAGAGCTGCCCGGAGACTGCTGAACTGCTTGCTGCTGGGCGGTATCGCCTACCCCGCTCTGTGCATTCGGAGTCGTCTTCGGAGCCGGCTGCTGAGGCTGGGCGGGGCGCTGTGGCTGAGCGCCGTAGGGATTCCCCCAGCTTTCCGGGCGGGATGGCACCTGAGATGGCTGGCTGTCAGAAGAGCCCTGCGAAGAGCCGCCGTTGCCCTGCGGCGGGGCGGTATCCCCTGCTCGCGAAGCAGACCCAGACCGCGACGGTGCACCCCACTGCTGCTGCGCCGTGGAATGATTCATCGGCAGATTCTGGAGCAGCCTGCGAGCCTCCGCGGAGGCCTCCCGGGCGACGATCACATCGTAACTGCCGGCAACCACCTGAGACGTCGAGGTGAAATCCCGCTTGCCCCGCTGGGCGGCGTAACTGATGATGCCGAAGAGCATCCAGAAGCCGGCGCCGATCAGCATCGCGAAAGGCACCATACCGAAACCGCTGGGCGTAGGGCTGAAGAAGGAGAGCAGCAAGCCGACGAAGAGCCCGAACCAGATGCCCTGCAGCGCCCCGGTCAGCGCCACCCGGGGGTAGCTGAGCCGGCCGGTGACCCGCTCGATCATCTTTACATCGTTGCCCACGATAGAGACCAGCTGGACCCGGAACTGCTGATCCGCCAGGTAGTCCACGGCCTTCTGGGCATCCAGATAAGAGGTGTAGCTGCCGACGGTGTCCCCTTCCGGCACACTGCGCGAATCATCGAGTCTACGGGCGGGGCCGAAAAGGTTTGACATAAGAGCATTCTCGCGCACTTCAGGGCTCCGTGCAGCTGTGAATACGCCAGTATCGCTTCGGGTGAACCTGGTGAATTCCTATGGCCGGCTCCGGGACCAGCCGGGGCGCGGTGAGGCTCTTTTAGCAGCTGGGCGGAAACTGACAGTAGCCTGGAGAGGTGAGCACTCCGAATTCACTCAGGCGCATCTTCGTGGCCAGGCTGATCGGCTTGGATGTCTTTGACCCGGTAGGCGACCGGCTCGGACGACTGCGCGATGTCGTCGTGCATTCGCGCGGACATCGTTCGCCGCATGCGATAGGCATCGTGGTGGAAGTCACCGGCAAGCGCCGGGTTTTCGTCCCCATGACCAGGCTGACCTCGATGGACCAGACCCAGATCATCACCACCGGGCTCGTGAATCTGCGCCGGTTTGAGCAGCGCGGCACCGAGCAGCTCGTGGTCGGCGAGCTCTTCGACCGCAAGATCTCTCTTGCCGATGGTTCCGGGCAGGCGATTATCGAGGACATCGCCCTCGATCGGAGCCGCAATGGCGACTGGCTTGTCTCGAAACTCTTCGTGCGACGCGGCAGCTCCGCCTCCCGGCTGCGCGGCTTGCGGCGCGGGGAAACCGTGCTGATCAACTGGGATGATGCGATTCAGGACACCGCTGATGATGAGCCGCAGGCGGCCACCCAGCTCGTGGCCAATTACGAAGATCTCAAACCTGCGGACTTCGCGGACGCGCTTCAGGAGATGAGCGATAAGCGGCGTATCGAAGTCGCCTCCGAACTGCAGGACGAACGGCTGGCGGATGTGCTCCAGGAACTGCCGGAAGAAGATCAGGTCCAGCTGCTCTCCGCCCTCGATAACGAACGCGCCGCAGATATTCTGGAAGAGATGGACCCGGACGATGCAGCGGATCTGCTCTCTGACCTTCCCAGCGCCAAGGCTGAGGAACTGCTGCTCCTGATGGAACCCGAGGAAGCCGACGATGTGCGCCGGCTGCTTCAGTACGACGAGGACAGCGCGGGTGCGCTAATGACTCCGGTACCGGTGATCATGGCACCTGAGGACACCGTTGCCGAGGCCCTGGCAATGGTCCGCAGCGAAGAGCTCACCCCTGCCCTAGCGGCCGCGGTCTTCATCTGCCGCCCCCCGTTGGAGACACCCACCGGGCGTTTCCTGGGCGTCGTGCATATTCAGCAGCTGCTGCGCAGCGCCCCTCCCGAGCAGATCGGCACTCTGGTCGATAAGAACCTGGAACCTATTTCGGATCTGGCACCCGTTGCCGACGTCTCGCACGCCATGGCCTCCTACAATCTAGTGTCTCTGCCAGTGGTCAACAGTGCCGGGCGTCTCGTCGGTGCCATCAGCGTCGATGACCTTCTAGATCATCTCCTCCCGGATGACTGGCGCATTCACGAAGACGGAGCCCCCATCAAGAAGCTAGGAGGCCAATTTGGCTAAGCAGCCGAAAAAACCCGCCGAGAAGCGCCCAAGCACCGGCCTGGACACCCCGCTGGAGCTGCGTTCCCGGCTGTTCCCCAGGCTCTCCCCGGACCCGGACGTCTTCGGGAAGTGGACCGAGGGCTTCGCCCGCTTCATGGGAACCCCGCAGTTCCTGCTCTACATGACGCTCTTCTGCCTCATCTGGCTGGGCTGGAACACCCTGGCACCGGAAGAGCTGCAATTCGACCCCCGGGCGCTGAATTACACGCTGCTCACCTTAATGCTCTCGCTGCAGGCTTCTTACGCAGCTCCGCTACTGCTGCTCGCGCAGAACCGTCAGGACGACCGGGACCGGGTCGCAATCGAACAGGACCGGCAGACCGCGGCCCGGAACCTTGCCGATACCGAATACCTCACTCGGGAGCTAGCCGCGTTGCGCATCGCTCTGCGGGAGGTGGCAACGCGTGATTTCGTTCGCTCTGAGCTGCGCGGCCTGCTCGACGGCCTCACCTCGGACACCGAGGAACAGGGCAAACAGGCCGGCACGAAGACTCATGCCCTGCCCAAGGTCAAAGAGCCGCAGGACGACAACGCACAAGAAAACCAAGAGAGCACAGCACAGGAAACCACTCCCCCAGAGAGCGCGGAATCCGAGGAGTCGTGACCGAAGAACCGACGTCATCCCAGCTCTACGAGGCCCTGGCCACGGTGATCGACCCGGAACTCCGGAAGCCGATCACCGAGCTCGGCATGGTCGAAACCGTCTCCTGTGATCCAACCGGACACGTGACGGCCAAAGTCCTGCTCACCATCGCGGGCTGCCCGATGCGCGAGACTATCGCCGCGGATGCTTCCACTGCGCTGAGCCGGGTCCCGGGGGTATCGGCGGTGACCGTGGAACTCGGAGTGATGACTCCGGAGCAGCGTGGTGCGCTGCGCGATCAGCTGCGCCCGGAACGCGGGCAGATTCCGTTCAGCCGCACTGACTCGCTGACCCGGATCTACGCGGTGGCCAGCGGCAAGGGCGGTGTCGGCAAATCGAGTGTGACCGTGAATCTCGCCTGTGCGCTGGCTGCCAGAGGCCTCAAAGTGGGTATTGTGGACGCCGATATCTACGGCTTCTCGGTCCCCGGCCTGATGGGGCTAGTCAGTACCGGCCCGGAGGGGCAGCAGACCATCCAGAAGCCGACCAGGGTGGACGAGATGATCCTGCCGCCAGTAGCCTATGACGTCAAAGTGATCTCCATCGGCATGTTCCTCTCCGGGAACCAGCCCGTGGCCTGGCGCGGGCCGATGCTGCACCGCGCCCTGGAGCAGTTCCTCGGCGATGTCTACTTCGGCGATCTGGATGTGCTGCTCTTGGACCTGCCGCCCGGTACAGGAGACGTCGCCATTTCCGTGAGCCAGCTGCTGCCCGGTTCCGAGCTGCTGGTCGTCACGACACCTCAGCCCGCCGCCGCTGAGGTCGCGGAGCGAGCAGGGTCGATCGCTGCGCAGACCGGGCAGCGAGTGGCCGGGGTCATCGAGAACATGTCCTGGCTGGAGCAGCCGGATGGCAGCCGGGTGAAGCTCTTCGGATCAGGCGGAGGCGCCGCTCTGGCTCAGCGGCTCGGTGTCGCGCTCGGCTACCAGACTCCGCTGCTCGGCCAGATCCCCCTGGATGTCTCCCTGCGGGAGCACGGGGATTCCGGCACACCACTGGTCCAGGAGGATCCTGAGTCGCCAGCGGCGCAGGCATTGCAACACATCGCGGAGCAGCTTTTCACCCGGCCTCAGAGCTTAGCCGGCAGGTCTTTGAACATTCAGCCCCGAGCGGGAAGCTGAAGGGGTGAATCCCTGAGCCTCAGCTCAGGTGGCTTCGTTGTCCCAGGGCGCTTTCTCCCCGGTGGCCAGGCGCTCCACGGAGACGGTGAGCATCTGCGGTTCCGAGGCCGCAGCGGGCTCTACACTGGCCGCGCCAGGGGTTGGCCTGTCGTCATCGAGCAGCGCTTCTCGGATGATCCGGCGCGGATCGTACTGCCGGGGGTCGAGCTTCTGCCACTCGATACTGCTGAGATCGACGCCGGCTTCTTCTTTGATCTGTTCCCGAGCGCCACTGGCCATCCGCCGGGCTTCACGGACGAAATTCCGGAACTTCTGCGCGTATTCAGGCAGGCGCTGAGGGCCGATGACCAGCACTGCAACAATGCCGATGATCAGGAATTCGTAGCCGTTAATGTTGAACATATCGAAAAAAGCCTACCGGAAACCATTGCCTGTTTGCCGCATCCGGGCAATGCATGCAGCGGTCACAGAACTCCTGCAATACGCGGCAACTTGAGTTTGGGTAGTTTGACCGCAGTGGTTCTGGTTTTGGCCTTCACCTGCTCCGGGCGCCGCGGATCGCGATGGGCCAGGGTCTGGCGTAGCATCGCCCGGCCGCGATGTATCCGGGAGCGGACCGTGCCGAGCTTGACCCCCAGGGCAGCGGCTACCTCATCGTAGGACAGCCCTTCCAAATCGCAGAGCACTACAGCGGCGCGGAAATCCGGCGGCAGCGCGTCTAAAGCGGCCTGAACATCCACATCGAGGTTGTTGAACTCGAAGCTACGCTCCGGCCCCGGATCCCTACCAGGCAGGCGTGATTCGGCGTCCTCGGCGAGGGCGTCGAAACGGATTCTCGATCTGCGCCGAGCCTGATCAAGGAAAAGATTCGTGGTGATCCGGTGCAACCAGCCGTCCAAGGTGCCGGGCGTGAAATTCGCTAAAGAGCGGAAAACCCGGACGAATACCTCCTGGGTCAGATCCTCGGCATCGTAGCGATTGCCCGTGAGTCGGTAAGCGAGTCGCAGGACTTTAGCCGAATGCTCCTGAACAACTTCTTCCCATGTAGGCATCACCCAGTCAGCATGACTTGCTGCTGTGGTCTCTACTGTCACCAAGCCCACCCCTCAATGATCCTCGCGACGGATATCACAGATAGCTAGATCCAACAAGACTGATGAAAATTAATTATGGCAGATCCGGCTGAAAGTTTGCTGTGCTGGCGGCAGGTTCACCGAGGGCATAGCAGCAGCTCAGCCCAAGGTGCAGGTGGCATGCGCCGACCTTCTGGCGCAGTATTCTTGAAGGTATGAGCGCTGACAAAACGGCCATCTGGTCATATATCGAAGGACTTCCGATAGACGACGAGATCCTGATCCGGGCCAGGGAGCGCTCCAGCAACCTCGGCGCACACACGGTTTCCGCCGCCACCGGATCGCTGCTGAGCGTCCTCGCCGCGACCTCGAAGGCGCAGACGGTCGTGGAAATCGGCGCCGGAGCCGGTGTCTCCGGGATCTACCTGCTCCGCGGCCTGCCCCGGGCTGCAGTGCTGACCAGCATCGACGCTGATATCGAGCACTTACGAGCCGCCAAAGAGGCTTTTGCCGAAGCCGGCTTCCCGGCCAATCGCACCCGGACCATCAGCGGACGCGCGGCAGAGGTGCTGCCCCGGCTCACGGACCAGGCCTATGATCTGGTCTTCATCAACGGCGGCAAAAAGAACTATCCAGGCTATGTGGAGCAGGGCATCCGGTTGCTGAAGAGCGGCGGCCTCATGGTACTCAACGATGCACTCGATGGCGGCAAGGTCGCAGAGCCCGCGATCCGTGAGCAGAGCACGGTAGCGCTGCGCCAGATCGGCAAAGCCCTCCGTGAGGATGAGCGCTTGGTCTCTTCGCTGCTGCCGACCGGCGAAGGCGTACTCCTCGCCGTGAAGCTCTGATCAACCG
Organism: Acaricomes phytoseiuli DSM 14247; assembly: GCF_000376245.1. Lineage (GTDB taxonomy): Bacteria > Actinomycetota > Actinomycetes > Actinomycetales > Micrococcaceae > Renibacterium > Renibacterium phytoseiuli. The sequence continues at coordinate 9,080 of NZ_AQXM01000051.1, read as the reverse complement.
ATAACTAACACTGCTGCTTACTCGGTGACTCCGAGCAGGCACTCCTTGAGCCGCTGAGCTTCATCTGAGTTGAGCTCGACCACGAGGCGTCCACCGCCTTCCAAAGGCACCCGCATGATGAGGCTGCGCCCCTCCTTCGTGACCTCCATAGGACCGTCACCGGTTCTGGGCTTCATGGCCGCCATCAGATAAATCCCTTCGTGCTCTCTATGAATCAGCAAAGACCGCTGTGAGCATTATCTCGTAATTTCGGGCCGCTAGCCAACCTTAGGCGGCTGCCATCGGACTTCTGACAACGCTTAGGGCGGGTAATCACCGCCACCGGGCAGTGGCTCCCAAGCCCATAACCAGACCACCCAGACGATCTGCAGCAGAACGAAGAAGACGAGCACGGCGCCTCGGTACGCTCGGGACCTGGAGATGAAAGCAGCCGCCAGAGCCAAGGGGAAAAGCGGCAGCAGCAACCGAAAAGTGCTCGTCTGCGGATGTAGCACCGCGAAGAGATAGAGCGCATAGCTCAGGCACCACAGCCGCAGATCAAGGCCGATCCGGCGCACCGCTGCTGAGTTGAGATAGAGCAGGAACCCCACCACGAGACCGAGCACCGCCAGTGGGGCCAGCAGCGGTCCAAAAAGCATCGTCGCGGTACTGAACCAGGATTCGAAGAGGATGAGTGGGCCGCCGCGCCAGGCGGTCTCCGTCTGCGTATACGCGGTGCTCTCCCCCGTGACCAACCAGGCGATGACCGGCCAAGCGAGGGCACCGACGAGCGCCGTGAAGCCCAGGCACAGCGCACCCCAGCGCTGCCGCACCGTGATCTGCTGCCAGCCCGCAGCAATCCGACGCCGGAGCTGCGGGCGAGTGCCCGCCTCTTCGTGCACGAATAGGCGACTGAGCAGGTGCAGCAGCACGAAGAAGGCGAAAGCACTGCCGATCGGCCGGGAAAGATCGCTCAGCAGTACCAGCGGGACTGCGAGGAAATAACGGTGCCGGCATACCGCGTAGAGCGCTGCCGCGAGGAATGCCAGATTGAGCGATTCGGCGTACGGAACCTGGAGAATCGGGGAGATCGGGAAGAAAAGCACGAAAGCGGTGCCCCAGGTCGCCGTCACCGTGCTGGCATACAGCCGGAACAGCCGGTAGATCATCAAGCTCGCGGCCAGACCGGCGATGGTCGCTACAAGCGGTGCTAGGATCAGCCACTCACCCCCGGTCAACGCTGCTAGCCCCCGGATCAACAAAGGGAACAGCGGGTAGAACGCCCAGGCGTTCTCCTGGACCGTGCCGTTGTCTTGCCGGGGTAGGACGTCCGGGTAACCGTCGGCGAAGATCCGGCGGTACCACTCGCTGTCCCAGATGCCGATGAAATCCAGGTACCCCGGAGCAGTGCCGACCCACGGGTTGGGGCCCTGCTGACGGGCCGCAGCGACGAAGATCAGCAGCGATACGAGCCTGCTAAACAGATAGATAACACCGATCCGCAGCCACCAGGGGCTTCGGATCAGGGGGCGCAGTACTCGAAGCAGCCCCTGCCATAAAACGTCATTGACCCCGGGATCCCGGGGGCTCGCCCGTCTCGGGCCGCCGCTGTCACCGCCCTGGCGGGGGTCTGCCGCTCGGGGGTCTGCCGCTCGGGGGTCTAGGTGGTCGGTGAGGGCAGAGGTGATTGCAGGGCCGGATGCGCCCCGGTCCGGTGCCTCAGATGGCATCGCGCACCCAGCAGCCTGCTTCATGATCATTGACCAGACCGATGGCCTGCATCATGGCATAAGCCGTCGTGGAGCCGACAAAACGGAATCCCCGGACTTTGAGCTCTTTCGCCAGGGCAGCGGATTCCGGAGTCTTCGCGGGAATCGGTGCGCCTTCCGGCCGCGGGTCCGGCTGGAAACGGCGGAGCAGCGCGCCCAGAGGCTCGCCTGCTGGGAGCGCCAACAGCGCCCTGGCATTGGCGATGGTCGCTTCAATCTTGGCCCGGTTTCGGATGATTCCGGAATCGGCCAGAAGCCGCTGCACATCGTGCTCTCCGAAAGCAGCCACGCGCTCAGGGTCGAAATCAGCGAATGCCGCTCGGAAGGCATCGCGCTTCCGCAGAATCGTCAGCCAGCTCAGCCCGGACTGAAAAGCCTCGAGGCTGAGTCGCTCAAAAAGAGCTGCTTCCCCCGTCACCGGGCGCCCCCATTCCTCATCGTGATATCGCAGATACAACTCGCTGCCGACCAACCCGGGCCACGCGCAGCGCGGCTGACCATCCGGGCCAGTGGCCAGGGACGCTCCGTCGTCAGCCATCATGACCTCGCATCGCGCCCCCCGGAGTGCCCGGAGCATCAACCGCTTTTGCCGCCAGTTCAGCCTCGAGCTGCTCGATGCGCTCGCCACGGAGCTCGAGCTCCGTGGCGAGCGCATCGAGCACCTGATCCACCTGATCCATCCGGTACCCGCGCAGGCCCAGGGAGAAACGCACCTTGGCGACGTCTTTGGGCCCGGGCCGCTCGGGAAGCAGCACCGGCGGAAGGTTGGGCAACGGCGGGGCCAGCTCCTCATCGAGGAACGGATGATCCATGACACGGCGCCGTGAAGAGGGCGCCTGCGCTGCCGGAAGTTCTGCGCCGGGTGCCTGTCCGAGCTCTTGTAGAAGTTCTTGTTCGGCCAGATCTTGCTCAGCCAGCCGTTCCCGACGGCGCAGGCCCAGCAAGAAAATCACCAGAACGCCAATCAGGACCAGCGCAACGAAGACCAGCAGGTAGTTCAGGCTCATGTCCCGCCCGTCGCTGCATCAGCATCACGGTGGGCAGCAGTGCGCGCGCGCTCCTTCTGAGTCTGTTCTTTGTGTGCTTGCGCCTTCTTCGCCTCTGATTCGGCGATCGCCCCGACCACAGCGGCCACGGCTTCCTCGGCGGTCTCCACCACGGAGATGATGTCCAGATCGCCTGGTGACACGAGCCCTTCGGCCACGAGCGTGTCCCGGAGCCAGTCGACCATCGGGCCCCAGAACTGGCTTCCGATCAGCACGATCGGAAAGCTAGTGACTTTATGCGTCTGCACCAGGACCATCGCCTCGAAAAGCTCATCCAGGGTTCCCAGGCCGCCGGGCAGCACGATGAAGCCCTGCGCGTACTTGACGAACATGGTCTTCCGCGCGAAGAAGTAGCGGAAGTTGACGCCTAGGTCCACCCACTGGTTCATGCCCTGTTCGAAGGGCAGCTCGATACCCAGGCCTACGGAGAGTCCGTCGCCATAGACCGCTCCTTTATTCGCGGCCTCCATCGAGCCGGGCCCTCCCCCGGTAATCACCGCGAGTCCAGCCTCAGCAAGAAGTTCGCCGACTTTCACACCGGTCTCGTAGAAGGCGCTGCCAGGCCGAGTGCGCGCGGAGCCGAAAACGCTCACCGCCGGGCCGATATCGGCGAGTGCGCCGAAGCCTTCCACGAACTCGGATTGGATCCGCAGCACCCGCCAGGGGTCGGTGCTCGTGAAATCGCCTGATGAGTGATGATCCAGCAGATACTGGTCTTCGGTCGGAGCAGGCCTGTCCTGCTGCTTGTTCCCGCCGATTAACCCTCGCCGTTTGGCGGGCATGACCCGGGAAAAACCCGATTCCGTCTGGATTTTCTGCGGACCAGCGTCCGCTCCGATAGGAGAACTCATAAGCCCAGGCTATGCTACTACTTTAAACAGAGACACTTGTCACGGTCTATCACGTTTCTGTGTCGATGCAGATCGGCTGCTGTCATGTGATGAATCTGACACGAACATTGGAGTAGGGTCTTCGCATGACGAATGAGCACGTATCACTGGCTGATGCCCGCAGTGGCGCCGCAGCAGGCGCCGCCACTGCTACGCCCCTCGTGGAGGTCAACGCGGTCAATAAGCACTACGGTGCTCTGCACGTGCTCCAGGACATCAATCTGCGGGTTGCCAAGGGCGAAGTCGTGGTGGTCATCGGGCCTTCCGGCTCGGGGAAGTCAACGCTATGCCGGACCATCAACCGGCTGGAAACCATCGACGACGGCGATATCCGCATCGACGGCAAAGCACTGCCCGCGGAAGGCAAGGCACTGGCCACACTGCGTGCGGAGGTGGGAATGGTGTTCCAGTCCTTCAATCTCTTCGCGCATATGACCATCCTGGAGAACGTCACGCTGGGGCCGGTCAAGGTCAAAGGCACACCGAAGGCGCAAGCCGAGAAGGAAGCGATGGCTCTTCTGGAGCGCGTCGGCGTGGGCCAGCAGGCGGCTAAGCTGCCGGCGCAGCTCTCCGGCGGCCAGCAGCAGCGCGTGGCGATCGCCAGAGCACTCGCCATGAATCCCAAAGTTATGCTCTTCGATGAACCCACCTCCGCACTGGATCCGGAGATGATCAACGAAGTCCTGGACGTCATGGTGGGCCTGGCCAAAGAGGGCATGACCATGATCGTGGTGACGCACGAGATGGGCTTCGCCCGGAAAGCCGCGGATCGGGTGGTTTTCATGGCGGACGGCCAGATCGTCGAAGACGCCGAGCCGGAGACCTTCTTCACCGCACCGCGTAGTAACCGGGCGAAGGATTTCCTGTCCAAGATCCTGACCCACTGAGCTTCTGCTCACCAATACGCACTGAACCTCGTATCACTCGCATGATTGAAAGGCAGACATGAAATTCACCAAAAAAGCCAGCCTCCTCGGTGCCGGTGTCGTCACCATGGCGCTGGCCCTGACCGGCTGCAATTCGGGTACCCCGGGTGGCTCGGACGCGGCCAGTGGCGAGAAGCCCTACACTGTGGCGGAGAACGTCTCGCTGAACGGCAGCCCGACCTACGACAAGATCACATCCGAAGGGACCATCACCATCGGGGTCAAAGAAGACCAACCGGGAATGGGTTACAAATCTCTGACCACCAACGAGTACTCCGGATTCGACATCGAGATCGCCCGCTGGATGGCCGCGAGCCTGGGCGTTTCCGAGGACAAGATCCAGTTCATGCCGATCGCCTCCTCCAACCGGGAGCAGGCACTCGCTAATGGCCAAGTGGATATGTACGTGGGCACGTATTCGATCACGGATAACCGCAAGCAGATGATCGACTTCGCGGGGCCGTACTTCGTGACGGGCCAAGGCTTACTCGTCCGGAAAGACGATAATTCCATCAACTCCGAGCAGGATCTTGCGGGTAAGAAGGTATGCTCGGCCACCGGTTCTACCCCCATCCAGAACATCCGGGAGAACTTCCAGCAGGCCATCCCCCAGGAATTCGACGTCTACTCCAAGTGCGTCGACGCGCTGAAGAACGGAACAGTCGATGCCGTGACGACGGACCAGGCGATCCTGCTCGGCTATGCAGCACAGGATTCGGAGAATCTGAAGGTAGTCGGTGAGCCCTTCACCACTGAGCGCTACGGAATCGGCCTCAAAAAGGGCGAGACCGCTCTCAAGGATTACCTCAACCAGACCCTGACCAACGGCCAGGAGATCTGGACCAAGATCTATGACAGTACCCTGGGCCAGGCCGGCAGCGATGTTCAAGCCACCCAGCCCGCTGTCGATAACTGAGACAACTCGCTCAATTACTTCTTAGCGATGCCGGGCCCGGGGGCCACGACAACGTACCCCCTGGGCTCGGTACCGCATGATCAGAAGCGGATCACTGCTGTGAACACACTGCTCGACAATCTTGACCTCTTCATTGAGGGGTTTAAGAACACCCTGATACTCTTCGCCTTCTCCGCGGTTTTCGCGCTTCTGCTGGGCCTTGTCGTCGCTGCGCTGCGGGTCTCACCGGTGACCCCGATGCGCAGCTTGGGCACGTTCTACGTCAACATCATCCGGAATACCCCGCTCACCCTGGTCTTCCTGTTTTTCGTCTTCGGCTATCCGCGGCTGGGGTTCCCCAATCCGGGCTACATCACCCTGGCGATCATCGCACTCTCCCTGTACACGGCAACCTATGTTGCCGAAGCCATCCGCTCCGGAATCAACACCGTGCCCATCGGGCAGGCCGAGGCCGCCCGGGCCATCGGCCTGCCCTTTGCGCAGACCATGCGACTGATCGTCCTCCCGCAGGCATTCCGAGCCGTGGTGCCGCCGCTCATGAGTGTCTTCATCGCCCTGCTGAAAAACACCACCGTGGCCGCAGGCTTCTCCGTGCTGGAAGCCGGCGCCATTAGGTCCAACCTCTCCGAACGCGGCTATCCGGCCCTCCAAGGTCTGCTCTGGGTGGCGCTCGGCTTCGTTCTTCTGGTCTTTATTCTCAGCTTCGTGCAGAACAGGCTCGAAGCCCGCTGGAAGGTGGCTTCCTGATGAGTTCCGTCCTCTTCGACACCCCAGGGCCTAAAGCCCTCCGGCGCAATCGCCTACTAGGCATCATTACCATCCTCGTCATCGCGGGGCTGCTGGCCTTTGTTGTTTACCGCTTCGCGGAAACCGGCCAGTTCTCCGCGAAGAAATGGTCTATTTTCAGCTACACAGTGGTCTGGGAGAATCTACTCAAAGGCCTCTGGGCTACCCTGAGCGCCTTCGCTTTCGCAGCGGTCGGCTCGATCGCGCTGGGCATGCTGCTAGCAGTCGGCAGACTTTCCGACCGGCCCTGGATTTCCCGGCCGGTGGGCTGGTTCACAGAACTTTTCCGAGCGATCCCCTTGCTGATTCTGATGGCCCTGATGTTCTACGGTCTCCCCTCGATCGGCGTGCAAGGGATCACCCCGTTCACCGCTGTAGTGACCGGTCTGATCCTCTATAACGGCTCAGTGCTCGCAGAGATCTTCCGGGCAGGTATTCTTGCGCTGCCCAAGGGGCAGAGCGAAGCCGCCTATGCTATCGGGCTGCGGAAAACCCAGGTGATGGGCATGATCCTGCTTCCACAGGCGGTGCGCACTATGCTGCCCGCGATCATCGCGCAGCTCGTGGTCGCGCTGAAGGACACCGCTCTCGGCTTCATCATCACCTACCAGGAGCTGCTGTACCAGATCAATAATCTGGGCAAAGCCGGCGAATTCGAGTTCCCGATCATCCCGGCGGCGATCGTTGGCGGAGCCATTTATGTTGGCTGCTGTCTGCTTCTAGCAGGGCTTGCGAAGTTCACCGAAAGCTGGATGAGCAAAAGCCCTAAGGTCTCGGGCTGAGTCAGGAGTTCGCCGCTAAGCGAGGCAGCTCACGGGTGGCACAGTGAATTCCGCCGCCACCCGAGGCGATGACGTCGATGCCCAAGGGCACGATCTTCCTATCACTGAAGTGCTCCTGGAGGATCGACCGGGCATTTTTATCGGCTTTTCTATCCCCGAACTCGGGGACGAAAACAGCTCCGTTGGCTATATAGAAGTTCGTGTAGGAGGCCAGGAAGTCCTCTTCGCTGCCACGGACCCGTCGATAGTCCGGCTGCGGCAACTCAATGATCTCGAAGGACTGGCCGCGGGCATCAGCGCTGGCATGCAGCAGCCCTTTGGCCTGTGCCGATGATGCCGCCCAGACATCGTAGGGTGCGCCCAAGCCTGGAACATCGAGTAGCACCACTCCGGGGGCTGCGAAACGAGCCAGGGAGTCCACATGCGCATCGGTGATGTCCTCGCCGTAGACGCCATCGAACCAGATCACCGTGGTGACGCCGAGGGTTTCTTTGAGCCTGGAATCCAGTTCCTCCAGGGTGAGGCCAGGATTCCGGTTGCTGTTGAGCAGCGAACTTTTGGTGACCATAAGCGTTCCCTGGCCATCCGTTTCCAAGGAGCCGCCTTCGCCGATAATAGAGGCCTGGGACCGCTGGATTCCGAGAGCGGAAATGAGCTTCTGCGCGACGAATGCATCGTGGTCATGCTGCTGCTTGCGCCCCCAGCCGTTGAAGCCGAAGTCGACCCCTTGTAGCTGCCCTGTGCTGTTATCTCGGACGAAAACCGGGACGGTGTCTCGGGCCCAGAGATCATTCACCTCAAGAGGCAGCACCTGCACGGCCGAGCCGCAGCGTCGCTGTGCTTCGTCAACCTGATCCGGGCCGGCTAGCATCACCACAGGCTCAAAATCACTGATGGTCTTAGCGAGTCTGGCGATGTCTTTCCGGACGTACCTTACATCCACATCCCAGATCTCACGATTCGGCCAGGACATGAAGGTCTGTGCATGCGGTTCCCATTCGGCCTCGAAGGTCGCATCCTGATGTGTCACTGAGATTTTCCTGTTCCTTCTGAGATGGTTGCTAGGACCCGTCTCCAGGGCAAAGCAGTCATGCCAGAATAGACCGCATGAGCACCCCGGAAGGTCGTACGCGCCCGGCGATAGTGGCGAATATCGCCTTGGCGGTCCAAGCGCTGCGACTCTGGACCAGTAAGCAGATCCTGGCAGCGGCAGTGGCTGCGATAGTCGTAGCTGTGTTTATCGGCGTTGCCACGGCGCTGATTTCGAGCCCTTTCTTCACTCGTGATATTGCTGCGGAGTGGTGGAACTACCCGGTATGGCTGCTGACCTCCGTGCTCTCCGGAATGCTAGTAGCGACGTATCTGCGACCACCACTGAGCGATGGCGCTAAAACTAGCGCTGAGACAGGTTCCGCAGAAGCCGGCGTCACTGAAGTTGCCAAGGCCGCTGAAGCGGCAGAGCGGCGCAGTAGCCGGATGGGCCTGGCCGGTGGTTTCCTGGCCTGGTTCGCCGTAGGCTGTCCGGTCTGCAATAAACTCGCACTGCTGGCGCTGGGCTCCTCCGGGGCGATCTCTTGGTTCGCGCCGGTGCAACCCTTCCTGGCCGTAGCTGCTTTAGCTCTGACCGCCGTGGCTCTCGTCTGGCGACTGCGCGGGCAAGTAGCCTGCCCGCTGCCATAGGCCAACATGAATGGGGTCTGCTGCACGGATAGGTGACATCTGATCTGCGTCGATGTGTCGGCGCTGGAAGGATGTGCACTATGCCGAAAGCGTTCCCCAAGGAGTTCCGCGAGGATGTGCTCAGGGTCTACAGGGACTCGGGTGCTTCCGTTGCCCAGGTCGCGAAGGACTTCGGCGTCTCGCCGTCGTGCCTGAAGCGGTGGCTTGTGATCGATGACCGCGGGTCCGCGAGTCCTTCCCCGGCTGCCCGTGCGGCGAATGAGTCGGATGCGCTGCGGGAGGCGAACAAGCGGATCAAGCTCCTCG
>NZ_AQXM01000050.1 GCF_000376245.1 Acaricomes phytoseiuli DSM 14247 | reverse complement strand
AGTTTCTTCAGCCTGCTTCAGAAGAACGTGCTCAACACGAGATGCTGGAACACTCGCGCTGACCTCCGCCTCGCGATCGTTTCCTGGATCGAAACGAAGTACAACCGAAGACGCCGGCAACGCGGCCTCGGCAAACTCACTCCCGTAGAGTTTGAGACGATCTACACGGACGCGAAAGCGGCCTGATCACCCCAAACCCCAACTGTCAACCAAACCCGGGGCAGACCCGACGAAAGCTTTTTTAGATCATTTGCTGCCGGTTTCATTCACGTGTCGAAAGATCAACAGCTTCGTCTCATAACTCTCTTACAGTTCTTTTCGAACGTCGCCATCACAGGCTCCATCTTCCTACTTGTTATTAGCCTCGAAGCGGCTGGGACTCCTACCGTCATCATCGGGTCATTATCTGGAGCCCTTGGCGGAGCTGGAATTATTGGTGCCATGCTCGTGCCTTGGATCACGAGAAAGCTATCTTTCAATGCTGTACTTATCTCATCTTCTGTCGTCGTTGCCGTTACAATTTCGATGGCTTCAGTACTTTCCGGCACTTACGCAATGGCTATCCCTCTCGCTCTCTCCGTGCTGCTCGCACCAAGTGCAGGAGCCGTAGTATTTGCGCGCATCGCTGTTCATGTCGACTCGGAACGGCTTGGACGTGTGCTCAGTGTGCAAAAGTTAAGCGGGATAGGTGGTAGTGCCGCATCTAAGCCCCTGACTGGATATGCTTTCGGCGCTTTTGGTCAATGGGGATCGACCCTACTCGTTGGCTCAGCACTGATAGCTGTCACCATATCTTTCTACATCCACCGAGTGACACAAGGCGGTAGCAGTTGAACGCACTCGCCTACAGAAAGTCTGCTAAATACAAAGCGGTTCGCCTGCTCCCGTAGTGTTCAGCTCAGAAGAGTGCGATCTTGTCCGGTTCCGGGAAGATCTCGTCTAGAGCGGCCAGATCTTCCGGGCTCGGCTTCCATGCGGCGGCCGCTGCGTTAGCGGTGATCTGCTCGGGCCGGGTCGCCCCCGCGATGACGCTCGTCACTGCGGGCTGAGCCAACAGCCAGGAGAAAGCCACATCCAGCTCGGTGATCCCCCGTTCGGTGACGAAATCGCCCAGAGCAGCCATCTGCTGCCAGTCAGTCTCGGTCAGCAAGTGGCTGCGGGAGTGCGTCAGACGGCTGCCTTCCGGCGCTTTGCCATCGCGGTACTTTCCGGTGAGCAGGCCATTGGCCAGAGGGAAATAGGGTAAGACGCCGAGGCCGAAGCGCTCTGCCGCCGGAAGGACTTCCAGCTCCGCACGGCGATCCAGCAGGTTGTAATGGTTCTGCGCGGAGATAAAAGGGGTGAATCCGCCGATCCGTGCTTCATAGGCAGATTCTGCGATCTGCCAGCCCGACTGGTTGGAATGCCCCAGGCACCGCACTTTCCCCTGCCTCACCAGGTCATCGAGCGCGGAGAGGGTCTCCTCGATCGGGGTGACGCCATCCGGGGTGTGGTACTGATACAGGTCGATCCAGTCCGTGCCGAGTCTGCGCAGCGAAGCTTCAACGGAACGCATGATGTAACGGCGCGATCCGCGTGCGCCCCAGTCGGGCCCGTTGGCGCCCTTCACGTCCATCCCGAACTTGGTGCCGATCACCACATCGCCCCGCCGCCCGCCAAGGGCCTTCCCGAGCCGTTCTTCGCTGAGCCCAGGTTCGGCCCCGTAGTTGTCGGCGACATCGAAGAAGGTGACGCCCGCATCGAGTGCGGCCTGGATGACGGCGTCCGTCCCCGCCTGGGATTCCGTGGCCGTTCCCGACCGGCCTAGATTATTGCAACCGAGACCTACCGTGGAGACGATGAGCCCGGAATTACCTAGCGCGCGATACTCAGTCATACCCCCAGTCTAGGGTTCCCATGCCGATCCCGACAGCTCCAGCAGGGTGGTTACAGCCGTGGCAGCGGACCGGTCCCGTTGATCTGACTCGGATCGGCGATGCTCTCCTCCGCCAGGGGTCGGGCGAAGGGCACCTTAGCCCCGAGAACCTGCGCGACGACCTCCTGAGCCACTTTGCGGCTGGTCAGCCCCACCCGTTCGAAAACCTGGGAGCGGCTGCCGTGTGCCAGGAACTCGACCGGCAATCCTACTTCGTTCAGCGCGGTATCCACCCCGGCGGCTCGCATCTCCTGACGGACCCGGGAGCCGACGCCGCCGGCCCGGACGCCGTCCTCGATCACGATGACGATCCGATGCTGAGCGGCTAGGCGAATGATCGAACCGGGCACCGGAAGCACCCAGCGCGGGTCCACTACGGTCGAGGAGATCCCCTGGGCTCCGAGCAGTTCGCTGACCTGCAAGGACAGCTCGCTCATGGCGCCCACAGAGACGATCAGCACATCGTGCCCGTCCCGGAAGGCGCTGTCGGCTGATGCATCAGCCGGACGGCGGGCCAGCACATCGACGCCGTCGTCAAGCCGCTCCAGCGCTGTTACATCGGCTCCGACGTTGCCTTTGGAGTAACGGATCACCGTGGGGGCGTCATCGATTTCCACCGCTTCGCGCAGCTCTTCACGGAGCCTGGTAGCATCACGGGGGGCCGCAAGATGCAGACCGGGAACCACTTGGAGGATCGATAAGTCCCACATTCCGTGGTGGCTGGGGCCATCCGGCCCGGTGACCCCGGCCCGGTCCAGGACCACGGTCACGCCCGCCCGGTGCAGGGCGACATCCATGAGCAGCTGGTCGAAAGCCCGGTTGAGGAAGGTCGCGTAGAGCGCTACCACCGGGTGCAAGCCGCCGTACGCCATACCTGCAGCCATGGTCAGGGCGTGTTGCTCGGCGATGCCGACATCCACGACCCGGCCCGGGTGGCGGGCAGCCATCCGGTCCAGGCCCACCGGGATCAGCATGGCCCCGGTGACACCGACGATTTCCGGTTTCTCATCGGCGATCTCAGCGATTTCTTCGGCGAAGACCGAGGTCCAGGAGAGCGTGTCTGGAGCTTCGAGCGGAAGGCCTGTTTCCGGGTTGATCACCCCTACCGCATGGAATTGATCGGCGTCATCGGCACGGGCCGGTGCATAACCGCGGCCTTTCTCCGTGATCGCGTGCACGATCACGGGACCGTCGAAGTTCTTGGCGGCCTGCAGCGCTGTTTCCAGAGCGTCCTGATCATGGCCATCTATGGGGCCGATGTACTTCATGCCGAGGTCTTCGAAAAGCCCTTGCGGCGCCCACCAATCCTTGACGCCTTTTTTAGTCGCGTGTAAGGAGCGGTACACGAAGCGGCCAAGGGGGCCGCCGCGCTGCAGCCGGGTTTTCGTCCAGTCCAGCGTTTCCTCGTACGCCTGATGGGTGCGCATCGAGTCGAGGGCCGGGCGCATGGAGCGCAGCTGCTCTGCCAGGCCGCCGACGGTCGGCGCATAGGAGCGGCCGTTGTCGTTGACCACGATCACCACCCTGCGGGTTTTATCCGCGGCGATGTTGTTGATGGCCTCCCAGGCCATTCCGCCCGTGAGCGCACCATCACCGACCACCGCGACCACATAGCGATCGGTCTCCCCCGTGAGCTGATGCGCCCGGGAGATGCCATCGGCCCAGGACAGGGACGCGGATGCGTGCGAGGACTCCACGATGTCGTGCACGGACTCTTGGCGGTCCGGGTAGCCGGAGAGGCCGCCTTGCTGGCGCAGTGTGGAGAAATCCTGCCGTCCGGTGATGAGCTTGTGCACATAGGACTGATGCCCGGTGTCGAAGATCATGGAATCGCGGGGGGAGTCGAACATCCGGTGTACCGCGAGCGTGAGTTCCACGACCCCGAGGTTGGGGCCCAGATGACCCCCGGTCCGCGAGACATTGGCAATGAGGAACTGCCTGATCTCCTGAGCCAGTTGAGCCAGCTGCTTCTCATTGAGTTTGGTCAGATCTGCTGGATGCCTGATGGTTTCAAGAAGCCCCATCCTGTCCTCATCTCCTCCCGTTCTCCTGGCCTGCGGACAACAGCTCTCCTATGGCCTCCCACCGAGTGTATAACCAATCTATCCTAGCGATAAGGCCTGCGCTGGCTGTGCCGGAAGGGCAGCATGTTCTCTGTATTCTGTTATTCGCTGCGGAATCGTTCTTTGATAGGTTTCCGCCGGACTCGGCCTCAGCGGCTTTCCCGAGTGCTGGAACGCAGGATCGGAGGCATGCTCAGCCAAGTCACCGAGCGCCAGATCCACTCCAACGGTCCCTGAGTGAAGAAACGCAACCAGATCAGCGAGAAAATCCACTGGAAGACAACGATGCCCACGCCTAGCAATATGGCCATGATCCACGAACCCTCCCCCTGCGGGAAGCCGAAGACAGCGGCAGTCGCGGTGATCAGGAAAGTCGCACCAAGGTAGTGCGTCAAGGTCAGTTTCCCCAGCGGCTGATACAGCATCTGCAAGACTCGAGGGAAGTAATTCCAAAGAATCAGGATCACCGTACTGTAGAGAATCGGACCCGCAACACTCGAAAACATCTTGCTGGTCATCACTTCATCCGGCTGCAGCTGTCCCCAGATCTCTGCACCGACGAAGACGAAAAGAGCTGGAACCGCCAATTTCACCAGTACTGCCACATCCGTGCTCCAGCGAGCGAATCTTCCCGAGCTCGCGAACCAATAACCCACGAGCGCTAAACCCATCGCCGGACTCACGGGAGCGGCGAGGACGATGCCCAGCGCACCTGCTACACGCGATGCCCACTGCGGTAGGAAACTCAGCGCCAGGAGTATCACGCCCAGCATGGCATGAGCGCGCAGAACATCCGCCGAGTAGAAAAGAGCGTGGATCGTGCCGAAGATTCCCAGCGCAGCCAACCGCCGCAGTGTGCCCCAGATGACCGGCCGCCCGGCCAGCTTGGCGCTGGTCAGATAATAAGCGAAGCTCAGTCCGAAGACGAGTCCGAAGGTCGAGAAGAATTTGCCCTGCACCAGATTCCCGACCAGCTCGGAAAGAAGGAAAAACTGTCTTCGGGTTCGGGCAGAGAAACCTGGAGAATCGCAGGCGCATTGATGAGGACGATGCCGCTGAGCGCAAACCCGCGCAGCACATCCAGTTGTGGATACCTTCTGCTCTGCTTCTTCTGTTCGTGCTTTTTCTGTGAAGAGTCCTGCGGTTCCGGGTTTCTAGGCTCAGGAACGGCCTCTGATGCATTCATGTTTTGGAAATTACCGTTGTCATTCACCCGGCACTTCAGACCTGGGGATAGCCCCTATCCACCCAGAGGAGGATTTACCAGGCGCCGCGCACACTCCGCTCGAGTGCAATCATGCAAAGGGGCGCCTGTTCCTCTCCTGGAGAGGAACAGGTGCCCCGAATGCTTTCAGCGCCTCTAGGCCGCGCTGATCTGACGCAGCACGTACTGCAGGATGCCGCCGTTACGGTAGTAATCGGCTTCACCCGGCGTATCGATGCGCACCACGGCGTCGAAGCTCTTCTCGGCCCCGTCGGCACCGACCGTGGTGACCTTGACGGTCTTCGGGGTACGGCCCTCGTTGAGCTCGGTGACCCCGCTGATGCTGAAGGTCTCGGTGCCGTCCAGGCCGAGCGTCGCCGCGCTCTCCCCTTCCGGGTACTGCAGCGGCAGCACGCCCATACCGATCAGATTGGAGCGGTGGATGCGCTCGTAGCTCTCCGCGATAACCGCCCGGACGCCCAACAGGGCCGTGCCCTTGGCCGCCCAGTCGCGGGAGGAGCCGGAGCCGTATTCCTTACCGGCCAGGACCACCAAGGGGGTGCCTTCGGCCTGGTAGTTCATCGCGGCGTCGTAGATCGTGGACTGCGGGCCGTCCGGCTGAGTGAAGTCCCGGGTGAACCCGCCTTCAACACCGTCGCCGTTATTGGCCTCGGCGAGGAGCTGATTGCGCAGGCGGATATTGGCGAAGGTGCCGCGGATCATGACCTCGTGGTTACCGCGCCGGGAACCGTAAGAGTTGAAGTCTTTGGGGTCCACGCCGTTCTCAAGCAAGTAGCGACCCGCGGGGCTATCCGATTTGAAAGAGCCCGCCGGGGAGATGTGGTCCGTGGTCACCGAATCCCCCAGTTTGGCCAGCACACGGGCACCGACGATATCCGTCACCGCATCCGGCTGGGCCTGCATGCCCTCGAAATACGGTGGTTTGCGCACGTACGTCGACTCGGCGTCCCAGGCGAAGGTGTTCCCCTCCGGAGTCGGCAGGGAACGCCAGCGCTCATCGCCGTCGAACACTGAAGCGTAGGAAGAGACGAACATCTCCTCATCGATGGAGGCGTCGATGACTTCCTGAACCTCGGTGGGCGAAGGCCAGATATCCCGCAGGAAGACCTCCTGGCCCTCGGCGTCGGTGCCCAGCGGTTGGGTGTCGAAGTCGAAGTCCATGGTCCCGGCCAGGGCGTAGGCGATGACCAGGGGCGGCGAGGCCAGGTAGTTCATCTTGACGTCCGGGTTGATCCGGCCCTCGAAGTTCCGGTTGCCGGAGAGCACCGCGGTGACCGCGAGATCTTTTTCCTGCACAGCCTCGGAGATCTCTGTCTCCAAGGGGCCGGAGTTGCCGATGCAGGTGGTGCAGCCGTAGCCGACGGTGAAGAAGCCGAGCTTCTCCAGGTACGGGATCAGCCCCGACTTCTCGTAGTAGTCGGTGACGACCTTGGAGCCCGGGGCGACCGACGTCTTGACCCAGGGCTTGGATTCGAGACCATGGTTGACCGCATTACGGGCGAGAACCGCTGCCGCGAGCATCACGGAGGGGTTCGAGGTGTTGGTGCAGGAGGTGATCGACGCGATCGATACCGCTCCGTGATCCAGTTCGAACTCCCGGTCATCAGCCATAGTGACCTTCACCGGGTCGGAGTGCCGGCCGAAGGCGCCGCTCGCAGCGGATTCCTTGGGGTTGGCGAGCCGGGGCTCCTCAGCATCGTGCGCTTGGCTGTCCGCGCTGAAGGCCGGTGCGTCGGACGCCGGGAAGCTCTCCTCCAGCGCCTCATCGATGCTGCCCGCGGCCGGAACGCTCTCGCCCTGCCGGACATAATTGTGCAGGTCCTTGCGGAACTGCTCTTTGGCGTCGGTGAGCTCGATCCGGTCCTGCGGGCGCTTCGGCCCCGCGATGGAGGGCACCACGGTGGAGAGGTCGAGTTCGAGGTACTCGGAGAACCGGGGCTCATTGGCGGAATCGTGCCAGAGGCCCTGCTCCTTAGCGTAGGACTCGACGAGCGCGATGCTGTCTTCGCTGCGGCCGGTGAGCCGCAGGTAGTCCAGGGTCACGTCATCGATCGGGAACATTGCCGCAGTGGAGCCGAATTCCGGGCTCATGTTGCCGATGGTGGCCCGATTCGCGAGCGGAACTGCGGCAACGCCTTCGCCGTAGAATTCGACGAATTTGCCCACGACTCCGTGCTGACGCAGCTTCTCGGTGATGGTCAGCACGACGTCGGTCGCCGTGGCCCCTGCCGGGATCGAGCCGGTGAGCTTGAAACCGACGACCCTCGGGATCAGCATGGATACCGGCTGGCCGAGCATCGCGGCTTCGGCTTCGATGCCGCCGACGCCCCAGCCCAGCACGCCGAGGCCATTGACCATCGTGGTGTGCGAGTCGGTGCCGACGCAGGTGTCCGGGTAGGCCCGGAGGGTTCCGTCTGCATCTCTGGTCATCACCACGCGGGCCAGGTATTCGATATTCACCTGGTGCACGATGCCGGTTCCCGGAGGCACGACCTTGAAATCATCGAAAGCCGTCTGGCCCCAGCGCAGGAACTGATACCGCTCGCCATTGCGCTGGTATTCGATCTCCATATTGCGCTCGACCGCATCGGCATTGCCGAAGACATCGATCTGGACTGAGTGATCAATGACGAGTTCCGCCGGCGCTAGAGGATTGACCCGAGTGGGGTCGCCGCCGAGTTCCGCGACTGCTTCGCGCATCGTCGCCAGATCGACGACACAGGGCACGCCGGTGAAATCCTGCATGATCACGCGAGCCGGCGTGAACTGGATCTCGGTGTCCGGCTGGGCGTTCTGATCCCAGTTGGCCAAAGCCCTGATATGGTCCGCCGTGATGTTGGCGCCATCTTCGGTGCGCAGCAGGTTCTCCAGCAGCACTTTCAGGCTGAACGGGAGGTCCTGCGCGCCCTCTATCTCGTTGATCCGGAAAATCTCATAATCGGTCCCGGCGACTTGCAACACGCCTTTGGATCCGAAGCTGTCCACAGTACTCACTACGGGACTCCTCTCGCCTCAGCTTTTATCTTTGTCTCGCGAGTCCCCAGTTGCCAGTTAGGCAAACCTAAAAAGCGACCTCTCCGGTATTTATTAACGAATCCGGGGCCGGTTCATTCCCGTTCCGAGACAGCACCCCGGCGCTTCAGTATCCGGTAAAGGATCTCTATCGCGATACCACCCAGGGCGACGATGCCCAGAGTTACCGCTAGCAGCTGGCCACCCGGCACCTCCAGGGCGAAGAACCTCCGGGCGAAGGGCGCGAGGAAGACCAGGATGGTCAGCAGCAGCATGGAGCCGACGATCAGCAGCCGCCAGCGGTCGAAGGGCCTGGCCAGAACCGACAGCACCCAGAGCGAGAGCAGCAGGATCGCCAGCGTGCTCGCGGTTCTCGCGGTGTCCAGCTGAACCTCCGCGCTCAGTTCCGGAGCCAAAGAGTATCTGGCATAGCTGTAAACGCCCATGATGCAGGCCGAGATGATCATGCCGGCCGGAATAGAGAACCACAGCACCCTGCGCAGGAAACCCGGCTGGTAACGCCGTTTATTGGGCAGCAGTGCCAGGAAGAACGCCGGAATGCCGATAGTCAGAGCACTCGTGATCGAAAGCTGCCGCGGCAGGAACGGGTACTGCCAGAGCAGGATGCCGATCACCAGGGAGATCGTAATCGCCTGGGCCGTTTTAGTCAGGAAAAGATTGGCAACGCGCTCCACATTGGCGATGACCCTGCGCCCCTCGGCGACGACCCCGGGCATCCGGGAGAACTGGCCGTCCAGCAGTACCAATCGGGAAACCGCTTTCGTGGCAGCGGCGCCGGAACCCATCGCGATGCCAATATCGGCATTCTTCAGCGCGAGCGCATCGTTGACCCCGTCACCGGTCATCGCAACGACATGTCCGCGTTTCTGCAGAGCCAGGACCATGGATTTCTTCTGCTCCGGAGTGACCCGCCCGAAGACCTGCTCGCGTTCCAGCACCTCCCCCAGCGCATCGATATCTTCGGGCAGCTGGCGGGCATCATAGCCCTGGCTCACATCTTCGAAACCGACCTCGCGCGCTACTGCGGCAACGGTTCTGGGGTTATCTCCGGAGATCACTCGCAGGCTCACGCCCTGCTCCCGGAAGTAGGCCAGGGTCTCCACCGCATCCGGCCGTACTTTCTCACGGAAAGTCAACAGCGCCACCGGAACCAGTCGAGCCGGAAGAGTTTCCGTTCCCTCGGCTCCGGCGAGCGAATTCTCGGTATGCGCCAGCACCAGGACGCGCAAGCCGCGTTCAGCGAGTTCGCTCCCCTCGGTCAGAGCCGCCGTGTGACCCGGGCCGGTTTCATCGAGCACCATCTCCGGGGCACCAAGAACCCAGCTCCCCGGGGCGATCGAGCCAAACGATACCGCACTCCATTTCCGGGCGCTGTTGAACGGTATGGAAGCGACGGGCTCGGCGGGGACCCCCTCCTGATAGGCGGAGGCCAAGCATGCCGCCGTAGCGTTGGCGTTCTCATCCGCGCCGATCCAGGCCAACACCCGGCGCCAGCCTTCGCGCTCGGCGAGCGGACGCTCCGTATCGAAGATGATTTCGCCCTCAGTGAGCGTGCCGGTTTTGTCCAGGCAGACCATATCGACCCGGGCCAGGCCCTCAACTGCGGGAAGCTCCTGGACCAGTACCTGGCGCCGCGCCAGCGAGACTGCAGCCAGGCCGAAGGAGATGCTGGTCAGCAGCACCAGCCCCTCAGGGATCATCGCGACGATGGCCGCTATCGCGGAGACCACGGCCTCTTTCCAGAGGCCGTTCTGCAGGGCGTTGCCCCAGCCTCCTTTGGCCTGCATCTGGCTGTTCATCACCAGGAGGATGATCGGGATCAGCGCCCAGGTGATGTACACCACGATCTTGTTGAGCGAATTGCGGATCTCAGAATTGACCAGCGAGAACCGCTTGGCTTCAGCGGTGAGTTTCGCGGCGAAAGACTCGACGCCGACCCGATTGACCCGCACCCGGGCCGATCCGGCCACGACCGCAGAACCGGAGAGCACTTCGGCTCCGGGATCCTTGGCGATCGGATCCGATTCTCCCGTCAGCAGAGACTCGTCGATTTCCAGACCATCGACGCTGAGCACCACAGCGTCCGCCGGGACCTGGTCCCCGGTGCGCAGCACCAGGACGTCGTCGTAGACCACTTCGGCCACCGGGATCTCGCTGATCTCCCCGGCACGGACTGCTCGAGCCCGCGGCGCGTTAAGTACCGCGAGCCGGTCCAGAGTGCGTTTCGCCCGGTACTCCTGGATGACGCCGATGGCTACATTCGCGATCACGATGAAACCGAAGAGCGCATCCCGCCAGCTACCCACGATGAGCACCACGACCAGGCAGATGCCCAGCACAATATTGAAGAGGGTCAACAGGTTGGCCCGCAGGATCTGCCCGAGGGTACGGCTGGAATCGTTGGGGATTTTATTGCCCAAGCCAGCGGCATGGCGTTCAACCACCTGTTGGGCATCGAGGCCGTGATCAATGAGATCGGCATCTGCCAACGGAGTAAGACGGGTTTTGGCTGCGGTGATCTCGGCGAGCTGGGCTTGATTCTTCGCCTCAGCATGGCTCAGTGAATTGGTCATGATGATCACTACTTTAGACAAGCTCTCGGGTGTTGCTGTCATCCCCCGGGATGAACTTCTGGTGGGGGAACTCAGACCTAGAGTGGTGAGGCTACGGCCGAGCCCCGCCGGGCGATCATCGCACCGTGCGAACGCTGGCCCGGGTCTTTCCTGATGCTGGTCTGACACAGCTCGAGACCGGAAGCGGTGAGCTCTTCGTGAAGCTCGGGCATCGACCACCGATATGCGGTGATGACGGCGTGTTGGAAAGACTCTGTTTGTTCCCCGTCGAAATAACCCAGGAGAAGCAAACCTCCTGGCCGTAATGCACGCGCGAATTCGGCGAACACGAGATAGAGCTGCGGTGGCGGAGTATGGATCAGTGCGTACCATGCCAGGATTCCACCTAAGGATCCGCTAGGAACGCCCAGCTGCTGCGCCGAGGCCAAGCGGAAACCGACCTCGGGGTATTGCGCGCGGGAATGAGCCAGGAACTCCGGGACGATATCGACTCCGCACACCTGAGTCACCGGCTGCCCCGCAGCGGTCTCTGAAATGTTCTCTGCAACACCGCTGCCATGCTGCTCCTCCAGTGGACGGCGCAGCGCACGATGCAGGAAAGCCGTCCAGTGTCCCGGCCCGCAGCCGACGTCAAGCACCGGACCGTGCAACTGTGCCGCCCAAGTCGATATCAGCGAGATATCGG
This sequence comes from Acaricomes phytoseiuli DSM 14247, assembly GCF_000376245.1. Lineage (GTDB taxonomy): Bacteria > Actinomycetota > Actinomycetes > Actinomycetales > Micrococcaceae > Renibacterium > Renibacterium phytoseiuli. The sequence continues at coordinate 52,993 of NZ_AQXM01000050.1, read as the reverse complement.
CCGGATGCATCGCCGTCACGGCACCGAGCTTCTCGACATATTCCTCAGCCCGCGCAGCATACGCGCGCTGCACGCGATCCATGGATTCATCCTGAGAGGCGATCGGTGACACATCCTCGGTTCAGTCGCCCGGCACCAGCAGGGCGACGGTCTCCAGATGATGGGTGTGCGGGTAGAGATCGAAGGCCCGCAACTGCTTCAGCTGCCAACCAGCCTCAGCGAAGTACTTCACATCCCGGGCGAAGGAGGCCGGGTCACAGGAGACATAGACCACCCTTCCGGGCTTGCTGGAGGCGATTTGGCGGACCACGGCGCGGCCCGCACCCGCTCGTGGCGGATCCAAGATCACGGCGTCCAGACGGCCGCCGAGCTCGCTGACAGCGCTGCGCAGCACCCGGTCGACCCGCCCGGGGCGGACCATCACCTGCGTTTCAGCGCGGAAATTGCCCCGCGCATCCTTGCTGGTCACCGGTGAGCCTTCGATCGAGAGCACTCGCCCTGCAGGGCCCACAAGATCAGCGAGCAAGGCAGTGAACAGGCCCGCACCCGCATACAGATCCGCGGCGCGCTGACCGGCTCCCAAGCCGTCAGTAAGCATCGATCGCACGGCTTCGCTGAGCAGTTCCGGTGCGGAGCGATGAATCTGCCAGAACCCCTCTCCGCTGACCCGGAAATAACGTCCGCCAACGTTTTCGGAAACCCAGCTCCGTCCGCGCAGCCGGTGCATCCCGCGGCTCGCCGATTTATGCGCAGCAGAAGTACCATCCGGCAGTTCCGCTGCCACCCGGGCTGCGGCGGAGCGCTCCCCGGCGAGCAGCACGAAGGCCTCGCCGCCGGCCTCCCCTCCGGGGGCCGTGAGATCGATACGCTGCACGCCATGCAGATCGAGGCCGTGCAGATCTCTGGCCAGCTCCCGGATCGCCGGAACCGCCAGCGGCATATCGTCAACCGGCAGGATCCGCTCCGAGCGATGCGCATACATCCCCAGGCGACCCGCCGGGCTCACCGTGAATCCGGCTCTGGTGCGCCAGCCGAGGCCATCGGTCGGCCCGGGATCCGGCACTGGTTCAACCGACGCACCTGCAACCGGGACATCTTCAACCGGAATATCCCATTCCTGGCCGGCCAATCTGCGCAGCTGCTCGGCAAGCACCTGCGCTTTGAGCCGGTGCTGTTCCAGCAGCGCGATATGGCCGAATTCAGCACCACCCACCGGCACACCGCCGGCGGCGTAAGCCAGCTGGGCATCGGCCGCGGGCCAGAAATGCGGTACCCGATGCGGTGAGCTCTCCAGAATCGTCGCCGCATCGGCACGCCAGAAGGCGGCCCCGGGGTCGGCCTCGGTCACAGCCGCCAGAACCCGCTCCCCCGGCAGAGCATGCCGGACGAAGACCACTCGGCCTTCATAACGTGCCACGCAATGCCCGCCATGGGCTACTGGGCCGACGGTCAGCTCGATCCGATCCGGCACCGACGCGGCCGGCTCGCCTCCGACGGCGGCGCCGTTCATTCCAGCTCCTGGAAACGGCGCGCTCCCGCAGAGGATTTGAGCTGCCAGGGCACCGAGGCAACCATGACTCCCGGTTCGAAGTGCAGCCTGGTCTTGATCCGCAACGCGGTCTGGTTGTGCACCAGCTGCTCCCACCATTTGCCCACCACGTACTCCGGGATGTAGACCACCACAAGATCCCGCGGCGACTCCCGGCGAATGTTCTTGACGTATTCCATGATGGGGCGGATCGTCTCCCGGTAGGGGCTGGCGAGCACCGTCAGCGGAACCGTGATCTGCAGCCGCTCCCAGTCCGCCACGGTGGTCGCGGTCTCCTCCGCATCGATATCGACCATGATGGCATCGAGCTGAGAGGGCCGGGATGCGCGGGCATAGGCGAGTGCCCGCAACATCGGCTTGCGGACATGCGATACCAGCAGCACCGCGTGCACCCTCGTGGGCAGCGCCCGGGCCGCAGAGGTGTCCTCGCTGACCGCAAGCTCCCGGGCCACATTCCGATAGTGCACGTGGATGCTCCACATGATCATGAAAAGCACCAGCATCGCGAGCAGAGCGATCCAGGCGCCTTGCTCGAATTTGGTGATCAGCACGATCAGCAGCACCGATAGCGTCATACAGAACCCCACGGTGTTGATGGTGCGGGATTTGAGGATGCGCCGCTTCCGCGCGCGATCCTTGACGAGCTTGAGCTCCCGGCCCCAGTGCCGGATCATACCCAGCTGGCTCGCCGTGAAGGAGATGAAGACACCCACGATGTAGAGCTGGATCAGTTTCGTGACGTCCGCGTTGAAGGACGCGATGAGCACGATCGAGGCCACCGCGAGTGCGAGCACGCCATTACTGAAGGTCAGGCGGTCGCCCCGGGTGCGCAGCTGGCGCGGCAGGTAACCGTCCTGCGCCAGGATCGAGGCGAGCACCGGGAACCCGTTGAACGCGGTGTTCGAGGCGAAGACCAGGATCGTGCCCGTGGCCGCCACGATCAGGAAGAAGGGAATGGATGCCAGCCCGAAGATCGTCGCGGCGATCTGCGAGATCGCCGGGTTCTGGATGTAGTCGGCCGGCGGCGGCTGACCGTTGATCAGGAGTTCAGTCGCGGGATCCTGAACGATGCGGACACCCGTGGCATTGGCCAGGAACATGATCCCGCCGAGCATGGAGATCGCAACGACGCCCAGCAGGAACAGAGTGCTCGCCGCATTCTTCGATTTGGGCTTGCGGAACGTCGGCACACCGTTGCTGATCGCCTCGACTCCGGTCAGGGCTGCGGCGCCGGAGGAGAAAGCCCGCAGCAGCAGGAAGGCCCCGGCGAGGCCGACGAGGCCCTGCTCGTAGGCGGGTACCGGGACGATCTCGAACTGCGCGCTCGGTGCTTGACCGAGCGTTCCGGTCACCGCCTGAACCAGGCCCACGGCGCTCATGCACAGAATGCAGATCATGAAGATATAGGTGGGGATCGCGAAGAAACTGCCGGCTTCGCGGACGCCCCGGAGATTGACGAGGGCGAGGACCGCAACGCCGGTCAGCGCGATCCACATCTGACTGCCGTGCAGCACCGGGACCGCGGTGGCGAGGTAATTGGCTGCGGCGGAGATCGACACCGAGACGGTCAGCACATAATCCACGAGCAGAGCCGAGGCCACAGTGAGCCCCGCACCCTTCCCGAGGTTCACATTGGCGATCTCGTAGTCGCCACCGCCTGAAGGGTAAGCGTGCACGTTCTGCCGGTAGGAGGCGATCACCGTCGCCATGACGATCATCACGGCCAGGCCGACCCAAGGCGAGATGGTGACCGCGGTGGCCCCGGCGAGAGCCAGGGTCAGCAGGATCTCGTCCGGTGCGTAGGCCACCGAAGAGAGCGCGTCAGAAGCGAAGACCGGCAAGGCGGTGCGCTTGGGGAGCAAGGTCTGAGCCATCCGGTCGTTGCGGAACGGCTTCCCTACGACAACGCGTTTCAGGGCGTTGAAAAACGTCAGCACCTCCCTACTGTATCCCCAGCTAGAATGAGCACCGACATCGTCCATCCGGTCTTTCGTTCAGGAGGAGCTCCCTGTGGCGCACTATGTGATTATGGGTTGCGGCCGAGTCGGCGCGACTCTGGCTCAAGCACTTGAGGATTCGGGGCACTCCGTAGCGGTGATCGACCAGGATGAGCGGGCCTTCCGCAGGCTGCATCGTGGCTTCGCCGGCCGCAAAATCACCGGTGTCGGTTTCGACCGGGAGACCCTGCGTCAGGCGGGTGTCGAAGAGGCTTATGCTTTTGCCGCCGTCTCCAGCGGAGATAACTCGAATGTCCTGGCCACGCGTGTGGCCAGGGAGACTTTCCACGTAGAGCATGTCGTGGCCCGGATCTATGATCCGGGCCGGGCCGAGATCTATCAGCGCCTCGGCATTCCCACGGTGGCCGCGGTGCGCTGGAGCGCCGACCAGGTCCTGCGCAGAATCCTTCCGGAACAGTCCATCGCCGGTGATTACCGAGAGCCTTCGGGCCGGCTGATCCTCGCCGAGGTGCCTTTGCATCAGGGCTGGATCGGTAGTTCGCTGAGAGCCATCGAGCAGACCAGTGGATCCCGGGTGGCTTTCCTGACTCGCTTCGGCGAAGGGATCCTGCCGGGCGAGGAGACCAGCTATCAGCAGGGCGATACCCTCCATGTGATGCTCGAGCTGGCGCGTAAGGCCGAGATCGAGAAAATACTCACCAGCGCACCGAAAGCCGAGGAGGCATCGTGAAGGTCGTCATCGCCGGAGCCGGCAGCGTCGGCTCCTCCATCGCCCGGGAGCTGCTCGCACATGGGCACGAGGTGCTGCTCATCGACCCCAAACCTGAGGTCATCGGGCGCAGCGGGCTCCGCGGGGCGCGCTGGCTCGTCGGTGATGCCTGTGAGATCTCCACGCTACGCGAGGCCCAACTCGATGAGGCCGAGGTCGTGGTCTCCGCGACCGGTGATGACAAGGTGAATCTGGTGGTCTCCCTGCTGGCGAAGACCGAGTTCGGGGTGGGCCGGACCGTGGGCCGGGTGAACAACCCCAAGAACGGCTGGATGTTCGATGACTCCTGGGGCGTCGATGTCGCGGTGAACACGCCGCGGCTCATGACCGCACTGGTCGAGGAAGCCGTGGAGATCGGCGATCTGGTGCGGTTGCTGACCTTGCAGACGGGTGTTTCTTCACTCGTCGAGTTCACGGTTCCGGAGGATTCGGAAATCGTGGGCTCACGAGTCGGCTCCATCGCCTGGCCCGCGGACACCACGCTGGTGGCGATCCTGCGGGACGAGGCGCCGATCACGCCGAGCATCGACGATGTCATCGATAGCTGGGATGAGCTCTTCTTCATCACCACGATCGCCGCTGAGGACGAGCTGCGTGCGGTGCTCTCCGGCGGCTACGAGCCCAGCAGCACCGAACGCGAGGCTGCTGCGGCGGCTGAGAACGAGCAGCTGGGCCAGGAAGACGACAGCCTCTAGCTAACGCCTAGCCCCGGGGCTCCTCGGCTGCTTGCCGGTTCTCCTTGGCAGCTTCCTCGCTCGTGATGACCGCTGCCGGGCGGGAGACCATCCAGGCGAGCCAGAGCGCGAAAGCGTAGAGCGGGACCCCCATAGCCAGTCGGGTGGCCCCCAGGGCCGGCAGGTTCCCCGCTAGGAACAACGGGTACTGCACTACGAGCCGCAACACGAAGAGAGTCACCATAATCCAGGCGGCCAAAGTGTAGGCCCTGAGCCGTTGCGGATTGCTGCGCCAGCGGACTTCCTCACCGCGCAAGAATCCGAAGAGGATGCCGGTGATCGGCCAGCGCACCACGATGCTCAGGAGCAGCACCGTGATCGATACCAGGTTGGTGATGAAGCCCGGGATGTAGAAGTCCAGGGCCTTACCAGTGCTGCCGGAGAAAAGCGCGCAGATCACGATCCCGGCCAGCCCCGAGAACGACTGCATGAGCGAACCGCGCTGAATCAGGCGTAGCACCGTGAAAATCACGCCGACGCTGACCGCTAAGACCAGGGAGAGAATCAGATTCTGGGCTGTGATAAAGCTGACTAGGAAGACGAGCCCGGGCAGGATCGCCTCCATCAGGCCCCGCCAACCACCGACCACGGCTCTGAGGTCGATATGCCCTTGCTCGTTCCGGCTCAGACCGGAACGGCTGGCATATGTTTCAGCGAGTTCCGCGAAGTTCGGGCGCTGTGCACTACCCTCTGCACCGCGCTGATCCCGCGGCTCGGGCTGATTTTCCGAACCGCCAGGCGGCGGGCCTGCTGGCGTGCTCATCGGCGGTTCCCTGAACGCCGCTGAGGCTCAGTATGGCTGATGATCTCGTAACGGGGGTTGAAAACCGTGGGCAGCCCGTCCCGTTGCAAAAGCATCCCTTGAAAGCGCAAGGTGGTGCCTGTCGCGATTCCGGGTACGGCGCGCTGCCCCAGCCACACCAGACGCAGCCGCAGCTTCCCCGCACGGTGTGCAGGGGCCTCTGAATCCGCATCGCTCGCTTCGCTCAGAATCGCCGAGAACTCCGGCGGGGCATTCACGGGCTGGAACGTAATCGATTCCACATAACCGCGACACAGCACTCGGCCTCTTGCCGGTAGCTGATCGAAGCGGCAGAGCACCGCGGGCTGCGGTGATACTGAAGTGCGTCTCGTCATAGCCTCGTTCATTCAGCCGATCTAAGTAATCTCCGGACCACGGCGAGGTGGTTCGAAACCCGGTTTCTGCTTTTCCTCGGACTCTTCTGATTCTGGCGCCTCGCCCGACGCACCGCCGGCTACCGCGTCCTTCGGCAGCCGCAGTGGCAACAGATCCCGTGGCGGCATAGGAGTGTCATCACGGACCACCACAGTTGACCGGAAGAGTCTCTCCAGTTCCGCTGCAGCCTCACGATCCACTGCGGCGGGACCGCCGAGCACCCCGCGCAGGAACCAGCGTGGGCCGTCTACGCCGATGAAGCGCGCTACCCGGTACCCGGCGGAGCCGTCCATCGCCTGCGCCGGGAGTTTCGCGAGGATCTCGGTGCCGAACGTTCCCTCTAAACCTTCAGTGCTTCCGCCCTGCGCTGCGACGGACTGGCTGATTTGCTCCTGGATCTCCAACCAGAGGCCTTCACTACGCGGAGCGGCAAAAGCCTGCAGCTGGAGGCTTGAACCGTCCAGGTCCAGGGTCACGGCGATCACCCGCTGGGTACTCTCCTCGATCTCCAAGCGGAGCTGCAGTCTTTCATGCGGGGCTATCCGCAGCGCGCCTAAATCAAGGAAAGCCGTTACGGCGCTGACTTCATCGACATCGAAAGGGCCGTGGCTGCTGCGCTCATAGGCGGTATCCGCAGGATCGGGCAGTGCGCTCAGGTCAATGAGACCCGCAGATTCATAAGCAGAAGGAGAATCCTGCTCCTGACGTTCTGAATGCGCGACGGAATGATCTTTCGTCGCCTGGCGCTTGCGGCGTCCGAATGCCATCTGGGTCACTCCTCGGAGAATCGAAACGAAATCAGGAAGTAAACATCAAAAAAAGCTACTGTGTCTCGGTAGTAGCGAACCCGCCGGTCGAGCCGAACCCGCCTGCGCCGCGTACTGACTGCGGCAATTCGGATACCGGTACGAACTCAGCCAGCTCAACCCGCTGGATCACCATCTGCGCAATTCTATCTCCGCGGCGCAAGCTGATCGAGCTGCTGCTGTCAGTATTCAACAAGGTCACAGCAATCTCGCCGCGGTATCCGGCGTCCACGGTCCCCGGAGCATTAACGATAGTCAGGCCGTGTTTGGTGGCGAGCCCGGAACGGGGATGGAGCAGGGCGACATAGCCTTCCGGCAGAGCGATGGCAACCCCGGTGGGCACGAGCACCCGCTCCCCTGGTGAAAGGTCAACATCTGCCCTGGCCCGCAGATCCGCACCGGCGTCTCCGGGGTGCGCATAGCTGGGCGGCTCGAGATCGGGATCCAGCATCTGCAGTTGAATCGGGACACTGGCTGGGGTAGCGCTCCCTGCCGCAAGTAGATTCTCGGCACCGGGCCCTGTTCTCACGTGCTCCTCCATCATTAATCCCACCTCATCCGAGCCACTCCATGCCGACTCGACCTGCTACCACTCTAATGGCTGGCAGAATAGCCTTATGCCCGAGAATGAGAAGCCCACGGTAGAGGCACCAGATTCATCCAGTACGGAAGCCCCGCAACCGGCTGATCCGATGGAAGCGCCGCTGTACACCGAAAAGCTCTGGCCTGCTATCTGGATCTGGATCGTCGTCGCGGGCATATCCGCGGCGGGGATCTTCATCCTCGCCCCGCTCAACCTCGTGGCGGGGTATATTGCAGCCGGAGTGCTCTTCGTCCTGCAAGCCGGCTTCCTCATCCTCAGCACTCCGCGCATCGCGGTGTATCGGAACACTCTGACCGTAGGCCGTGCGACGATCGAGCGCAGATTCATCGGTTCCGTGGAAGGCTTCCGCGGCGATGCCGCTGGGCTCCAGCGAGGGCCGAGGCTCAACGGCCTCGCTTTCCTTTGCCTCCGCGGCTGGATCGACCCGGTGGTGCGGCTGGAGATCGTGGATCCAGCCGATCCCACACCGTACTGGTTAACCTCAACGAGACGGCCAGAACAGCTCGTCGCTGCCCTGACCGCCCCGTAGGCGTCCGGCTGCACCAGCCGGAATCTCATACACTTATGCCGTAGCTATGCCGGAACGCTCTGCAGGATCAGCCTTCGCAGTCCTTGCAGTACTTCAGGCCGTTCTTCTCCAGAGCAACCTGCGAACGATGCCGTACCAGGAAGCACGAAGCGCAGGTGAACTCATCAGCTTGCGCCGGCAGCACCCGGACCATCAGTTCTTCGCCGGAGAGGTCGGCACCCGGCAGCTCGAAACTATCCGCCGCCTCCGCCTCGTCCTCATCAACCGCCGCGGACTGCTTATCGGTTCGCCGAGACTTCAACTCCTCAATCGAGTCTTCACTGAGTTCGTCATCGGTTTTCCGCGGCGCATCGTAGTCAGTCGCCATAATTCTTCGCTCACACTCCGCTTCTCATCATCGATGCTGCTTGATGCAGCACCGCCAGATCTGCCGGCTTGGCCATTCGTCTGGTCAGTCTTGCTTGCCCGAGTCCCTGCTCAAGTTCTTGCCTAGATTGCCCCAAGATTCTCAAGCCACACTGGATCAACGCCTTGATCATCATTTTTGTGCCCGGCACCGGGAGATTTTTCCTCAGATTCTTCCCAAAAGCCAGTCAGAAAAGGATATTTAGCAATGATTATCCTCACAGCGGACACTCGTACCCTGCATTCTTAGCTGGATCCAGGGTTTGCCACAGCATCTGACTGCTGCTTCAAGCCGGTGCTCCTTTCTGATTCCTTCCCGCGGCACGAGATCACTGGTGCTACGAGATCAGGCAACCATACAACATCCGCCACGCCTGCGCGGGTGATAGGAATTCCCCCTGAACAGTGGCAGAGTAACCGTGAGACGGCTGGCAGCTGAACTGGCAGGAAGGCAAGGCCGAGAGCCTGTCCAGCACACGGAGTCGACAGAGCAGGTGACGGAGAAGGCATGCAAGATCTGCGGTTGGTAGGCGTCCAGGAGGACGGCGGGCACCTTCTGCTCAGCGGCCCTGGCGGGGCGGTGTTCCGTCTGCGTATCGATGAAGCTCTGCGGGTAGCGACGTCCAGGCCTCAGCACCGCGTGCAGGTTGCGACAAAACCTGCCCCGGATGATGCGCAGAACCCCGCGGAACGGCTGTCCCCGCGCGATATCCAGAATCGGATCCGCAGCGGCTCAACAGCAGAAGAAGTCGCCGGGGCCTCTGGCCTGCCCGTTGCGCATATCCGGAGGTACGAAGGCCCCGTCCTGGCTGAGCGCGCGCATATCGCACAGCAGGCTCAGGAAGTGCCGGTTTCCGATGCGGTCCCCAGCCACGACGGATATCGATCGGCTTTCGGCGATGATCCGGCGATGCTCCAGGAAATGGTCTCCCATCGACTAACCTCGCTTGGCGTGGGCCTCGATTCACTTACCTGGGACGCCTGGCGCCGCCCTGACGGATTGTGGACGGTAGTGGCAGAGTTCGATGCACGAGCTCCCGCTGCCCGCAATATCGGTGAGGCCCCGCCCGCCCAGTGGACTTTCAACCCGGCGCGAAAGACCCTGCAGAACATGAACCGCTGGGCGCAACTGCTAAGCGAGATCGAGCCCCTGGACAAACCAGTGCCCGCCCGACGCCTCAGCGCGGTAACAGACCAGCCTTTCGACTTCGAGGCGAAATCAGGTAAGACAGGTAAGAGTGAAGTAACCCACTCCAGTCCGAGGCCCGAGTTCGACCCGGTAGCAGAATCTTCCGAACACTCCGAACAGGTTGGCGAGCAAGAGGGTACGGAAAAGAAAGACACCGGAAAAGAAGAGCCGAAATCCGTTTCCTTGCTTGAGCTCCTCCGATCACGACGCGGCCAGCGCTTAGGCGCCGACGAAGAGGAAGATGACGCACTGGCGCTGCTTCTCTCCGAAAACAGTGCGGAATCGCAGCCCGATGATGCAGTGGCGGTAGAAGACGCAGAGCATTCGATGCGCGGCTCGGAACGGATCGCTTCCGTCACTGACTTTGCAGCCGAAACGGCGCAGGAGCAATTCTCCGCCACCGTCGAGGCCCCCGCAGAAGAATCGGACGCCCTGGAAGATGCCCAACCGGGGGCAGCCCAGCAGCAGGCTTTCTTCGCGCCGCTCAGCCTCGCCCCTGAACCCGATGACGAAGCAGTCGCGCCGCTGCCACCGAGTGCGGGTCAAGAATCAGGACCTAGCGCCAACGACACTCTGGAGATACCCCGGCACGACTCTGGCAAGGAAGGGGCATTCAACCTTGCCGCTCGGCAAAGCGAAGAGGACACGAGTGCTCCGCCCACCCGGGAGATCACAATTTCGGGCGCGCCCCGGCAATGGGAAGAGAAGCCATCCGCAGCCCCAGAGTCCGCCGAATCCGCGCAGGAGGGACAGGCCGCGTCAGATGAAAATGAACAGGAGTCTGCCGGAACGGAACGGCGCAAGCCGAAACGCTCCAGCGTGCCCAGCTGGGATGAGATCGTCTTCGGGACCAAAACAGATTGAACTTCCGGCGAAGCTCGGCTGCTGATCTATCTAGTAGTTCAGTCCGACTGACCCAGCTCGGGCTTTGCGGAAGGCTCCCAGGGAAGCAACTGATCCTGCTCGAGCATCTGCATCGATCCGGCCTTGGTCACCCTACGCATGTAGTGCTTACGACATAACGTCTCATAGCTGAGTTCTACCGTGCTGCCGTCATTGATGTCCCCCACCATCACCTGGCTGCCCTCTACCACCATGGTGCCGCCCACTGTCCGGGCGTTATGCGTGGCCCGCTGACCGCACCAGCACAGCGACTCCACCTGAAGCGGGCGCACCCGGTCCGCGAGCTCGATCAGACGCTGCGAGCCGGGGAAGAGCCGCGCTCGGAAGTCCGCGGTGATCCCGAAGGCAAAGACATCGATGTCCATCTCATCGACGATCCGGGCCAGCTGGTCGACCTGCTCCGGGGTGTAGAACTGCGCTTCATCGCAGATGAGATAGTGCACTGGCGCACCGTCCATCCGGTACTGCACTACGGTGGACCAGAAATCGCTCTCCGGAAGCACCTCGATAGCGTCGGTGCGGAGCCCCAGACGGCTGGAGATCTGCGCGTCCCCCGCGCGGTCATGGCAGCTGAAGAGCAGCCCGGCTCGGCCGCGGACGCTGTGATTATGATCCAGCTGCAGAGCCAGCGTCGACTTCCCGCTATCCATCGTGCCCGAATAGAAGATCAGCTCAGCCACGTCCGCTTGTCCTTCCAAAGCCCTGTGTCCTTGTCCCCTTGCGCTTGGCCCGGCTCTGCCCGGCTCCCCCTGGCACACTTTCTGGCAGTGGGATCTGCAGCAGGGGGACCTCCCGCTCGGCCCTGGTCGTGGACCCGTGCTGACCAACTACCTCAAGGGGCCGCTCTCCCACTCGGCGCACATCGTAGAGCGCTAATGGTTCCTGGGCCGCGATGAGCAGATCTCCGATTCGCGGCACCACCTCGGCGCGCACCGGGCCGAACCAGCCAGCGGCCACGACTTGCTGACGGCTGAGAACCCTGATCTTGGAACCGAAAGCACCGCGCCAGGCTTCTGCGACACGATCCTGATCGGCCCCGGGCTCCAGGTGCAGCTGCACCAGTCGGGGCTCTCCTGCGGTATGCCGCACTCCTGCGATGAGTTCAGGCGATGCTGAATAGTCGATGCGCTGCCGAGCCGGTACGTCGATCATTCCGTGGTCGGCAGAGAGCAGCAGCAGGGTCTCCGGCGGCAGCTGGGCAACCAGCCGCCGCACAGCGCCGTCGAGTTCTTCGAGCTCGTACTCCCAGCGCGGCGAATCGAGGCCATCGCGATGCCCGGCCACATCGAGTTCGGGCCAGTAGAGGTACAGTAGGGTCGGCGTGCCCGATTCACGGGCCGCATGCATCGCACTGGCCGCAGCAGCGGTGCGAGCGAATCCAGTGTTACCCCCGATGAATCGGCTGCCGCGCAGCGCCGCCCGGGTCAGCGCGGAGGTCTCGAAGCGGGGCAGGCTCACCGTAACAGCATCCGCGAAACCACGAAGCTGTTCGAAGACCGTGGGAAAAGGCTGCCAGCTCGCTGGATCAACTTTGGCATCCCAGCCACCCAGGAGGTTCACCACTTTATCCTGGGCCGGGTCGAGAACATCGTAACCCACCAGTCCGTGCTGGCCGGGTGGCAGACCCGTGCCGAGGCTGGCCAACGAGGCAGCCGTCGTCGATGGAAAAGCCGAGAAGAGCCGCCGAGAAGTGCCGCTGGCGAGCCCCTGGCTGAGGACTTTGCTCAGGAACGGCGCATGCCCTGCTTTGCGCTTGAGTGCCGCTAGGCCGAGTCCGTCGACCAGGATCACGCAGATCCTGTCCGAAGCAGGCAGGCCCAGGAGATTAGCGGCATCCGGAGCGCCCATAGCGGCAGCCGCGCTGGGCAGCAGGGCGGAGAGCGATGAGCCCGCAGCCCAGCTCACGGTGTCGGGTGAAGCAGTCACGTGGTCGAGGCAGTCACTCAGCGATGATGGTTGCGGCCGAGTCGGCTGTTCACGCTGGGAGCGCTGGAGAGTCTGGTGGGCTCTGACTGGCCGGCGGTACGCCCATTGCGCTCGCGCAGAATCCGTGCGAAGCGCTGCGCTTCGGTCACGGCCAGGGGGCCATCGGCCTCGGCGCTGATTCGCAGTGCGATGTCTTCCTGGGCAACGGTGCCGCTAAACCCGTGCTCTGCCTCGCACTGCGGATCCGCACAGGAAACCGGGACGAGGTCGAACCGCTGACTGCCCGACCAGCCCAGCGAAAGCGTCAGCTCAAGGGCGGAATCGGCCGGCTGGTAGTCCTGCGGCTGCGCATAGATATAGCTGAGCACCACAGAGCGGATCTGCGCCACCGGAATCACCTCGGTGGAAATCTGCGCCATCATCTGGGCACCGGTATCGTCCATGCACTGGTCATCCACATGCGCTATCACCAGAGCGGTCTCGGTGAGCGCCAAAGCGGTGATATGCCGATGCACTTCATTCCGGTCGAAATGCGTTTCCAGATGCACCAGATGCGCCAGGCAGGCCTGCCCATTGAGGGAATCCCGGAGCACATCGGAGATGAGGGCCGGGTAAAAACCGGCCCGCTGCAAAGCTTGCTCGAGCGTTTCCACTGGGACGGCACTGGACTTCTGACGGAAAGTCATACGAAAAATCTCCAAGTTCACAGTTGATCCTCGGGCCATTCTCCCACACGTTGCCTTTAACGTTGCTGTTAACATCCCTGTTAACCTCACGGTCAACCTCGCCGGTAAGCGCCTCAGGCAGTCCAGGAGTTCATCGCCCGTCGGGCGCTGTCGATCCGCTGCCTGGGGTCGGCCAGCCGGATCACGGCAGAGAGCACCGTAGCACCCCGAGGCGAGACCAGAACAGGATTGAGCTCCAACCAGGCCACTGCGGGAAGCACATCTTTGAGCACCGCCACCCTGGCTGCGATGTCTTCGAGTGCGGCCGTATCCGCAGCCGGCAAGCCGTGGTATCCGAAGAGTTTCGCCGCGGCACGCGGAGCTCGGATGAGCTCGGCGACGTCGGCACTCGACAGTGGGGGCACCCGATGCGCCCAGTCATCAAGCAGGTCCGAGGCGTCCCCGGTCAAAGCGAAGGAGATCACGGGCCCTAAGAGGGGATCCTCCAGCGCCCGGATAACGCATCCCTGCCCCAGAGGGGCCATCGCCTGGACCTCCAGAGTCGAGCTGCCGGAACGCAGCAAAGGCCGTAAGGACTCGCGCATCTGCGGAATATTCTCCCGCAGCGCCTTCTCATCGCCGATGTTGAGCCGGACCCCGCCCAGATCCAGCCGGTGCCGCAAGGCCGGGTCATCCGCTTTGAGCGCCACGGGCCAGCCCAGGCGGTGCGCTGCAGCCACGGCCTGATCCGGGGTCTGGACCGGTATCGATTCCAGGACCGTGATGCCGAAGCAGGAAAGCAGCTGAGCCGACTGCTGGGAACTCAGCGTATGCAGTTCGTCCCCGGAGAAATCCTGGCTCCACGTCGTGACCAGTTCCTCGGCACGGCTGATATCAATGGTGTCCGGACGTTCGAAAACGCCTTGTTCCCGCGACAGCCAACGCGCATAACGGATCAGTGCCACGAGCGCGGCAACAGCCGCAGCGGGGCTGGAGAAGCCCGGGATCTGCCCCGCGTCCGTGGTGAGGATCCCCGTGGTGGTCTGCATCCGGTCGAGGACTCCGCTGAAGCTGAGGACCACCGTGGCTTCCTGATCACCGGCGGTTTCGGCAACGATGCGCGCGAGTTCCTGAGGGCTATGGCGACGCCCCGGCATCAGGGCTACGATCACGGCATCAGGGCGGCTCACCGTGCCCATCGAACCGGCGCCCATCGATGCCGTTTCGCCCCGTGGTGCACCCTGGAATGCGGCTCGCAGCAGCTCCTGCAGGCTAATCGCCGCCTGGCCGCGCTCCGCCTGCTGCTCGGGTAAGGCTGCGCCGGGCCCGGGATCCGCGTCGACATCGCAGCCGGCCCAGATTCCCAGCAGTTCTAAGTCATGGGCTTCTACCGCATCACCGACCACCCTCGCCATCGCCTGGGAGTTACTGACCACCGCGACTCTTCCGCCGGCCGGAAGCGGCTGGGTCACCGCGAGCTGAGCAACATCGCTGAGCTCATCGATGCTGCTGACCCGGATCACTCCAGACTGCCGCAGCATGGCGTCCAAAGCCCCGGCGGGCGCCTGAGTGGTGCGCACCGCATGGCCTGGTGGCAATCGCAGCCCCAGGGCGTCCGACTTCGCCACGATCACCGGCTTGGTCCGGGAGAGCCTGCGGGCCAGGCGCGAGAATTTACGGGGGTTGCCGATAGATTCCAGGTACAGGGCGCAAGCCCCGGTCTGCGCATCGTCTTCCCAGAACTGCATCGCATCGTTACCCGAAATATCGGCCCGGTCCCCGGCTGATATCGCCGTCGACAAGCCGATCTCTCGATGCATCAGCGCGGCGTGCAGGGCTGCTCCGATGGCTGCGGACTGGCTAAATACGGAAAGCGGGCCGCATCGCGGCAAACCCGGTAGCAGCGATGCGTTGAGCGAGACCTCCGGCCGGGTATTGATCAGACCGAGCGATGCCGGGCCAACGATCCGCATCCCCGCGGACCGGGCTTTGCGGATCAGTTCCCGCTGACGTTCCAGCCCCGCCTCCGCCGCGTCAGCGAAACCGCTCGTGGCGACGAGCGCCCCGCGCACTCCGCGGTCGATGCATGCTGTAATAGCCGCTTCCACCTCGGCATAAGGAACGTCGACAATAGCCAGATCCGCTGACTCAGCGGGCCCCGAGCCACTGTCCAATCGGAAGATCTCACCGGTATAGCCGCCAGCCAGCAGATGTTCCTGGAAGAGCGCGGCTCCGTCCTCGCCGATCAGCATGATGCTCTTCGGGTTCAGCAGGCCCTCAAGACTGCGCGCCTCAGCCCGATGTTCCCGACCTTCCATGACTTCCCGGGAGCGTTCCGTGGGGTCGATATCGAAACTCAGGCTGATCAGCCCGTCGTCGAAATGGCGGCTGACTTCATAACCTGCCTCAGCGAAAACGGTCAGCATCTTCCGGTTGCCGGGCAATACCTCGGCGCTGAATCTGGTGACCCCGTTCTCCCGGGCCGCAGCGGCCAGGTGCTCAAGCAGGATCGAGCCTATCCCCCGGCCCTGATGCGCATCGGCGATGTTGAAGGCCACCTCGGCCTGTTTCAGGTCTGCCAGCCGGTCATAACGGCCGATGCCGATGATCTTGCTCGCTACCGTGATCACGAAAGCCACACGGTTCCGGTAGTCCACCTGGGTAAAACGGCGCAGCTCCCGGTCGCTCAACTGCGACTTGTGGGTGAAGAATCGCATATAGATCGAATCCGGGGACTGACCGAGATGGAAGTGTTGCACGCCTTCGGCATCATCCGCGCAGATGGGGCGCACATGCGCGGTCGCACCATCGCGCAGCACCACATCCGCCTCCCAGTGATGCGGATATTGATGCGGATATTCATCGCGATATCCAGGATTTACGGACTCAGAACCCATAGACTTCACTGTAATACCTGATACTTGCCTGACCCCGGCCGCGGCGCAGTGAATCCTGCCGTAGCAGCGACCGATGGATCACCTGATGATTTGAAGGACCACGACGCAGTATGCCTAGGCGCACCTCTAAGAGCTCTTCTGCAGCACACCCGTCTTCGGATATGTCCGAGGACTTCACCGAGAACATCGTCGATATCGACGTTTCCAGCGAAATGAAGAGCTCATTCCTGGAGTACGCCTATTCGGTGATCTACTCCCGCGCTCTACCCGATGCCCGGGACGGGCTCAAACCGGTGCAGCGCCGCATCCTGTACATGATGAGCGAGATGGGCCTGCGCCCGGACCGGGGCCATGTCAAAAGCGCCCGCGTGGTCGGCGAAGTCATGGGGAAGCTGCATCCGCACGGCGACAGCGCGATCTACGACGCCATGGTGCGCATGGCCCAGGATTTCTCACTGCGCCTGCCGCTCATCGACGGTCACGGCAATTTCGGCTCACTGGACGCCGGCCCGGCGGCCCCTCGCTACACAGAGGCCAGACTCGCAGCACCAGCGCTCACCCTGACCGAGCACTTGGACGAAGACGTTGTGAACTTCGTCCCCAACTACGACAACCAGTTCATGCAGCCCGAGGTTCTGCCCGCTGCCTTCCCGAACCTCCTGGTCAACGGCGCCTCCGGGATCGCGGTGGGCATGGCGACCAATATGGCCCCGCATAATCTCCGTGAGGTGATCGCCGGAGCGCGGCATCTGATCGCCAATCCTGAAGCAACACTCGCGGAGCTGATGAAGATCATCCCCGGGCCGGATCTGCCGTCCGGCGGCCGGATCGTGGGCCTAGACGGGATCCGGGACGCCTACGCCACCGGAAGAGGCTCCTTCCGCACCCGGGCCAAGGTCGACGTCGAGCAGCTCACCGCCCGGCGCACCGGGCTGGTGGTGACCGAGCTGCCCTATATGGTCAGCCCGGAAAAGGTCATCGAGAAGATCAAGGACGCGGTCAGCGCGAAGAAACTGCAGGGCATCTCCGATGTGACCGATCTGACCGACCGCCATCACAAGCTCCGGCTGGTGATCGAGATCAAGAACGGCTTCAATCCGCAGGCGATCCTGGCCCAGCTGTACAAGCTCACCCCGATGGAGGATTCCTTCGGAATCAATAATGTGACCCTGGTGGACGGCCAGCCGCAGACGCTGGGCCTGCTGGAGCTGCTCCGGGTGTACACCGCGCACCGAATCGATGTGGTGCGCCGCCGCACCAGCTTCCGGCTGGGCAAGAAGAAGGACAGGCTGCACCTGGTAGAAGGCCTGCTCATCGCGATCGTGGATATCGATGAGGTCATCCAGATCATCCGCAGTTCCGATGAAGTCGCCGCGGCCCGGGAGCGGCTGATGGCCATCTATGATCTGTCCGAGGTGCAGGCCGGCTACATCCTGGAACTGCGCTTGCGTCAGCTGACCAAGTTCTCTCGGATCGAGCTGGAACGCGAACAGGAGGAACTGCACCAGCAGATCGCCGAGCTGGAGCGCATTCTGGGCTCCGAGGAAGTGCTCCGCCAGCTGGTCTCCGACGAGCTCGGCGAGATCGCAGAGAAGTACGGCACAGCTCGGCGCACCGTCCTGCTCGAATCCGAGGCAGCACCAGCCCTAGCAGGCAAAGCGCTATCCGCAGAGCCGACCGGCAAAGCAGGCCAGGACAAAGCGGCTATGCCGCTAGAGGTCGCCGATGAACCGTGCTGGGTGCTGCTGAGCAGCTCCGGGCAGATCGCCAGAACCTCGGATCAGCAGCCCTTTGCGGAATCCGGGAGCCGGGCGAAGCACGACGTCTTCCGCGCTGCTCTGGCGAGCACTGCCCGCGGCGAGGTGGCTGCCGTGACCTCGACAGGGCGGATGCTGCGGTTGCAAGTGGTCGATATGCCGGTATTGCCGCCGAGCAGCGGGCTACCGAACCTGTCCGGCGGCGTTCCCGCGCAAGAGTTCCTGAGCCTGCACAAGGGCGAGGCCCTGGTGAGCCTCGTGCCCATCGACGCCGTGATCGCCTTGGGCACCGCCGCAGGTGTAGTGAAGCGGGTGAATCCGGAGTACCCGCTCAACCGTGAGGAATGGGAGGTCATCGCGCTCAAGGACAAGGATCGGGTGATCGGAGCCGGTGTCGCGCAAGACGCCGATGAGCTGGTCTTCATCACCTCCGGTGCCCAGCTGCTGCGCTTCTGCGCCACCGCCGTCCGTCCGCAGGGCAGGACTGCAGCAGGAATGGCCGGTATCAAACTCGCCAGCGGTGATGCCGCGATCAGTTTCGATGTCGTCCGTTCCGTCGACGGTGCAGCCGATCCGACAGCCGTCGTGGTGACCATCGCCGGGTCCAGCTCTGCCAAGGGCCTACCGGGGACCAGCACCGCCTCCGCCAAGGTGACGGAGTTCGCCGAGTTCCCGGCTAAAGGCCGGGCTACCGGTGGTGTGCGGGCGCACCGCTTCCTCAAGGAGGAGAACACTCTGCTGCTCGCCTGGGCCGGCGCTGGCCCGGCGAAGGCCGCCTCATCTGCCGGAGTTGCCCGGGCCCTGCCCTTGGAGCACGGACGGCGGGATGGTTCTGGGGTTCCGCTGTCGCAAGGCGTCGACGCACTGGGGCCCAGCGTATCGACCGCGGGTACGGGAGCCACAGATGCCGCGGCCATCGAACCCGCTGCGACTGAAGCACCAGAACCGGTGATCGAGAACGACGACAACGGCCAGGGCACTCTGCTCTAACCCGACACCAGGCTCTCATCCAGAGCCGGCGGCGGTCAGCACCAGTCAGTGGCAAAATACACATCGGTGAATTCACCGTGATCCACATCGAGTTCCGGGTGACGTTCAAGGCCTGCTTTGAGCGCGGTCTTCTGAGATCCGATATTGCTGGCTACAGTATGCGCGATCACCGGCAGCGGAGCGAGAAGGCTTTGCGCCCGAGCTACGGCGAGCCGGGCGCCTTCGGCGGCATAACCCTGGCCCCAAACGTCTGGACGGTAGCGATAGTAGAGATTGAGCGCGGCCCTTCCGTGGACCGTGCGATGCGATACCCCAGTAAAACCTATAACCCGCGCAGGGTTCTCGCGTTCCGCCACGACCCACACACCGAAACCATGGTCCGACCAGTGCTGGAGCATCTCCTCGAAGCGCTCAGCCGAGTGCTCCGCATCGGTGAGTTCGGGCCTGGGGTGATGCAGATTCGTCGCGGGGTCCGTATGGATCTCCAGCGCGACTTCAAGGTCACTGCTTACTGGGCGTCTGAACAGCAGCCGTGCGGTATAAAGCGCAGACCACTCTCCGAGGTCCTGGAGCGTCACTGTCTGATCCTAAATCCTGAAAGTCTGCTGTAGCAGCATCAGCCATCAGCGACGGTGGGCTGAGCCCGATCGCTGCTTCCGGAAGATCAGTCGATCACCGGCGATGCGACCCGCACCGAGAAGCGCGACGAAGAGCAGGAGGAGGATCAGTAGCCATTCCGCGCTGTAGAAGAAGTTACTGAAGAACGTCACCGGCTGCGGATACTGCGCCAACAGTGCCGGTACGATCTCCGTCACGGCAGCGCCCACCATCACCGCGGCAAGCACCACCGCGGACACCCGGGTGAGCACCCCCAGGATGAGAGTTACCCCTAAGATCAGCTCAGTCCAGGCCGTGACAACGGATAGGAGCTCGGGAAAAGGGATACCCGCGCTGACGAAGGTCGAGGCGAACCATTCCGGTTCCTGGACTTTCCTGACGGCCCCGGAAGCGAACATGAACCCTACGCTGACGCGGGCGATCAGCAAAAGGACGTCGGTGAGTACAGCAGCGGACGAAGAGACAGAAAGTTTATTCATTCCACAATACGGTAACAGCCGCGAACTGGGTCTGTTGCGGCTATTCGGAACTATTTACGCCTCTTTCGTGCGATTCCGCCCGGCTTCCACTCATCTTCACCCGGTGCGAAGAAGCCCGCGGTTGCCGGAATCCTGCCCCAGATCCAGGAGGATGTCCCCGGGGGCGATCTCTTCTTGCCGGTGGGTCACGAGGATCACGGCTCGGTCCGCTAGCCCGCGGCGCAGGTCGACCATCAGCGCCCGCCCCCCGGGTTGGTCCAGATGCGCTGTGGGCTCATCGAGCAGCACCAGCTCGGCATCAGTGAGCAGAGCCCTTGCTACGGCGAGCCGCTGCCGCTGTCCGCCGGAGATCTCCCCTCCACCATCGCCGATCAGAGTGTCCAGGCCCTCGGGAAGAGTTGCCAACCAGTCGCCGAGACCGACCCTGCGCAGCACCGAAAGCATCTCCGCAGTGTCTGGCGCCTCGGCCGCGTCCCGGGCCAGGGCCAGGTTCCCGCGGAGCGTGGAACCGAAGACATGAGCCTCCTGCGGGCACCAGGCGATCCGGCCGCTGACGCCCAGCTCGCCTGCCATCACGGGGGTGAAACCGAGGATCGTCGCCAACAGGGTGGACTTCCCCGAACCGGAGAGGCCGGTGAGCGTCAGCCAATCCCCCTGGCGGAGGTCAAGGTTTATCGGCCCGGCGACTACGGTGCCCCGGTTGGCTGAATCAGTGCTGGCTGAACCGGTCGGGGTGGGCCAGCCCACTTCTAATTCCTCAGCCGTCAGCACGCGCCCTGTTGCGGCGGGCTTCACCCGGGGCAGCGCCGGAGCGTTCGTCTCTGCGATGAATCTTCTGGTGAGTTTGCGCAGCAAGGGCCATCGCGCGGCCGCGGCGGGCAGCTGCCCGAAGGCGTCGCCGATACCCAGCATGAGCAGAACCATGGCGACCAGGATCTCCGCGGATACCGACCCTCCGGCGACGTCCGGTGCCACAACGAAAACCAGCCCGAGCGCACCGTCGGCGGCCGTCAGAGCGAGCAGTCCTTGGGCCACCCCGGCTCCGTGCGCGGCCCGCTGAGCTGCTTCGGTAGCGACACGGTCCGCGCTGGCGACGCGATCTAGGAGCGGCTGCTCCACCCGGTTGGCCCTGAGCTCACCTGCTGCTGCGAGCAGCACAGTGAGCCTTCGCAGCATCTCAGTACGTGCACGCTCCTCGCGCAGCGCGGATCGGCGTTCAGCCCACCAAGCCACCACCGGTATCAGCAGCAGCGCGGAGCAGAGCACCAGGATCATCACTGCCGCCCCCTGCGGAAGCAGTAAGAAAATGCTGAGCAGCAGCGCGATAGCGGATAGCGCCGCTACTACCGGGGGGAGGATCACTCTGGGCGCTAGGTCACGGGCGTTGTCCACATCGCCGATGAACCCACTAAGCACCTGATCCCCCCGGCGCAGCTCTCGCCGGGCCGGCAAGGTCCGGGACAATCCGTCCCAGAGGCGGCTACGGAGCCAGTTGGCGGCATCCAGCACCACCGAGTGCGTGCAGAGCCGCTCAACGTAACGGGAGACCGCGCGCAAGATCCCGAAGAACCGCACCCCGACGATCGCCGTGAGTAAGAACAGCACAGGAGGCTGCTGACTGGCCCGGACGATCAGCCAACCGGACAGCGCGGCCAGCGCGAGCGCACCGAGGGCAGCCAGGACGCCGAAGAACATCGAGCCCAAGGCCATCGGACGCCAGGGCCGCAGCACGGTCATCCAGAGCGAGGGATTCTTCGCCGACGCAGAGGTACCGATGCTTTCAGTGTGCTCGGCAGCATCGCTTCCGGCACCAACGCGCCGGTTCTCCGCCGGGTGGTCGTCATGCTGTGCAGGACTTTCGCCCTGGGGGTGCACTGCTGCGGGTTCGCTCAGCTCGATCAGCTGATCCGCGAATGCGATCAACCTCGGGTCGTGGCTGACTGCCAACACCGTAGCTGTCCCCCTCAGGGTGAGCAGGAGCTCTTCGACGGTCCGGGCGCTTTCCGCGTCGACATGCGCCGTGGGCTCGTCGACGAGCACCAGCCGCGCCCCCTGCTGCGCTCTGACCAGGACTCTGGCCAGAGCGAGTCTTCGGAGCTGCCCGGGGCTGAGCGAACCCGGATGCTGGTGGCCGAGCCCTGCCAGACCAACCTCGTGCAATGCGAGGTCCGGATAGGCAGCACCCCAGAGCAGCAGCTCCGCGCAGACCGTCTCTTCGGTGGTGTCCGGCTCCTGGGGTAGGAAAGCCAAGCTCTCGCGGTCTAAGCCCCGGATGTCTCCACTGATCTCAGCTGGAGTGGAGCCCTGATACACGGTGACCCCGGCGAGAACCGCCAGAAGTGTTGATTTGCCGCAGCCGCTCGGCCCGGTCACCACGGACAACCCGGCGGACGGCAGCTCGGCATCGAACTGTTCCAGAGCGGGGCCTTTGCGTCCCGGATAGCGCACGGAAAGGCCTCGGATCGAAATCGCTGCACCGCGGCCGGGTTTCTCTTCTGAATCACTTACGGACGCCGGCTCTCGCTGATCCTCCGGGCCGCTGCGCTTGAGTTCTGGCTCGATCCGCCGCATCGCCTCCCGGCCATCGTCGCTCGCGTGGAAGGCCGCGCCCAGCTCGCGGAAGGGCAGGTAGCATTCAGCGACCAGGATCAACACGAGGAGACCGGTGCCCAGATCCACTTGCCCATAGATCAGCCGGATGCCGATGAATACCGCCACTACCGCCACCGAGATGGTCGCGATGAGTTCTAAGGCGAGTGCAGAGAGAAAAGCGACTCGCAAAGTGCCCATTGTGGTTTCACGGTATCTGTCCCCGAGCCGGTCCAGCCCCGCGCGGAGCGCGTCGGAACGGCCCAGGCCAACGACAACGGGAAGTCCTCGGGCCAGTTCGGCGAGCTGCCGGGAGAGCCTCAGCAGCGCCCCGGTCGCAGCGCCGACCTGCTCCTGAGTGAACCAGCCAATCAGGATCATAAAAAGCGGGATGAGGGGCACCGTGAGCACGATGATCAGCGCACTGACCCAGTCGGCGAGCAGGATCCGGGTGCCCACGACGAGGGGTATCGTGGCCGCGGTGACAAGCGCCGGGATGAACTGCGTGTAGTAGCCGTCCAGCGCGTCGAGGCCGCGTGTCGCCAGCACGGCAGAGCCCTGATCCGCCCCTCCTTGCCGGACCCACTTCCGGCTTAGCTCAGAGCGGAGCTGTTCTTTGACGCCCAGCGCGGTGCGGCGTGCACTCGCCTGGATCGCCCAGACCGTCCCGGCCCGGACCACGGCGGCCAGCAGCCCCCAGGCGAGCCAGTTCAGCGGCGAGCGCCCGTTGATGGCTTCCATCAACGCTCTAGTCAGGGCATCTGCGAAGAGTACGAGCGCCGCGGCTTTGACCGCGTTGAGCAGACCCAGGAGGTAGAGACCGCCCCGAACGTGCCGCGGAATCGGCGGAAGCACGCCCGAGCCATCGGAGAGCATCTGCTGCCATCTCGCTTTCATCTGCGGCACACGCCACCTACCATTCACGGAATCATCAACCCCGGAATCATGACGGGATGCTCTGAGCGCTGACCCGCTTTCTAAAAACCCAGTAGGTCCAGCCCTGGTAGACCAGGACAAGAGGCACGCCGAAGAGCGCCACCAGGCTCATCACCGTCAGGGTATAGGGAGAAGCCGAGGCATTCTGCACCGTGAGATCGAACTGGGCGGAGATCGTCGACGGCAGGACGCGTGGGTACATGTTCAGGAAGATCGATACTACGGCAGTCACCAGGAATATCCCGCTGCTCAGGAAGGACCAGCCTTCACGGCCGCGTTGTGCTGCCAGGAAAGACCACAGCAGAGACAGCACGGAAACCCCGATGAGCCCCCAGGCTAATGCTCCGGCAAGCCCCTGCCCGTCAGCAGTCAGCGCTACCAGAACCGCCCAGAGCACTAACGGCAGCGCCGCGATACCGACACCACGGGTATACCATCGGCGGGCCCGGTACCGTACCTCCCCATCCGTTTTCAAGGCAAGGAAAGAAGCAGCATGAAGCAGGGAGAAGCACACCACGGCAAGACCGCCGATCAAAGCGTAAGCATTCCACCAAGCAAAGGCCCCGCCGACCCGATCCCCGTTCTCGTTTAACGGCAGGCCGGTAGAAGTCAAGGCTAGTGTTGCGCCGATCCCGAAAGCACTCACCGCTGAACCGAGCGCGATGCACCAGTCCCAGACATTACGCCAGCGGGCTGAGTTCACCTTACCCCGGTATTCGAAGGCAACCGCCCGGACGATTAAGCCGAGGAGCACGAAGAGCATGGGCAGGTAGAGCGTTGACAGCAGTGCCGCATACCAGAGCGGAAACGCCGCGAAAGTAGCTCCGATAGCCGTGATCAGCCAGACTTCATTGCCGTCCCATACCGGCCCCACAGTGTTGAGCAGCACCCGGCGCTCGATATTGTTCCGAGCGAAGAGCTTCATCAGCATACCCACGCCGAGGTCGAATCCCTCGAGGAAAAGATACCCGATCCACAGCACTGCGATGAGCGCAAACCATAAGGTCGGTAGCCAGGAGACTGATTCGGCTTCCACGGGTTCCTCAAGATTGATCGGGGTGATCGAACTTCTTGATTGGACTAGGGGCGGGACGTCAGTACGCGAATGCTAAGACGTCATCGTCTTTTTTCTGCTGGTCATCCGGATCAGGATCCTCTGAATCCTTATCCTGCGGTGATTCCAGCAGCTCCGGCATCGCTTTCGGCACTCCGCCACGGGCATAGCGCATGAGCAGGAAGATCTCGACTATCAGCAACATGCCGTAGACGGTAACGAACGCAATCAAGGAGAAAATGAGCTCTGCGGCGCTGACACCGGGAGACACCGCGCTCGCCGTAAACATGAAGACCTGGTCTATTCCGGTGAATTGCGGATTAGGCGCTACCACGAAGGGCTGCCGCCCCATCTCGGTGAAGATCCACCCGCCCGCGTTAGCGCCGAAGGGCGCGAGGATCCCGAAAACCGCCAGGCGCATCAGCCAGGCTGAGCGCGGCACGGTGCCCTTTCGGGTGATCACCAGTGCTATCGCGGCAGCGAAAGCGGCAAGCGCACCGAAGCCGATCATGATCCGGAAGCCCCTGTACGTCACTTCCATGACGGGAACGTATTGGACCGGCTGGCCAGCACGGTCCCCGTAGATCTCAGGGTTGTCCGGCAGGTTGGTTCCGTATCTCTCCTGGTATTCAGGGATCAGAGAGTTCACGCCCCGGATCTCAGTATCGAAATCACCGTGGGCTAGGAAGGACAGCAGCCCCGGGACCTCGAAAACCGTGGTGACCTCGTTGCAGTCCCTGCTGCCAAGATCGCCGACGGAAAGCACCGAGACGCTGGTTCCGTTCTGGCAAGCAGCCTCAGCCGCGGCCATCTTCATCGGCTGCTGCTCGAACATCAGCTTGGCCTGGAAGTCACCGCTGATCGCAACTCCTGCGAAAGCGAAGACCGCGACCACCGCACCGATCCGCAGTGAGCGGAACCAAACCTTGTGATCCGTCGCGTCCCGATCGGGGTGAACTGTGCCATCAGCCGCGATCCGGTCTCCGACGCGCAACACGGTCTTCTTCGAGTTACTCTTTCGAGATTCGCCTGCTCCTTCAGGCGTCAGCGGCACAGCCTCCAGCCGGTCGATACCGAGCATGCGCCGCTTCCACAAGTGATACCAGGCGATACCGAGCAGGAATCCTCCCGCGACGGACAGGGCACCGAAGATCGTATGGGGAAAGGCTACAAGCAGCGTGCTGTTCGTGAGTACGGCCCAGATATCGTTGAGCCGTGGCCGGCCATCGACCATTTCTATGTCGACCGGATGCTGCATCCAAGAGTTCGCGGCCAGGATGAAATAAGCGCTGATGACCGATGCCAAGACGGCGGCCCAGAGGCAAGCCAGATGGACTTTCCTGGATAGCCGTTTCCAGCCGAAAATCCATAAGCCCAGAAAGGTCGACTTCACGAAGAACGCCAGCAGCGCTTCCATCGCTAGCGGTGCGCCGAAGACATCCCCGACGAAGCGGCTGTATTCACTCCAGGCCATCCCAAACTGGAATTCCTGGACGAGGCCGGTCACCACGCCCAGAATAAAGTTGATCAAAAAGAGCTTGCCCCAGAACTTCGTCATGCGTAAGTACTCGGCTTTGCCGGTCCGCACCCAGAGGGTCTGTAGGGTAGCCACGACTAGGCCTAAGCCGATGGTCAAAGGAACCATGAAGAAGTGATAAACAGTGGTGATTCCGAATTGCCAGCGTGCAATCTCGAGAGCTTCCATGACATCCTCTGGCTACGACCAAAGCACTCTTCTACGTAGTGTAGAAAACTTATCTACACCCAGTTTAGGGCACTTTTTGAGCATTTATGGGCATATGAACGGATGTGCAGAACATCTTCTACTACATGTAGAAACTGGGCCCCGGGCGCGGTATCCTGGGAATCACGGCATAGGCTGCTTCAGCTAGGAAGCTGCCCCGGAAACGGTAAGGATAGAGCATGGCGACACTGGGCGAACTGGAGCGATCTGTGATGGATTTGCTGTGGCAACAGCCCGACCCGCTGACCGCCAATGAACTGCGCGATCTCCTAACCCACACTCAGAATCCTCCGACAGGGCGAGCAGCCAAGGAACTAGCCGTAACCACCGTACTCACGGTACTGTCCCGCTTGGAGAACAAAGGGCTCGTGGAGCGCGAGCGGAACAGCCGACCGCATCACTACCAGGCCGTAACCAGCCGGGAAGAGCACACCGCGGAACTCATGCACGAGGTACTCGGCTCGGCTCCGGACCGGGAAGCCGTGCTGGCTCGATTCATCGGATCCGTATCCTCAGAAGAGGCCATTACTTTACGCAAGCTGCTCATCGATAATCACTGACGACGATTAAAAACCGCTGACAACCACCGAACGCTTCGCACCCGGCCGAAACGACCTGGCAGGCCTGGTAGATACTGGTAGATCATGAGCACTGATACGCTCACGCTGAGCTCCTGGATACTGGCTGTCCTCGCGGTGATTCTCGCCTGGCCGGCCCCTACCCTGCTCTCCAGGGCCAAATGGCCGCGCCGCTCCCCCGCAACCGCCATGATCCTCTGGCAGGCGATCGGGCTCGCGGGCGGACTATCCATGATCAGCGCCATGCTCATCTGGGGTTTGGCCCCCCTGGGGCCGAATGTGATCTCCGCGGTCATGGCGCTCATAGATATGACGACGGGCTCTGGGGACGTCAGCGGTCTGAGCTTCTGGCATATCTTCGCACTCTCCGCTGCCCTGCTACTCGGCGCGCATCTGCTCTTCACGCTCTTGCTCACCTATGTGCGCATCGGCCGCCAGCGCAGAAGGCACCGGCAGCTCCTGCGGTTGCTCTCCTCGCCTGCAGCGGAGCCGGGAACAGTCGTGATAGATCACGCAGCCCCGGTGGCCTATTGCCTTCCCGGGGGTGCCCGCTCCGTAATGGTGCTCTCGGCAGGGCTGCTCGATCTGCTACAGGAGGAAGAACTCGCCGCGGTCCTCTCACATGAGAGAAGCCACCTCAACCAGCGGCATCACTTGCTGCTCTGGGCCTTCGCCGCCTGGAAATCCGCGCTGCCCTGGCTGCCCACATCCAAACTCGCTCAGCGCTCCGTGAGCGAGCTGATCGAGATGCTCGCTGATGATGCCGCCCTGCAAAGCGTTTCGGAACCTACGCTGGCCCGCTCGATCATCATGGTCGCTTCCGGAGCCGCCGACCCGAGGAACCCCGGGGGCCAACAGGTACCCGAGACTACGGTGCCCGGCAGCATTCAGGTGGCCACCAAGGATCTCGAGCGCACCACAGCGGCTAGGGTGGAACGTCTCATCAACCCGCAGCCGCCCCTGCCAGCACTGGCCAGAGCCACGATCCTGACACTCTCATCAGCCCTGCTGATCATCGCGCCGGCGGCCCTGCTCATCATCCCTGCGCTCTGACTCCGAGGTTTCAGACTCCGCTCCAGGACATCAGGTTCTGAGCAAAAGGGATCAGGTATCGATGCGCTCCCGGTCCAGCTCGGCAGAACCTGCGATGATGAACTCTTTACGCGGCGCCACATCGGAGCCCATGAGCAGCGCAAAGGTCTTTTCCGCGGTTTCAGCATCGGCAGCGGTGACCCTGCGCAGGGTACGATATCGCGGATCCATCGTGGTTTCCGCGAGCTGCCCGGCATCCATCTCACCCAGCCCCTTATAACGCTGAATCGGTTCCTTGTAGCGCTTCCCGGTCTGCTCCAGCTGCAGCAGCAGCGCCTTGAGCTCCTGTTCGGAATAGGTGTAGACGATCTCGTTCGGTTTCGAGCCGCCATTGATGACCTCGACCCGGTGCAGCGGCGGAACCGCTGCGAAGACCCGACCCGCATCAACCATGGGGCGCATATACCGGAAGAACAGGGTCAGCAGGAGCGTGCGGATATGCGCGCCGTCGACATCGGCGTCCGTCATCAGGATCACCTTGCCGTACCGGGCCGCCGAGATATCGAAGGAGCGGCCAGAGCCAGCCCCCACGACCTGGATCAGCGCGGCGCATTCAGCGTTGGAGAGCATATCCCCCACAGAGGCCTTCTGGACGTTGAGGATCTTGCCGCGGATCGGCAGCAACGCCTGGAAGTCCGAGGACCGGGCCAGCCGGGCGGTGCCCAGAGCACTGTCTCCCTCCGCGATGAACAGCTCCGTGCGTTCTGTGTCTTCGGATCGGCAATCCGCCAGCTTCGCCGGAAGCGAGGAAGTCTCCAGGGCGTTCTTCCGCCGCTGCGTCTCCTTGTGCATCCGGGCGGAGATCCGGGACTTCATCTCCGCAACGACCTTCTCCAGCAGCAGCGCCGATTGTGCTTTATCGTTGCGGTTGCTGGAGTTCAGCCGCGCCCCGAGCTCCTTCTCCACGACTTTGGCCACGATGCTGCGCACCGCCGGGGTGCCGAGGATCTCTTTCGTCTGACCTTCGAACTGGGGCTCCGCGAGCCGTACCGTGACCACTGCGGTGAGCCCCGCCAGGACATCGTCCTTCTCAACCTTGTCATTACCTGCTTTGAGCTTACGCGCATTCGATTCGACGCCCTTGCGCAGGGTTTTCAGCAGGGCCTGCTCGAAGCCTTCAAGATGCCGCCCACCCTTCGGCGTGGCGATGATATTGACGAAACTGCGGATAGTGGTCTCGTATCCGACCCCCCAGCGCAACGCGATATCCACCTCGCAGTCACGCTCCACCTCAGTCGGGGTCATATGGCCGTTGGCGTCCAAGACCGGGACGGTCTCCTTGAAGCCCGCGTTGCCGTGCAGTCGCCAGATATCAGTGACCGGGGTATCCACGGCGAGAAAGTCGACGAATTCGGAGATGCCTCCATCATGCTGGAAGACCTCCTCATACGGGCCCGATTCACCAGGCGTCCCGGGCAGGCCGCGTTCATCGCGCAACACGAGCCGCAGTCCGGGCACCAGGAAGGACGTCTGCCGGGCCCGGGTCACCAACTCGTCATAGGAGAACTTGGCATCCCGGGTGAAGATCTGCTGATCCGCCCAGTAGCGAATCCTGGTTCCGGTGATCCCGCGTTTGGTGCTGCCCGTGATGGTGAGTTCCGATTTTTCGAGGAACGGTTCGAAAGCGACATCGGGGCTCAACGAACGTCCGGAGTCTTTGAACCGCCCCGGCTCGCCACGGCGGAAAGACATCTGGTACGTCTTGCCGCCCCGGTCCACCTGGACGTCCAGACGGGCGGAGAGCGCGTTGACCACGGAGGCGCCGACCCCGTGCAGGCCTCCGGAAGCAGCGTAGGATGAGCCGCCAAATTTACCGCCAGCATGCAATTTGGTGAGTACCACTTCGACACCGGTCAGACCGGTCTTCGGCTCGATATCGACGGGGATTCCCCGGCCGTCGTCCTGGACTTCTACAGAGTTGTCCTTGCGTAGGATCACCGTGATATTCCGCCCGTATCCAGCCAGCGCTTCATCCACGGAATTATCGATGATCTCCCAGAGGCAGTGCATCAGGCCGCGTGAGTCCGTTGAGCCGATGTACATACCCGGGCGCTTGCGCACCGCTTCAAGTCCTTCCAGGACTGAGAGGTGACGAGCGGTGTAATCAGATTTCGTTAAGGCCACGGGCGGCCATCTCCTTCGATTCGTGCCATCGGCAAAGGGGGCGATAAGCCGACCCGATTGCCGCCTTTCAGAGTATCCTGGCTCGGCGCCTTCGTCACGAAGCCATGCCGGTAGGAGTGGGCAGCCCACCGGTGTTGACCGATCAGCCGAAAACCACCTCCGCTATACGCGCACAGCGAAAGACACCCAGCCTGGAGTAATTTAGCGGCGAATGATGGTTGTATTAGTAGTACCAAGAGCACGAGCCAAGGAGGACATGATGGCGACAGCAACTGTGAGTCGTGAACTCAATGCCCTAGACCGATGCGACCGTTGCGGAGCGCAAGCGTATGTTCGAGCCGTTCTGGAATCTTCCGGCGGTGAGCTGCTCTTCTGCGCCCACCACGCCCGTGCAGTGGAAGCGACTTTACGGCCGCTGACTTCTGAATGGCATGACGAGACTTCGAGGCTCCTGGAGAAAGAAGACGCAGAACGCGTACTCAGCCAGGACTAAGGCTTCCACCAAATTTTCTCAACCAGAAAGACCTCAAAGTTCCACATTTTGTCTTCGGAACCGCGGTCGAATGCAGGTGAGGATCATTAAGCGGCTTGCGGCAAGGGACTCCTTGCCGCAAGCCGCTTAATGCACTTAAATCTCTCAGAAACCTCCCGGAGCGATGAAGGCTTGATGGAAAACGACACGCGCCCCCTGGTGGAGCAGAACTGCCTGACCGGCAACGAGACGCTTATCCCGGTTCTGCCTTGCCACGACGCCGCTGAGACTGCCGGGTTCTACAGTGCACTCGGCTTCAACACCGTCTGGGACCAGCGCAAGCCATATCTTTATCTCGCGTACGCCCTGGGGCGCATCGAATTGCATTTTGGCGCCCCACCTGCCGGTTTCGATCCAGAACGTGAGGATACCGGAGGTGCACTGATCATGGTGGATTCGATCACCCCGTATCATCGCGCATTCGCCGCTGGGTTGAAGCAGCATCTCGGCAAGGTGCCACAGCAGGGGCGTCCTAGGCTAACCAGGCTCCGGGATGGCGCCAAACGATTCACTCTGGTCGATCCGAGTGGTAACAATCTGATCGTCATCCAGCGCGATGAGCCGGCAAAGCTGGACTACGGCGGCTCACCGGAGTTAGCCGGGCTGTCCCGGGTGCTGGACAATGCGCGGATCCTGCGTGATTACAAGCAGGATGAGCTACAAGCGATCAGAGCGCTCAAGTCCGGCCTCAAACGACACGGGGCCGCAGCGAGCAGCGGGGAACGACAGGAAGCCTACCGAATGCTCGTCGAGCTCTCTGTGGACCTGAACCTCACCGTGAATGCCGAGCACTGGCGCAATGAGCTTGCCGCAGAGCCCGTGGAGAACTGAGAGTCCGCGGCCAAAGAAAAACTCCCTTGGTCAAGAACTGCAAGCCACTCCGCGTCTCGTTTAGTCGAGGTAATCGCGCAGCACCTGGGAACGCGATGGGTGGCGGAGTTTGGACATGGTCTTAGACTCTATCTGCCGGATGCGTTCGCGGGTGACCCCGTAGACCTTGCCGATTTCGTCGAGAGTCTTCGGCTGACCATCGGTCAGACCAAAGCGCATGGCGACTACGCCCGCTTCGCGTTCAGAAAGCGTATCCAGAACAGAGTGCAGCTGCTCCTGGAGCAGCGTGAAGCTTACCGCATCCGCCGGCACGACTGCTTCCGAGTCCTCGATGAGATCACCGAATTCGGAATCGCCGTCTTCGCCCAGTGGCGTGTGCAGTGAAATCGGTTCCCTGCCGTATTTCTGCACTTCGACGACCTTCTCTGGGGTCATATCGAGTTCCAGTGCGAGCTCTTCGGGAGTCGGTTCACGGCCCAGGTCCTGGAGCATCTGCCGTTGCACCCGGGCCAGCTTGTTGATGACTTCAACCATATGCACCGGGATACGGATAGTCCGAGCTTGATCCGCCATGGCGCGGGTAATGGCCTGACGGATCCACCAGGTGGCATAGGTGGAGAACTTGAAGCCCTTGGTGTAGTCAAATTTCTCTACCGCACGGATCAAGCCCAGGTTGCCTTCCTGGATGAGATCCAGGAAGAGCATGCCGCGCCCGGTGTACCGCTTAGCCAGAGACACCACGAGCCGCAGGTTGGCTTCGAGCAGGTGGTTCTTCGCACGCCGGCCATCGTGAATCACCCACTGGTATTCCCGCTTCAGCTTAGGAGATATCGAACCGTCATCGGTGGCCAGCTTCTCCTCGGCATAGAGCCCGGCCTCGATACGGAGGGCCAGATCGACCTCTTGCTCCGCGTTGAGCAGAGCAACCTTGCCGATCTGCTTGAGATAGTCCTTGACCGGGTCTGCTGTGGCTCCTGCCGACATAACCTGCTGCACCGGAGCGTCGTCATCGTCGGCATCGGAGAAGACAAAGCCGCTACCGGTGCCGCTAGCTACCGCAGTGGTTTCTTCGCCTTCAGCAGGGAGCTCGTTTTCAGCCGACTCCTGCGCACTGTCGACGACCTCGGTGCTGTTCTCGGCTTCAAGCTCGATGCTGCCGGTGGGTACTTCTACCGGCTCTGCCGCAGTCTGCTCTTTCTGAGCTTTTGCTGTCTTTGCCTTCGCAGTGGTTTTCGTAGCGGTCTTCTTGGCGCCCGTGCTGCTCGCAGCCTTCTTAGCACCGGTTACGGCCGCTGACGCGCTGCTCTTGGCAGCGGGGCTTTTAACAGCTGTGCTCTTCGAGCTGGCGCTCTTGGCCGTGGCGCTCTTCGTTGAGTTCGCGCTCTTCGAGCTGGCGCTCTTGGCCTTGGCCGTTTTCGAGGTCGCGGAGGACTGAGAAGCTCCGGACTGCTTAGCCCCTGACTTAGCAGCCGTTGCCGACGCCGAAGTCTTCCGAGTACGGGGGCTGCTCTTCGTCGCGGCAGATTCCTCGGACTCAGTTTTAGCGGTGCTGGTTTTCCGTGCAGTTGGAGACACTGATGACCTTTCCATACGACCCTTGTGGTGGTACCTGCGGGCAACACCACTATGACCCTGTCAAGTCCGCGTTGGTATTAACTACCTTCACAATCTGCAGGGTCCGTAGTTAAGACAACTCGCAGATGAGCCGAGATGTTCCCTCATGCGATGAAAAAATTGAGAGAAGCCTCGTTCAGGCAATCA
The DNA here is from genome assembly GCF_000376245.1 of Acaricomes phytoseiuli DSM 14247. Lineage (GTDB taxonomy): Bacteria > Actinomycetota > Actinomycetes > Actinomycetales > Micrococcaceae > Renibacterium > Renibacterium phytoseiuli. Next base: position 19,797 of record NZ_AQXM01000050.1, on the reverse strand, counting down.
TGCGCGAACCCAACCGGGTCGTGCTGCCATTGTCGCATGGAACAGTCCTGCTTTAACAATTCGTGTCGACCTGTTGTGAGACGGTTCCGGAATGCTTTTCCTCAGCGGGCATCATCGTCGCCCATTGACTGACCAGACCATTATCGAAAAGTTGCTTGAACAGCACTGCCAATCGGTAGTCCGGGACCTGGCCCAATGCCGCCAGAAGGTAACCGCGGCAGTGGCCTCCACGTCCCCGACACCATTCCAACCAGGCCAAGATCGTCAAAGCCGCGGCCAGCGACTCACGTAGAGCAGCAGCAACTAACCCATACTCTCCTCGCTGCGCTAAGAACCTGCACATGAACTGCAGAGCCTCTATACATCGGAGCACTCTGGCGTGCTCGGGAGCCTGGCCGTTGAAGCATCGTTGTGCCTCGCTCACATTCAATCCGGCCCGGTCGCTCGAAATCCCGAAGAGCAGTTCTCCGAAACTCATCGGAAGGTTCTTTTTAGCGCTGGCGGACCCCCGGCTATGCGCTTCTGGACCTACCTCATCTGCATCTGCCCCGAAGTAGCCGGTCAGTGCGCCTCGACCGCCAGCCGTAGCGATCAGCACGGCATCACGTATAGCTCGGTCCCCCAGACTCGCGGCAAGGTAGCCCAGCAGTTGCGGATTGTCCTGGAACTTACGGTTACCGTTCAGGATGCCCTCCCAGAGGTCGAGCGCCTCTTGACGCCGTTGTTCAAGGGCGTTGAGGCTTTCAGTGAAGCACGGAGCAGCCTTCAAGAAGGCGACCTTAGCCGTTCTCCGGTAGCTCAAACTCAATCCCGGCCAGCCATTCAGCAGCTCATCGAGGACGTTCGGCTGCTGCTGCGATACTGCTCCATCTGACCGGTAGTCGCTCCCCTGGCTCATCAATGCCAGGTTGACCCGGCTCGTCCGGACCATTGCCAACGGATAGCCGCCCAACGGACAACAGCGCTCGTCACGGCATAGATAGTCTCTCCACCAACGGGCACCGACCCACCAGCTGCCCGTGAGGGAGTGCCCTTCGGAGGCTAAGGCGATGGCGAGCCCGGCCATGAAATCGTCATATCCGGGGTCCCTTTCATCCGCCCAGTCGATACCAGTGAATAACAACGCTGCCACCCCTGCCCCATCACCGGTTTCAGGACTAGCCGACCGGAGCGACCTCAGTTGGCGAATAATCTGGCTAATCACCGCGTTCACGGGGGAACCCTCCGGTGCACTCAACTTCGGCTTCACTGGTCGAGCACCGACACTGGGCGGAATATCCAAACGTAGACAGGCTGCGACCCGAGGCGGCTGGGCCCGGGAAGATGAAGACGCAGAGGGAATGTCCCCGGGGTTCTCTAGTACGAGCAGCACTATCGAAGACTCCGGCCAGAAACCCAGGAAGTGCGGTACACAGGCGATGAGGTCTTCTGGTGCTTCCGCGACAACCACGGGCGGGAGCTGGGAGCGGAGGCAACCCTCCTCTGTTGCCCGGGCGGCAGCGGCTCCGATTGCACTCTCAGTTTTTTTCTTTAAGGCTTCGGCTCTGTTCATCAATCCAGACTGATGCTTAAGAAACCGAGCAACCAGAGCCGCTCAATATAATGTGGACATTCAGGCCTGATAGAAGTACTGTGCAGGAAAAGTCCTGCACAGTACTTCTTAAGTCATCCGCCGATCAGCAGAACAGGTCTGCTTGTTCCGAGCCAGCTCCCGCCGCGGACTCAGGATTCCTCAGAAGGCTCCGAATCGGAGCTTTCTGATTCGTTGAGAGTCGCCAGGTAAGATTCGATATCCGCAGCCAGCTCTTCGACGTCAGGAAGTTCGTCTGCGGACCCTCCGGCAGCAAGCAGCGAGCGCGGAGCCTGTCCGGCGGTGCGCTCATCGTAATTCTGCTCTAACCGGCCCACCACACCCTGAACTTCAGCCGAAGCCTCGACCTGAGCAGTGATCTGCTGCTCCACAGCCCGCCCCGACTCCCGCAGCCGTTCGCTCGGGAGCATCAAAGCGGCCGCTGCCCCCAGGTACTCGAGGGCTGCGACAGCAGCACCGGGGTACTCGGCTTCGGCCAGATAATGCGGTACGTGCACAGCGTAGCCTGCGACATCTCTGCCGGCTTCGATGAGCCGCACTTCCAGAAGGTGCCCTATACCGGAGGGAAAATTCACCGTGGTCTGCCAGGAAGAAATACCCTGGATCAGCTCCGGTTGATTGCCGTGCACGGTCACCCCGATGGGCCGGGTATGGGGTACCGGCATCGGAATAGCGTGCACCCAGGCCACGAGCGAAACGTCCAACTGCTCCACTAGCCCGATCACGGCTGCGCTGAAGCGCTCCCACTGCAGATCCGGTTCATTGCCGGTCAGGAACAGAAAAGGCCTGCCTAAGCTGTCCAGCATCCGGTACAGCACAAGACGAGGCTGCTGGTAATCGGCAAGATGATCTTTGACGAAGCTGATCTGCGGTCTGCGGGAGCGGTAGTCTATGAGCTGATCCACATCGAAGATCGCAATGACTTCTGCTTGCAGCTGATCCAGCAATTCATCGGAAACCTGTCTCACAACCTGGCCCGCATCGGAGAATCCGGTGAAGCCCATGAGCAAAGGCAATCCCGACCAGTCGGCCTGCCCTATTGATTCTTCCTCCCACCACGCCTGGTTCATAGCGTAGAGCGACTCGGGATCCTTAAACGGCTCATACACAATATCTGACATCAGGCACCTCCTATTTCTCACTCTAATGGCCTTCAACGCATCCGGGTGGTCAGACATTCCGGCATTCCGCAGGTGCCCTCAGCACCGCGCGAGGCACTACGATCAGGAGGGAAGTCTATAGAGAGTCAGACGGGCGGGCGGAGCTCCCAACCAGCCCGGATCACGATGCGAGCAGTGAGGTTCACTTTATGCCTATGAACGATGTCGTTTCACTTCAAGTATCCGCAGCGGCAGCAAGATCGCTCCCCGGCGATGCGCTGGTGATCGCGGTAGCGAAAGGCCCGGACGGCCCGGTGCTGACGAGCCATCCGCTCGAACCGGCTGAGGCAGCCGCGCTCAGCGACTCCCTGGAGCTTCTCGGTGTCACAGGTGCCGCCGATGAGCTGCACCGGCTGCCCGGTCTTGACGGCGTGAAGGCTTCTGTTCTGGTACTCGTCGGATTGGGCCGGGTCACGGACACTCCCGATGCTGAGACCTTGCGCCGCGCAGCAGGGTCTGCTGTCCGTCAGCTGGCCGGCCTCAACCGGGTAGTCCTGGCGTTGCCAGCGCACGATGCAGCGCAGCTCACCGCAGTTGCAGAAGGCGCCGCACTGGGTGCCTACCGGTACAGCAAACCGCAGAGCAGCTCGGAAAAAGCACCTGAGGCCGCAGCTAAAGCGCAGAAGAAAGGCCCGGTGCGCGAAGTTGTCATCGCGAGCAAGGTCAACCAGCGCACTGCTAAGACCGCGCTGACTCGCGCTGAGATCGTCGGCAAAGCGGTCAACGCCGCCCGGACTCTGGTCAATGAGCCGCCGAACCGGCTGTACCCAGAGACTTTCGCCGAGGCGAGCCGGGAGTTGGCCAAGGGATTGCCGGTGAAGGTCACCGTCTATGACGAAAAGCGGTTGGAGAAAGAGGGCTATGGCGGTCTGATCGGCGTCGGGAAGGGGTCGGTCAACCCGCCTCGTCTGGTCAAGGTCGAGTACGCCCCCGCGAAATATGGGAAGCCTGGCAGCACTCAGCACGTGGCGCTGGTCGGCAAGGGCATCACTTTCGACAGCGGCGGCCTGTCGCTCAAGCCGCCGACGGGGATGACCACGATGAAATGCGATATGGCCGGAGCCGCCGCGATTCTGACCGCTACTCTGGCCGTGGCGGAACTAGGCCTGCCGATCCGAGTCACCGCATGGCTGTGCCTGGCCGAGAATATGCCTTCGAGCACCGCCGGCCGTCCGTCCGATGTCATCACCATCTTCGGCGGCAAGACTGTCGAAGTGCTCAACACCGATGCCGAGGGGCGCCTCGTGATGGCCGATGGCCTAGTCGCAGCATCTCAGGAACACCCCGATATGATCCTGGACGTCGCCACGCTGACCGGCGCACAGGCCGTCGCGCTCGGCAATCGCTACTCCGGGGTGATGGGCGATGAGAAGGTGAGCCGCCGCGTCCAGGAAGCCGCGGAAGCTGTCGGCGAGCTGTTCTGGATGATGCCCATTCCGGAAGAGCTGCGGCCGAGCCTGGATTCGAAGGTAGCCGATCTTGCCAATATCGGCGAGAGAATGGGCGGGATGATGACCGCGGCCGCCTTCCTCAATGAATTCGTGGGCACTGCGAAGAAGACGAAGCCGGCGAAAAAGGAAAGTGCAGGAAACAAGGAATCGGAAGAGGCTCAAATCCCCTGGGCTCATCTGGATATCGCCGGCCCCGCCTTCAACGAGGGCTCGCCCTATGGTTACACGCCCCAGCAGGGTACCGGAGTAGCAGTCCGGACGCTGTTGGGCTTCGTGGAGCGCATCGCTCCGCTCAATAGCTGATCTTCAGTCGACGTGTTCGTGCTGAGCCGTGAGTCTGCGGCTCAGCATCGGGCACGTGAATCGCAACACAAAGATCCGCTGACAACCTGTCACAGCTGGAGTGGCGGGATGTGGAACGCTAAGGTAAAAGCTGAGAAGTAACTTCATCTAGCGATCAATACGGTGGTGTACGGGAAAACCCGTCGAAGCCGGTTATGACAAGAGGGAGCGCCTACGTGAGCGACCAGGCAGCAGAGCAAGAATTCGACATTCTCATCCTCGGCGCGGGGAGCGCCGGCTACGCTGCTGCTCTGCGAGCGGTGCAGCTGGGCATGACCGTAGGCCTGGTGGAGAAGAGCAAGCTGGGCGGGACCTGTCTGCACAACGGCTGCATTCCGACCAAAGCCCTGCTGCACTCCGCCGAGCTGGCTGACCATGCCCGGGACTCCGCGAAGTACGGGATCAATGTCGAGCTCAAAGGCATCGACATCGATGCCGTCATCGCCTACAAGGACGGCATCGTCGCCGGTAAGTACAAGGGCCTGCAGGGTCTCATCAAGTCGAAGAAGAACATCACCGTCATCGAAGGCGAGGGCAAACTCACCTCGCAGGACACCGTCACCGTCTCGGACGCCGAGGGCAAGCAGACCGCTTACCGGGGTAAGAACATCATTCTCGCGTCGGGCTCCTACGCCAAGACGCTGCCCGGGCTGGAGATCGGCGGCCGAGTCATCACCTCAGACGCCGCACTGGAGATGGATTACATCCCGAAGAGCGCGATCATCCTGGGCGGCGGCGTGATCGGCTGTGAGTTCGCCTCGGTCTGGAAGTCCTTCGGCGTCGACGTCACCATTGTTGAGGGCCTGCCCTCCCTCGTACCGAATGAAGACGCGACAATTATCAAGAACCTGGAGCGGGCCTTCAAGAAGCGGGGCATCAACTTCTCCACCGGAGTCTTCTTCGACAAAGTCGAGCAGAACGACGACGGCGTGAAAGTCACGCTCGCCGACGGCAAGACGTTCGAAGCCGAAGTGCTCCTCGTCGCCGTAGGCCGCGGGCCGAGCACCGAAGGCCTGGGCTACGAAGAAGCCGGGCTGCCGATGGATCGCGGTTTCGTGCTCGCCAACGAGCGGCTACACACCGGTGTCGGCAATATCTACGCGGTGGGTGACATCGTCCCCGGCCTGCAGTTAGCCCATCGGGGTTACCAGCAGGGCATCTTCGTCGCCGAGGAGATTGCGGGCCTGAATCCGGTAGTAGTGCAGGACGTCAACATCCCCAAGGTCACCTACTGCGAGCCGGAGATCGCTTCGGTCGGCCTGACCGAGAAGGCAGCGCAGGAGAAGTTCGGCGCAGACAATGTTCAGAGCCAGGAATACAATCTGGCCGGCAACGGCAAAAGCTCCATTCTCGGTACCGGCGGCATCGTCAAGATGGTGCGGGAGAAGGACGGACCCATCGTCGGTGTTCACATGATCGGCGGCCGGATGGGTGAACAGGTGGGCGAAGCCCAGCTCATCGTCAACTGGGAGGCGTACCCGGAGGATGTCGCTCAACTCGTGCACGCTCACCCGACGCAGAATGAGTCGCTGGGTGAGACCGCATTGGCCCTCGCCGGCAAGCCTCTGCACGGCTGAGCCGCACCTAACCAGACCACGGATGAACAACGAACAGATGCTTGAAAAGGAACGGGGACGAGATGTCTGAATCCGTCAATTTGCCGGCTCTCGGTGAAAGCGTCACCGAAGGCACGGTGACACGCTGGCTGAAGCAGGTCGGAGACCGGATAGAGGTCGACGAGCCTTTGCTCGAGGTCTCCACCGATAAGGTCGACACGGAGATCCCCTCCCCCGTCGCCGGGGTGCTCGAGGAGATTCTGGTGGCTGAGGATGAGACCGCTGAAGTCGGCTCGCCTCTGGCCAAGATTGGTTCGGGCGAGAACAGTGAGCAGAGCAGATCCGCTGGCGATTCCGCAGCCGCTGCCGAAGATCCGGAACCGCAGGCGAGCTCCGCGCCCGCTGCGGAGGAGGACGCTCCTGCCGCAGAATCGGCTTCCGCGCACAGCGGCGAATCCACGCAGAACAGTGACTCCACGGAGTCCTCTCAGGACAGCCAGGAAGTCACGCTGCCGGCTCTTGGCGAAAGCGTCACCGAAGGCACGGTGACACGCTGGCTCAAGGCCATCGGCGATACCGTGGAGACCGATGAGCCGCTGCTCGAGGTCTCCACCGATAAGGTCGACACGGAGATCCCCTCCCCCGTCGCCGGAACCCTGCTCGAGATCAAAGTCGCTGAGGACGAGACCGCTGAAGTAGGCTCCGTCCTCGCGTTGATCGGCTCCTCCTCCGGCTCAGCTGCGGCCTCTGAGACTGAGAAGAAGTCCGAGCCTAGCGCTCCAGCAGCGGAGCCGAAAGCCGAGAAGAAGCCTGAGCCCGCGCAAGCAGCTCCGGCGCAGACCGCCGCAACTGAGCCGGCAGATCCGAAGTCCGTACCAAAGGAATCAACGGAAGAAGCTAAGGATTCCGGTAGCTCAGCCGGCGCCGGCTCCAACTACGTCACTCCCCTCGTCCGGAAACTGGCCAACCAGCAGGGCGTTGACCTGAGCAGTGTCAGCGGCACCGGCGTGGGTGGAAGAATCCGCAAGCAGGATGTGCTCTCTGTGGCTGAGGCCGCGTCGAGTCAGCAGGCTGCGCAGGCTTCTTCTGGTGCTGATTCTTCAGGTTCTTCAGGATCGGATTCTTCCGGTTCCGCCAAGGCGGCGGCCCCCGCATCTGCGCTCCGGGGCACCGTGGAAAAGGCTCCGCGTATTCGTCAGGTCATCGCCCGGCGGATGCGCGAGTCCTTGGATACTTCGGCACAGCTGACCCAGGTTCACGAAGTCGATATGACTCGGATCGCGAAGCTGCGCAATGCCGCGAAAAACACCTTCCAGGCGCAGAACGGCGGTGTGAAGCTGACCTTCCTGCCGTTCATCGCCAAGGCGGTGGCGGAAGCGCTCAAGCAGCACCCCAAGCTGAACGCGTCGTACGACGAGGAGAAGCAGGAAGTCACGTATCACGATGCCGAGCATCTGGCGATCGCGGTGGATACCGATCGCGGCCTACTGGTTCCGGTGATCTCCGACGCAGGTAATCTCAACTTGGCCGGAATGGCTGGGAAGATCGCCGATGTCGCGACACGGACCCGGAACAATAAGATCGGCCCGGATGAGCTTTCGGGCGGCACCTTCTCAATCACCAACTTCGGTTCGGTCGGAGCGCTTTTCGATACGCCGATCATCAATCAGCCTCAGGTGGCGATCTTGGGCGTCGGCACCATCGTCAAGCGCCCAGTTGTCGTACCCGGCGCTGAGGGCGAAGACACCATCGCGATCCGGCAGATGATGTACCTCTCCCTCACCTATGATCACCGTTTAGTCGATGGTGCGGACGCGGGCAGGTTCCTGCAGACGCTCAAAGCACGCCTGGAAAGCGGGGCTTTCGAGGCTGATCTGGGCCTCTAGAGGCGGTTCGCAGCATCAAGAGCTGAAGAGCTGAGGGTCGGATGTCATGAGAGTGACATCCGACCCTTAGTCATTTCCGGTGCACTGGCTGGCTTAACATCTCCAAAAAGATGCAGACATGCTGTCAGCAAGTTCTTTCTACATCCCGTAGAATGAGTTCATGGATTTTGTTAAATACTTTCTGGTCTTCTTACATATCCTGGGAGCCGCAGCGATCGTTGGCGCCTGGTTCGTGACCTTCAAGAAACCCACCGTCCTGCCAATTCAGCTCTGGGGCGCTATCCTGCAGTTAGTCACCGGCCTGGCACTTGTGGGCATCGCGGGCGCAACCCGGGATCCCAATATCAACTACATCAAGATCACCGTGAAGCTGGTGATCACCATCGCGGTTCTCATTCCGGCCATCATCGGTTACCGGAAAGCGCAGAAGGGCGAACCGGTCTCCACCGGCCTGGCCCACGCTGTCGGCGGAATGGCAGTAATCAACATCGCCGTCGCCACGCTCTGGAGCTGAACCGGAACGGCCCTACAGACAATAGAACGCCGAAGAGTTGGGCGCCTCCCGAAGATTCGGGAGGCGCCCAACTCTCTGTGTCTGAAGCAGTTAGATCATTCATCGCCACAACACAGTTGAGGATCGGGCTGAGTCCGTGGCTCAGAAGTCGACCGTGACGATGGTCCAGCAAAAAGCAAACAAAACGATCACCGCGAAACTCAGGGCGAAGAACGCCTTGCCCGAGGTGTTCTCCAAAGTCCCGGAAGCAAGAATTCCCATCATGATGACCGCAGGAAGGATGAAAAGGAACGATTGATCTGAAACCCACCGCACAACTTCCAAGACTGGCCTTCCGTATGATTTCCTCCTGCTGTTCCATGCCGAATGCCCTCGACAATGGCAGCAGGATTCGCTCAGAACACCCTACAGGAGAGCCTCTGAATTCCATATCCCGAGGCCATAGCCAGAAATCACTCAAGATGATCCAATGGAGGCATGCGGATACTGATCTCCGGAGCTTCCGGAATGCTCGGCACGGCAATAGCGAAGCTGGCCCGCAGCCACGGCCATGACGTCATAAGCCTCGTGCGCCGGGATTCGCACAGCCCCCAAGAAATCAGCTGGGATCCTTCTTCCGGCTCACTCGACCCCGTAGCACTCGAAGGCGTAGACGCGGTGATCAATCTCTCCGGCTCGCCCATCTTGGAACCACCGCGGCGTTGGACCAAGAATTTCATCGAGAACCTCTACGACTCACGGCTCGGCCCCACCCGCACCCTGGTCAAAGCCATGCACCAAGCCGCGAATCCGCCACGGGTGTTCCTGAGCCAATCCGGTAAGGATTACTACGGTCAAGGCGGCCCATACACCGAGTCCTCTCCAGCCGCTGAGTACGTGCAACAGCCCGGAGTACTCAACGATCTCTGCCTGCACTGGGAAGAAGCAGCTGAAGCTGCCCCGGAACAGACCCGTACCATCACGATGCGCACCGGAGTGGTCTTCGGCCCGCAAGGCGGGGCGCTGGCCAAACTCCTAACCCCTTTGCGGCTGGGCCTCGGCGGGAATCTGGGCAGCGGAGAACAGCACTGGCCCTGGATCGCACTGCCGGATCTCGCGGCGGCTGCGCTGTTTCTCTTAGATCCAGGATCCGAGGGCGCAGAAGTCCGTGGACCCGTAAACTTCTGCGCCCCCGAAGCCGCTACCGTTCAGCAGATCGTCAAAGCTCTCGGCACCGCCCTGAACCGGCCGACGTTCTTCACCGTACCGGCTTTCGCGCTGCGTGCCGGCCTGGGCAAAGCCGCAGATGAGGTGCTGCTCGCTGACACTGTGACAGTTCCAGCAGTACTCAGTGAAGCGGGCTTCGACTTCCGCTACCCCACGGTTACCGCAGCAGCGGACTGGATTGCCGCGGAGCTGCGCAGCTGACAGATCCAGACCCCGTACGAGCCCAGCCCGGTCCCGACTAGCCTCGGTTGGCTATGGCCTGCCGGAAGGAAACCCGGGCTCCGGTGCGCAGCAGCGAACTCCGGTAGAGCTTCGCGCCGAAAAGCAATGCCGCAGCAGTAGCCAGTATCACCACGGTCAAGGCGACGAATGGCTCCCAGAGCATCGCTTCCCCTGTGAAGAGCCGCAGCGGCATCGCCAGAGGAGCCGAGAAAGGCACATAGGAGAGAATCGTCATTACCGTGGGGTTGCTATTGAAGAAGATCACCAGGAAATACGGGAACAGGATCAGCATCATCGCCGGCGCTGTCGCGGACGCCAAGTCTTCCTGACGCGACACCAGCGCGGCTAATCCGGCATACAGCGCCGCGATCATGACGAAGCCGAAGATGAAGAAGACCACGAACCAGATCAGGCTCGGGCCGACCTGGCCGAAGAGATTGTTTTGCTGGCTGATCACCAGACCGGCTCCCGCAACGAGCACCGTCAGCAGCACCTGGGCGAACGCCAGGAGGCTGTTGCCGAGGATCTTTCCAGACATCAGCACCCGTGCACTGACCGTGGCGAGCAGGATCTCCACGACTCGGGTCTGCTTCTCTTCTACGACGCTCTGACCGATAGTCGTAGCGTAAGTGACCGTACTCATCATGAAGACCAGTGCGAACCCGAGCGCGACGAAGTAGCGCAGCATACCGCTCTGGTTATCGGCTTCCAGAACGGTGACGGCAGGCGATACGCTCAAGGCCGCGATCACCTCTGCCGGAGGCGAACCTTTGGCGATGACCGATACTCCCGGAATCGGGCGCCCCGGATCGGGCAGCACCACAGCATCCACCTCGCCGTTGAGCAGCTGTTCCCGCCCGGCGTCGGCATCGGCCACCGGAATGGCTACGAGTGAGGCCGATTGATCAACGACATCGGCTGCGGTACCCACCACAGCGACTCTGGTCTCACTGGTCTGGGAGCCCATCATGCCACCGAAAAGCACCCCGCCGAAGACCACCGCCAAGGTGATCAGCGCGGAGAGGATAAAAGCCTTGCTGCGCAGCCTGATCCGGATCTCGCGTTCTGCGACGATCCACACCGACTGGGGTGCGCTCATGGTGTCTGCGTCCATTCTGGTCGTACTCATGCGATGACCTCCTTGAAAATCTCTGCGAGCGTCGGCTGCACCGGCGCGAATCGCCGCACCTCCGAGCGTCGAGCCGCCTCGGCGAGAACCCGCTGAGCGGCCTCGGAAGGTGCCTCGAACCGGGCGTACCCGCCATCGAATTCGGCGACCTGCACCCCTGGCTCCTGACGAATCCAGCCGATGTCCCCCGCCACCTCGATCTCATAGGCGGATCCCGAATACTCGGACCGCAATGCTTCCCGTGAGCCGGCGGCGCGGATCGTGCCATCCGCCAGGATCACCACATCGTCGCAGAGCCGCTCGACGACATCGAGCTGATGCGAGGAGAACAATACGGGGACTCCCGTCCGGGCGTAGTCCTGCAGTACTCCCAGAACGGTTTCAACAGCCACCGGGTCCAGGCCGGAGAACGGCTCGTCGAGCACCAGGAGCTCGGGGTCATGGATCAGAGCTGCCGCGATCTGAACCCGCTGCTGATTTCCAAGTGACAACTTCTCCACGAGGTCTTTGATCCGCTCGCTGAGCCCGAGCCGTTCGATGAGTTCCGCCGTTCGGCTCTTGGCCTCGGCGGGGCTTAGCCCGTGCAACCGGCCGAAATACTCCAACTGCTCGCCCACCTGCATTTTGGGATACAAGCCACGTTCCTCCGGCATATAGCCGAAGCGCCGCCGCGCAGCGGTCTGCGGTTCTTCACCACCGAAGCTGACCTCGCCCCGGTCCATGCTCAGGACGCCCAGGATGATCCGCATCGTCGTAGTCTTACCGGCCCCATTGGCTCCTACGAACCCAGTGAGCCGTCCGGGTTGAACGCTGAAGCTGACGTCTTGTAGCACCGGCCGGCCGTTGAAAGCACGGGTTACTCCTTCCAGCGTGAGGGTTTTACCCCCTTTTTCGACGCCCCTGGGCCTGGGCTCTGGGCTGCTGAGGTGCGTCTCGTCCTGTGTCTGCATGCTGTCAGACTATGCGCCCGAACGCTTCATCTGCATCCGGCGCAGGAGTGATTTACCGCCTCCCCCGAAAGGAGGAGAGCCGGCCGGAACTGCATCCGGTGCAGACCTAGGCCTCGCCCAAGTCGAGGCCGTGCTCATAAGCGAAGATCACCGCATGAACCCGGTCTCGCAGCCCCAGTTTCATGAGCATCTTCGAAACGTGCGTCTTCACGGTCGCTTCGCCCACGAAAAGCGCTTCCGCGATCTCAGCATTCGACAATCCGTGCGCCACATAACGGAGCACTTCGGCCTCTCGCTCGGTCAGCAGTTTCAGTGCATCCACATCACTATTGGCGCTGGATTGTCTACTGACCGCCCGCCGGATGACTCGTCGAGTCACCTCAGGCGCCAGGAGCGATTCTCCCGCCGCGGCCTGCCGAATGCCTTCGATGAGCCGCTCGGGGCTGGTGTTTTTCAGGAGAAACCCGCTTGCCCCCAGGGTCAGCGCGGCGAAAAGATAGTCGTCTCGATCGAAAGTAGTCAGCATCAGCACCGCGGGCCGCTGCGGGAGCCCTGCTAACCGCCGGGTGGCCTCAAGGCCATCCATCCCCGGCATCTGTACATCCATGCAGACGACGTCGCAGTCGATCATCGTCAGCTCGTGCAAGGCCGTCTGCGCATCAGCGGCATCACCGACTACTTGGAAGCCGGGTTCGGTCTCCAGGATCACCCGGAATCCGGTCCTTACCAGACCTTGATCATCGACCAGGTAGATCCGGATCGGTGCAGCGCCGGGCGCTGCGGGGTCGGGCAATGCGTTGCTGGGCTCAGGCGTTCGCTCGGCCATCACAGGTCACCTTTCATGGGTGCGATGCTTTCAGACAGCACCTCAACCACTTTCATCTGCCTTGGCTGGAAGCCTGGCGCGTACTAGAAAACCGCCCCTGTTCTTCGGCCCCGTCGCAAGCTCCCCGCCAACAGCGTGGACGCGCTCGCGCATCCCCCTGAGTCCCAAGCCGCCCAGAGTATCCGATGCTGCTGCTCGGCTGTTCTGGCCGCCGTTATCGCTGACCTCGACCTCGACCTCATCGGTGAGGTAGCGCACTGAAACTCTTGCAGAAGCGCCGTAGCCGGTATGCTTCCGGATGTTGGTCAGCGCTTCCTGCACGACCCGGTATGCCGTGTAATGAACCAGCTGAGGGATATCCCGGGGCTGCCCGACAATACGCAATTCCACCTCTTGGCCCACCGCTCTGGTCTCCGACACCAGATTCTCCAGGTGTTCGATCCGCAATGCGTTGAGCGCCTCCCCCACCTCCGCCGGTGCCCCTGCGATCTCCAGGTGGTCATCCTTACGCAGCGCGGTCAAGAGGATGTGAAGCTCTTCGATCGCTTTCCGAGCACTTTTCTCCACCGATATCAGCGGCTGCTCAGCGCGTTCCGGCGATACCGCAAGCAGCCGGCGCGCGGCAGCAGCCTGGATACCCATGGTGGATACATGATGCGCCACGATATCGTGCAGTTCCCGGGCTATTCGGACCTGCTCCAGGGCCACCGCCTGCTGCACATTCCGCTCCCGGGCAGCAGCGAGCTCTGCTGTTCTGACCGTGAGTTCAGCATCCCGTACCGCTGATCGGAAAGCGGCCTCTCCGAAGAAAAAGGCAGCACCGAAGTACAACAAGTTCATCAGGATCGAGATGAGGCCCCAGGCCCAGAATTCAGAGACGCCCAGAGACGCCACCGGATTGGCCTGGTTCATCATTTGGAGACCGAGAGTCCCCAGAAGCCACCCGAACATGCCGATGATGATGGCCAGCCGCAACCAGAAAGCGGCTCTGCGATGCCGGGCCCAGGCACCTATCGAATAGAAGGCCAGGAAGACCACGATATTGCTGAAAATCTGCTCAGGAAGTCCGGCCAGCTGCCCCGCCACGAAGGTTACGGTCACGATCAAGCCGACGATCATCGGAAACCGTCTCCGCCAGCTCAAGGGCAGAGTCAGCAGAGGCGCCCAGAGCAGGGGGTACCACCACGTCTCGGCCCCTCCCCCGAGGAAACCAGCCCGGGTGTAGAGCCAGTTGCTCAGCAGCGCTCCAGCGAGCAGTGCGAGAGCGACTACCGCGTCACGGCGGAGGTACCCGGGAGCTGGCCGCGGCCGCTGCCAGTCCCAGCGATTGTCGCTATAACGGCTTCCTTCTGAGGTGCGCGGGCGCCAGCGGAGTTCAGCCATGGCACTTACCTTAGTCGGCTACGGCCTGCCTAGCCCGCTGTGACGCGACGTCTTGAACCTCTCCTGCGCTTCCCCTCGAGCTGTAGCGGGACGTATCAGCAATTGGGGTCAACGCCCCTCAGAGGACTACGCTGGAGTCATGACACTCGAGTTCTCTGACCTTGGGTTCGCCCCTGACTATGTCGATTATCGTCAGGCATGGCACAGGCAACGCGAATTGCATGATGCCGTCGTCGCCCGTACCGCCCCGGATACCATACTCCTTCTGGAGCACGCCTCGGTCTATACCGCGGGAAAGCGGACCGAAGCGCATGAACGCCCCTTCGATGGCACGCCCGTCGTCGATGTCGACCGCGGCGGGAAACTCACCTGGCACGGGCCCGGGCAGCTCGTCGGATATCCGATCATCAGGCTCCGCGATCCGCACGCCATTCGTGAGTATGTGACGATTCTGGAAGACGTCCTGATCGCGACTCTCGCCGAGTACGGTGTCACCGGGGAACGCGTCGAGGGCAGAGCGGGGATCTGGTTGCGCGCAGACACTACGGAAAACGACTCGCTCAAGAGCCAGGATCGCAAGATCGCCTCGATCGGCATCCGGGTGCACAATGGCGTCGCGATGCACGGCTTCGCCCTGAATTGCAATAATGATCTGGCACCTTTCGCTCAGATCATCGCCTGCGGGATCAGCGATGCCGGAGCCACGACGATCAGCCGGGAAACCGGCCGTGATGTGAGCCCTGCCGAAGCAGCCGCCGTGGTCCGGCGCGAAGTGGCTCTGCGTGAAGCAGAGCTCATAGGCCATGCAGCAGCAGATCAGACCCTTCCCGAAGGAGCGCTTTCGTGAGTGCCACCCCTCCCCTCGACCCCAGCAGCGCACCGGTAGTTCCCGAAGGCCGCCGGATGCTGCGCGTAGAAGCCCGCAACGCCCAGACTCCGGTGGAGCGCAAACCCGCCTGGATCAAGGCCAAAGTAGAGATGGGCCCGGAATACGTCGGCCTGAAGAACCTGGTGCGCAAAGAAGGCCTGCATACCGTCTGCGAAGAAGCCGGCTGCCCCAATATCTTCGAGTGCTGGGAAGACCGGGAAGCGACGTTCCTGATCGGCGGAGCGCAGTGCACTCGGCGCTGCGACTTCTGCCAGATCGACTCCGGTAAACCATCACCGCTGGACCGCTTCGAGCCGACCAAGGTGGCGCGCAGCGTGCAGTCCATGAATCTGCGCTATGCCACTGTCACCGGCGTCGCCCGGGATGATCTCGAAGATGAGGGCGTATGGCTCTATGCCGAGACCATCCGCAAGATCCATGAGCTCAATCCGGGCACCGGAGTGGAGATCCTAATCCCGGATTTCTCCGGCAAACCGGAGAATATCCAGGCGATTTGTGAGGCCGAGCCCGAGGTCTTCGCGCACAATGTGGAGACCGTGCCCCGCATTTTCAAGCGGATCCGGCCGGCTTTCCGGTACGAGCGCTCCCTGGATGTCATCACCCAGGGTCACGAGTTGGGCATGGTGACCAAATCGAACCTGATCCTGGGCATGGGCGAAACCCGTGAGGAGATCTCCGAGGCCCTGCGGGATCTGCATGAGGCCAAATGCGATCTCATCACCATCACGCAGTACTTGCGCCCCAGCGAGCGGCATCTGCCGGTTGACCGCTGGGTCAAGCCGCAGGAGTTCGTGGAGATCCGCGATGAAGCAGAAGAGCTCGGTTTCCTGGGTGTGATGAGCGGGCCGTTGGTGCGATCCTCCTATCGGGCGGGGCGGCTCTGGGCGACCGCGATGCGCAAGAAGGGCCGGGACATCCCCGCCGAATTAGCGCATATCGCCGAAGGCATCGAGGAATCCGGCAACACCCGGCAGGAAGCAGCCAGCCTGCTGCAAGCTCAGAGCTGATCAGCACCCGGTAGCTTTCTTCCTTTTTTCGAACATCACCCGGTAGCTGCCGGGTGATGTTCTTTCTGAGCGGAGGCGGGCGCCCGGCATCCATGCAGCGGATAGAATAGAGACACTATGGCCAAGAATTCCGATCCCCGCCCCCACTCTGCCGAACAAGCCCCTCAGGAGCGCAGAGGCCTCCTGCGGCGCAAGCCCCAAAACGAGCAGGCTGCAGGCAAGACGAAGCAGCCGAAGAAACCGGGCCGCTTCAAGCAGATGGTGGAGATCTTCAAGATGACCCGCCGCCACGACCCGTCCGTGGTGTGGCTGATGCTCCTGGTCTTCTTCGGTGCGATAGCGGTCAGCCTGGCGATCGGCCAGTTCGTCTTCAACGGGAACTGGATCACGGGCCTGATCATCGGCATCCCGCTGGGTCTGCTGGGGGCGATGATCGTTCTCTCCCGACGCGCTGAGCGCGCGGCCTTCGCGCAGATCGAAGGGCAGCCCGGAGCTTCTGGGGCCGCTTTGAGCACCTTGCGCCGGGGCTGGATCGTCGAGGAACAACCGGTGGCGGTCAATCCGCGGAGCCAGGATGCGGTCTTCCGCGCTATTGGCCGGGCCGGCGTCATTTTGGTGACCGAAGGGCCGTCGCACCGGGTCAAGAGCCTGGTGCAGTCCGAGCAGAAACGGCTCTCCCGGATTCTGCCCAATGTGCCCATTCACGTGATCGAGAGCGGGCGCGAAGAGGGGCAGGTGCCGATCAGCAAAGTCACCAAGGCCATGCGCAAGCTCAAGAAGCAGCTGACCAAGGCCGAGGTGAACGCGATCTCCAAGCGCATCGCCTCGCTCGGCACCAAGCTGCCGATCCCCAAGGGAATCGACCCTTACAAGGTGCGCCCGGACCGCAAGGCCGCCCGCGGCCGGTAAGCCAATAAGCAGCCAGAAGCACGCTTCGGCCGTCTAGCGACGCAGCAGAACCGTTCCTCTGGCCCGATCATGCAGGCCACGATGGTCAGCGTCGACGATGATCACTGGCAGCACGAGAAGCAGCAGTACAGCCCGTACGAGAGCCGCTAAGGGACCCGCTGGCCGCAGCTCCTTGCCGTCCGGCGAAAGCCGCACGACATGAATATTCATTACCCGGTGCCCGATGCTGTACCCGAGGGTGCCGATGAGCAGAACCTGTTCCAGGAAGAAGATCGCGCTGGTGGCCCAGGGATTGCCGTCGAACAGAAACCCGCTGATGAGCATCGCGATGGCCCAGTCGATGCAGATCGCCACGATCCGCCGCCCCGCCCGGGCGATCGAGCGGGGGCCGCTTTGCGGCAGCCCGAGGCGCTCCCCCGGATACTTCGAAAGATGCGAGGCGTCCGGGCCGGACATCCATGAGCCTAGATCGCTGCGATTCACCACTTCACCAGGATACCGGTGTTCGACTTGACGACCATCGCTGCCTCGAGTTGCTGGCCGGTAACCTGCCAGAAACGTTCCAGATATGCCTGGGAAATCGCATCTGCTTATGCTAATAACAGCTAACGGCGAGATCCTCGCTGTGGCTCGATGTCGAGATGCTGAAGGAGCATAGATGTTCAAGAACGCGGACGAGGTCCTCAAGTTCATCAAGGACGAGGATGTGAAATTCGTCGATATCCGGTTCACTGACCTGCCAGGGGTGCAGCAGCACTTCAACGTCCCGGCAGAGACGGTGGACGAGGACTTCTTCGTCAACGGGCAGCTGTTCGATGGTTCTTCCATCCGCGGCTTCCAGGGCATCCACGAATCCGATATGCAGCTCATTCCGGATCCGACGACGGCTTACCTGGACCCGTTCCGGCTCGAGAAGACTCTGGCACTGAATTTCTCCATCGTCAACCCGCGTACGGGCGAACCGTACCACCGCGATCCGCGTGGAGTCGCCGAGCGCGCTGAAGCCTACCTCGCCTCCACCGGCCTGGCCGATACGGCGTTCTTCGCTCCGGAGGCGGAATTTTACGTTTTCGATAATGTCCAGTACGCCTCCAACCCTCAGGGCTCTTTCTACAAAGTGGATTCCATCGAAGCCCCCTGGAACACTTCCCGTGCGGAAGAAGGCGGAAACCTGGGCTACAAAACCCCGTTCAAGGGCGGGTACTTCCCCGTAGCTCCCCAGGATCATGCAGCAGATCTGCGAGATGCCATGGTCGTCGCGCTCAATGCATCCGGGCTCGAGGTAGAGCGCGCGCATCACGAAGTAGGCGCTGCAGGGCAGGCCGAGATTAACTACAAGTTCTCCACCCTGGTCAACGCTGCTGATGATCTCCAGAAATTCAAGTACATCATCAAGAACACCGCCTTTGAGTGGGGCAAGTCTGCCACGTTCATGCCCAAGCCGATCTTCGGCGACAACGGATCGGGCATGCACTGCCATCAGTCGCTCTGGAACAACGGAGAGCCGCTGTTCTACGACGAGAAAGGCTATGCCGGCCTGTCCGATATGGCCCGCTGGTATATCGGCGGTCTACTCAAGCACGCTTCCGCAGTACTGGCCTTCACCAACCCGACCATCAACTCCTACCGTCGTCTGGTCAAGGGGTTCGAAGCTCCGGTCAATATGGTCTATTCGCAGGGCAACCGGTCCGCAGGGATCAGGATCCCGATCACCGGGACCAACCCCAAGGCAAAGCGCATCGAATTCCGTGCACCGGATCCCTCTTCCAACCCTTACCTGGCCTTTGCCGCCCAGCTCATGGCCGGTTTGGACGGGATCCGCAACCGGATCGAGCCGCCCGCTCCGGTGGATAAGGATCTCTACGAGCTGCCGCCCGAGGAGGCTCAGGACATTCCCAAGGCGCCTGCTTCACTGGAGGAGGCCCTCGCCGCGCTGGAGACCGATAACGAATTCCTCCAGGCCGGTGACGTCTTCACCCAGGATCTGATCGACACCTGGATCGAGTACAAGCGGGAGAATGAGATCAAGCCGCTCTCACTACGGCCGAACCCCTATGAGTTCGAACTGTACTACGGCGTGTAAGGTCGCCCTCCGGGGCGCTACCAGCCGTACGAGCGTGTAGAACGAATAACGCTCGGCTAGGGGAAGAGGTAGGGGCTGTGACTGGAGAGTCACAGCCCCTACCTCTTTTTCGCCTTCTAGCGGTATTGAGAGCTGGAGGTTAGTGACACCTTGTTCTTACCCAGACGCTGGCGGCCACCTATTAACTCCGCTGTGAAGCCGGCGGTAGTTATCGTTGGATGTTCCAAACCGTGATCACGGATGAGCGGGGCATCATCGCTGGTAAATTTGCGGGCTTAGAGTAGCTCCTCAACCAGGGACTTTGATAACGCTCCACTTCCCGTTATGGCGAGGAGTGTACGGTTTGATCTTCTGGTGTCGCGTTCTTGATCGGCGGACAATCGGGCGTCAACAACATCACACCCCGCAGCACCGGGGGGTCTGTCCCGGGTTTGGTTGACAGTTGGGGTTTGGGGTGATCAGGCCGCTTTCGCGTCCGTGTAGATCGTCTCAAACTCTACGGGAGTGAGTTTGCCGAGGCCGCGTTGCCGGCGTCTTCGGTTGTACTTCGTTTCGATCCAGGAAACGATCGGGAGGCGGAGGTCAGCGCGAGTGTTCCAGCATCTCGTGTTGAGCACGTTCTTCTGAAGCAGGCTGAAGAAACTCTCCATGCTCGCGTTATCGCCAGCTCCGTAGGACCGGCCCATGGAGCCG
>NZ_AQXM01000049.1 GCF_000376245.1 Acaricomes phytoseiuli DSM 14247 | reverse complement strand
GTTTTCCTGCTCGAGGAGTCGGATCCGCTTGTTCGCCTCGCGGAGCTGCTTACGCTCGTCCTCGGTCAGGCCCGGCACGCGCCCGTCTTCGATGTTTGCTTTCTTCAGCCAGTTGAACAACGAGGCTTCGGAAATCCCGAAGTCTCTCGCAATCTGCGATAACGGGGCCCGGGCTTTACGGGCCACAGCCACGACATCGTCACGGAACTCTTTCGGATAGGGCTTGGGCAAGAGATACATCCTTCCAGCGAGGACGAATCCTCACAGATCAGATGTCAACCAAACCCGGGGCAGACCCGCATGACCCGAGAAGAATAATTTTCAGTGATCGATTAGAGCGGCCTCAACAGCCGAAACTCTATAGATCCGGTAGTGGGTCCGCCCGATAAGTCCCCCAAAACCCACTACCGCATACAGAGAAGGGTCCGTGAATCGTAGTTCACGGACCCTTCTCTGTATGTGGCTTCTAACCACCCTTTGTGGTTTACCCCTGACTACCCGGGGTCGCCTGCGCAGTGGCAGCCTGCGCCGCATCGTCACCGGCAGCATGAGTCTCATCGCCGCCTTCGGATTCCTGTTCCAGCGCCTGATCGGCATCGAACCGAGCTTCTGCATCTTCACCGGCGAACTGGGCCTGATAGAGCCGGTAATAAGCGCCGCCTGCGGCCAGCAGCTCTTGATGGCTGCCCTGTTCGACGATCCGGCCCTGCTCCATCATCAAGATGGTATCGGCGTCCCGGATCGTGGAAAGCCGGTGCGCGATGACGAAGCTGGTCCGATCCGCGCGGAGAGCGGCCATGGCTTTCTGCACCAGGACCTCAGTGCGGGTATCCACAGAACTGGTGGCTTCGTCCAGGATCAGTAGAGACGGGTCCGAGACGAAGGCGCGGGCGATCGTGATCAGCTGCATCTCGCCTGCGGACAGACTCGTGCCCTCGTCATCCAGGATCGTCTGGTAGCCCTCAGGCAAGGCCCGGACGAAACGATCCACATACGTTGCCTTCGCCGCGGCAAGCACCTGCTCTTGCGTGGCGTCCAGGTTTCCGTAGCGGATATTGTCGTAGATCGTTCCGCCGAAGAGCCAGGCATCCTGTAACACCATACCCACTTTGGAGCGCAGCTCGGCGCGGGAGAGTTCGGTGATATCGACCCCGTCCAGAGTGATCTGCCCGCCTTGCAGCTCGTAGAAGCGCATCACCAGGTTGACCAGGGTGGTCTTACCAGCCCCGGTGGGCCCGACGATGGCGACGGTCGAACCGGGCTTGGCCGCGAAGGAGAGGTCCTCGATGAGCGGCTTGTCCTCACTGTAGCTGAAACTGACCTGCTGGAACTCGACATGCCCATCGGTGCGAGCCGGCAGATGCTTCTGAGCGCTATCCGGCTCCTGCTCATCGGCGTCGAGGAATTCGAACACCCGCTCCGCGGAAGCCACGCCGGACTGGAGCTGATTGGCCATACCGCCCATCTGGGCCAGCGGCTGGTTGAACTCACGCGAGTACTGGATGAACGCAGTGGCGTCGCCCAGTGTCATCTGGCCGGAGGCGACCCGCAGGCCGCCGATCACCGCGATGCCGACGTAGCTGAGGTAGTTGACCCACTGCATGATCGGCATCATCATACCGGAGACGAACTGCGCTCCGAAGCTCGCCTTGAACAGGGCCTCATTGCGCTCTTCGAAGCGCTCCAGCATATCTGCTTGCCGGCCGAAGACCTTGACCAGAGAGTGCCCAGAGAAAGACTCCTCGATCTGGCCGTTGAGCATCCCGGTGTTCTTCCACTGGTTCGCGAAGAGTTTCTGGCTGCGCACCCCGATCACCCCAACGACCACCCCGGAGAGCGGGATGGCGATCAACGCGATCAGCGCCAGCTGCCAGGAGACGATGAACATCATCACGACATAGCCCACGAGTAGCAGCACCGAACTGACCAGTTGCGAGAAGGCCTGCTGCATGCCTTGCTGGACATTGTCGACGTCGTTGGTGACCCGGGAGAGCACATCGCCGCGCTGTCCGGTGTCGAAGTAGCTCAGCGGCAGACGGTTCAGTTTCGCTTCGACGTCATCCCGGAGCTTGCGGATGGCTTTCATCACGATCCGGTTGAGCACGTACCCCTGCGCCCATTGGAAGACACCCGAGACGAAGTACATCGAGAGCACCACCAGGATCAGGAAGGAGAGGTCGTTGAAGTTGACCCCCTGCCCCGGCACCACATTGGAGGCGTCGAGCAGATCCGCGAAATTGTTATTGCCTTCCGCCCTGGCACCGGCCACAATCTGCTCTTTAGGCACTCCAGCCGGCAGTTGCGCGCCGAGGATGCCGTTGAAGATCACGTCCATGGCCTTGCCGAGGATCTTCGGAGCGACCACGGTCAGCACCACGGAAGCCGCTACCGCGAGGAAGATGAAGACGAGCGCTCTGCGGTCCTTGCTGAGCAGCCCGACGAGGCGCTTGGCCGAGGGCCAGAAGGCTTTGGCTTTCTTGGCGGGGGCGCTGCCGAACATATCCCCGTCGGATTCGGTCGGGCGGAACTCCTCGTCGAGGACCTCCTCCTCAGCCGGTTCCGTGCTCACGTTCTTCTTCGCGTCCTGATCACTCATCACGCCACCTCCTCGACACTGAGCTGGGAATCGACGATCTCGCGGTAGGTTTCGGACCCCTCCAAGAGCTCGGCATGCGTGCCGCGGGCCACGATCTCCCCGCGGTCCAGTACCAGGATCTGATCCGCATTGACGATGGTCGCCAACCGCTGGGCCACGATGATCACCGTGGCATCCTGCGTCTTAGCGGCCAGGGCTTTGCGCAACCGGGCGTCCGTGGCCACATCGAGCGCTGAGAAAGAATCGTCGAAGAGGTAGACCTTAGGGTCGGCGACGAGCGCCCGGGCGATGCACAAGCGCTGCCGCTGGCCGCCGGAGACATTGGTGCCGCCCTGGGAAATTTTCGACTCCAGCCCATCGGTTTTCTCTTCGACGAAGTCTGCTGCCTGGGCGACGCGCAAGGACTCCCACAGCTGATCGTCATCGGCTTTCGGTTTCCCGAAGCGCAGATTCGATGCGATCGTGCCGGAGAACAGGTACGGCTTCTGCGGGACGAGTGACACCCGGGAGG
The DNA here is from genome assembly GCF_000376245.1 of Acaricomes phytoseiuli DSM 14247. Taxonomy (GTDB): domain Bacteria; phylum Actinomycetota; class Actinomycetes; order Actinomycetales; family Micrococcaceae; genus Renibacterium; species Renibacterium phytoseiuli. The sequence continues at coordinate 53,049 of NZ_AQXM01000049.1, read as the reverse complement.
TGATCGCCTCCCGGCTCATCTGGTCGACCGGCACTCCGTCGAGCAGCACCTGTCCTTCCACTGCGTCGTAGAGCCTGGGCAGGAGCGAGAGCAAGGTGCTCTTCCCCGTGCCGGTGGCCCCGATGATCGCCACCATCTGGCCGGGCTTCGCGCTGAAGGAGATGTTCTTCAGCACCGGTGCCTCTGCGCCCGGGTACTGGAAGGTGACGTTCCGGTACTCCACGTCCCCGCGCCGGGTTTCAGGATTGATGGGATGCTCCGGGTTCTGCAGCGTGGGCACGACGTCGAGGACTTCGGCGATGCGCTCGGAGCAGACCACGGCCCGGGGCACCATCATCGCCATGAAAGTGCCCATCATCACCGCGACCAGGATCTGCAGCAGGTACTGCAGGAAGGCGGTGAGCGCCCCTACCTGCATCTCCCCGGCGTGGACGCGCTGCCCGCCGAACCACAGCACCGCCGCGGTGGCGAGGTGCAGAATCATCGTGATGAGCGGGAACATCAGCACGAAGATGCTGCCCACCCGCAGCGAGACCTTGGTCAGATCCCAGTTCGCGGCATCGAAGCGCTTGGTCTCATAAGGCTCCCGGACAAAGGCCCGGACCACCCGGATGCCGACGATCTGCTCGCGCAGGACACCGTTGATCTTGTCGATCTTGGCCTGCATCGACTTGAACAGCGGAAGCAGCAAGTACACCAGGTAGCCGACGATCGCCAGCAGCACCGGCACGGAGACCCAGAGCAGCCAGGAAAGATTGATGTCTTCCCGCAGTGCCATGATGATGCCGCCGACGCACATGATCGGGGCGGAGACCATGAAGTTCAGGCCCAGGAGCAGCACCATCTGCACCTGCTGCACATCGTTGGTGCCCCGGGTGATGAGCGTCGGAGCACCGAAGCGCCCGAATTCCTCTGCGGAGAAGCTGCCGACCTTGTCGAAGATCCCGCGGCGAAGATCCCGGCCCACCGCCATCGAGGCTTTCGCACCGAAATAGACGGCGATGATCGCGGCGAAGACCTGGCCCATCGCCACGACGAGCATCAGACCACCGACCCGCCAGATGTACTCGGTATCCCCTGTGGCGACGCCTTGATCGATGATCTGAGCGTTCAGGCTCGGCAGATACAGCGCCGCGATGGTCGCGAGAAGCTGGAAAATGATGACGGCGAGAATATAGCGACGGTAGCGCCGCCCGTATTCTCGGAGCAGTCTGATGAGTAGCATGGCTCAACGATCCTGACTATCTTCTTCGGCACGATCTCCGGCGCCATGAGATCACAGGGGCGCAGCGCCGAGAGCTATTCAAACTTGCATTCCATAGCCCAGAGATAGATTAGCTCACTTCCCCGACAGGATGTCTATAAAAGTTGAATCGGCGAAGTCAGCATCCCGCGGGCCTGCGAGCAGTTTTATCCAAGCGTTCCACAAACCTCGCAGCTGCGACAAGGTCTCAGTGAGCCGCCTTCCGGAAACGCCTCGGCCCGCCACCTTGGAAAAGGTGACGGGCCGAGGCTGAGCGTAGTTGGCTGATTAGCCGGGGTAGACCTCGCGCAGCAGGCGAGCGGTCTCGCTCGGAGTCTTGCCGACCTTCACGCCGGCGGCCTCCAAAGCTTCTTTCTTAGCCTGAGCGGTACCTGCAGAACCGGAGACGATGGCCCCGGCGTGGCCCATGGTCTTGCCCTCGGGGGCGGTGAAGCCTGCGACATAGCCGACCACGGGCTTGGTGACATTGGCCTTGATGAAATCAGCGGCCCGCTCCTCGGCGTCACCGCCGATCTCACCGATCATCACGATGGCCTTGGTCTCCGGGTCCGCTTCGAAAGCAGCCAGCGCATCGATATGCGTGGTGCCGACGATCGGATCGCCGCCGATGCCGATGGCGGTGGAGAAGCCGAGGTCCCGCAGCTCGTACATCATCTGGTAGGTCAGCGTGCCGGACTTGGAGACCAAGCCGACGCCGCCCTTACCGGTGATGTTGTTCGGGGTGATCCCGACGAGGGATTCGCCGGGGGTGATGATGCCGGGGCAGTTCGGGCCGATGATGCGGGTGATCTGCTTGCCGTCCGCGTCGACCTTGGACTGCGCGAGCGCCCAGAATTCGGCGCTGTCCTGCACCGGAACGCCTTCGGTGATGACGACGACCAGCGGAACCTCAGCTTCGATCGCCTCGACCACGGCGTCCTTGGTGAACGCCGGGGGGACGAAGACGATGGAGACGTCCGCATCGGTGTTCTCCACGGCTTCGGCCACGGTGCCGAACACTGGGAGCTCGACCTCCTGGCCGTTCTGGTCCTGGTGGCTCACCGTGGTACCGGCTTTGCGCGCGTTGACGCCGCCGACCACCTGGGTGCCCGCCTTGAGCATGAGAGCGGTGTGCTTGGTGCCTTCACCGCCGGTGATGCCCTGGACGATGACTTTGGAATCCTTGTTCAGGTAAATAGCCATAGTTTTAGATCCCCTTACTTCGCAGCGTAGGCAAGTTCAGCGGCTTTATCAGCGCCGGCGTCCATGGTCTCGGCCTGGGTCACCAGCGGGTGCCCGGCGTCGGCCAGGATTTGACGGCCGGCCTCGACGTTATTGCCGTCCAGGCGGACTACCAGCGGCTTGCTGGCTTTGTCGCCCAGGATCTCCAGGGCTTTCACGATGCCGTTGGCCACTGCGTCGCAGGCGGTGATCCCGCCGAAGACGTTGACGAAGACGCTCTTGACCTGCGGGTCGTTGAGGATCACGTCCAGGCCGGCGGCCATCACCTCGGCGGAAGCTCCGCCGCCGATGTCCAGGAAGTTGGCGGGCTTGACCTCGCCGTGCTTCTCGCCGGCGTAGGCGACGACGTCGAGGGTGCTCATGACCAGGCCTGCGCCGTTGCCGATGATGCCAACTTCGCCATCCAGCTTCACGTAGTTGAGATCGTTGGCCTTGGCTTTGGCTTCCAGCGGGTCTTCCGATGCCTTATCAGACAGCGCCTCGTGCTCGGGGTGGCGGAAGCCCGCGTTCTCATCCAGGGTGACCTTGCCGTCGAGAGCCAGGATGCGCCCGTCGCCGGTCTTCACCAGCGGGTTGACCTCTACCAGGGTGGCGTCCTCGGCCGCGAAGACGTCCCAGAGCTTCTGGATGGTCTCGATGACCGGTTCGCGCAGCTCGGCTGGGAAGCCTGCCGCGTCGACGATCTCCTCGGCTTTGGCGCGGTCGATACCGACCTGCGGGTCCACCGAGACCTTGGCCAGCGCCTCCGGGCGCTCCACGGCCAGCTGCTCGATCTCCACGCCGCCTTCTACGGAGCACATCGCCAAGTACTCGCGATTAGCGCGGTCCAGCAGGATGGAGAAGTAGAACTCCTCGGCGATATCAGCGCCCTGCGCGATCATCACCTTGTGCACGGTATGACCCTTGATATCCATGCCGAGGATCGCCGAGGCATGGTCAAAGGCTTCATCAGCGGTCTTCGCGACCTTCACGCCACCGGCTTTGCCGCGGCCACCGACCTTGACCTGTGCTTTCACTACGGTGACGCCGCCGATCTTCTCGGCGGCCGCCTTCGCGTCTTCTGGGGTTTCGGCGACAATGCCAGCAAGCACAGGTACTCCATGTGCTTCGAACATGTCGCGCGCCTGGTATTCAAACAGGTCCACGGGCTCAAGTCCTTCTACGTCGAAGTAGTTTCCAGGGGAACTCTAATGCAGTCGTACCGAGCCCCGCTCCCAGACTACCGGTTTAGTGAGTAAGCCCACACATTCATGATCTCGGATGTGATCGGCGGACCCGACTAGGCCTTGGTCAGCGGTGCGTAGCGGAGCAGCAAGCGCTTTTCCTCCGCACCGAAGCGGACTTTCGCCACGGTCTTATCCCCGCTGCCCTCCAGGGCGAGCACAGTGCCGGAGCCGAAGCTGGTGTGCTCCACGGCATCGCCGATGCTCAGCACCGGGATCTCCTTGTTCTGCTGGACTCTGTTGTTCTTTTTCGGCGCAGCGGCTGCAGAAGGAGCCGCACCCGTGCCAGGGCCGGCCCCGTAGGCTCTGCCGGCATTCCAGGAAGACCCGCCGTAGCGCTCCCTCCCCCAGCCCGAGGAGCCGATCGACGGCACCGGCATCGCCGAGCCTTCCCGCTTCCAGTCGATGAGCGAGGCGGGCACTTCATCGAGGAACGGGCTCGCCGGGTTGTACTGGCTCTGCCCCCATAGGCTGCGCACTTCGGAACGGGTGAGATAAAGCCGCTGGCGCGCCCTGGTCAGCCCGACGTAGGCCAGCCGCCGCTCCTCAGCGAGTTCCAGAGGATCGGTGGCGGATCTGGCGTGCGGGAAGATCCCGTGCTCCATGCCGGTGAGGAACACCACCGGGAATTCCAGCCCTTTCGCGGTGTGTAAGGTCATCAAGGTGATCACGCCCAGGCGACGCGCCTCGGCCACTGCGGCCTCCGCCTCGGCGGGGCTCATCCCCGGGGCGTCGGGGATCTGGTCGGCATCGGCGACCAGGGAGACCTGCTCCAGGAAATCGCCGAGCGTCCCTTCGGGATTGTCCCGTTCGAATTCGCGCACCACCGCGACGAGTTCCGCGAGGTTCTCCACCCGGGATTCATCCTGCGGGTCAGTGCTGGCACGCAGCGCTTCCAGGTAACCCGTCTGCTCCAGCACCGCCTCCAGCACGGTGGCCGGGCCCGAGGTCTCGGCGATCTGCGCCAGATCATCGAGCATCCGCACGAAACCGGTCACGGCGTTCAGGCTGCGCGTGGCCAAGCCCGGCGCGTCTTCCGCCCGGCGCAGAGCAGCCATGAACGAGAGCCGTTCGCGTTCGGCCAGCGCGGCAACAGCACCTTCCGCACGGTCCCCGATACCCCGTTTGGGTTCGTTGAGCACCCGGCGCAGGCTGACATCGTCATCAGGATTCCGCAGCACGCGCAGGTACGCGACGGCGTCCTTGATCTCCTTGCGCTCATAGAACCGGGTTCCGCCGATCACCCGGTACGGCAGGCCCACTCGCATCAGGATTTCTTCGATGGACCGGGACTGGGCGTTGGTCCGGTAGAAGATCGCGATATCGCCCGGCCGCAGGCCCTCGTCATCCTGGAGCCGGTCGATCTCCTCGGCGATGAACCGGGCTTCCTCGTGCTCGTTCTCCGCCACGTAGCCGACGATCTTCTCGCCATCGCCTTCGGCGGTCCAGAGTTTTTTGTCCGGGCGGTCCGAGTTCTTCTCGATCACCGCGTTGGCCGCGGAGAGGATGGTCTGCGTGGAGCGGTAGTTCTGCTCCAGCTTGATGGTGCGTGCTTGGGGGTAGTCTTTTTCGAATTCGACGATATTGCGGATATCGGCGCCCCGGAAGGCGTAGATAGACTGGTCCGAATCCCCCACTACAGTCAGCTCTGCGGGGACTCCGTTCTCCCCTGGGCCGACGATCTCCCGGACCAGGGCGTACTGGGCGTGGTTGGTGTCCTGGTATTCATCGACCAGGACGTGACGGAACCGCCTGCGGTAGTACTCGGCGATCCCCGGGAAAGCGCGGAACATCCAGACCGTCTGCGCGATCAGATCGTCGAAGTCCAGGGCGTTCGCCTGGCGCAGCCGCTGGGTGTAGCCCCGGTACACCTCGGCAACGCCTTCTTCGAACGGCCCCGAGGCCGCCGCCGCGAAACTGTCATCATCCACGAGCTCGTTCTTCAGTGCGGAGATCTTGTGCTGGATCGCCTTCGGCGCGAAGCGTTTGGGATCCAGGTCGAGTCCCTTGGCCACGAGGGTGATGAGGCGCAGGCTGTCCGCCGAATCGTAGATGGAGAAATTGCTGCTCAGCCCGATATTCGTCGCTTCCCTGCGCAGAATGCGGACGCAGGATGAGTGGAAGGTGGAGATCCACATATTCTTGGCGCGATCGCCCACGAGCGCTTCGATGCGCTCGCGCATCTCGGCAGCCGCCTTATTGGTGAAGGTGATCGCGAGGATCTCCCCCGGATGCGCCTGGCTGCTCGCCAGCAGATAGGCGATGCGATGGCTGAGCACCCGGGTCTTCCCGGAACCGGCACCCGCGACGATCAGCAGCGGGGAACCACGGTGCATCACCGCGGCTTCCTGCTCCGGGTTGAGCCCGGTCAAAAGCTCTTGCGGATCCAGATCCGGTAACGGATTTCCCGTGGACTTGTCCTGTGCTGAGTGCGACGTGAGCGGACCGAAGAGCATATCCATGATGGTCTCTAGTCTAGAACCTGGCACTGACCAGAAGGGTTCCTCCGCACCAGAGAGCCGCAATCCTGGATCACCCGCCCCGGAGCGCTGCACTGAGCTCGGCCACAGCGAGCGCACTGCCCGCCAGGAACCAGCGCAGTCCACGAACCTCGAGGGTCTCCGTGGCGCCTCCTGCGGCACGCACGATGGCCTTGCCCGGAAGCCAGTCCCATTCCGCGGTGGAGTGCTGGAACCAGCAGCCCAACTCGCCCTGGGCCACCCGGGAGAGATCGCAGGAACCGGAGCCCAGCATCCGGATAGTGGCCAGTTTCTGCGCGGCAGCCAGCCAGGGTTCCCGGGCATCGGGGGCGGCGAGCCAGCTGGGGTGCAGGTAGGTCGCGGCGCTGATCTGCCCCAGGGCCCCGATCTCGCCCGATGCTGTTGAATCCTCTGCTGCGGCGACGCTGATCGGCCGGCCGTTCAGTGTCGCCGCTAGAGCCTCTCCGCCCAACCAGAGCTTGTCCTCCTGGATCTGATACACCGCGCCGAGAATGACCTCAGGATCGGCAGTCTTGGCACCAGTTGAAGCGACATCACGTCTGAGCGCGATAGCAGAACACCAATAGCTCAACCCGGAAAGGAAGTTGTACGTGCCGTCGACAGGATCGATCACCCACGAACGCCCACTACGAGACGCGCGGGCAGCGCCTTCTTCACCCAGGATTCCATCATCCGGACGCACGCGGGTCAGCTGGGCGACGATGTATTCCTCAGCAGCTTGATCCGCAGCGGTGACCACATCGGAGACGGTGGTCTTGCGTTGCCCCTGAAGGCCCTGAGCCCGCATCTGATATGCCAGCTGCCCGGCGGTCCGGACTAACTGCGCGGCCAGATTCGAATCATCCAGATCCGCATCCAGATCCGGCAGTTCTAGTTCTGACAGTACTGGAAGCGTTTCGTCCATACGGTTCAGCCTATAACCTGACTGACCGCAGCGATACGGTTAGCAGATCAGTTTGCGAGCGCCTGCTCAATAGACTGCTGCAAGGCGGCGTAATCCGAAGAGTCCACCTGGAGCAGCTCATTATTGAGCACCAGGGTCGGCGTGCCGCGCACCCCGAGTTCATTCGCGGTCTGCATATCACGCTGTACCCGATCCCGGATCTTCTGGGAGTTCAGGTCTGTGGTGAACTGAGCCTGATCCAGGCCGAGCTGCTGAGCATATCCCGCGAAGACTTCCTCCAGGCCGCTTTCCATAGAAGCCCACTCGCTCTGCCGCTCAAAGATCAGCCCCGCCATCTGGCTGAAAGCGCTCTGCTCACCTGCGGCTTCTGCAGCCTGGGCCGCTAAAGGCGCATTACGGTGCTGCGGCAAGGGGAAGTTGCGCACTACGATTCGCAGGTCATCACCATAGTCCTGGGCCGCCCGGTGCAGCTGCTGATCCATCGTGGCGCAGTAAGGGCACTGATAGTTGGTGAAGACCACCAAAGTGGCCCGTGGCGAAGCCGGATCGCTTAGAGTACTGGCGTCAGCCGGTGTCAGCTGGGCCGCGAGCGCAGAGGCGTCCGCTGAAGATGCCCCCGAAGCAGCCGGCGTGGTCGCCGGGGCCTGGCTGCTAGCCGGAGCTGTGTTATCGGCGCCCCCGCATCCGGTGAGCCCCATCAGAAGCACGAGGCTGGCCCCCGCGGTCATCAGTGTTTTCCGGCCAGCAAGTAACACGGGTTCCCCTAAAGCATCGGCATTCACGGTAGGCGCTTACGTCAAACTACGTCAAAGAAGGCCCCGGGAATCCCAGAGCCTCACCGCAACGTATGGATAACATCATAACGTACATCATTCATACCGGAACATTCCGGCCACCTGCACTCCTGACTTGGGCCGCCGAGCTGTCTCCGTACAGCGTCTCGATGCGACAATAGCGGCTATGGCCAAGACCCCTTCACAGCGCGCGAAGAAGCACGGCGATCGCGCCACCCGAGCAAACACGGGGTACACCCCCACTCGCCCTGCTGCCGGGGCGCCGCTCCCGGGCTCTGATATCGCATCGGAAAGCGGCCGGAATACCGGTAGTAACGGATCCTTGATCGTCATCGCGGGAGTCATCGCGAGTGCCTTCATGTTCTGGTACTACCACCTGCTGACGCTCAGCCAGATGACGCAGCTCTCCGATGGCCTGGTCATGCCGGATTCCATGATCTTCGGGTTCGCTCCCGAGTACATCAGCGCTCTGCGCGCTGCGCTCAATGCGGAAGGGCTGGGGCAGCTGCAGTACGTCCATAGAACCGCAGGCACCCTGTTCCCACTGATCTTCGGCTTCACCTGGCTGCTGCTGATCGGCCTCAATACCGCACGCGGCGTAATTCGCTGGCTACTCTGGCTTCCGCCACTGGCTTTCGCGGTGGTTCAGCTTAGCGCCAATGTGGTGATCGATGGGGTACTCTCGGCGGAGACTGTCGACCCCGGGCAGGCGCAGCTAGCGAGTGTGCTCGTCGTCTCGTCTTGGGCACTGCTCATCCTGTCCCTGATCAGCGGGGCAGTTCTGCTGATCAGCCGAGGGCTACGTTTCAGGCGCAGGCTGCAGCGAGAAATCCTCGGCTCAGCAGAAACCAGAGACAAGGGCAAGAACAGCCAGGAGTGACCGGCCGGCGTCAGATCTGACGCTTGCGTTCCCGATTCGCGCCGAGGGCAACCGTCGCCCCCATCACAGAGAACCCCAGGATCACCGGATAAGCGATCAGCCGTTCCACCAGACCGGCATAGGGGTCCAGGACATCCGAGAGCATGATCAAGCCGATGAAGACGGCGGTGGCCAGTGCGGAAGCGATCAGCCGTTCCACCAGACCGGCATAGGGGTCCAGGACATCCGAGAGCATGATCAAGCCGATGAAGACGGCGGTGGCCAGTGCGGAGACGATGCCGGTAGCCAGCAGGATCCAGCTGGCCCAGCTGCGCCCCGTCCAGATCCACCACAGCACGAACTGCGCGATGACCCCGGAGACGAAGAACAAGATGGCCGCGGAGTAATGGAGCTGGGAGATCGTGTCCTCGGGTACCAGCCCGACGAAAGTCACGCCGAGCCCCGCGACGATCAGCAAGACCCTGACCCATTGCGCAGCACGGAGCTGCGGGCCATAGTCCTGTTCCGGGTGTCCGCCGAAGCCCAGTAGCCTGGTGCTCATGAGGAAGCCGCCGGCGAGCAGGCCCAGGCCCTGCAGGATGAAGGAGGCGTTCATCACCCCGTTCAACGGGGAGCAGACCTCCCGGCCCTGGTACAAGCCGCAGTTCAGGGCTCCCAGATCACTGATGTAATTGCCCACCCAGCTATACGGCGCAGGGCCGGCCCAGGCCATCACGACAACAATCTCCGCCAGGAAGAACTGCAGGATGCTGAGCACGGCCCAGGCCCCGAAGAGCGTTCTCAGCAAAATCCGCGCATCCTGCCTCATAGTCTCAGAGTAAACCGCGACCCCGACCGAATCGCAGCAGGACGACCTGAGCCGGTACGGTAAGCTGGCGGATGCGCGGATACTCCTACTCGTACCCGCGCGAACGGCCCGAGTAGCTCAGCAGGATAGAGCGTCCCTCTCCTAAAGGGAAGGCCGTGGGTTCGAATCCCGCCTCGGGCACGTGAGCGCTTCCTGGCCTGAGCACCCTGCGGGCCGCCACCCGGTGGCCGATGCCACGGAATTCCTCTCCGGCAGCTGGGATATCCAGCGGACAGTCACCGAATGCGACGCTCCGGCAAGCGGCAGCGGCGAATTCATCGGAACGGTCTCTATCGAACCCTCCGGCACCGGCCTGGTCTACCGGGAACAGGGCACCCTGCGCTGGCAATCCGCCACCGTCGAGGTCAGCCGGGAGTATCTGCTGCGCAGCACTGATCATCCGGCCGTGCTGGACTGGTACTTCGACCATGGAGGCTTCTTCCACCGCCTGGATCTGCACGCTGGGTCATGGCAGGCGGAGCATCCCTGCGCTGCGGATCTGTACCGGGCCGAATACCGGGTGCTCGGCCCGCAGGAGCTGAGCGTGATCTGGCGAGTGCACGGGTCGGCTAAGCATCAGCTGCTCAGCAGTCGCTGGACGCGCTGCTGAAGCATCACGCTGACGCATCACGTCGCCGAGGCGAACTGGGTGTGATACAGATCCGCGTACCGGCCCTGAGCAGCCAGCAGCTCCGCATGCGTACCGCGCTCTACGATCTGCCCGGCCTCGACCACCAGGATCATATCCGCCTCCCGGACGGTGGAGAGCCGGTGCGCGATCACCACGGCCGTCCGGCCCCGGAGCGCCTCGGCGAGCGCGGCCTGCACCGCCGCCTCATTCGTCGAATCTAGGGCTGCGGTCGCTTCATCCAGAATCACCACTGCGGGCTGGATCAGCAGCAGTCTGGCGATCGTGAGCCGCTGCCGCTCTCCTCCAGAAAGCCGGTAGCCACGTTCTCCGACCACGGTGTCCAGGCCGTCGGGCAGGCTCGCGATCAGCCCTTCCAGGCGAGCCCGACGCAGTGCTGACCAGATCTCCTCCTCAGTGGCTTCGGGCTTGACCAGCAGCAGATTGGATCTGATGCTCTCATGGAAGAGGTGGCCGTCCTGGGTGACCATGCTGAGCGATTCCCGGAGGGATTCGAAGGTCAGATCCCGGATATCCACGCCGCCGATCCGCACCGATCCGGAATCCACATCGTAAAGCCGGGCCAGCAACTGCGCGATGGTGGACTTGCCTGCCCCGGAGGAACCCACCAGGGCGATGGTCTGGCCCGGCTCCGCGGTGAAGCTGATCCCGTGCAGCACTTCTTCACCGGCTCGCGCATCGAGCGTGGCTACTTCTTCGAGGGAGGCCAGCGAGACTTTATCCGCAGCCGGATAACCGAAGCGGACGTGATCGAACTCCACGCCGAGCGCCTTCTGGGGCAAGGTCTTGGCATCCGGCTTCTGGACGATCAACGGGGTGAGGTCGAGCACTTCGAAAACCCTGGCGAAACTGACCAGGGCGCTCATGAGGTCCACCCGAGCGCTAGCCAGAGCGGTCAGCGGAGCATAAAGACGAGTCAGCAGCAGGGCCAGGGTGACGACATCGCCTGCGGCGAGGTCGCCTCGCATCGCATAGAACCCGCCAAGGCCGTACACTAGCGCCAGCGCCAGCGCGGAGACCAGGGTGAGCGCCGTGAGGAACGTGAACTGCATCAGAGCCGAGGTCACCCCGATGTCCCGGACCCGGGCGGCGCGCCGCTCGAATTCACGGGACTCCTCGTCAGGGCGGCCGAAGAGTTTGACCAGAGTGGCTCCCGGCGCTGAGAACCGCTCGGTCATCTGAGTGCTCATATCCGCATTAAGATTCGCCGCCTGTTTCCGCAAGTTGGCCAGCCGGGATCCGAAGCGCCGGGCCGGCAGCAGGAAGACCGGCAGCAGCAGAAGCGCCAACACCGTGACCTGCCAGGAGGTTCCGAGCATCACGATGAGGGTGAGTAGCAGAGTCACCAGGTTGCTGACGATCCCGGAGAGCGTACCGGCGAAGGCCTGCTGCGCTCCGATGACATCGTTGTTGAGCCGGCTGACCAGGGCACCGGTTCGGGTCCTGGTGAAAAAGGCGATCGGCATCTTCTGCACGTGGTCGAAAACCGAGGTGCGCAGGCTGAGGATGACGTCCTCGCCGAGTCTCGAGGAGACCCAGCGGAGCACGAAGTTGACGCCGGCTTCGAGCAGCGCGACCAGGGCGATGAGCACCGCTAACCAGATCACCAGCTGCAGGTTATTCCCGGCGACGATAGCGTTGACGACCTGCCCGGCCAACACCGGAGTAGCCACCGCGACTATAGCGGCCAGCACGGAGAGCAGCACGAAGAGCAGCAGCCTGCCCCGGTACGGCTTGGCGAAGGCGATAGTGCGGCGGACGGTCTCCCGGTTCACCCCGCCGTTATCGTCTTCGGCACTCATGGCGCTGCGCAGCGACTGGAACGCCGCCCCTTCCATGCTCATATGCTCTTCCCTTGCTCGCGGAGCAGTCTTCTCCGTTGCCCTGGAATCCGCGCTCTCCGTCGACCAACCCTCAATCAATTAAGCGTTACGAGGCGCGAGAAAGAGAGTACCTCGGATCACCGACCCGTGAAATGTACGGGCCGCTACGATCAGCCAGGCGGCGATGAGGCCAAGGTAGTAGATGACCGCGAGCACTTGGACCAGCACGAGCCCGGAATGCTCCGCCAAACCGTTCAAACCGGTGACACAGGTGCCCACGGGGAAGGTGAAAGACCACCAGCTCAGACTGAACGGAAGGCCCTCACGGACGGCCCGGATCGTGATGAGCAGAGCGATCACGGTCCACAGCATCGCGAAACCCAGCATCGCGAAGCCGTACACCAGGGCCAGCATCAGCAACGCTCTGGCCGTACTGGTGCCGACCGCCGTGGGGGCGTTCGCTGCCAGCAGATTCACCGCGGTGATCGATTGGCCCACCGGGCCCAGGAGAATCCATAGCGTGGGCACCATTCCGGGAGCACCGATCTGATGCTGTACGAGCCTGTTCCAGATGAGCGTGATCACGATGAGCGAAGCGATCAGGCTCAGGCCGAAGAAACCGTAGCAGGCCCACAACAGAGTCTCGCGGATCTGCCCCGCTGGCGCATATGGCAGCAGCAGCGCCCCGGCTGAGGCGGAGACCATCGGCGGAACGATGGGCATGAGCCAGCCGCCGAATGCGGATTCAGCGGTGTTGTGGTGTCGCGTGAACGCCAGGTAGGGCACGATGATCGCGCTGAGCAGCCCCAGGGCGGTGCCGATGGTCCAGAGAGTCCAGCTGACCGTTACCGCGGCCTGCAGTCCGATCCAGTCCTTGCCGAGCAGCAGAGCGCCGGCACCGACGGTGAGGAACGCCATAGGCGGTGCACCATAGAAATACGAGGTCACGGCGTTGAGATGATGGCCTCTGGCGATTTGTCGGTGTCTCATCCAGTGCAGCACGGTCGCCGCGCTCAAGGCCACGAGCAGCAGCGCCGCGATCGCCCAGATCACGGTGACACCAGTGCGTAGTCCTGGAAACTGCAACGGCAGTGTGGCTCCCGCGACGGCGACGATCCCGGTGCCCATGATCGAGGCGTACCAGTTGGGTGCCAGATTCGCGAAGAGTTCCCGCCGGTCTGCGAGTTCACGGAGAATCTTCCGCTGCCGTGGGAGCTGCTCCGAAGATGGCGGGGTGGACTGAGCCGGTTGAGCGGAGAAGTCCTGATGCATGGTCATGGACTTCATCATGGCGGCTTCCACTGCTCGAAGACCACGCTGATTCAGCCGCATTGCTACAATATTTCCTTGTGGCAACTCGGCGGCTGACGGATCGGGCCCTTGAACTCGACACCCTGGAAGTACTCGAGCAGATCGCCCGTGCGGGTTCGCTCTCCCGTGCGGCGCAGCGGCTCGGCATCACCCAGCAGGCGGTCTCGGCACGCCTGGCCGCCGCCGAACACGCGGTAGGCGTCCGCTTGGTGGTCCGTTCGTCACTGGGCTCGACGATGACAGAAGCGGGCCGGATGCTCTTAGAACTGGCTGCTCCGGTGCTCGAGGCAGCGCATCGCCTCGAGGCAGGGCTCGCCGCTCTGCGGCAACCGGCCGGAACCCTCACCATCGCTGCTTCTCAGACCATCGCAGAACTGCTGATCCCGGAATGGCTTCTGGAATTGCGCAGGCAGAGCCCCGAAGTGACCGTCCGGCTCATCGCGTGCAATTCCGCCGAAGTCCTCGAACTGGTGAACACCGGGAGCGCCCATCTGGGCTTCGTAGAGGGGCCGGATATTCCCAGCGGCCTCTTCTGGCGCCCAGTGTGCTCCGATGAACTAGTCGTCGTCACCGCACCGGAACACCCCTGGGCGGGCAAGAGCACCGTGCACGCCGAAGACCTCGCCGCTGCCCAGCTGCTCGTGCGGGAGGTCGGCTCAGGAACTCGGGACACCCTGGAAGCGTGGCTGGCAGCCGCCGGCTGGAGTCTTGCCGAGCCCGCAGCGACCCTCGACACCACCAGCATCATCCGGGCCCATGCCCGCGCCGGGGTGGCTCCGGCCGTACTGAGCCTGCGCAGCGCCCAACCCGACCTCACCGCGGGGAATCTCATCCGGATTCCGCTCAGCGGTGAACCGTTGCTGCGGGAGTTCACCGCGGTCTGGAACCGGGAGGCCTCGCCATCAGTCCAGAAACTCCTGGAAATCGTCGGTGCGATTTAATGACATCTGAGGAAATACAAACCCGCTCCCCGATTGTTGGAACTGATAATCTCAGCGAACCGGCTATGACGCCCGGGGCTTTATCAGCCATCCGGAGTATGACGTTCTGGCCTGTAGTCGAGTACCCCCACGCATTGGAACTTCAGTGCAGTAAAGGAACCAGATGAAACTCCGCGCTCTAGCCGGTATTGCCGTTATCGCCGCTCTTGCTCTCACCGGCTGCTCGGCAGGCAATAGCGGGGAGGATACCTCGCTGAGCGATGCCACCTCTCGCGGGGAGCTCATCTTCGGTACTGAAGGCACCTACAAGCCCTTCACCTACCGCGCTGATGGAGGTTCCGGGGCTATCACCGGCTACGATGTCGAGATCGCCCAGGCCGTCGCCGAGAAACTGGGCGTCACGGCGACCTTCCAGGAGACCCAGTTCGATGGAATCTTCGCCGGCCTGGACAGCAGCCGCTTCGATCTCATCGCGAATCAGATCGCGATTAATCCCGAACGCGAGCAGAAGTACCTCTTCTCCACGCCCTACACTCTCTCCACCGGTGTCATCGTCACCCGGATGGACGACAGCTCCATTTCTTCTTTCAACGACCTGAACGGCAAGACCACCGCGCAGTCGATGACCAGCAACTGGTACCGCATGGCTCAGGAGAACGGCGCTAACGTTCAGGGCGTTGAAGGCTGGGCACAGTCCGTCGCCTTGCTCCAGCAGGGCCGGGTGGATGCGATCGTCAACGACAAGCTCACCTTCCTGGACTTCGAACAGAACACCCCGGACAGCGGGCTGAAGATCGCCGCAGAGAGCCCGGATACCTCGCGCAGCGCTTTTGTTGCGAGGCAGGGGTCGACGGCGCTCATCGAGGCGGTCAACCAGGCGCTCTCCGAGCTCTCCGCTGATGGCACGCTGACCAGGATCTCGGAGAAGTACTTCGGCGCTGACGTTTCACAGTGAATTTCACAGTGAACGTAGTCTCGAATGAGCGCCCGCTGAGGCAGCCGGTCACGATCGTCGCTGATCACATGGGCGCAAGAAGGCCCAGCGGATGAGCTGGGATCTCATCCTAAGTTCACTCGGGCCGCTTCTGCTCGGCGCGATCAGCGCCACTATCCCGCTCGCCCTGGCCTCTTTCGCCCTGGGCCTGGCCATCGCCCTACTCGTGGCTCTCATGCGCATCGGGAAGAACCGCGTCCTCTCCGGGGCCGCCCGAGTCTACGTGTCGATCATCCGGGGCACTCCGCTGCTGGTCCAGCTCTTCGTGATCTTCTACGGTCTGCCCAGCATCGGCGTGCGGTTAGAGCCCTGGCCGAGTGCGATCATCGCGCTATCGCTCAATGTGGGCGGCTACGCCGCAGAGGTCATCCGCGCCGCTATCTTGTCGGTGCCCAAAGGGCAGTGGGAAGCCGGGCATATGATCGGCATGTCTCGGCAGCAGACCTTGCGGCGGATCATCCTGCCGCAAGCCGCCAGAGTCTCCGTTCCGCCGCTGTCGAACACCTTCATCTCCCTGGTCAAGGACACCTCACTCGCCTCCTTGATCTTGGTCACCGAACTGTTCCGACAGGCCCAGCAGATCGCCTCGGTGAGCGGGGACTTCATGGCGCTCTACCTGCAGGCAGCCGTCATCTACTGGGTCATCTGCCTCTTCCTGTCGATGGGACAATCCCGGATCGAAAAGAGATTGGACCGCTATGTCGCCCACTGATACGCCGTCAGATCACAAGCCCCTGCTGGGCGTCCGCGGGCTGCGCAAAAGCTTCGGCACGGGCGATTCGGCCGTGCCCGTGCTCAAGGGCATCGACCTGGAGGTGCCCCGTGGCTCGGTGCTGGCGCTGATCGGCCCCTCCGGCTCCGGGAAGACCACCGTACTGCGCTGCCTCAACGGCCTGGAGATCGCCGATGCCGGCACCGTCGATCTAGCCGGTACGCAGATAGATTTCAGCGAGCACCCGCGGCAGAGCCAACTGAACGAACTCCGGGACCGCTCCGCCATGGTCTTCCAGCACTACAATCTCTTTCCGCATATGACCGTGCTGCAGAACGTGATCGAGGGGCCGGTGCAGGTGCAGCGCCGGCCACGGGAGGAAGCTGTCACCGAAGCCCGGGCGCTGCTCGAGCGCGTCGGCCTGGGCGGACGCGAAGACGCCTACCCCTTCGAGCTCTCCGGCGGCCAGCAGCAGCGCGTGGGCATCGTCCGCGCCCTGGCTCTGCAGCCTGAGCTTCTGCTTTTCGACGAACCAACCTCAGCACTCGACCCGGAACTGGTCGGCGATGTGCTCGCCGTGATCCGAGAGCTGGCCGATGACGGCTGGACGATGCTGATGGTCACGCACGAACTCGGCTTCGCCCGGGATACCGCGGATCAGGTGGCGTTCATGGACGAAGGCGTCATCGTGGAGCACGGGCCCGCCGATGCGGTGCTCGGCGATCCGCAGGAACCGCGTACCCGGCAGTTCCTGCGGCGGCTGCTGCGCTAGCCTTCGCGCTAGTTGGTCCTCCCGTTAGCTAATCCTCCCGCTAACGCTGGAAGCGGAGTGTGATGAGCTGGAGGGGGCGGAGCGTCAGCTCCGCCGAATCGTTGCCGATCAGGACTCCTGTGGGCTCCTCGACCGGCTCTTCCAGAAGGTTCACCACGGAAACGCCCTGCACTGGGAAATCGGCCCGGATCAGCCCGGTGGAGCGCTCACCCAGGGACTCGTAGAGCCGGACGATGACGTCCCCCGAGCCGTCCGCAGCGAGTTTCACCGCCTCGATGGTCAGCGCATCGTTGAAGACCGCGAAGAGCGGTTCTACCGGCTCAGCCCCCTGCACGGTCCGCAAGGGCAGATTGACCCGGTAACCTTCATCGACGGCATCGGCGATACTCGCCCCGGGCCTGATGGTCACCACGAGCTCGTGCTGGCCCAGATCCGCTTCCGGGTCGGGGAACTTCGGCGCACGTAACAGCGAGAGCCGCACGCGAGTGGTCGTGCCCTGATCCTCCGGCCGGACGGTGCGTGAGACATCGTGCCCGTAGGTGGAGCCATTGGCGATCGCCACCCCGTACCCCGGCTCGGCCACATGGATCCAGCGGTGCGCGCAGATCTCGAACTTCGCCGCTTCCCAGGAAGTGTTGTTGTGCGTCGGTCAGTGGATATGGCCGAACTGGGTCTCTGCGGTGCTGCGGTCGGCGCGGATATCGAGATCGAAGCCCAATTTGAGCAGTTTCTCCTGCTCCTGCCAGTCCACGTGATTCACGATCCGCAGCGAAGGCGAGCCCGCTGCCAGGCTGATCCGCTGAGTCAGCGGAGACGAGTTGACCAGGCTTTCCACGACCACAACGGCTTCCCAACCACCGCGCTCCAGCGTCACTGAATGCGCCTCGTCGATCTCGGTGACATTGCGCCGGTAGAACTCGTCGATATCCCAGGCATCCCACGCATTAGGGGTATCCCGGTGCAGTTCCAGCCGATTTCCGGCACCGCCCGGTGCTATCGCTTCCCGGCCGCTGGCGTAGTCCATCAGCGAGGTGATCCGACCCGCGCTATCGATCACGGCCCGCACCAGACCATTGTCCAGCACATAACCGCCATCGCGCTCTTCAACCTGCACGGGGGTCTCCGGGCGCACCGGCCCCGCGGCGGCAAGCGCCGGAACGCCCTCCCGCTCGAAAGGCGCCGCGTTGAAGACGAGTTCCTGCTCGCCATCACCGGCCAGAGTCTGAAGCGACTCGGCGATGATCTGCTCCGCGGAGCTGGCGATCGCGGCGTAGTTGCGCTCAGCATCCTGGTGCACCCAGGCGATCGAGCTGCCCGGCAGGATGTCGTGGAATTGCTGCAGCAGGGTGAGTTGCCAGAGTCTTTTGAGCTCGACGGCCGGATAGCTGCGGCCCCGGCGCACTGCCGCCGTGGCGGCCCAGAGCTCGGCTTCGCGGAGCAGATGCTCACTGCGCCGATTGCCGGCTTTGGTCTTGGCCTGGGTGGTGTAGGTGCCCCGGTGCAGTTCGAGGTACATCTCGCCGAGCCACACGGGCGGCTCGGGGTATTCATCTTCGATCTGCCGAAAGAACTCGGCAGCTGAGGCGATACGGACCCTCGGCGAGCCTTCCAAGTCTGCCGTGCGATGCGCTGCCGCGAGCATCTCCCGCGTGGGGCCGCCACCGCCGTCGCCCCAGCCGAAGGGCACCAGAGAGGTGTTGCTGCGGCCCTTCTCCCGAAAATTGCGCTCGGCGTGGGCAAGCTCGCGCGCGCTGAGCTCGGCGTTATAGGTATCCACCGGCGGGAAGTGGGTCAGGATGCGGCTGCCGTCGATGCCTTCCCAGAGGAAGGTGTGATGCGGCATGACGTTGATCTGATTCCAGGAGATCTTCTGGGTCAGGAACCCGTTCATCCCGGCCTGCCGGGCGATCTGCGGCAACGCACCGGAGTAGCCGAAAGAGTCCGGCAGCCAAACCTCGCGGCAGTCGGCGTCGAGCTCCTGGCGGAAGAAGCTCTTGCCCTCGAGAAACTGCCGAGCCATCGCTTCGCCGCCGGGCAGGTTGGTGTCCGATTCCACCCACATTCCGCCGACCAGGACGAACTGCCCGGTAGCGACCTTGGCTTTGATCCGCTCGAAGAGGTCCGGGTAGAACTCTTTGATCCACTGCAGCTGCTGCGCGGAAGAGCAGAAGAAGACGAAGTCCGGGTCTTCTTCCATGAGCGCGAGCACATTGGCGAAGGTCCGGGCGCACTTGCGGATGGTCTCACGTACGGGCCAGAGCCACGCGGAGTCGATATGCGCATGGCCGGTGGCGACCACGCGATGCGCTGAGCCATGCGCAGGGCTCGCCAGGGCCTCAGCCAGAGCCTCACGGCCCGCCGTCGCGGTTCCGGCGATATCATCTGGGTCCATCACGTCCAGCATGCGCTCCAGAGCCCGCAGGATCCCGTGCCGGCGCGGTGAATCCGTGGGGAGTTCCCGCATCAGACCGCTGAGCGTCCAGATGTCCTGGCGCAGTTCCCGCACCGTTTCATCTAGCTCGGCCAGGCAGATCTCGCCCAGAGTATAGATCGGCTCGGCGCCCGCGGTCGTCCGGTCGCCCAGAGCCGTGGGCTGGAAGGTCCAGGAGCCGCTGACATTGGGATTCGCGGCGGCTTCGACGAAGAAGTCGATCGTGCTACCCTCGGCTACCGGGACCAAGGGAACGTAACGATTGAGCGGGGAAAGGGCCTTGACCAGACTGCCGTCCGGGCGCCAGGCTATCCCTTCGCACTGGAATCCGGGCATGTCCTCGCTGTAGCCCAGGTTCACCAGGATTTCCGGGCGGAGTCCGCTGCCGCCGAAATCCTCGGGGATCTCACCGGTGACGTGCAGCCAGAGCGTGCTCCAGGCAGCGCCCCAACGGGTGCCGGGAGCGATGGGCTGGAAGTCCTGCGCCGCTGCTTCCTCGAAAGGAACAGGTTCGCCTGGGGCCGCCCAGGCGGTGAGGGTGAGTGGAATCGTGCGTCGATAACAGGCCGGAATGATCCGATCCCGTACGAAGCGATCGAGGCGGCCTTCGGTCAGCAGGCGGTCATCGTGCACAGAGGATCTCCTTCATCAGGATGCGGCACAAATCAGGACGCAACATAGTGTCCAGACGCTTCCTACCCCGGTCATATTCCAGACCAGCGGACCCCCAGAAACGTGGTATTAGAGTGGTATCAGAATTGGTGCACACCCCATGCACACCAATTATTCTTGAAATGTTACTAACTATCCTACGCCGCCCTGCGGGGTTTCGACAAGGATTCGGCTCAGGAAATCCCCGCAAGCCGCGCGGATAAAGCGGTGAGTGCTACTCGCTCGGAGCCCGCGTAGATATTGAATCTCTGGTTCCGGCTGAACCCGATCAGACACACCCCGGCCTCTTCGGCCAGCACCACCGCGAGCGAGGATGGCGCGCTCACGGCGGAAAGCACCGGAACTCCCGCCATCGCCGCTTTCTGAACCAGTTCGAAGGAAGCCCGCCCCGAGACCTGCAGAATAGTTCCGCTGAGCGGCAGCATTCCCTCCCGGAGGGCCCAGCCCAGCACCTTGTCCACGGCGTTATGCCGACCGACATCCTCGCGCAGGCACAGCAACTCCCCTGCCGCCGTGAAAAGCCCCGCCGCGTGCACGCCGCCGGTCCGGGTGAAGAGCGCCTGCCCAGCGCGCAGTCTTTCCGGTAGCTCGGCGAGAAGGTGGGGATCGAAAAGCTCCGGAGCCTGCGGAACGTAACGGGATGACTTGCGCACCGCGTCGATCGAGGCGGTGCCGCAGATCCCGCAGGAGCTCGTGGTGTAAACATGCCGTTGCAGATCCGGCAGCGGGACATCAGGCCGCAGCTGGGCCTGGACCACATTGAAAGTCTGCCTCCCTGACTCGTCCTCGCCCGCGCAGAAACGCAGAGAGACGAGCTCATCTGCGGAGCCGATCACGGCCTCCGAGAGCAAGAACCCCGCCACCAAATCGAAATCATCACCGGGGGTGCGCATGGTCACGCTGAAGGGCTGCTCGCCCAAGCGTATTTCCAACGGCTCTTCAGCCGCTATCGTGTCTTCCCGCTGCCGCACCGGGCGCTGCGCATCGCTCAAGTCCACTTTGAGCACTTTGCCCCGTCGTATCAGCCTGCTCACGTCTTCATTCTGCCAAGCCGGGGCGAGAATAGCGAGGCCGCCACCGGCTCTCTGCCGCCCTGCGAAGGCATAAATCTTCCGGGACACCTAGACTGGACGCATGAGCAAAGCACCCAGCGAAGGCATCAACGAAGATGATCTGAAAATCGGGGAACCGAAGACCCGGGCCGCTGGCTTGCCCGCAGTAATGCACTCCCTGCAGATTGGGGTGGAGCAGATGGGTGTGGTCCGTACCGCGCGGACGCTGTTTCGGGTCAACCAAAAGAAGGGCTTTGACTGCCCGGGATGTGCCTGGCCGGAACCGGAGCGCCGGCATATCGCCGAGTTCTGCGAGAACGGCGCCAAAGCGGTGGCGGAAGAAGCCACCAAGCGCACCGTGAATCCCGCGTTCTTCGCCCAGCACTCCGTAGCGGAGCTCCGGGAACAGGACGACTACTGGCTGGGCCAGCAGGGCCGGCTCACGCACCCGATGGTGCTGCGCGAAGGTGCTACACACTACGAGCCGATCTCCTGGGACGACGCCTTCGCAATGATCCGCGATGAGCTCAAGGGTCTGGATCATCCGGACCAGGCTGTCTTCTACACCTCCGGGCGCACGAGCAACGAAGCCGCCTTCGTCTACCAGCTCCTGGTGCGCGGTCTGGGCACCAACAATCTTCCGGACTGCTCGAATATGTGCCATGAGTCCTCCGGCTCCGCCCTGTCCGAAACCATCGGCATCGGCAAAGGTACGGTCTCCCTGGAGGATATCTACCAGGCTTCGCTCATCATCATCGCCGGGCAGAACCCTGGCACCAATCACCCGCGGATGCTCTCCGCCCTGGAAAAAGCGAAGCGCAACGGCGCACGCATCGTCGCCATCAACCCGCTGCCCGAAGCCGGGCTGTTCCGCTTCGCCAATCCGCAGGAGATCAGCGGGATCATCGGCAACGGCACCAAGATCGCCGATGAGTTCCTGCAGATCAAGCTCGGCGGGGATCAAGCCCTCTTCCAGGCCCTCGCCGCCTGCCTCATCGAACGCGGCGCGCTGGATGAGAAGTTCATCGCCGAGCACACTACCGGCTTCGAAGCCTTCCGGGACGGCCTGGCGGATCTGGATTGGGCCGAAGTCCTCGAGGCCACCGGTCTCGCCGAAAAGCAGATCCGCTCATTGGCTGCGGATCTGGAAGCCTCCGATTCCACCATCATCTGCTGGGCCATGGGCCTGACCCAGCACAAGCACTCCGTGGCGATGCTGCGCGATGTGGTCAACGTGCTGCTGCTCCAGGGCAACATTGGCAAACCGGGCGCAGGCGTCTCCCCGGTCCGCGGGCACTCCAATGTTCAAGGCGATCGAACCATGGGTATCTTCGAGCGGATGCCGGAAACCTTCCACAACGCCCTGGACGCGGAGTTCGACTTCGTCTCACCGCGCGAGCACGGCTACGACACCGTGGCCGCGATCCGTGCCATGGATGAAGGAAAAGTCCGCTTCTTCATGGGAATGGGCGGGAACTTCGTCCGGGCCGCCCCCGATACCGAGCACACCGAACGCGCCCTGCGCAACACCCGGCTGACCGTGCAGGTCTCCACGAAGCTCAACTATTCGCATGTGGTCACCGGCACCCAGGCGCTGATCCTGCCCACCCTGGGGCGCACCGAACGGGACACCCAGAGCAGCGGAGAGCAGCAGGTGACCGTTGAGGATTCCATGAGTATGGTGCACGCCTCACGCGGGCGGCTGGCTCCGGTCTCCGATGAGGTGCGCTCAGAGGTCGCGATCGTCGCCGAGATTGCGGAGAAACTTCTCACCGACGATGGCGCGCCCAAGCCCGGTACCCCGCAAACGGACTGGCGCGCCCTAGCCGGTGACTACAGTCTCATCCGCTGTCATATCGCCGCAGTGGTACCCGGTTTCAAGGATTTCGAAGCCAAGCTCGAGAATCCCGGTGGCTTCGAGCTGCCGCACGGTCCCAGCGCGGACATACGATTCAACACCCCCGATGGCCGTGCCCAGTTTACGGTCAATGAGCTGCACTACCCCAAAGTTCCCGCCGGTCGGCTGCTGCTGCAGACCCTGCGTTCGCACGACCAGTACAACACCACGATCTACGGAACCGATGACCGGTATCGCGGGATCTACCACGGCCGCCGGATCATCATGGTCAATGCCGAGGATCTTGCCGAATTGGGCTTGGCCGATGAGCAGATGGTTGATCTGATCTCCGAGTGGCCGCTGGC
Source organism: Acaricomes phytoseiuli DSM 14247 (assembly GCF_000376245.1). Classification (GTDB taxonomy): domain Bacteria; phylum Actinomycetota; class Actinomycetes; order Actinomycetales; family Micrococcaceae; genus Renibacterium; species Renibacterium phytoseiuli. Next base: position 29,856 of record NZ_AQXM01000049.1, on the reverse strand, counting down.
GGACGGGACGATCCAGGAACGGCACGCCAAAGCATTCCGGGTGGTGGCCTATTCGACGCCTCGGGGCTGCGCCGCCGCGTATTACCCGGAGACGAACGTGCTGGTTCCGCTCGACTCCACAGCGATCACGAGCGGCACACCGACCTCCAAATCGGTGGTGATCCGGCTGGAGCCGGCCGAGCCCTCCCCCGCCAGCTAGTCACCTGCCGAGGAGGGGAAATGCGCCATCCAGGGCAAGGGGAGCGCTGCTACCGACTCCCCGATAGCGGCACCCTGTTCGGGGATCACCATGATTCCCCGAGCGCTGGCCAGGCCCCGGAGCATCGCCGCGCCGGCGAAAGGCACCGGGCAGGCGAATCCGTAGCGCTCCCGATAGGGAATCAGCCGGGTCCGCCCCTCGAGCGGTTCGAAGGCCTCCCCGGTTTCGACCTCTGCCAGCGGCGGCAGTTCCCGGCCCGCGAAACCTGCGAACAATGGCTCGCCGAGGGTGCTCAGGCTCATGAACGCGGCCAGTGGATTTCCCGGCAGCCCCAGCACTAGGTGCCCGGTTGGCAGCCGGGCGAGCAGTGCGGGCGAACCCGGCCGGACTGACACTCCGGGCACCAGGATCTGCGCACCGAGGCGCTGCAGCGCCGTCCGGATCTGATCTGCAGCAGAGCCCGCTGTGCCACCGGTGGTGATCAGCAGCTCGGCATCGGTACTCGCGAGCGCATCTTCCGTACGGCTGAGATCATCGGGAAGACGCTGCTGCCGGGTGACGGCACCGCCCAGGAGTCTCACCACCGCCGGCAGCTGCGGGCCGAAGACGTCACGGACCTGCCCCGGTGCCGGCAACCCAGAGCTGATCACTTCATCCCCGGTGTAGAGAAGACCCACCCGCGGCCGGGCTCGCACGGGGACTTCGTCCAGGCCGGCCAGGCAGGCGAGTGCCACGTGCACCGGGCTCAGCACCGTGCCCTCTGCGACCAGCAGCTCCCCCTCCGGGGCTTCCTCTCCGATGCCACGGATATGCTGACCGTTCCGGGGTTCCCCGGGTTTGGCTGCGGGCCCGCGGCGCAGCACCGGCAGGCCTTCCCCGTCGAGCCCTTCTTGCCCGCTTTCACTGCGCAGAACCGCCTGAGCGCCCGGTGGAACCTGCCCGCCTGTGACGATACTGACCGCTTGCCCGGGGTACAGCCGTTCACCCTCGACCAGCGCATCCAGGAGAATCCAGGGCTCCGAGCCGCTCACGGCCCAGCCGTCCATAGCAGAAGCGGAGAAGTGCATCATCGGCTGAATCGCGGTGACCGGTTCGAGCAGCTGGCGGCCCACTGCGGCAGCATCGACCGGAATGTGCTCTGCGGTCAACGGGATGGCGGCCTGATGCGCCCGTTCCCGCGCCAGATACCAATCCAGGCCGGTTTCATGGCCTCGAGGTGAGTCGTTCAGATCTGCAGGGAGCGAGTCCGGAGATACCGGTTCAAGCATCCGGCTGCGCGTCTGTCCCACTCCCGCCGGAATGCTGAGCCCCGTCTGGGTACTGCCGTACTGCTTGCCTGGCTACCGCGAACGCCGATTCCAAGGCTACCGGCTCGGCGGCTTGCCCGCTTCCGGCAGCGAGCCCCGCAGCGTAACCCGCAATGAACGTGGTGAGCGGAGCTGCCGGGCGGACGATAGTGTGCGCGGCTTTTCCGGCCAGACTCAAGATCTCATCGATATCGATCTGGGTTTCCGGGATCTCGTAGTGCGCGAGCAATTCTGCGCACCATCGCGCTAAGATCTCTTCCTTCGTTTCCGCCACCGCTACCTCCGGTATCTCGATTCCCCAGAAACGGGCGTCATCAGGTTCATCGATATCTGGGATGCACTGCTCCGAGACGAGAACCCGCACTAACTTCAGCTTAGCAATCGCACGGCGCAATGATGGGCCGGATCGCTGCCCGTGGCGGCTTCCGCTCTCAGACCCCAAAGACTCGGACTCAGCAAGGGCCTGGTTCATGGCATGGCGCAGAGCCTCGGTCCGGTACATTCCGAATAAAGGCTGCTCTGCTTCCGCAGAGATCAGGATCCTGCCGTCTGAAAGATCGGTTGACGCGTCCCAAGCAGCGAGCAGCTGCCGCAACGCTGGGCCCGGATCCGGCAGGTCAGCGGCAAGTAGAAGCGTCCAAGGGCTTGTCACTTCTTCGAGACCCGCTGCCACGGCCGCCACTGGCCCGCTGCCCGGCGGATCCTCCCTGGCCCAGCGGATATCCGCCGAGCCCGCCACCAGCTCGGAGAGGGACTGCTGATCCCCAACAACCACCACCGGAGCACTCCCCTGCGCTTCAGGATGACGCTCGAGCTGAGGCAGCTCGGTTCCGGAATCAGCAATTCCGGCTCTGGCAGCACTAATGACCCGGCGCAGAAGAGCAGTGCCACGGTAATCGAGTGCGGGCTTACAAATGCCGCCGAGCCTGCTGCCCGCCCCGCCGGCAAGCACTAGGACTGCAACCGTCTCAGACTCAAGCCGCATGTTCGCCCAGGAACGGATCCCAATCCGGCGCAGGGCGCTCGAATTCGCGGACCTGCCACCGCCTTCCCCGCGGTACGTGCGGGGTGATCCGCAGAACCCAGTCCATCTCCGCTGGCGTGTGATCGCCCTTGAGGTTGTTGCACCTGAGGCAGCAAGCGACCAGATTCTCCCAGCTATCCGCACCGCCGCGAGATTTCGGCTGAATATGATCGATCGTGCTGGCGGCTTTCCCGCAGTACGCGCACCGATGCTCATCGCGTCGGAGCACTCCGCGGCGACTCAGCGGCACTCCCTCTGCGTAGGGCAGTCTGATATATCGATTGAGGATGATCACCGAGGGCCGGTTGAAAACGGCATTCGGGCCGATCACTGGCTCGCCGGCTTCCGCTAGCACCGAAGCTTTACCGGTCAGGACAAGGACCAGCGCCCGGCGGAAAGTCACTACCGCCAGTGGTTCGTATCCAGCATTCAGCACAAGGGTTCGCATCTGCGTCCTCTTCCGGACTGACCTGGAGCACTCCGACAGAGCCGGCTGCCTTGTCGCAGCTCCCGGTCTTGAACTCAGTCCTTAGCCTAGGCTGCCGCCGTCTCATTCAGCGAATCCGGCACTTTGGTAAAGGACGTGTCGGTAGGAAACCAGAATGAACCATGCTGAAAAAGCGCTTGCCCGGCACCAATGCGGTACCGGGCAAGCGCTTTGACGAACCAGTCATCCTCATGCAGCTTGCGCAGAGTTTAGTTGTCCGTCACGGAAACATAGTAGTCGGGGGCCCCGGTGGGGATAATAACAGAGCCGAGAACGGTCTGATTGCCTAGCCAACCACCGTGTACAGCCTGGCCGTTGCCTACGTAGATAGCAATGTGCTTGCTGCCATAGCCGTTATTGGAGTAATAGGCGATGTCACCGGGCTTGGGCGACTCACCCGGGCCCAGGACCCGGCCGAGGGTGCGGAAATACTCTGGGCCCATGGGCGTGGTGGGCAGGCCCATGGCGCTCAGAGCGCGGCGTACCAGAGCCGTGCAATCCTGAGTCTGGCCCAGCTGAGCATAAGCAGCAGCCGCGACGCCGGCACCGATGCTGCCGGCTTTGCCGTCGGCAGCAGGAGCAGCAGCAGCAGGCTTGGGCGCAGCGGCCGGAGAACTCTGCTGGGCGCTGGAGTTGCTCTGCGTCTCGACCTGGGGCTTAGCGGCGACCGGCTTGGGTGCGGGCTTGGAAGCAGCTGCGGGTGCTTCGAATACGACGTGCGCGGACGGCGAAGCGGTCACCGAAGAGAAGTTGGCGGTGACCGTCGCCGGGGCTGCGGAAACGTTGTTGGCGCTGGCCTGGATCGATCCTTCATTGGTGGAACCCTGAGCCACTACGCCACCGCTGAGTACGAGACCCGATGCTGCTGCGACCACAGCAGCCTGACGACTGACGCTGCCTGCGTTTCCGCCGATGGTCTTGGCGATAACGGCCATGGAGTTAGTCTTTGCTGGCTCCGCCCGATGGCGCGCGATCCGGGAGTTGCTCATATCAGAGTGCTCTCCTTCAAAATTCTTAGTATTGGTCTTCTAGTTTTCGTATTCAGTTCAGTGATTCAGCACTCTGGTGAGATTCACCCGAGTCAGGGAAAAGTTTCAGGGCATCGTGTAGTAGGTGGCGGTACCAACGGCATCCACAGCGGTCAGCAGGGTTCCCTGGGTCGGGTTCAGGGCACCGACCTCCATGCCATTGCCTACGTAGATGGCAACGTGGCTGCCGCCGTTCTGCACGACGAGGTCGCCCGGCTTGGGCGTGCTGGTCTGCACCATCACAGTCCACTGGTTGGTCCGCGGGAGTTGGATGCCGGCCTGAGCGTAGGCCCAGGCGATGAACCCTGAGCAGTCCCAGCCATTAGGGGTCGTTCCGCCCCATTCGTACGGTTTGCCTACGCCCTGGTAGGCAGCGGCAACAACCGCGGCGAGGTCGCCTGAACCCGCCAGAGCATCCGCTGCTGGAGCCTGCTGGGTTTTGCTGACGCTCTGCGATTGCGTGGTCGTTTCCGCAGCAGGGCGCTCTGCCGGAGCAGGCTTCGAAGAAGCGGCTACATGCTGGAAATCGATGGGAGCCTCTGCACTAGCAGTGACCTGGCCGCCGAGCGCAGCGGTGACTGTAGAGGCAACCGCCATGTTTGAACTCGCCAGCTGGGGCTGAGTCTGCTCTGCGGCAACGGCGGGAAGGGTTACCCCGGCGGCAAGACCGGTTGCAGCGACGACAACTGCTGCTTGGCGACCGAAGACCCCGGCGTTAGCGGTAACCGCTTGAGATAGAGCAACGATAGGACTGGTCTGTTGAGCCGCGCGGTGGCGGCCAGCAGGTGTCTTGAACGGCACGTAATACCTCTCCCAAAAGCCTGCGAGGTAAGCTGTCGGATTCGGATGGGAGTCACCCGGCCGCGCAGATCTGCGAAGATCTTTGCGACTTCACCCCGAGGGCCTGACTTCGGCCCGAATTGTGGTTCCCCCGCCTCTGCCATGCGATGTATAGTGCGAACGAATCTCAGGAATTGGCAGAGTTAGGCTTTTACCTGAGAGCAGCAGCTTCAGCTGAAGCCGTTGCATTTTTGACAGTACCGCATTTCACGGCAAATGTCACATTATGGTTACGAAAAAATTTCCTGTGATTTTAGAGCCGATCACGATTCGTGATCCGGAGCCGATATCAGGGGGTTGCCAGCCAGTTCATGGGATCGACGGTCTTGTTATCGACCATAACCTCGAAGTGGACGTGACAGCCGGTGGAGTTGCCGGTGGTGCCGCTCATGGAGACCAGATCGCCACGGTTGACCTTCTGGCCCTGGGCGACGTTCAGGGACGTGTTGTGGTTGTACGTGGTGCTCAGGCCGTTGCCATGATCGATCACCACGCGATTGCCGCCACCGCCGACATCCCAGCTAGCGAAGGAGACAGTGCCGCCCGCAGAAGCGAAAACGGGTGTACCGCACTGCGCGGCGAAGTCCTGACCGGTATGCAGTTCACCAGCAGCACCGGTCAACGGGTTGACGCGGTACCCGAAGGGCGAGGTGGTCTGGAGCTTCTCCAACGGAGCGCCCAGAGTGCCCTTGGATTGCAGGGGCGCCACTTTGTTGGCGGAGACTTTGAGGACATCCTTGAGCTTGTTGTCCGGATCGTTGTTGCTCGCTCCGGCGGCACCGTCGAACGTCACGGATGCACCGCTGTCGGCAGAAACTGGTGCGGCGCTCAGAGCGTCGTTGTTATTGCCCACCAAGGCGACCGGATCGCTCAAAGCGGCGGTGGTGGAGGGCACGATCACGGCGAGGGCCAAGCCAGTAGCAGCCATGGCGATGCTGCCGCGCTGAGCCAGATGCGCCCGGCTGACGCCGCGATCAGTGCGGTTTGCCTGCTGGCTGAGCCGTTCGTTCTGCCGTACCGCGCTCCGGCGAGGCAGCGCCGACATCGGAGCCGCAGAATCCGTAGCGGCTGTGGAGAACACTTCGCGCCCGGCGGATTTCGCGCTTGGGGAAACCACTGATGCCGTTACGGACTCTGAGGGGTTCAACGGGAAGGGCAGCGGTTCACTAGCACTTGCCGACACCGTTGCCGAAGGCTGCTGCGCGGCCTGGCGCGCACGACGCGCCGCGTCCCTGGGGCGCTGGGTGGCAGCACCCTGCGTGACAGCAGTCTGATCATTACTCTTGCTTGGTGTCACGACCGGATGACCGGTGGTCACTACCGCAGCCCGACGGCCGCGCTGCGGCTGATCCGGATGACTCACGGGCAGAACTCCCTACTTTTCTTTACTCTCGAACGTGGCCTACGAGGTTAGCTGTCGGATTCGGATCGAGAGCGACCCGGTCTCCCTGAAAAGCGCACAGCAGTGGCTTCTGAACGCACTCCAGAAAATGAGAACTTCACCCCAAGATCAGCGAACTGACCAGTTGTGGTTCCCCCGTCCTTGCCCTTGATGGCTATATAAACTGCGACCGGAGGGCAAGGTTAGGCACCGGCTCAGATAACGCTTTGATGTCAGCGTCAGAGAATAACTATACGGCATGAAGCCGTTTTGTAATAATTCTGTGACCTAAATCCTCATCACTCTTCACTCGGCTGACGCCGGGTCGTCCAGCACCACGAAAACGTGGACCGCGACTTCCTGCGGCAGCTCCAGCGCCCCTTCGATACCTTGCACCCTAACCGCGATGTAGTCACCTACCTGCTCCAGCGAGACCTCCGCACCCGGCTTGAGCCCGGCTTCCGCCAACTGCTCGAGCAGCTCCGGATCCACCTGGATCCGCTCGGAGAGTTGCCCCAAGCGCACCCGGGAACCCGGCTGATACTTCGTCATCGCATCGGAGAGATTGATCATGCCCGCCGTGAATTCACGCGCTTTATGCCCCCCGAAGACCTCCAGGCCCGGAATCGGATTCCCGTAAGGTGAATCCTCCGGCCGGCCCAGGAGTTCGAAGATGCGCTCCTCGACCTGCTCGCTCATCACGTGCTCCCAGCGGCATGCTTCATCGTGCACATACGGCCAATCCAGCTTGATCACATCAGAGAGCAGGCGCTCAGCCAGGCGATGCTTGCGCATCACCGAGGTGGCTCGCTCCCGGCCCAGATCAGTCAGCTCCAGATGCCGGTCGCCGGAGACCACCACCAGGCCGTCCCTTTCCATCCGGGCCACCGTCTGCGAAACCGTAGGCCCAGAATGGTGCAAGCGCTCTGCGATCCGAGCCCGCAGCGGCACGATGCGCTCTTCTTCCAGTTCGAGGATTGCCTTGAGATACATCTCTGTGGTGTCAACAAGATCGGTCACTCGAAAAACTCCTCACCAGGCGGCCGATGGACTGTCGCGGGCTTCACGACGCCGCTTTCGGCGCGGACGCTGCCTCTAATTTAGCCCGATTGCATGCCCGCTGAAAACTTCCGCAGCGGCAGCGGAAGCATAGCCGGATCCCGCAGAGTACGACAGAATGACTTCATCGCCATGCGGTCCGGTGCCGAAGGCTCATCCGCCCAGTACTACATGGAGGTTGTTTTGTCAGAAAATGTACCGCAGTACCTGCTCCCGCGTGACGGCAGGTTCGGCTCCGGTCCCTCAAAAGTCCGCCCGGAACAGCTCGAGGCCCTTCTGACCGCACGGGATCTACTGGGCACATCACATCGGCAAGCCCCAGTGCGCTCCCTGGTCGCGGAGATCAGGGAAGGGCTGGCGGAGCTCTTCGCAGCACCGGAAGGTTATGAAGTAATACTCGGCGTAGGCGGCTCCACCGCTTTCTGGGACGCCGCCTGCTTCGGCCTGGTCAGGCAGAAGGCTCAGCACCTGAGCTTCGGTGAATTCGGCAGCAAGTTCGCCGCGGTGACGGACCAGGCCCCGTTCCTGGAAGCCTCCAGCATCATTACCGCTCCTCCCGGCGACGTGCCCGCACCGGCGGCGGAGGCCGGCGCCGATGTTTACGCGTGGCCGCATAACGAAACCTCCACCGGGGTGGTCGCACCCGTGAAGCGCGTCAGCGGGGCTATTGACGACGCCCTAGTCCTGATCGATGCAACATCCGGCGCCGGCGGCTTGCCCGTGGATATCTCGGAGTGCGATGTCTACTACTTCGCACCGCAGAAGAACTTCGGTTCCGATGGCGGCCTGTGGCTGGCGCTCTGCTCACCCGTGGCCCTGGAGCGGGTGGCGCAGGTCGCCGCGAGCGAGCGCTGGATCCCGCCCTTTCTGTCACTGCAGACCGCAGTGCAGAACTCGAGGCTCGATCAGACGTACAACACTCCGGCGCTAACCACTCTGGTAACCCTCGCCGAGCAGTTGCGCTGGCTCAACGGCAACGGCGGCCTGCAGTACGCCACGAGCCGCACCGCTGAGTCATCGGCCAGGATGTACCGCTGGGCCGAGGAATCGGAATTCGCCAGCCCCTTCGTGACTAACCCGGCGCACCGCTCGCAAGTGGTGACCACCATCGACTTCGATAATTCCGTGGACGCTGCCTGGCTTGCCTCGGCGCTGCGACTGAACGGCATCGTCGACGTGGAGCCCTACCGGAAACTGGGTCGCAACCAGCTTCGAGTCGCGACCTTCGTCTCTATCGAACCGGATGACGTCACCGCCCTAACCAAGTGCATCGACTATCTGGTGGGGCAACGCAGCTAACACGACTAACACGACTAACGCAGCTAGGCTCAGTTTTCCTCGGCTTGAGTTTCTGCTGTTTCGGTTTCAGAGGTTTCGGACTCAGGCTCCGGGTGCTCTTCTACCGCGTCAGCGGCCGTATCAGGCAGAGCATCTTCGGGCCGGATCCGCTCGGACCACGGAACCCACTCCGGGGCCAATACCGAATCCGCAGAAGGCAGGAGCCCGACTTCACTGACCGTGGCCTCTTTGGCCCTGGGCGCACGGGCCAGCACCGCGAACCACTGCCAGCCGCGGTACCCGGGCAGGGTGCATTCGAAGAGCTGGGTCGCAACCCGCTCGCCTTCACTCTTCACCGCGAGGTGGGCACCGATATGTTCCTCGCGGACGATCTCACCAATGCCCTGTCGAGCGGCATCCACGGAGGCGGCCAGTACCGCATCCGGTTTGCCCACGCGCCATACCGGAACGCCCGACGGCGCAGACTTCTTCCGGCTGCGCGGCTTTTTCGGGCTGCGCTGCTGCGGAGACTCCAGTGGCTCTGCGTCGGCCGAGCTGGTCACTGTCCGTCCAGATCGCTGGCAACCGCCCGCAGAACGGACGCGACCTTGCTGGCACCGGCCCGGTCGGGATATTTACCCTTCTGCAAGCTGTTCGCGGTGCTCTCCAGGAGCTTGATGAGATCTTCGACAATCACCGCCATATCAGCGGCTGGCTTCCTGGTAGCTTTGACGACGGAGGGCTGCGTTTCGAGGACGCGCGCGGAGAGCGCCTGAGGGCCCTTCTTGCCGTCCGCGATGCCGAACTCCATCCGAGTCCCGGCCTTGACATCCTGCACTCCCGCCGGAAGCGCCTGAGCGTGCAGGAACACTTCCTGTCCGTCATCAGAGGTCAGGAAGCCGAAGCCCTTCTCACTGTCGAACCATTTGACCTTGCCGGTAGGCACGTCGTTACCTCTATCTCATTATCGAAGCCCATGGCCTACCGAATAGTCCCAGAGGGGACGAGCTGCCGGCAGGCTCAGGAATTCTCTAATCTCTTATGGTCTCTAGCGTATCCGCTCCTCGACAGGCATCGGCGGCTAGAAAATCTTGCTGGTTATTTGATGGTGTTTTTAGCATTTTAGTAGATAAGAGCCCGCAATTCAGACTCGTTGCGCTGCTAGCGTTAACCTATGCCAGTCCGAAACCTCCCCCAGCAGGGCAGCACCGAACCGGGAGACTCCCCCGGCGCATCAGGAGTGCCCTGGCTCTGGCGGCTCGTCATCCTGAGCGCGGTACTCAGCGCTGTCGTGGGTCTGGGCTTTCTGGCCTGGATCATCAGCCTCAATCTCACCGGAGCGCGCAGCGGCTCCGAGATCATCTGGATTCCGATGGTTTCCCTGCCCCTGGCTTTCATCCTGATGGTCGTGATCCTACTCGGCGCCGTGGCACGGCGCCGGAGACTCTGAACGGCCGGAAGACCATGTCGGCTATCCGCGCGCTGAGTACTGAGCTGCCTTCGCGCAGCGACTCAGATCTGCTCCAACTGTTCGCAGCCCGACCGGATCTGATCGACCCTCCTGTCGCGGATTTTGCGAGCCTTGCCGGCCGCGCGGCATCCCGGCTCAGCCTCCAGCGGGCGCTCGACCAGCTTGATACTCCGCATCTGCAGATCCTCGAAGCAGCCCTCGTGCACACCGGCCCCGTATCCGCGCAGACTCTTCTCAATGCAGTGGGCGGCGCAGACCTCAGCACCATGAACCGCATCCTCAGCGAGCTCAACCAGCTAGCTAGCTCTGCTCTACCGGATCAATAGCACAACAGGCAGCAACTCAACAGCAGAGGAAGCAGCTTATGCTCCGGTAAGCAGCCTGTACGAGGTCATGGGCAATCACCCGGCAGGCTTGGGCCGACCCTACCGGATACTGCAAACCGTGAGCAGTAGCTGGATGCAGGCTACGGCCCCCCGTCTTGGATTGACCGGCGCGGATCCGGCCACCGCGCTGGCAACCCATATCTCACGGGAATTACCCGCGCTGCTAGCCGTCGCCCCGGCACGGGCGGTAGAACTGCTCAACCGGCTCGCAGACGGCCCCATCGGGCTACTGCCGCACCCGCAGCAGGACAATCATGCAGCTCCTCAGTTCCTGATCGAGGCGGGGGTCCTGGTACCCCTTGACGAACGTCATGTAGAGCTCCCCCGAGAAGCAGGGCTGGCCTTGCGCTCAGGCCGCATCATCGAACATCTGGACCAGGAGCCCTGGCCTGATCCAGGGCATACAGCCACAGGCGCCACCGTGTCCACAGCACAACGGGATAACGCCGCGCTCAGCACCATCTCCGAGACGCTCCGCAATGTGGGCCTGGCTCTGGAGGCCATCCGGAGCAGGCCCGTGTCCACCCTGCGCAGCGGCGGAATAGGCGTACGCGCTTTACGGCTACTGGCGAGCGCGGCCGCCATGGAACCAGAGCACGCGGGATTTGTCTTGGAACTGGCAGCGGCAGCCGATCTGGTGCGCCTCGATCCGGACACCTCGCACTGGCAGCTGACCGGGCAAGGGCTCGGCTGGCCCGAGCTGCCGAGGGAAGAGCAGTGGCTGCGACTGGCACAGGCCTGGCTCGGGCTTGACCGGGCGATCTCGCTCATCGGAGAGCCCCAGCCCGCCGAGCACGAGCATAACAGTGCCCATCGTGCCATCAGCCCCCTGGCTGCAGAAGCCAAAAGAGCCGATATGCCCCGGCTGCGCAGGCTCCTCTTCGATCGTCTGATGAGCATCCCAGAGCAACGCGAAGCCCAGCGTACGCGGATCCCGGCCGCTGATTGTGAGACTCTGTACACCGCAGCGGGCTGGTACCGCCCCCGGCTCTGGCGTCGCCTGGGCCGGCTAGCCCCGGATGTGCTCGATGAAGCCGAAGCACTCGGACTCACCGGCGCAGGGGCCGTCACCACGCAGGCAAGACTGCTACTCCAGGACGAACCGGAAGCCGCTGCACGAGTGCTCGCCGCTGCGCTGCCCGCCGCAGTGGATAAGATCCTGCTGCAGAACGACCTCACCGCGGTGGCCCCCGGGTACTTGGATCCGGAGCTTGCCGCCGAACTGTCCCGGATGGCCGACCGGGAAGGCCAGGGCCCCGCCGTCATCTACCGTTTCTCTGATGCCAGCCTACGCCGAGCCTTCGATGCGGGCCGGGAGCCGGAGCAGCTGCTCAGCTTCCTGACTGAAAGCAGCTCCACTGCGGTGCCGCAGGCTCTGGACTATCTCATCCGGGACGCCGCAGCCCGGCACGGCTCCGTGCGGGTCTTCGCTGCCGGATCGGTCCTCGCCATCACCGATGAAGCCGTGCTCACGACCTTGCTCCACGATACCGATTTCGCCCCGTTGGGTTTCCGCACCCTGGGCCCGGAGCTGCTCAGCAGCACGGCTCCGCCAGCGGAGATCGCCCGGCTGCTGCGCGAGAAAGGCATCGCCCCGCTCGTGGAGCAGGCAAGCGCTTCAACTCAAGAAGCCGCCAGGCGAACAGTGTACGACGTAACGAATGGGCCGGGTTCAGTACCGACCCGCCAGGCAGCGCCACTGCCCGAAGAACAGCTGCGAGTGCTCCGGCAGGGAACCGCGGCCCAGCAAACTGCCCTCGCTCCGCAGCTGACCGTGGAGGCGCTCTACGAAGCGGCGCGCAGCCGGCAGCCGGTGCTCATGACCACAGTGGACGCCTCCGGGAATCCGGCACGGGCAGAATTCGTTGTGCTTTCCGTGAGCGGAGGCAGGGCCAGGATTTACGATGCGAACCGCGAAAGCGAGCGCGTGGTCTCGCTGCATCGGATCATCGATGTCGAACCGCCCGGCCCCGGTCCAGGATAAGAAACGACCCAGATAAGAAACCCCGGATTAAGAAGCCAGAGAACAGGCAGAAGACGTGAACGATGGTGCGCTGATCGTGCAGAGCGACAAGACCGTGCTGCTCGAGGTGGATCACCCGAATGCTGAAGCGGGCCGCCAGGCCATCGCCGCTTTCGCCGAGCTGGAACGCGCTCCCGAACACGTGCACACCTACCGATTGACCCCGCTGGGGCTCTGGAATGCCCGTGCTGCTGGTCTTGATGCAGAACAGGTGATCAACGCGCTGCTGGAGCATTCCCGGTTCCCGGTGCCGCAGTCGCTGCTGGTGGATATCGCGGAGACAATGAGCCGTTACGGCCGGCTGCGCCTGGAAAAAGACGCTGTGCACGGGCTGGTGCTGCGCACCGACGATTTCGCGGTTCTGGAAGAAGCCATCCGGGCGAAGAAAATCGCCGATCTACTCGGGCCCAGGATCGACCCGATGACCGTGGTCGTCCACGCATCGCAGCGGGGCGCGGTGAAACAAGCCCTGCTCAAACTGGGCTGGCCGGCGGAGGACCGCGCAGGGTACGTCGATGGCACCCCTCATCCGATAGCACTCGAAGAGCGCCCGGGCCCGGGCGGCTGGTCGCTGCGGCCCTACCAGAAGCTCGCCGTGGAGAACTTCTGGGCCGGCGGCTCCGGTGTGGTGTTCCTGCCCTGCGGAGCCGGGAAGACCCTGGTGGGTGCGGCCACGATGGCTACGAGCGCGACCACCACACTGATCCTGGTCACGAACACGCTCTCCGCACGGCAATGGAAGACCGAGCTGCTCAAACGGACCTCGCTGACCGAAAGCGAGATCGGCGAATATTCCGGCTCGGTCAAAGAAGTGCGCCCGGTGACTATCGCCACCTACCAAGTGCTGACGACGAAGCGCCGCCAGAGCGGCCTACAGCCCCATCTGGAACTGCTCAACAACCAGGATTGGGGCCTCATCATCTATGACGAGGTGCACCTGCTCCCGGCACCGGTCTTCCGGATGACCGCCGATCTGCAGGCTCGGCGGCGCCTGGGCCTCACCGCCACGCTGGTTCGGGAAGACGGCCGGGAAGGAGAGGTCTTCTCCCTGATCGGCCCGAAACGCTATGACGCTCCCTGGAAAGACATCGAGGCGCAAGGGTATATTGCACCCGCCGATTGCGTCGAGGTGCGCGTGGATCTGCCCCGGGACGAACGCCTGGCCTACGCCATGGCCGAGGACGCTGATAAGTACCGGCTCGCCGCCATGTCACCGGCGAAGACCGAAGCCGTGGCGAAACTCGTCTCAGCTCATCACGGGGAGCAGACCCTGGTGATCGGGCAATACCTAGAGCAGCTCGAGGAGATCGGCGAGCTGCTCGATGCCCCGGTGCTCACGGGGGATACCCCGGTGAAGCGACGGCAGGAGCTTTTCGAAGAATTCCGGCACAAGCGCATCCCGGTTCTGGTGGTCTCCAAAGTCGCGAACTTCTCCATCGACCTCCCCGAAGCTTCGGTGGCGATCCAGGTCTCCGGGTCCTTCGGATCTCGTCAGGAAGAAGCACAACGACTGGGCCGGTTGCTGCGGCCTAAATCAGATGGTCGTTCCGCCCGGTTCTATACCCTCGTGGCACGAGACACCACGGATCAGGAGTTCGCGGCTAAACGCCAGCGCTTCTTGGCCGAGCAGGGGTACGCCTACCGGATTCTCGACGGCGCCAAGCTCGTGGCAGACCACCCGCTCTGAATTCCCAGGGGTTCTCCAAGAGAACCCACGAATTCGGAAAGTTTTCAGGAAACGCTCAGCAAACTGGGAGATCATGGTCGACGTGAACAAGAATGGACCGGAAGCGCGGCTCCTCGTCGTCGACGACGAGCCCAATATCCGAGAACTGCTCTCGACATCACTGAGGTTCGCCGGATTCGAGGTCGTCGCGGCGGGCAATGGCCGGGAAGCCCTCGCCGCAGTGGAAGACCACACCCCGGATCTGGCCGTGCTGGATGTCATGCTCCCCGATATGGACGGTTTCACCGTCACCAGGCGCTTACGGGCTGCGGGCAAGCACTTCCCGGTGCTTTTCCTCACCGCCCGGGATGAGACCGAGGACAAAGTCACGGGCCTGACCGTGGGCGGGGACGACTATGTCACCAAACCCTTCAGCCTCGACGAGGTGGTCGCCCGGATCAGGGCGGTGCTGCGCCGCACGCAGCCGACCGCGGACGATGATGCTGTGATCCGCGTCGACGATCTGGAACTCGACGACGATGCGCACGAAGTGCGCCGGGGCAGCACGAACATCGAACTCTCACCCACCGAATTCAAGCTCCTGCGCTATCTGATGCTGAACCCCAATCGGGTTCTGTCCAAAGCGCAGATCCTCGATCACGTCTGGGAATACGACTTCAACGGAGACGCCTCCATCGTCGAATCCTATATCTCCTATCTGCGACGCAAAATCGACGCCGATCCGCAGCAACCGGCGCTGATCCAGACCAAACGAGGTGTCGGCTATGTGCTGCGCACCGCGGAGAAGCGCTGACCTTGCTGCAAAGCTGGCGGCGCGCTTCCCTGCGCACTCAGCTGGTGGCCATGATCGGCGCACTGCTCGCCTTCTCCCTGCTGGTTCTGGGCACCGCCGCTTCGGTGTTGCTGCGCAGCTTCCAGGAGGAGCAGCTTGACTCGCAGCTGCGCATCGTCGAATCGACCATCCGCAGCTCGGGCTTCTCCATTGGCACCGGTGACGGCACGATCTACGCCCGGCTCAGTGCGCAGGACGGCAGCGTGCTCCAGGAACGGCGAGCCACAGCAGGCAGCCCGGATTTCCCTGCCATCACTTTAGAAGAAGCGAAGCAAAGCAACGGCGTGCCCTTCGATCTGCCTTCCGCAAACGGCTCGAACGCCTGGCGCGGAATGCTCGTAGCCCCTTTGCAGTTCCAAGTCCCCGGCAGCCCGGGCCAGGGCCAGAGCGGGTACATCCTGATCGCCATCTCCTATGCGGAATTCGCCCCGTCGACCTCCCGGCTCACCGCCGTCATGCTCGCGGTCAGCATCCTCACGGTGAGCATCGGAACGCTGATCGCGTACCTGACCGTCAGCAGGTGCTTCCAACCCCTGAACCGGGTCGAGCGAACGGCTGCCGCCATCGCCGACGGAGATCTGTCCCAGCGCGTCGCGGTGCAGAATCCGGCAACCGAGGTGGGCAAGCTCTCGGTCTCACTGAACACCATGCTCGCGCATATCGAGCGGGCCTTCGAGGCGCGAACCCGCTCTGA
Source organism: Acaricomes phytoseiuli DSM 14247 (assembly GCF_000376245.1). GTDB lineage: Bacteria > Actinomycetota > Actinomycetes > Actinomycetales > Micrococcaceae > Renibacterium > Renibacterium phytoseiuli. The sequence goes on along the minus strand of NZ_AQXM01000049.1, from coordinate 14,160 downwards.
GAGCCAGATGCGCAGATTCATCGCCAACGCCTCCCACGAACTGCGCACCCCGCTGGTCACCATCCGCGGTTTCTCCGAACTCTACCGGCACGGCGCTCTGCAGGATGAAGAGGACATCAGCACCGCCATGGGGCGGATCGAGAGCGAGGCCAAGCGCATGGGCGTGCTCGTCTCCGACCTGCTCGTGCTGGCCAGGATCGACGAGCGCCGGCCTATGGAAGCCCAGCCGGTCAATCTGCTGGTCATCGGCAATGACGCGGCAGTCGATGCCCGCGCCAGCGCTCCGGGCCGCGAGATCACGGTGGTTGGCTTGGGCGGCGAAGCGCCGAGCAACGCGCCTGCTGTAGGCGATGACTCCCGGCTACGGCAGGTGGTATCGAATCTCATGGCCAATGCACTGCGTTACACACCGCAAGGCACCCCCATTGAAGTGGCCGTGGGAGTCGAGCGCCGCGCCGACGGCTCCGTCGATGCCTCAGTGCTGGAAATCCGCGATCACGGTCAGGGGGTGCCCCAGGAAGAGCGATCCCGGATCTTCGAGCGGTTCTACCGTTCGGATTCTTCCCGGAACCGGGATACCGGTGGATCGGGCTTGGGCCTGGCTATCGTCTCCGCTATCGTGACCAATCATCGTGGCACGGTGCAGATCAGCGATACTCCCGGTGGCGGGGCGACCATGACGGTCCGTCTGCCTTATGCGCCCGAGACGCTGGAGACCGGGCCGCTGGATATCACGACTGCGGAGTAGTTTGCCGGAAATGCAAACGCCACTGGCCGTCTCGACGTTGCCAGTGCGAGCTCTGCACCGCGCTTCCGTCCCTATCGCTCACGCGGTATAGGAGAATCGCCCGGTCTGCGTCCAGGGAAGCTCCCAGCGGCTCGAGCGATACTCGCCCCTCACCGGTTTCCTGGTCGGCATCGTTGAGCACTGCATCCCGTTCCCAGATCCGACCGCTGGGCCCGACCTCTTCGAATTCCTCGGCTAGCAGGGTGGCCAGACGGCTAGCCTCGGCGCCATGGGCTTCCCGGTCGTAGTCGTTGAGCAGCGCGATGATCTCGGCTCCTGCTCCAGCGCTCGGGGGCGGGGGCGGCTCGGCTTCTTCGAGCATCGAGAAGAGATCGGCTTCTTCAGGTTCTGACTGGGGGGCTGGAGCGGAGCCGGAGTACGGACCAGCAACCGCGCTGGCTTCGGAGGCCCCTGCCAGCCCCGGCCCGCTCTCGGGGTCGGCACCGGCTTGATAGGCGGTAGCCACGGCACGGGCGCGCTGGTCCGCGGCTTCGTTGAGCTCATGGCCAGAATGCCCTTTGACCCATTCGAATTCATAGTCCCGGCCGGGCAGTTCGGCGTCGATCTGCTGGAGTAGATCCCGGTTCAGCACCGCCGAGCCATCCGCCTTGCGCCAGCCGCGGCGTTTCCAGCCGGGCATCCAGACCGTGACGCAATTGATCACGTACTGGCTGTCGCAGAGAATTCGCAGCGGCTCCTGGCGTCGATGCGCGGTAGCCCGGAATAAGTCCAGAACCGCCATGAGCTCGCCCTGGTTATTAGTACCGTGCGGCCAGCCTCCGGCCTTCCAGTTTTGATCATCGATGTACCAGCACCAGCCAGCTGGTCCAGGATTGCCCAGGGCCGAGCCGTCTGCAGCAGCGATGATCGTCATGATTTCCATCATGTCACGCGCCAGGGCCCTAGAGAGCCGCTGAGTGGTCGGTTGCGGCGAGTTAGATGAGCGCTAACTCGCCGCAACCGACCACTCAGCGGGAAAGGGGAAGGGGCCCCACCATACGGCGGGCCCCTTCCTGAGAGATTCTCTGCGAGAAACGAAGCACGGGAGGCTCAGAAGCCGCCCATACCACCCATTCCACCCATATCATCAGCACCGGGAGCGGCAGCTGCCTTCTTCTCCGGCTTATCCGCGACCACGGCTTCGGTGGTCAGGAACAGACCGGCGATGGAGGCGGCGTTCTGCAGCGCAGAACGAGTCACCTTGACCGGATCGTTGACCCCGGCGGCCAGCAGATCCTCGTATTCGCCGGTAGCGGCGTTGAGGCCTTCACCCGCGGGTAGGCCGCGAACCTTATCCACGACGACACCGGGCTCGAAGCCGGCGTTGAAAGCAATCTGCTTGAGCGGCGCGTCGATGGCGACCTTGACGATATTCGCACCGGTCGCCTCGTCGCCCTCCAGGGAGAGGTTCTCGAAGGCTTTCTCGCCCGCCTGGATGAGAGCCACGCCGCCACCGGCGACGATGCCTTCTTCAACCGCGGCCTTGGCATTGCGCACAGCGTCTTCGATACGGTGCTTGCGCTCTTTGAGCTCTACCTCGGTAGCGGCACCGGCCTTGATCACGGCGACGCCGCCAGCCAGCTTGGCCAGGCGCTCCTGCAGCTTCTCCCGGTCATAGTCCGAATCGGAGTTCTCGATCTCGGCCCGAATCTGCGCCACACGGCCGGCGATCTGCTCGGCATCGCCAGCACCTTCAACGATAGTGGTCTCGTCCTTGGTCACGACGACCTTGCGGGCCTGGCCCAGCATGTCCAGATCGGCATTCTCCAGCTTGAGGCCGATCTCCTCTGCGATGACCTGGCCGCCGGTGAGGATGGCGATATCGGTGAGCATGGCTTTGCGGCGGTCGCCGAAGCCCGGAGCCTTGACCGCAACGGACTTGAAGGTGCCGCGAATCTTGTTCACGATGAGCGTCGCCAGAGCCTCGGCTTCGACGTCCTCGGCGATGATCAGCAGCGGCTTGCCAGACTGCATGACTTTCTCCAGGATTCCGACCATGTCCTTGACATTGGAGATCTTGGAGTTGACGATCAGGATGTAAGGATCTTCCAGGATCGCTTCTTGCCGCTCTGGATCGGTAACGAAGTACTGAGAGATGTAGCCCTTATCGAAGCGCATGCCTTCGGTGAGTTCGAGCTCCAGGCCGAAGGTGTTGGACTCTTCGACAGTGATGACGCCTTCTTTGCCAACTTTGTCCAGGGCTTCAGCGATCAATTCGCCGATCTGGGTGTCCGCGGCCGAGATCGATGCCGTAGCGGCGATCTGGTCCTTAGTCTCGATCTCCTTGGCGGAGTCCAGCAGCTGCTCGGTGACGGCGGTCACTGCTTTCTCGATACCGCGTTTGAGGCTCAGCGGATCGGCACCGGCGGCAACATTGCGCAGGCCTTCGCGGACCAACGCCTGGGCGAGGACGGTTGCGGTGGTGGTTCCGTCACCGGCGACTTCATCGGTCTTCTTAGCGACTTCTTTGACTAGCTCTGCGCCGATCTTCTCATAAGCGTCTTCGAGCTCGATCTCTTTAGCGATCGAGACACCGTCATTGGTGATCGTGGGGGCGCCCCACTTCTTCTCCAGGACGACGTTGCGGCCACGCGGGCCGAGGGTGACCTTGACCGCGTCGGCGAGGGTGTTCAGGCCCCGCTCGAGGCCGCGGCGCGCCTCTTCGTCGAATGCAATGATCTTGGCCATGGAGGCTTCTGTCCTTTCGGGACGTGTCTGGTACATGGAGTACGTCGACCAGTCCTGGCGCCCGCGACGGACGGCAGTACACTTCAGCGATCTCGGTACGCTGCAGTGCAAGCCTCGCCAAACTGGTCTGCTCTCTGCGTCAGGACAAGGCGCTAAAAAGGGAAAACTTCCCGGTTCTAGCAGTCTGATGCAGAGAGTGCTAACTCCATAATTAGCACTCTAGCCGTTGGAGTGCAAGGAGAATATCCGTTGCGGGAGATGCTCAGCCAACCCCCGGGCTAGCCTGCACCAGGCCCCAGGACGACCAGTACCGGCGAAGCTACCTGCGGAGACAAGACAACAGAGGAGATTCGGAGGGAGGCCGCGATTTCATCCGCGTTCGCTTTCAGCTGTTCAGACTGGTAAAGGACCACCGAGGCATTCTGCGGGCTACCCCGCCAGTTCCCGGTAGTCGGAACAGTCCAGCCCTGGCTGCGGAGCTGTCCGGCGACCCCGGCAGCTAAGCCGCTCACTCCGGAGGCGTTGTAGACCGCGACAGGCTGGCTACGATCCACAACAGGGGCGGGCGGAGTGGTGGGAGCTGGCGGAACTGGGGACTCGGAGGGCTTAGGTGAGGCCGTCGAAGCCGAGGTGGGCTTAGGGCTAGCGGTGGCAGCGGTCCGGGAGGGCGAGGCCGTCGAAGCCGTCGGGGCAGCACTCGATGCAGATGAGACAGCCAGTGTTTCACCGTCCGTGAGTCGAGGAACCAGAAAAAAGAGCCCCGCCCCAACCAGCAAGGCGATAACAGCGAATCCGATGGTCGGAATCAGGCCACCACGGGGCTGCGCCATTGCGGTGCGGTGCGCCCCCTGACGTGAAGAAGACTCCGGGATATTGTCGAATTCATCCCGAGGGTAATTACTCATGGCGTAGCGGTCCTCACACTGCATCGGTCGGAACGGCGGAAAGTCTTTCAGGCCCCTAGCGACCCAAACGGCGTTCCAGCCTCGCGCGTTGGCGCGTGCTACGTAGTCTACGCAATCTCTTGATGAGCATCGGATCATATGCCAGCGCTGCGTCAGTATCGATGAGCGCATTGAGGATCTGGTAGTAGTGCGTCGAGGAAAGATCGAAGAGCTCTCGGATGGCCTGCTCCTTGGCCCCGGCGTATTTCCACCAGCGTCGCTCCAGGTCGAGGATCTGCTCATCCCGTTCACTCAGCCCGGCGCCCGGCGTGGCATCTTCACGCTGCGAATGCACGCTGCGGGCCGCCCCGCCGGATGCTGCTACTGTGCCCACGCCACTCCCTTACCGGCTCAATCCACTGCTCTTCGTGAAACCTATGATATCGGTGAATCACAACGTTGTCATTCAGGCTCCTGCAGAGGGCTTTAATGCAAGAATGGCGAGCGTGAAGTTCGAAGAAACCGAGACCCAGAGCGCGCAGGGCGCCAAGAGCCCAGCCGCGAATGGGTCGCAGCCCACGAATCTCGAGGCGCTCGGCCTGCTCGAAACGGATCCGCTGGCCCTGGTCAGCCAGGACTGGGCCGAGGCCCTGCGCCCGGTGGAAGCCGAACTCAAAGAACTGGGGCGCTTCCTGCGCTCGGAATTCGAAGCGGCCCGAGCCGCTGGTGGCGGTCCCGGGTTCCTGCCGGCACCTAAGCATGTGCTCCGGGCGTTCCAGCAGCCGCTGAGTCAAGTCAAGGTCTTGATCGTCGGCCAGGACCCTTACCCCACCTTCGGCCATCCTATCGGTCTCTCTTTCGCGGTAGAGCGCCATGTCCGCCCGATCCCGCGCAGTCTCATCAATATCTATAAAGAACTCCAGGAAGATCTGGGCGTACCGCAGGCTGAGCACGGGGATCTGAGCTCCTGGGCACAGCAGGGCGTGCTCCTGCTCAACCGCGCCCTGAGCGTCCGCCCCGGCTCCCCCGCCTCGCATCGGGGCAAAGGCTGGGAACGGGTCACCGAAACAGCTATCCAGGCACTTGTGGCCCGCTATGACGGCAACGGCAAGCATCTGCCCCTCGTAGCCCTGCTCTGGGGGAATGACGCCAGGAATCTCACTCCGATGCTCGGCGGCGCACCCACGGTGACCTCACCGCACCCGAGCCCACTTTCGGCCTCCCGCGGATTCTTCGGTTCAAAGCCCTTCAGCCGGGTCAACGATCTTCTGCTCCGCCAGGGCGCTGAGCCCGTAGACTGGACTATCACCTGATATCTTGCCCAGCCCAGGCTGTGCCCCGTCCAGGTAAATGCTAGTTCAGCGCCGGGGCGCCCTGAAATTCTCGTAGGAACCCTGCCTGTGAAGGAACGGCCTAGCGAGGTTATCGCCGAAGACCACCCCGGCGGCCACGCCAAGGATCACGACAATGGCGTTGAATAGCCCAATGATGCCGACGAGCGAAACATCATCGGCAACCGTCATGGAGAACATCGCCCGGAAGATAGCGAGACCGGTAAGCAGGAATAGGATGCTCGGCACCGCGACCACCAGCTGCGGAGCACCGAGCCGGAGCGCGATGAACCGTGCGACAAAACCCACCGCTACTGCACCGACTGCGGGAGCCAGACGCGGCCCGATACCCAGCTGCGAGATGCCGAGGAACACGGCATAACCAATCAGCCCGGTCACGGCAGTGGGTAGAAGCAGGCGGGGCAGGGTCTGTTCAGCAACACCGATGAGGGCCGTGGCTATCAGGATGAGCACTAGCACGAGAGGCAGCGGTGGCGGCGCGGAAGCCTGCGACTGGAGCACAGTGCTGTGATCTGCGCCGACCAGTAACCCGACCACCGAGGCGATGCCGATTCCCGCCACGATGGCGCCGAAGGTCAGGAACGCGGAAAGGAAGCGCCCCGCCGCGGTCACCGGGAATCCGTTGATCGCGTCCTGCACGGCGGAGACCAGGCGCCCGGAAGGCAGCAGCAGCAGGATCCCCCCAGTGACCACCAGCCCCGGCGCGATCGGCAAGTGCACGAACCAGCCGATCAGCGCCACTCCGGTAATCACGAAGGCACCGGCCGCGGTGATAAAGAAGTCCGGGACGCGCCACCGGCGCAGCGGCTGAGTGAGCAACCCGACCAGCAGCGAAGCGGCACCGGCGGCCAGCGCACCCCAGATCCCGCCGCCCAGCACCGCGACTACGCAGCCGGAGAAGATGACCGTGGCCAGGGTCACCATCCAGCGCGGGAAGGGCTTGGGTTGCTTCAGGATCGTCTGCAGCCGGCGCTCAGCGCTCTGCCGGTCCATGCCCCCGGAGATCACATCGGTCACGAGCTGATGCACCAGCGCCAGGCCCGCATAATTATTAGTCCAGGAGCGCACCACCCGCAACACCGTGATCGGGGTAGCATTCTTCGGCGCATAGTTGATCGCCACGGACTGGTTGTTGATATCCACTTCGACATTGCGCAGGCCGAAAGCCGCGGTGACCGCGATAGCACTGGTCTCCACTTCGAGTGCACCGGCACCGAAGCGGAACATCGTCTCCGCCAGCAGCAAAGTGAAGTCGATCGTCTTCCGGGCTGACTTATCGACGTCGCCCACCTGGATCGTGGGGTTGGCATAGGGACTGCCGGCCAGCCGGTCCACGATATTCATAGGAGCCGTGGGTGGCGCCTCACCGCTAACCAGGCGCCGTAACCGTCGCTTGGCCGCCAACTTCTCCCGGCTCGCCTGGGACGGGGAGCCCTCGCCGTTCTTAGCTCCGTTCTTGGTGTTGCCAGGACCATTCTCCGCCGGCGTCCGCACCTGCCGATTAGATCGTACGGAACGGCTGGACCGGGTAGATCGCACTGGATCGGCTGAGGGGGCAGGAGGACTTTCGGGGCTCGGGACTTTGGGCATAGGCCGGCTCGGAGTCTGCGGGCGAGGGCGGCTAGCAGAGATCCGCGGGGGCTCCTGCCCGAGCTCGTTTTCGTCTTTCACCATGATAGTTAGACCTCAGTAGAACCTCAATAGAAAAAGCCGCCAGTCTGACGGAGAGATAGGCGCCTGGTCAGACGTTCACCAAAACTAGCCCAGGCCTGGTAGCGGAGAGAGTCGACGGGCACATCCCAGCAACCGACAAAATCCGTGACCTCCCTGGCAAAGGATGTTTTGAAGAGACCTAAGCCATAGTAGCTATGATTCGGGTCCTTAAGCTGAGCCGCGGGCGGGGTCCCACAGAAATCGTATTCATCGATAGAGCCCGGCTGCGCTCTGAGATCATTGATCGCCTGCCACTGCAGAAGATGCGAATCCCCGTATTTTGTGCGCTGCCCAGCCGAGCCGCCGTCCTTATAAGTGCCTTTACGGCCGTATTTCACCACATAGGCCCCGACCACCGGGACGTCATCTTCATAGACGAAATAAAGCCAGCCCTGCCCGCGTCGGGCGAACCCGGACCAGAAGGAATTGTAATAATCGAAGCCGCGCAGCTGCCTGATCGAGGCCTTATCCGTGAGGGTTCTGGCCATCAGCTCGTGCATGATCCGGAAGTTGGCTTCTACCGGGGCCACTTGACGCACGTCGACGCCTTCGCGCTGCGCTCGCCGGATGGCGTTCCGGGCCCGTGAAGAAAACCGCGCGAAGAGCTGCTTCTGCTCCCCCGTGGTATCCAGCAGTGCTGTCGAGTCGTTTGGCTGCAGGTTGAAGGTCTTGACGAGACCTTCAGCACGAAGGATCTCCTGAACTTCAGGAGTGTCCACGATATCCGGCTCGATCTTCACCGCGAAGACTCCGGGCCGCTGCTGACTTGCTAGCTCGCGAATGGCGTCGAGAGCTGCCGGCAGATGATCCGCAGTGGCCAGGTCTGGCCCCTTAATCAGGTACCACAACCGGCCGAAGACCGGAATACGCTTCTCCAGGAGCAGGTTATAGCTGCGATAGGATCCCGCCTCCTGGGTTGCCTCCAGGACCAAGTACCGCGGAAACCAGCTCGCACCGGCCTTGGCCTCGGCGAACGCCTCCGATTGAAGCAGATTGCCGCCTTGCGGATTGGCCGTGACAAGCTCATCCCAATCCTGCAGTTCTTCCGCAGAAGCGAACCGCGCGGTGAACGCAGCGGGCGCTGGCAAGGATATTGACAAGACTTCCTCATTTCGCGGCTCGGATGTACGGCAGCAGAGTTTCCATTTTAGCCAGGGCGTGGCCACCGCCGAGCCGGGACTTCACCCTTCGGCAAAGTGTGCTCCAGATCACATTGTTAAAAGCGTGAGCTTCCCACGCCTCGGCACGACTTACTGGTATCAACGCATCTGCGGCACGGTCGTAGATGCAGCGTAGAAATACACCGTAACGTTTACGGAACGCCAGTCGACCAAGGAGGCACTGATGAGCACACCAACTCCCACCGCACGTCAGAATGAGAAGAACTCTGGAGCCCATGCGGGCGTCGCAGGCAAGACCACTATCGAAGATGGTGTTGTCGCCAAGGTAGTCGGAATCGCAACTCGCGATGTTCCCGGCGTATACGCTCTCGGCGGGGGTGCCGCCCGAGCACTCGGAGCCATCCGGGATGCCGTCGGAAATACCGACCTCACCCAGGGAATCTCAGTTGAGGTAGGCGAGAAGCAGGCTGCTGTAGATATCACGATTGTTGTCGATTACCCGCAGCCGCTGCAGGAAGTCTCCGACTCCGTGCGCTCCGCCGTGTACCGTGCTGTCGAGAAGCTCGTAGGGCTCGATGTCGTCGAGGTCAATGTGACCGTCACCGACATCCACATTCCTTCCGAGGACAATGAGAAGGACGGCAAAGACAGCAAGAGCAAGGACAAGAAAGCTACTGAAGGAGGCCGAGTCGAATGAGCTCCACGGTTACTGGAATAGCCATCGGGACGGCTCTAGCTGCCACAGCCCTGGCCTTCGGCTTCTGGGGGTTCCTGCTCATGGTGATCTTCATGGCAATAGGAGCCATCCTCGGCCGGACGGCAGAGGGCAAATTGGACCTTCGAGGCGTCTTTGACGCACTCACTGGGAAAAGGTCCTCATCATGAGCAACGCCGCTAGCACTGAGTACGCATCCGCGTACCCCGGTTCCACCAAAATCACGAAAACGGCGCTGAACCGGGTGCTGGCGGCTGTTGCCGCGGAGGCTTTCGCTCTGGAGCCGGGCCAGATCAAGGTAGAGACCCGTGATGATCGCGGCCTCCTCGGCTTGCAGCTCACCGTTCCTCTGGTGACGCCGCCGCTTATCCAGCTCGCTTCTGACGCTCAGGCTGCTCAGGATGTTGATCTCAATGCGAGAGCACGCCGGGCAAGGGCGGAAGTGGTGCGCAAAGGCAGTGAAATCACGGGATCGACACTAGGCCGGGTGGACATCGTGATCAGCGGAGCTGAAATCACGGAACCACCGAGGGTTAGCTAAGCCAATCCCTAACCGAATCTATTCAGGAGTGAGGTGAGAACCATGGACCAGCAGGAATACGCTCCTGCTATGGCGCTCAACCGGCGCATGGTCCGCAGGGATATCCATCGCTCCCGGGCAGCCACTTCGGTGGGGATCGGGATCATCGCGATCGCATCCCTTGCCTGGGTCGGCACTGAGATCGTTCTTCATCTAGCCGGAAGGCCCGCACTTCTCGCGAGTCCCCTGCAGATGGCGGACTGGCTCACCGGAGTTCCGGAGAACACCGTGCCCTGGGGCCTGATCCTAGCCGGGATCGGATTGTTACTGATCGGACTGCTGCTCCTCATCGTTGCTATCGGCAGCGGGCACCGGCCTCGCCGGGCCCTGGACAGCAACGGGGACCGCAACGCTATCGTGGTCGATGACTCCGTCGTCGCTGCGGCACTGGCAAATGTCGCCCGGAACACAGCCCGGGTACAACCGGATCAGGTCATGGTCAGAGTGAGCAAGCGAACCGCAGCGGTCGATATCCGGCCAACCACCGGTGTACCGGTTGATGGGGATATCGTCCTGGAGCGGCTCAATCAGGAAGTCGCCACCTGGAGGCTTCCGCGGGAGCTTAAGGTCAAAGTCAAGGTCGGGCAGGAAGGAGCGGTCGGAGCATGAGCAGAACACATCGCGGTTTCAACCGGTTCATGATCTTCTTGTTCTCCCTGCTGTTCCTGGCAGCGGGTGCGGCTACTCTACTCAGCGGCATCTGGCCATGGTTCGCAGAAGCCTGGCGCAGCAGCGTCAGCCGCTTGTGGGAACTGACCAGCGAAGGCTTCCAGAGCACGACGTTCATGATTGACAGCTGGCGCAGCAATTGGCTCTGGATCGCAGCTTTGGCAGTGATCCTCGGCGTGATCGTGCTGCTGCTCATCTGGATCTTCTCGCAGGGCGGAGGACGGACCTCGCTTCTGCTGGCGAAGGGGCAGGAAGGCGGTTCCGGAGGTCAGGGCGAGCTGGAAGTCCGTCAGGATCTCGCCTCTAAGAGTCTCAAAGAGACGCTGGAGGAAGATACACGGATCCTGTCCACTTCGGTGAGCACCTGGGATCTGGGGCGCCGGGCAAAAGCCGCTAAGGCTGGCTCCCGGGTGAATGCCCTCAAGGTGAATGTACAGAGCCGGAAGGGTGCTTCACCACGCGAAATCGCCGAGGTCGTCGAGACCGCCGTCAAAGGCCTCGACGTACTCCTCGGGGAACTGGGACCGGTTCCGGTCCTCATCACGATCAATGCCGGAGCACGCACCGGCTGGTCGCATCAGCACCGGGTCAACTAAGACTTGCCCGGTTATCAGAACCAACCAATAAAAATGGAGGGATAGATCAATGGGTATGGAAGATAAAGCAGAGAACAAGCTGCAGGATCTCGCTGGCAACGCCAAGGAAGCTGCTGGCAACGTCACCGACGATAAGGACCTTCAGGCTGAAGGCAAGGCGGATCAGGCCGAGGCCGGCGCGAAGGACGCGATGGAGAACGTCAAGGACTTCGCTCAGGACGCAGGCGATAACATCAAGAACTTTGCCGATGAAGCCGGAGCCAATATCAAGGCCGCTGGTGAGAAGCTCCTCGACGGCTTCCGCAATAACGATAAGCAGAACTGACTGATCTTCAGTTCATGCACTGATAGGTAGCACGATGCGGGGGCGTCGGCAGGAGTGATTTCACTCGCTGCCGGCGCCCCGCGTCATTTCTCGGCTTCCTGCAGCTCGCAGGGGCAGCTTCTTCCCGGCACCACGGGTGAGAAGAGCCGTGGCCCTGGCTTCAGGTCCATAGGATCGCATAACCTGGAGAGAATGCCCAGGGAAGCGGAAAGTATGAATAAGCTCGACACAGCCACGGACGATTTACTCATTGAGCGAGCACGTGATGGAGACGTTGCAGCTTTTGAATCTCTCGCCAGGCGTTATGCATTATTGATGCGCTCGTACGCTTCACGGCTACTGGGTTCGCAAGCAGACGCTGAAGATGTGGTTCAGGATTCCTTAGTTGCTGCATGGACGACTTTGGATAAAATCAAGGATCCGAGTAAAGCGAAAAGCTGGCTCATGCGGATCGTAAGCTTCAAGAGCACAGATCTGCTCCGCCAGCGGAAGCAGCATGACGATATCGATAATGTCGTCGCTTCGACCCGTGAGGCAGATAGCCCGGAGCGCGCAGCCCTTGTGGGTTCCCAGATGGAAGCGCTCTCTGAAGCTCTGCAACGCCTACCGGAGGCTCAGCGGCAGTGCTGGGCGCTTCGTGAAATGGGCGAGTTGAGTTATCAGGAAATCGCGGACCAGCTCGAGCTCAGCCCGACCGCAGTGCGCGGTCAGCTGTCTCGGGCCCGCATAGCACTTGTTAGAGAGATGGAGGGATGGCGATGACGACCGACGATCTTCTGAGCTGCGGCCGTTCCATCGATGAACTCAGCGACTACCTGGCGGCCAGGCGGCAACCGGCCGATCCCTATATCGATTCGTGCCCGGAATGCCAGGCCGCACTGGATGCCTTGAGCCAGCTCAACGAAATCACCGGCGAGCTGATAACTCACGAATCGCAGCCGACGAACCAGGAAGAGAGCACCTGGCTGAGTTCCATCTTCAGCAATATCGCCCTCGAGGCGCATTCGGGGCGCACCATTCCGCTGACGGATCCTAGTGAGGGACTGACCGCTGATGACCACGGAAATTCCGAGCTGAGCCAGACCGAGGGTTCCGTGATCGCGTTGATCAGATCTTTTGTCGACTCCTCTGATGGAGCGATGGTGGGGCGCTGCCGGCTCAAGGGCGAGATCACCGAGCCCGGTGCTGCGGTCAGCATCAGCATCAGGGTGACTGCCCTGCTGTCAGGTCTCAGCAACCAACCTTCGCTGCAGAGGCTCGCCATGCAGGTCAGGGACCGGATCAAACAGGCTCTGGCACAGCACACCCAGCTGAGAATCGAAGCGATTGACATCACGATCAGCGATGTTCGCGCCTTACAACACGAGGATAGTCGTAGATGACCCTCTCTGAGGCGCCACGAAATAACACCGATACCGTCGATGCACTCAACCGAACCGTGCTGGCAGTCCAGGGCGTGCGCAACCTCTATCCGCCAAAGAATACCGCTCATGCTACGGCTGGGCGGCTCCTGGCTCTGATCAGAGGAAACAGCACAAACGCTATGCGCAGCGTAGCGGTCGAAGAGCATGGTGGCGGCTTGCGAATCGTCGCGCGGATAGGCGTCTTCGCCGATCAGCCGGCGCCCGAGGTCGCCGCCCGAGTCGCTGCGGCCATCCGTGATTTCTTCGCGCATGAGGTGAATGATCAAGCGCCCTGTTATCCAGCGGTGCAGGTCGTGAGCATCACGTGAGGTTCAGCGTGCTAGACACATGAAGATTACTCCACCGGGTATCTCGTATCACCTGACGTTGAAGCACTAAGGCGCTCTCGGTAGAGGGCTCGTGCGTACCCGGGGTGGATGAGCTCGCGCCAGGCCCAGCCCCAGTACGTGACTTGCGGGTCAAGCTTCTGCCGATCCCAGAGGACACCTGAATACAGGACCATCGAAATGAGGATGCTGAGGAGAAGCAGGAGTGCTTCCCCGGTAGAGACCAGGCGCAGGTTCTGGAATCCGAAAATCGCCACCGCCAGTAACACCCCGGCTGCAATCAAGGGCACCCATCGGATCTTCGGCACACGCCCTGTCGCGAGAATCACTCCGATGCAGATGCCGACCACGATGAACGTCATGCGCCTCATAGTACAAAATCCCCGGAACCATGCGCTAGATGCGATGATTCCGGGGATTTTCCGTGGAGCCCCCTGCCGGATTCGAACCGGCGACCCCCTGTTTACAAGACAGGTTGCGTCTCTTATCTAGCCTTAAATCTCTAAAGAATACTCCGAAACCCGAACCCCAGCGGGACTCAGGTTTGACTTGAACTCGCCGCCACGACTTCATCACGATTGGCTGATGATTGTTTACCGTCTTCTTGCCGTCTGATGAGGAAAGCAACGACGAGCCAAAGAACCGATCCCAGGATAGGGAGCAAAACTATGACAACGGCCCACAGCACTCTCTGTCCTGGTGTGACAGACTTACTTCTGGCGAGCGAGATCAAAGCAACCGCCAACAAAACAATCATGAGTATGGGCAAGATCATCATGAGCACAGGGTCTGCCCCGGGTTTGGTTGACATCTGATCTGTGAGGATTCGTCCTCGCTGGAAGGATGTATCTCATGCCCAAGCCCTATCCGAAAGAGTTCCGTGACGATGTCGTGGCTGTGGCCCGTAAAGCCCGGGCCCCGTTATCGCAGATTGCGAGAGACTTCGGGATTTCCGAAGCCTCGTTGTTCAACTGGCTGAA
>NZ_AQXM01000048.1 GCF_000376245.1 Acaricomes phytoseiuli DSM 14247 | reverse complement strand
CAACGGCCTTATCGGCTCCATGGGCCGGTCCTACGGAGCTGGCGATAACGCGAGCATGGAGAGTTTCTTCAGCCTGCTTCAGAAGAACGTGCTCAACACGAGATGCTGGAACACTCGCGCTGACCTCCGCCTCGCGATCGTTTCCTGGATCGAAACGAAGTACAACCGAAGACGCCGGCAACGCGGCCTCGGCAAACTCACTCCCGTAGAGTTTGAGACGATCTACACGGACGCGAAAGCGGCCTGATCACCCCAAACCCCAACTGTCAACCAAACCCGGGGCAGACCCCTCTTGCTCCACCGCTCCATGACGGCAGCCGATGTTGAAGCCGGAATCCGTGCAGCATTAATCGTCAGCGCTATCAACGCTGACGTAGTCGCGGTAGAAGCACGAAGACACGCCGCAGCCCACCCCATAGCCGTGGCTGAGAGTGGGGCCGATGTGGATTGCCATCTGGTTACTCACGAAAAAGTAAACGTGCAGCGGGTTATCAGTCTCACTCAACGCCGTCTCACTGACCCGGCAGCAGTCATCGCCGGGTTACCGGCTGATAAGCGGCCGCTTCCTTCGGTTAACGCTTACGACGAGCTGCTCACCAAACGCCGACAAATCACCCAATCCACGCTAGAGATTCTTCGGAAGGACGACGCTTCATGACCGCAGCACCGACTACCACAGTCACCCCGCCGCTACGCAGACGTAGAGGACTCACAGACCAGGCAGCTATCGCCGCAGTTGACCAAGCCTGCCGACGCCTCCGGTTACCCACAATCAGGGCCGTGTTCGATGAAGCCATCGCTACCGCTAGCAAAGAACAGCTCTCCTACCAAGGTTTCCTAGCCGAACTGTTGTTGACAGAGTGCGATGACCGGGACCGGCGCTCCAGCATCCGTAGGGTCAAAGCAGCCGGCTTCCCTCGCGATAAATGGTTAGGCGATTTCGATTTCGAAGCGAACCCGAACATTCCCGAAGCCACGATCAACACTTTGGCGGCCGGTGACTGGATCCGTAAAGGCCAGCCCCTGTGCTTGATCGGGGATTCCGGAACCGGCAAATCCCATCTGCTCATCGGACTCGGCACAGCCGCAGCGGAAAAAGGATTCAGGGTCAAATACGTTCACGCCACCCGGCTAGTGAACGAACTCGTTGAAGCCGCCGACGAGCTTATCCTCGCAAAAACTATCGCCCGTTACGGGCGAGTAGACCTTCTATGCATTGACGAACTTGGTTACATGGAACTTGACCGCCGCGGAGCCGAGCTCCTCTTCCAAGTCCTCTCCGAACGCGAAGAGAAAGCCTCCGTCGCTATCGCTTCCAACGAAGCCTTCAGCGGGTGGACGAAAACCTTCACCGACCCCCGCCTATGCGCGGCGATCATCGACCGGCTCACCTTCAACGCCACCATCATCGAAACCGGAACCAACTCCTACCGCCTCGCTACTAGTAGAGGTAGGAAAGCCCCAACATCTTCGTAATGGTTGGGGCTTTCCTGCCTCTATGGCATCTACTGATGCATAGTTTTCTAGCGGTTCAATGAATTCTTGATTCGCTGACCATCACGGCTTTCGGCCAGGGTATCCCAAAGCTTGGCAGAACTCAGCGAGACATAGACACCGGGGGCACCCTGATCGCCGCAGCCAGCACCATATGAAACAACACCGGTCTGGTAGGCAGTATCACGACCGGGAATCTGTCGGAAGATCGGCCCCCCGCTATCACCTTGACAGGAGTCTTTCCCTTGAACCCCAGCACAGAAATTAACATCCGGATTGAAGGAATCGTAACTGATCTTGCACTCATCCTGGGAAAGAATCGGGACCTGAACCTGACGGAGCCGATCCGGGAAGTTCGATAATTCAGTATCGGTATTACCCCAACCAATCACTGTGGCTTTCTGGCCAGGCCGAAGCAACGCATCAGTTCCCTTGGTCGGCAACTTCACCGGAACAATCCCGGACACCGACCGATCAAGATACACGAAAGCAACATCGTAGGCAGCATCACCTTGTAGATACCTCGGATGAACAACTACCAGATCTTTCCCCAGCAGGCTAAGAACCCCCCGTTCAACGCCTTGATTCATATTGGAAAGCGCTGTGCGACCGACGACCACCGAAACACCAGCAGTATTCGGCACAGGCAGACCCGTCAACTCGTCCTGTGATGTCACGCAATGCGCAGCGGTCATCACCACACGCGGGGCTACCAGACTAGCCCCACAGAACGAACGACCCGAGAACTGTAAAGAAGCCATAAAAGGGTAAGCATCATTCGCCACAGCCTTACCACCAATAATCTTCGTCTGACTCAAAGCCTCAACATCATCCGGGGCAGCAGAAGCACCAGGAGCCCCGACCACACCTCCTAGAACAAGCAAAACACCCAGCATTAAAGCCACCTGGATCCTCACCCAACGAGACATCCTCACCGTCCTCTTCACGGGACTACAAGCAACCATGACGACCTCCTTCTATCACGAGACAATCCACAAGCCCCCGACACAACAGTCGGAAGTAAAACCCACTAAACCGGCTACCAGCCACAAATATCAACTCTTTCCGCAAAATGACCACACCAGAAGCCAAAAATAGCTACCCAACACGGCAGCACTACCGGGACTATCTGACTCACACCGAAAAGTGGGGCCAGAAAAAGTTGCCCTCCCGGGGCCAAAAACAGTTGACATATTCACCCCGGGCACAGCGCCAGCACCTTCACTCCTCTAGCCCCGTAGTGCAGATTCGCCCAGCGACTGAAGCTGACCGTCCAGGCCTTCGCCGCACCATAACTGGCACGAGGAAGAAAAGCGGCCACGCTCGCTACGTTGATGATACGGCCCGCACCTCTTTCCAGCATTCCCGGCAGCACCGCATGCATCAGGAGCATAGGTGTTCTGACATGCAGCTGCAGGTGGTCGGATTCAGACTGGACCGGATTGCGCTCAAAGGACTTGATCAGCCCGAAGCCGGCATTATTGACGAGCAGGGAGATTGGATCAGCCGTACGGCTGATCCGGTCCGTCACTACGGCGATTCCCTCTTCCGCGACCAGGTCGGCGGCAATCGCCTCCACCCGTACGCCGTATTCATCTTGTAGACGCTCCGCCAAGGCCCACAGGCGTTCTGCATCCCGGGCGACGAGCGCCGGGTCATATTTCGCGGCGGCAAGCTGACGGGCGAACTCGGCCCCCAGCCCCTCAGTAGCATCCGTGATCAGTGCGCGTTCATTCGTGACCCCATGCTAGGTACCGTGACCCGGTAAGACCAGGGCCAACCGGGCAGCCATCAGACCTGGGTCGGAGAAGAAAACGGAAATTCCCCTCCCCGGGCCTGATCCCGGTGCCGCGGCCAGTGCCTAGGCTGACAAGCATGAAGAAAATGATCCTCACCGCGCCAGTAATAGCCCTCTCCCTCACCGTCACCGGCTGTGGGGCTTTTGAGAACAACGCCGATAAAACGGAGACCAAAACCTACGATCGCGGGAGCGATGCCAATAACGGCCAGGAGCTGGCGAGCTGGATTCCCGATGACGCCAGAGATATCCGCTTACTCCTGCGCACCACCGGAAACGAACGCATTCTCGCCATGCGCAACACGGAGATCCCCAATAGCTGCACGCCCGTCGCCGCCGGACAGCAGCCGCGATCGGGAGACGACACGGATAGCCAGTGGAAAGCCGACGAATTCGTCACTACCCCGCCTACCCTGAGCGCGGATTGGTGGCCTCAGGGCATCGAGCAGAAAGCCAGCGCGATCTGCGGCAAGTGGTGGGTCACCGTGCAGGACGGGGCCACCTATGCCTATTCGCCCGAACGGACCCGGGTGGTGGAAAATCTGAACATCAAACAGCCGACTAAGTAGTTCCCGAACCGCTTGGCCCACCCCCTGGCTTCCGCTCCGTTGGAGCCGAACCCTCGGCTTCCGTAAGAGATGGGACCAGGGGAAGCTCAGACGTGGCGAAGCGCTCCGTGAACTGAGCCTCTACAGCCTCCGCCACCTGCTCGTTGATCCGATCTTCCAGGTGCTCCTCGTAATGCTCTTGCACTGAGTCCTGGAGCTGATCGTTCACGTGTTCGGTGACCTGCTCGGTGACATGGGCCGCGATCTCCTTGCGGACCAGCCGGCGCTGCACCCAGAGCAGATGCTGATGCTCATGGTGGAACGCCCGAACCGTGGCCACGCACATCAGGATGATCACGACGCTGAAGGGCAACGCCGTAAGAATCGCGGCTGTCTGAATCGCTTGCAGCCCATTGGCTACCAGTAAGGCGATCGCCACAGCTGCTGCCGCGAGCGCCCAGAAGATCCGCAGCCAGCGGCGAGGCTCGGTGTCACCACCGGTGGAGATCATACCCATCACGAGGGCACCAGAATCAGCGGAGGTGATGAAGAAGATGCCGATCAGCAACACCGCGCCGATCGTGAGGAAAGCTCCGCCGGGCAGGTCGGCCAGGAGCGCGAAGAGCGCTCCTTCGGTATCCACCGAGCCATCCGGGCCGACCAGACCGCCCCGTCCGAAGAGTTCTCGGAACAGCGCTGCACCGCCCAGTACGGCGAACCAGAGGAAGCCAAGAGCCGTGGGAACCAGCAGGACGCCTGCCACGAATTCGCGAACGCTACGGCCCTTGGAGATCCGCGCGATGAAGATACCGACGAAGGGCGCCCAGGAGATCCACCAGCCCCAGTAGAACGTGGTCCATGCCGCTTGCCAGGCCTCGCCTTCCGCACCCGAAAAAGCAAGAGTGTTGAAGGTCAGGCCGATGACGTTCTGCAAGTAGTTGCCGATGGACTGCACGAATTCGCGGAGCAGGAACAGGGTCGGCCCGGTGAAGAGCACGAAGAGCATAAAGAGGCCGGCCAGGATCAGGTTCGTGTTCGAAAGCCATTTCATGCCCTTGCCCACTCCAGAGACCACCGAGAGGATCGTCAAGGTGATGATGCCAAGGATCAGCCCGATCTGAGTCTGCTGGGTGGCCGCGAGGATATTGGCTTCATCAAGGCCCGCTGAGATCTGCAGGACGCCCAGGCCCAGGGAGGTGGCAACGCCGAAGAGCGTGCCGACCAGAGCCACGGTATCGATGAGATTGCCCCAGCCGCCGGAAACCCGTTTGGCACCTAGAAGCGGCTCCAGCGTCCAGCGGATAGAAATCGGCCGGCGCTTGCGGTGCACGGCATAGGCGATAGAAACGCCGACCACCACATAGATCGCCCAGGCATGCACGCCCCAGTGCAGATAGGTCTGAGTCATCGCCTGCTGAGCGAGCTCCACCGGGCTACCAGTAGACCCGGGCCGGGGCGAGGCGAAGTGGTTGAGTGGTTCGGCCACACCGAAAAAGACCAAGCCGATGCCCATACCCGCAGCGAAAAGCAGGGCGAACCAGGACATGAGGGAGAATTCCGGCTTATCCTCATCCTGACCGAGCTTGATATCGCCATAACGGCTCAGGCCGATCCATAGCGCGAAGGCGATGAATACCGCAACGGCGGCAACGTAATACCAACCGAACCATTTGATGACGTTGGCCTGCATCACGCTGAACAGCTCAGTGGCGTTATCCGGGAAAAGCGTGGCGTATAAAACGAAAAGAACGATGATGACTGCGGCAGGGCCGAAGACCCATCGGGCCAGGGGCATCCTGCCCTCCTTCGCAGTACTGGCCCCCCGCTGTAAGTGCCTCTCAGCCTTGGGTTTACCTTGCGCGGTAGACATGGCGTTAAGTTGCTCCTCTTGCGCGTTCCTTCGCGCTCAGACTACGTAGGTCACTCGGCCCATCCTACCCAAATAAGGAAAAATCATTGGTTTTTGCCATGAAATCACTGTTAGATGACCTAAATCACTGTCATCGCTTCAGCATAATTACGCGGTCTGCATTTCAGAACTGGCCAGTAAAAATAAGATAAAAAGCTTATTTTTACTGGGACCAGAGCGTATTGTGCTTAATTTTCATCGAGAATTCGCGAGGACGTGCGCCGGGAATGATCACCGGCACTGCGTTGAGTGCGCCCTGAGGGGCTCGAACCCTCGACCCACGGATTAAAAGTCCGATGCTCTACCAACTGAGCTAAAGGCGCAGACTCACTCATATGAATAAGCCATATCCACTTTAGCGCACGCTCCCGCACGGCAGTGAATCAGCTCCCTCGACGGCCCCGCACGGCAGGAGTATCGTCGGGGCATGAGCGAAGATGTGCCCAGACCGCATAAGCCGATTCCGCTAGGAGATTTCGCTGCCTTCGATGGCGGCGCGGACCCGGCGCGGGTCTCCGAAGCAGCCCATCTGGCAGCGCGCGCCCTGGTGAGCAAAGGGCGCAGCAGTGATGATCCAGAGGTCACCGAAAGACTCGTGCGCTTGGCCGATCAGCAGGGCCTCGAAGCGATCGCTGAGATGTGGGCCGAGTCACCTGCGCGCTCACTGCCCGGAGTGCTCTGGCGACTCTACGCGCTGCGCGCCGCGACGCAGCATGAAACCGAACGGGTCGCAGTCTATTTCGCACAGGGAAAAGACACCGCGCAGGTCTCCCATGTAATAGCCGGTGTGGCTGAGCCTCCAGGAGCCGAAGAACTCAAGGCCATGGCCGATGCCGTTCTCTCTGGAGCCTTCGACGGTGACTTCGATGTTGCGCTGGAACGCACCGCAGCATTCTGCAGAGTGGTCTCCCTCGGCCAGACCAGGGTCGCCGATGCGCGGGAGATCAGCAACGCGGAGCATGCGAGCAAACTCACGCATAGCGCCCAGCGACTCCTGCGCACCGCTGAAGACCTCGAGTTCGCAGCTAAAGCCTGGCGACACGGCGAACTCGACTGAGTCGGCGCTGAACGATGCTAATCTTCACCTTTACTGATCTTCGTTTGTTCGCGTGTTTATCTGGGTTTCGTTGACATCGGACCGGCACCCGCGGGAAAATAGAGGTAGTGCCGGACCGTGGAACCCCCGGGCTCCAACATTTAGCCGCTTCGAGCGGCCACACGCCGAGAGGCGCTCCCGGTCCGGCACCACAATCTTTCTGAATCCGATCAATTCCTCCTCGGACCCCGGCTGATGGCATTGCTGAGCCAATTCACAGCGACTCTGTAAGATGTCCTTGAGATGACACATTCTGAGGAGCCGGATTCGGGGCAGCCATGAAATTCCGCCTTTTCCCTAAGGAACGCAACGGGCTGAAAATACTCTCCGAGATGGCCGGGCAACTCGTCTCCGGGGTGCAGCTGCTTTCGGAAATGTTCGGGACTTCGCGCTCCGGTTATGTTCCGCTGGCAGAGCAGATCCACGGCCACGAGACTCACTCGACGAACCTGCTGTACAGCCTGCTGACACATATCCGCAGCAGTTTCATCAGCCCGCTGCCGCGAGAGGACATCTATGCCCTCTCCAGGGTGCTGCACGAAGCGATGGGAAAGCTCGACGCGGCCGCAGAGCTGCTGGTGATCTACCGAATCGACCGGATACCCCGCCGTGCCACCGAGCAGCTCGAAGTCATCGGACGGCAAGCCGAACTGACCGTTACCGCGATGCGGGCGCTCGATGACCTCGACGGCCTGGAAGACTACTGGCTGGAAATGATCCGCCTCTCTCAGCGCGCTGAACACACGCACCGCAAATATCTGGCAGAGCTCCTAGATCCCAAGCCCAACAGCTACTTGAAGCACCGGGAGCTCGCCCTGCAGCTGGTCGAGACCACCCGGGACTTCAGACGCCTGGCCACTCAAGTCGGCGGCATCATCGTCAAGGAATCATGAGCGCACCGGACAAGGGGCTGAGCCGAGCAAGAGCAGCAGATACCACGACGACAGCGAAGTCGCTGCCGTGACCATTGTCTTCCTATCGCTGGTGCTGCTTCTGGCCGCAGGCTTCACCGTGCTCAACGGGCTGCGGGATGCCGCCTCCACGGTCGCCGTGGCAGTGCGCACTCGCGCGCTGACCCCTACTATCGCGATCCTGCTCGCGGCGATCTTCAACTTCATCGGTGCCGCCCTGAGCACCGGTTTCGCGGCCAGTTTGAGGGATCAACTCTTCATCATGCGGCCCGGTGTAGAAGGCCTGGCGATCCTGCTCGGGGCGTTTTGCGCGGCCCTGGCTTGGGGCCTATGGCAGTGGCGGATAGGGTACCCCTCATCCTCTACGCATGCCCTGATCGGCGGTATCGCCGGCGCTTCCGGAGCGGCCGTCCTCAAAGGGCACCCCCCCTTGGAGGGGCTGATGCCGATGGTGCTGACCCTCGTCGTGCTCCCGCTGCTGCTCTCCCCCGTGATCGCCTTCGTGGTGGCCTATCTCTTGGTCTTCCCTGTGGCGTGGCTGACCCGCTATGCGCAGCACGGCACGGTGCAGCGCAAATTCCGGCAAGCCCAGGCCGTGACCACGAGCGCACTCGCCCTGGGCCACGGCCTGCAGGACAGCGCCCGGATCGTCGCGGTTCTAGCCTTCGCACTGGCTGCCGCCGGGCTACCCTCCGGCACGGAAGACGGCAGTCAGCTGATGGCCTGGCTGGCTATCGGCGTGGGTCTGCTGCTCACCGCGGGGACGCTCCTGGGCGGCTGGCGCATCGCCTATACCCTGAGCAGCAAACTGATCCGCGTGGACCCGATGCGAGGCATGGTCTCCCAAGCGGTGAGCTCGGTGATACTTCTGGTTGGCGCGATTGGGATGCACCTGCCTCTGGCCACCACCCAGCTGAGTACCGCGGGAATCACCGGAGCCGGGGCCCATCAGGGCTTCGCGAGGATCAACCTGTGGCTGGGCGGCAAGATCTTCGGGGCCTGGCTGCTGACGCCTGTGGCCTGCGGGCTCGGCGCAGCGGTCGTCTACCTCGCGGTCTCCCCGCTACTGTGATCAGCCGAAGCGACCGGAGACGTAATCCTCCGTCGCCTTCACCGAAGGGTTGTTGAAGATCGTCGCGGTCTCGTCGTACTCGATGAGCTTGCCGGGCTTGCCGGTGCCCGCGATATTGAAGAACGCGGTTTTATCCGAAACGCGTGCCGCCTGCTGCATATTGTGGGTCACGATCACCACGGTGTAGGACTCTTTGAGCTCGTTGATGAGATCCTCAACCGCCAGAGTGGAGATCGGATCCAGGGCCGAGCAGGGCTCGTCCATCAAGATCACCTGCGGCTGAACCGCAATGGCCCTAGCGATGCAGAGCCGCTGCTGCTGGCCGCCGGAGAGCCCGGAGCCCGGCTTCGCTAAACGATCCTTGACCTCGTTCCAGAGGTTGGCCCCGCGCAGCGAGCGCTCCACGAGCTCATCGGCCTCGCCCTTGGAGATGCGCTTATTGTTCAGCCGCACTCCGGCCAGGACGTTGTCCCTGATGGACATCGTCGGGAAGGGGTTGGGACGCTGGAAGACCATGCCCACCTGAGTTCGCACGACCACCGGGTCCACCCCGGGAGCGTAGAGATTTTCCCCGTCCAGGAGCACTTCGCCTTTCACGGTGGCCCCCGAGATCACCTCGTGCATCCGGTTCAGGGTGCGCAGGAACGTCGATTTACCGCAGCCGGAGGGCCCGATGAAGGCAGTGACGGCTTTCGGCTCGATGCTGATGTTCACATCCTCGACGGCCAGGAAATTGCCATAGTAGACGTTGAGGTCCGTCACGTCGATACGCTTTGACATGGTCTGTCCTTGAATCCTTTGACAGCTAGATGGCTACTGGTTCAGCGCCCGGTTTTAGGGGCGAAGATACGGGCGATGACTCGGGCGATGAGATTGAGCAGCATCACCATGATGATCAGCACCAGGGCGGCAGCCCAGGCGCGCTGTTCAGAGGGCTCGATGGTCGTCGGGGACGTCGGGTTGAGGATCTGAGTGTAGATGAAGGTCGGCAGAGACGCCATCCATCCGGCGAAGACGTTGAAGTTGATCGCCGTGGCAAACCCCGCCGTTACCAGGATCGGCGCGGTCTCCCCGATGACCCGGGCGATAGCCAGCGTCACTCCGGAGGCGATACCGGAGATCGCAGTGGGAATAACCACCTTCGTGATGGTGCGCCATTTGCGCACCCCCAACGCGTAACTGGCTTCGCGCAGCTCATTGGGCACGATCTTGAGCATCTCCTCCGAAGAGCGCACGACCACGGGGATCATGAGCACCGAAAGCGCCACTGCGGCGACGAAACCGGTTTTGGTCCCCGGGCCGAAGAGCAGCCCGAAGAGCGCCACAGCGAAAAGACCCGCGACGATCGAGGGGATGCCGGTCATCACGTCGATGAAGAAGGTGATGGCACGCGAAAGCGGGCCGTTCTTGGCGTACTCCACCAGGTAGATCGAGGTCAGCAGACCCACCGGCACCGAGATCAGTGTGGCCCAGACAGTGATCTGCAAGGTACCGACGATCGCGTGATAGGCGCCACCGAGAACGGGGCCGCCCGTCGCGGTGGCGTTGTCTTCGACACCGGTGACCCCGTACATCGACGTAGTCAGGAAGCCAGGGGTGAGCAAGCCGGGCACGCCGCGCTGCAGCACTGTCCAGATCACGGAGATCAGAGGTAGCAATGCGATCAGGAAAGCGCCGTAGACCAGGAAGGTCACGAACTTATTCGAAGCCTGGCGACGGCCTTCTACACGCCAGGTCAGCAACGTGGCAGAGATGACGAAAATCAGCGCCGTGAAGATCGCGAAGAACACGATATCGAAACCGACCAAAGCGGAGCAGGCCGCACCGAGAATCGCGGAGACCCCTGCGACCACCCAGAGCGCATAGGACGGCAGCTGCCCCCGGGTGAGCGAAGAGCGCCGGACTGCCAGGGCCGGCGGCTGCGGGTTCTGGGTCTGGACCATCTAGTTAGCTCCCGAGAATTCTTTGTGCCGGCTGATGATCCAGCGCGCGATCATGTTCACGATGAGGGTGATCACGAAGAGCACCAGGCCGGCGGCAATCAGTTCGTTGAGGCGAAGCCCGAAAGCCTCCGGGAAGTTCAGGGCAATTTCCGCCGCGATGGTCTGATTGCCGGTGCGGATCAGGCTCGCGATGAGCGGGCCCGCGGAGAGCACCAGGGCCACCGCCATAGTCTCGCCCAGAGCCCGACCCAGGCCCAGCATGATCGCGCTGATGATTCCGGGGCGGCCGAAAGGCAGCACGGCGGTCTTGATCATCTCCCAGCGGGTGGCCCCCAACGCCAGGGCCGCTTCTTCGTGCAGGGTGGGGGTCTGCAGGAAGATCTCACGGCAGAGCGAGGTGATGATGGGCGTGATCATCACCGCCAGCACAATACCCGCAGTCAGCATGGTGCGCCCGGTATTGGACGCCGGGCCGGCAAAGATGGGGATCCAGCCCGCATTCTCGGCCAGCCATTCATACGGCCCGGTCAGCTGCGGAGCCAAGAATGCCACGCCCCAGGCACCGTAGACGACGGAAGGAATCGCGGCGAGCAGGTCCACGAGATAGCCCAGGCCCTGAGCCAGCTTGCGGGGCGCGAAATGCGAGATGAAGAGCGCCACTCCGATGGACACCGGAGTGGCCAGCAGCAAGGCGATCGCGGCGGCGATCAGGGTGCCGATGATCAGCGGGAAGACGTAGAGGAGGAATCCTTCATTGCCCGACGCTTCTTCCGGACTGGCCAGGAATGCCGGCATGGCCTGCCAGAGCAGGAAGACCGCGACCATGAACAGCACAGCCAGAATAAGGCATCCCGCGAAAAGGGCTGCGCCGGAGAAGATCTTATCCCCCACCCGGTCAGCGCGGGAACTGGTTGTCAGTGCTGGTGATGCCACTGAAAGTGCCCCCCGGAAAGGAGTCGTCGGTGCGATGGACTGTAAGCGTGCAAACCGCGTCAGGCTGCTGGGTTCACTGGCAGGGCCCCGGCTTGGGATCCGGGATGGTCGCTCTGCTCATCTCATACAGTATGAGCAGATCAGCCACGCTGTCCAAGCTCAGCGGGTGGCGAGCTCGGGCAGCGTGGCCAGCCTGGCTACTGGGTGTGCTCTAGGAAGCGACCTTGATGGAGTCGATCGCCTGCTGGGCCTGGCGGGTGAGGCTTTCCGAAAGCGGTGCGTTCTGTGCCGCCGCTGCGGCATCGGCCTGGCCCTGTTCGCTGACCACATAGTTGGCGAATGCCTTCACGAGGTCAACGGTGTTCTGATCCTGGTAGCTGCTGCAGTAGATCTGGTAGCTGACCAGAACCAGGGGGTACACCCCGGACTCAGTCGTCGTGCGGTCCAGATCGATCGCGATATCGTTCGCGGGGCGGTTGTCGACCACGCTCGAAACCTCTACGGCCTTAGCCGCGGCTTCGGGAGAGATGCTGACGAACTCGTCGCCGACCTTGATTCTCGCTGTACCCAGGCTGCCTACCGCAGAATCGTCGGCATAGGTGATGGCGCCTTCGGTCTGGGAGACCTGCCGGACCACACCGCTGGTGCCCTTGGCGTTCTCTCCGCCGATCGCGGAGGGCCAGTCCCCGCTGGGCTGATCCTTCCAGACATCGGGAGCGGCCTGGGAGAGGTAGTCGGTGAGGTTCTCCGTAGTTCCCGAATTATCGGAGCGGTGCACCGCGGTGATCTTGGTGGCCGGCAGATTTGCATCGGAGTTGAGTGCGGCGATTGCCGGATCGTCCCAACTCGTGATCTCACCGCGGAAAATCCGGGCCGTCGTCGCAGCGTCGAGCTTCAGATCGGTGACCCCGGGGAGGTTGTATGCAATAGCGATGGGCGAGATGTAGACCGGTACGTCGATGGCACCGCCCGGGCCGCAGACATTCTGGGACTCACTGAGCTCGGCGTCTTTGAGGTAGGCGTCGGAGCCCGCGAACTGGGCTGCTCCTCCAATGAGGGCTTTGCGCCCGGAGCCGGAACCATCGGGAGAGTACTGCACCTGAGCGCCCGAGTTGGCCTGGGAGAACTTGGTCTTCCAGGCGTCCATCGCGGAGTTCTGCGAAGACGCCCCCACGCCAGTGAGCATTCCGGTCACGCCGGATCCGCCAGGGCTGGAAGCGCCAGCACCGGGATTAGCGTTGTCAGTACCACAAGCAGTCAGTGCCAGAGTGCCGGCAGCGATGATCGCCGCAAGACGGCCATAGCGAAGAACCTTCACGTGTATGTGTCCCTTCCAGGGTCCTCAGAGCGGCTTCCGCATCATCCTGGAAGCCTTTGTTATCTGTTGTGCTTGAACTTCTTGAACTTCTTCATCCGTGCAGCGATTGGAACATCAGCGTTGCACCTCATCGAAAATACGGAGCGGAAGTAACGGGAGGCATCGGCCTTGGTGAACAGATGGTTAACAGAACCGGGCCACTAACCAAACTTAACCAGACCCGGATGCCGGAACAGCCGCAGGAAAGGGCGCCGGAAGATCCGCACCGGCCCTGACTAGACTTGAGCCATGCCCACCGTCAACGGGTCAACAGCTTCGGCCTTCCGGTTCCTGCGCGGGCACACCAGCATGGGGTTGCGCCGCAGCGGTCAGTCCGTGGTGCCCGCACTGCAGATGACCATCTGCGGGGTGGGGGCGTATGCTTTCGCCGCACTCGTGCTCGGCCACAGCCTGCCGATCTTCGCGGCGACCTCCGCACTGATTTCGCTGGGTTTCTCCCGCGACCCCAGGGTGCGCCGGGTGCTCGAAGTCGCCATCGGGGGCACCCTGGGCATCACGATGGGCGAGATGGTTCTGCTCAGCTTCGGCAACGGACTCTGGCAGGCCGCGATAGTCCTTTTCGCCTCGATCATGCTGGCCAGGTTCTTGGACGGCGGGGCGATCTTCGCCACTCAACTGGGGTTGCAGTCGATGCTCGTGATTCTCCTTCCCGAGCCGACCGGCGGGCCGTATACGCGCAGTGTGGATGCGGTGATTGGTGGCTGCTTCGCACTTCTGATCACTCTGCTGACGCCACGGGATCCACGGAAGGAGCCGCAGCAGGATGTGCGCAACCTGGTCAATGAACTGGCGGATGTGCTCCGGGAATGCTCCGCCGCATTGACCCGCAATGATGCCACCAAGGCCTGGCACGCTTTGATCCGCGCCCGGAACTGCCAGCCGTTGATCGATGCGATGCGCAATAGCCTGCAAGCTTCGGACGAAGTCGCCCGGATATCCCCCGCGTACCGGCGATTCCGCACTGAGTTGAGTTCTCTGGAGAGATCCCTGGAGCATCTCGACTTCGCCTTGCGCATCTGCCGCATCCTGGCTCGCAGGCTGAGCCCTGCGATCAATAACGCCTCGCTCAGCGATGCCGATTCGCAGCGACTGGCGGAGAGCCTCAACGATACAGCCAATGCGGTGGACCTCTTGGGGGTCGCCCTCTCGGAGCGACTGCATCGCAGCGATCAGGAGTCCAACCCCGATACGCCGGCGCGTCATGGCGTACGGGAAGAGCTGAGCCTGATCGCTATGACGCTCGACCCCCGTGACATCGGCCCGGGTCAGCCCGAGGCCGTCACGGTGCTGATGCTGCAGCGCTCGCTGACCATTGACCTGCTCATGGCCACAGGGCTCAGCGAAACCGAGGCGGGTGCCCTGCTGCCCCGGCTCTAGCGGCTTCAGGAAGCTCCGAGCAGAGCAGAAATCTCAAACTGTCGGCTGGAGTAGCTAGGCTCGATGCATGACATCCTCCATCGGCACCGGTTCCCGGGGCGCCAAGTCCGGCAGCCGGAAAGCCGGCGCCCAGCGCTCGGCCTATCGTTGCGCCGAATGCGGCTGGACCACCGCGAAATGGGTCGGCCGGTGCGGGGAATGCCAAGCCTGGGGCACAGTGACCGAAACCGGCGGCGCTCCGGCGCGCACCACTGCTGCCAGTCAGGTGGCGGTTCCGGCAGCGCGGATCACGGACGTCGATGCCACCACGGCCTCGGCTCTTCCTACCGGCGTGGATGAACTGGATCGGGTTCTCGGCGGGGGCGTGGTGCCCGGCGCGGTGATCCTACTGGCCGGGGAACCCGGGGTAGGTAAATCCACCCTGCTGATCGACGTCGCCTCCCGCTTCGCCAAACATCAGAACCGGCATCAGAACGCTCCGAGCCAGGCCGGAGAGCCCGCTACCGGCCAGACTCCAGGCCCGGTGCTCTATGTCACGGGAGAGGAATCAGCCGCTCAAGTGAAATTGCGGGCAGAGCGGATCGGAGCCCTCGCGGACACCCTGTACCTCTGCGCGGAGAATGACCTCGGCACGGTCCTAGGTCAGATCGAACAGCTCCAGCCGTCCTTGCTGATCGTCGACTCCGTGCAGACGCTGAGCAGCGCTGAGGTCGAGGGTTCAGCCGGCGGAGTGACTCAGGTGCGTGAAGTTGCAGCCTCCCTGATAGCCGTTGCGAAGCAAAGAGAAATGGCCACCCTTCTGGTGGGGCACGTCACCAAGGACGGCTCCATCGCCGGCCCCCGGCTACTGGAGCACCTGGTCGATGTGGTCTGCCAGTTCGAAGGCGAGCGGCACTCCCGGCTGCGTCTGCTGCGTGCGGTGAAGAACCGCTACGGGCCCACGGATGAAGTAGGCTGCTTCGACCTTCACGAGGATGGCATCGAAGGGCTCGCCGATCCGAGTGGTCTCTTCGTCTCCCGGACCAAAGAACCGGTTTCCGGAACCTGCATCACCGTGACGTTGGAAGGGCGTAGGCCCCTGGTGGCCGAAGTGCAGTCCCTGCTGGCGGCGAGCAGTGCAGCGCAGCCGCGGCGGGCGACGAGCGGCCTGGATTCAGCCCGGGTCGCCATGCTGCTGGCCGTCCTCCAACAACGGGCCGGTGCCGGGCTAAACGGCGAGGACTGCTATGTCGCGACGGTCGGCGGGGTCCGGTTGAGCGAACCGGCCACCGATCTTGCCATCGCGCTCTCCCTGGCGTCGGCGAAATCCGGGCGCGCGCTACCGCCCAAGCTCGTGGCCTTCGGTGAGGTGGGCCTGGCCGGTGAAGTGCGTCCGGTGCCCGGAATCAACCAGCGCATCCAAGAAGCGCACCGGCTCGGATTCAGCCACGCGATCGTACCCGCGAGCCCGCAAGGCCCAGGCCAGATCCCGGAAGGGTTCGCCGTCCGGCAAGTGCATCAGCTCGGCGAGGCCCTGGCTCTGCTCTTCCCGGCAACGGGCGAGAACGGGTGAGCTCGCGCCACCCATTCTCAGCAGCCCTGCGGATCGATCGTTCGGGTCGCTCTGCTACCGCTTAGACTATGAGTAGATCTGATGCGGCTATGAAGTCAGAGACGGCGCCCCGGTGCCAGAGCAGATCAGACCATCAGGACTCGGCGGCACGGCTTAAGCACTCCGACGATAGTTCTCAACGATGCCTTCCGTCCTGAGCAGCAGCATCCGGCTCATCAGGATGAGAAGGTGATTCGCAGCGGAAGGATGGACCATGGTTCGCAGCCCGGAGGAAGCCCTGCGCATCACGCTGGCCAGAGTGGCCCCTGGAACCCCTCTGCGCGACGGGCTGGAACGGATTCTGCGCGGGCGCACCGGTGCCCTCATCGTCCTGGGCTATGACCGTAGCGTCGAATCGCTCTGCTCCGGCGGTTTCGAGATCGATACCGAATTCGCGCCTACCCGGCTGCGCGAATTAGCGAAGATGGACGGGGCCATCGTCTGTGACCGGGACGCTGCCCGGATCCTGCGAGCCGGTGTGCAGTTGGTACCGGATCCGGCGATCGAGACCCAGGAATCCGGCACCCGGCACCGCACCGCGGAAAGAGTGGCCATCCAGACCGGACTGCCGGTGATCTCGGTGAGCCAGTCCATGCAGACCATCGCGCTCTACGTCCAGGGGCTGCGCTACGTCCTGGAAGGCTCAGAGAAAGTACTCGCCAGGGCGAATCAGGCGCTGGCCACCTTGGAACGCTACCGGGCGCGGCTGGACCAGGTGACCGCCTCGCTCTCCGCCCTAGAAATCGAAGCACTAGTCACGGTACGAGACGTCGTCGTCGTCCTGCAACGGCAGGAGATGGTGCGGAGGATCTCAGAGGAGATCAATCAGTATTTGCTGGAACTCGGTGATGACGGCCGCCTGCTGTCTCTGCAGATGGACGAGCTCACCGCCAGCCGGGACCGTGGGAGTGAACTGGTGATCCAGGACTACTCGCCGCAAGAACTCGATGCGGAGGAAATCGAAGCCGCAGTAGCCAGCCTGCAAGCCTTGAGCCCGACGGAACTCATCGACCTCAACCGGATTGCAACGACCACGGGGCTCGCCAACGCCTCCGGCTCCCTCGAAGCCCTCCTGCATCCGCGCGGTTACCGTTTGCTCGCAGGGTTCACCTCGCTTCCGCGGCTAGTCGCCGAACGGCTAGTCGAGCGCTTCGACGGCTTGCAGAATCTGATGGCGGCCAGTATCGAAGAACTCAGGGTCGTGGAAGGCATCGGCGAGCAGCGCGCCCGAGCCGTCCGGGAGGGGCTGTCCAGGATTGCCGAAGCGAGCCTGCTCGATCGCTTCCTCTAGTTTCATCTCGAATTGAGTCTCCAGACCGAGAGAAGTCAGGAGGCGTCAGGAAGCAAGGACGAACGCTTCCGGCGGTGACATCATCGCCCCGAGCTTCACAGTCAGCGTGTACGTGCTGCCGGGCCCGGCTGGCGGAATTTCGGGGACCGGAGTGCAGCCCGGGACGCTCCGAGTGCGGTTCCAGGAGAAATTGGCTTTCTCCGTGGCCCCTGAGGCCAGTGTGCGCTGTAGATCCTGTGGATCCTGCCGGCAGTCTGTTGAGGAGAACACCCGATCCTCCCCTCTGTTCACCAGGAATTCCATCTGCGAGGTACCCAGGTTGAGCTCACAGGCGGCGCTGCCGGTATTCGTCACGGTCAGAGTCAGCACCGGATTCTGCCCCGCGTTGTAACTGGGGGCGTCCGTGCTGGCGGCAAGAGAGATCTGGGCCGGATCGCAGGGCGGCGCCGAGCTGGCCGGAGCGGTACTGGGCGATGCTGAGCCCGACTCTGTTTCTGTTGTGGCGGCGGGTGCACTGGTGACAGAAGCAGTCGGCGTTGAATCCGTGCCGGCAGCCTGGCTACCAGAGCCTCCGCTGAGGCCACTGATGAGCGACACCACTGCCCAACCCACGAGGAACACGATCACGAGCGCCGCCATGCCCGCGACGAGCCTGCGCCGCCGGTACACCGCCGGGGAAACTCTGCCATGCTCGCTCATTGCTCAAGCCTACTGCTTCCAACCCGGGCACGCGGCCAGTGACCGCCTTGAGCCCGCGGTGCGGTCAGGGCGGTCAGAATGCCCGAAGAGGGATACCGTGGGATAGATGACTGACCTCCCGGACGGCACTGCTCATACAATCTCTGCTGCTGCCTCCACTTCGATCACGCAGATCCGGCAGCGGGTGACCGACTGGTTCGCCCGGGAGCAGCGGGATCTGCCCTGGCGGCATCCTGAGCGGACTGCCTGGGGCGTCCTCGTCAGCGAAGTGATGCTGCAGCAGACCCCGGTGGTGCGGGTGCTCCCAGTCTGGCAACAGTGGCTGGACCGCTGGCCCGAGCCCGCCGCACTCGCCGCCGATTCCAGCGGCGAAGCCGTACGGGCCTGGGGGCGGCTGGGATACCCGCGGCGGGCACTGCGCTTGCACGCGGCGGCCACCAAGATCGCCTCCGATCACGGCGGCATCGTACCGCAGAGCATCCCGGAGCTGCGCGCCCTTCCGGGAATCGGGGACTACACCGCAGCAGCGGTGGCAACCTTTGCCTTCGGCCTTCGCAGCACGGTCGTGGACACCAATATCCGGCGAGTCGAAGCGCGGCTTTTCCAGGGAGACGCCCTGCCCGCACCGATTCTGACCGCTGCGGAGATGCGACTGGCCGAAGAGTTGCTTCCCGAAGATCCCGGCGAAGCAGTCAGTTGGAATGCGGCCGTCATGGAGCTGGGCGCCCTGGTGTGCACCGCCCGCAGCCCGCAGTGCAGCATCTGCCCGGTCAGCACGGAATGCGCCTGGATCGCCGCAGGGAAACCCGCACCCAGCTATCAGCCCAAAGGCCAACCATGGGCCGGAACCGACCGGCAACTGCGCGGCGCGGTGATGGCAGTACTGCGCGCCGCAGAGCATCCGGTGCCAGGAGAACTCTTGCATGCACCGGCCGTCCGACTGGATCAGCGAGCCCAGCCACCGGAACTCACTCGGCTCTATGCCCTGGACAGCGAACCCAGCCGGCTGGAGCGCATTCTGGAAGGTCTCGTAGCGGATGGTCTGGCGGTCCGCACCGAGGCGGGGCTGGCGCTTCCTTCCTGACATGCAACAATGAACACCATGCTGATCAATCTGAGCAGTGTCTACGTTGATGACCAAGAGCGCGCTCTGAACTTCTACACCGACACCCTTGGCTTCCTGAAGAAAACGGATGTCTCAGCCGGTGAACACCGCTGGCTCACGGTAGTCTCCCCAGAGGCTCCTGACGGCACAGAACTGGTGCTGGAGCCCGATGCGCATCCGGCGGCCAAAACCTTCAAAGCAACGCTTTTCGCCGATGGTATCCCGCTGACCGCCTTCGCGGTCGAGGACGTCAGAGCCGAATACGAACGGCTCCGCGAGCTCGGTGTGCGGTTCGCGCAAGAGCCGAAAGATCTGGGTCCGGTGACCACGGCCATCCTCGATGACACCTGCGGCAACCTCATCCAGCTCTCCCAGTACCGCAGCTGATACAGGTACTCGGCGACTCCTCGGCGGTCAGATCTCGCCGAACCCCTCGGTGACCTTCGCGTGCACCAACTCGACTGCGCGCTGAGCATCGGGGCCGCGCGCGGTCACCTTGAGCGTACTACCCTGCTGAGCGCCCAGAGACATCAGCATCATGACTGACTGACCATCGACCCCGTTGATCTCGATATCGGTGTCGAGGGCGCTCAACGCGGCCGCGAGCGTCGCGGCCGGGCGGGCATGCAGACCCAGCGGATTGACCAGCACCACCTCGATGCTCACCTTGCGCGGCCGAGGCTGATCCTGCGGGGCACTATGCTCAACGGTTCGCTGACTCGCAACTATCGGCCAAGCTTCCGGCCAGAGCGCGCTTTCCGCGGCCTGACGCACCTCGGCCAGGCTGCCACCGGATTGTGCCTGCAGTGCCGCGGCCACAGCGCCTTCCACGAGCGGTGCCTGAGCCAGCTGCGCGAGCTCCGGATGCGCCACCTCCGCCAGCACGGCTTCCGCTACTTCTGCCGCAGGGCCGACATCGGTGAGCAGGAGCACGGGGCCGCCGGCCTGTTCTACTGCGGCAGCGACTTTGGTCCGGGAAATCCCGGCAGAGCCGTCCTGGTCTCCGCCAGCGGGCAGGATCTGCGCCTGCGGAGCCATCTCGCTCACGAGTTCAGCGACGCCTTCGGCGAGCCGGGTGCTGTGCGCAACGATAATCAAAGTCACTGTCATAGGAACTCTCACAACCTGCGGATCATCCGGGTATTACCCAGAGTATTCGGCTTGACTCTGGCCAAGTCCAGGAACTCGGCGACGCCTTCATCCGGGGAGCGCAGGAGTTCCGCGTACACCTCGGGGGTGACTGCATCGTGACCGGTGTTTTCACCGGCCTGGCCCAGCTTACTGGGTTCGCTCTCCGCTTCGGTCATGGGCGCGAAATCGTGGCGGCGGAAGAAGTCCACCTCGAAGGTCAGGCAGAAGAGTCTGCTGACTCCCAGCTCACGCGCCCGAGCGATGAGCTCCTCGACAAGCCGGTGGCCGACGCCGAGGCCGAGCCAACCCGGTGCCACGGCGAGCGTGCGGACTTCAGCCAGGTCTTGCCACATCACATGGAGCGCCCCGCAGCCCACCAGCCGCCCGTTATGCTCGGCGACCATGATCCCTTGGAGTCCCTCGTAATACGCCACGGTCTCCTTGGCGACGAGAACCCGGCGCTCAACCAGCGGGTCCACCAGAGCCTTGACCCCCGGCACATCGGTCGTCCGGGCGGGCCGCACGGTGATCTCGCTATTGGCGGCCTCCCCGTCGACCTGGTGCAGTTGCGGATCGCTCATAGGCCCAATTCCTCAGGCAGCGGAACATCGGTTCCCAGTACATGCTCCGCGAGGAAGGACTCGACCACGGCGTACCAGATCCGGGCGTGCTGCGGGCTGAGGATCCAGTGATTCTCGTCCGGGAAGTACAGGAATCGATGCGGGGTGCGCCCTTCGGCATCGGTGGCTAAAGCGGATTCCGCCAGAAGCTGGTACCACAGGCTCAGCCCTTCGCCGATCGGCACCCGGTAGTCCTTATCCCCGTGGATCACCAGCATCGGGGTCTTGATGCTGGTGACCGCAATGTCCGGAGAGTTCTGTACGGCCATCTCCGGGCTAATTTCCTGACGCCAGTAGTTAGCCGCGTCTGTGCTCGTGCCGAAACCCGGTAGTTCCCAGAGACTCGCATGGCTGACGATGGCCCGGAATCGATCGGTGTGGCCGGCGACCCAGTTGGCCATATAACCGCCGAAGGAACCGCCCATCGCCGCGGTGCGCCCAGCATCGATATCCGGCCGGGCCACGGCGGCATCGGTAGTCGCCATCAGATCGGTGAACGGCTCGGCACCCCAGCGACCCCAGCCGCGCTGAATGAAATCCTGCCCGTATCCCGTGGAGAGCGCCGGATCCGGCAGCAGCACGGCGTAGCCACGCGCGGCGAGAATCCAGGGGTTCCAGCGCCAGGTCCAGGCGTTCCAGGAATTCAGCGGACCGCCATGAATCCACAGCAGCAGTGGATGCGGGCCGCTGCCCTCGGGCAGAACCAGCCAGGAGCGCACCGGCGTGCCATCACTGGCCGTTGCCGTGAGCTCTTCCAAGCGGCCCGGTAGCTCCGGCCGCTGCACGGGCCCGCGCAGTAGCCGCACCTCGCCGCTCACCGGGTCGATGCTCACCGGTTCCGGCGGGAAAGCGTAGGAGTTGCGCAAAGCATAGAGTGCGGAGCCGTCCGGGGCGGCCAGAACATCGGTGTAGACAGCGTCATCACGGGTCAGCTGCCGGATCTCCTGCGCCTCGGTGTCCAGGAGGAAGATCGGCCCGCGGCCGTGGTGATCTGCCGTGACGACGAGCGTACGGCCATCGGGCAGCCAGGCCTGCGGGTTTCCCCAGCGATCCCAGCCCGGAACCAGTTCCACGAGCTCAGCGGAGCCCGCGGCAGCCGTCAGATCCAGCAGGCACAAGGTGCTCTGCGGCGCATCTGTGGGAGTGGTGTGCTGATCCCTGACGATCACCGCCCGGGAGCCATCCGGGCTGATCGGGCCAGGGTGTAGGGCCGCCCCAGAATCTTCCGCGAGGATTTCGCGGCGCCCGGTAACGGTGTCGATCCGCTCGATACGCCGGGTGCTCTCCGCAGCCTCACCCGGAACGAAGACTCCGGCCAGGAGCATCCGGCCATCCGGGCTGAGCTGGACATCGGCTTCAAAGAGGCCCCTGCCGATGTCACTGCTCAGCGACCGCAGTCGAGTTACCTCGTTTTCTTCTTCTTTCTCGAGGGCGAAAAGCCGCCGTTCAGCGGGTCCAAGATCATGATCCCAATACCGTACGGGGTAACCGCTGTGCAGTATGGCGGAGATCTTCTTCTCTTTCCGGACCTTGCGCAGGCGGGCCTCTTCCTCGTCATCGGCCGCACCGGCGAGCATCGTGGCGTCGACAATCACTGTCTGCGTTGCCGGCTGCGTCCAGAAACCGCTGATACCGCCCGGGCGAGTACACCGCAGCCGCGCTTCTCCGCCGCCGGCCGGCAGCTCCCAGAGCGAGACCTCCGGATTCTCCGCCGCAGTTTCCTTGTTCCCCGAGGGCCGCTTGGACAGGAAGAGCAGAGTTCCATCAGCTGTGAAGCCGGGGGCGGACTCACCTTCAACGCTCTGGGTCAACCGGGCGGCCTCCTGCTGCCCCGATGGATCAACCTGCCACAAGGCGCTGCGGAATCCGGTGCGCTCCGGGGTCAGTGTGCTCACGGTAGTAACCAAGCGCCCATCATCCGGGCTGAGCGCCAAGCCGCTGAGCCTCGGAATCTTCAGGTACTGCTCGAGGTCGCCAAACGGTGCCGGAGCCGAGCCTGCAGCGGGAGCGGCATCATCGCCGGTCATAGCGTTCATGCAACCGGTCTATCACATCGGGGCACGGTTTCGACATTTCGCCGCCGGTACCGGCAGTCGGGAAAACTCACTTGACGCCAAAACGCTGCATGAGCCAATCCAGGTTCTTCGTGAGCCCGGGTCTCCAGACATCCCAGCTGTGGCCGCCTGGAAGAGTCTGCAACTGCACATCAGCACCCGCCGCCTTGAGCGCCTGGTAGGCCTGCTGACCCTGCTCCTTGAAGCCGGCATCGTTTCCTCCGACCACGACTATCCCGGCACTACCGTTCAGTTTAGTCGTCCTCAGCTGCTGCAAGGGGCGGGACTGCTCATAGGCTGCCTGATTGCCGCCGAAGTACGTATCGATGATCTTCTGTGGGCCGCCCGGAAGGGTCTGCTCTTTCTCTCCGGAGATCATGAGGAACGTGGGATAGGTCTGCGGGTAGCCGACGCCGAGCTGCAGCGCGCAAGTGCCTCCGTAGGAGAAGCCGCCAATGGCGAACTGCCGGGCAGAGCCCAACCCCAGGCTGAAGTTCTCCTTGACGTAATTGGGCACATCAACAGACAGATAGGTCGCCCCCTGACCCACATTGGAGTTCATGCACAGCGGCCAGTTGGGCGCGAAGTTGCCGCTGGCGTCAGCCATCACAACGAGCGGGGCGAGCCCTTTGTTCTTCGCCGCATAGGCGTCGAGCTCCTGGGCGATGCGCCCCCCGGTCAACCAATCGGCTGAACCGCCGGGATTACCGTGGATGAGCACCAGCACCGGAACATTGGCGGGCGTGGCCACCTGCGCCGCGGGCGGAATGTAGATGAAGCTATCGCCGGCAGTCAGTCCGGAAGCCGTCCCGGGGATCTGCACCTTGACGACTTTGCCTTCTGTGGGCATATCCGCAGGCGGGTTCCAATCAGCCTGGCGTACCGTCGGCGTCTGCGCGGTCAGTGCTGCATCGTTCAGATCCGGCAAGGAGTTCTCGATGCTGACGCCGTTATCGCCCCAGAGACTGCCCAGCGTGGGGTAATAGCCGAAGACCTGGTTGATCTGACCCGCCGCGGCCAGGATCACCAGAAGCGCGGCCAGCGGGGAGAGCAGGCGGGTGTACCAACGGCGCGAACTCAGCAGCCGCGGTATCAGCAATACCAGTGCGATAACGACCACCCCGGCGAAGAAATAGATGCGCCAGTCCAGAGGAGCGCCCCAGGGGTTGAAGACATCATCGATCAGAATCTTAGCCCCGAAGCCCACCAGCACTCCGGCAGCCAGCGCGATCGGCACTGCCCGGCGAAGGTGCCGGGGCGGCCCGATGATCAGCCAGAGCAGGGCTGCCAAGCCGAGTAGTGGCAGTACTATCGTCAACCATCCGGCGGTCAGACCGACATCGGCCATAGCTGTCCTCGCACTTCCTGATCTGCACTCATCTGATGCGCCCCGGGCGGATTATCAACCGCAGCTGAAGACACAAACACGTCCTCAGCGGATGGGCGCCCCTTAGGTTTACCCCATTGCGCTGAGGACGTGTTGTGAAATCTGCTTGCTTCCGAGCCCGGGCTCAGGAGACCGGTGCGATCTCCGGGACCCTGGGCTTGGCGTTGCCCGCGAAAGTGAACTTCGCATCATCGCCTTCGCCTTCGACATCGATCACGACGATCTCGCCGGGCTTGAGCTCACCGAACAGGATCCGCTCGGAAAGCTGATCCTCGATCTCGCGCTGGATGGTCCGGCGCAGCGGCCGGGCACCCATCGCAGGATCATAGCCCCGGTTGGCCAGCAGCTCCTTAGCCTTATCGGTGAGTTCGATGCCCATATCCCGGTCCTTGAGCCTGGCTTCGAGCCGATCGAGGAAGAGATCGACGATCTGGATGATCTCGTCCTGAGTCAGCTGCGGGAAGACCACCACGTCATCAACGCGGTTGAGGAACTCCGGGCGGAAGTGCTGCTTGAGCTCTTCGGTCACCCTGGCCCGCATCCGGTTGTAACTGGTCTGAGTATCTGCTCCGGACTGGAAGCCGGTGGCCACCGCCTTGGAGATATCCCGGGTGCCCAGGTTGGTGGTCATGATGATCACGGTGTTCTTGAAGTCCACCACCCGGCCCTGGGAGTCCGTCAGACGCCCGTCTTCGAGGATCTGCAGCAAGGAGTTGAACAGATCCGCGTGCGCCTTCTCGACCTCGTCGAAGAGCACTACGGAGAACGGACGGCGGCGGACCTTCTCGGTCAGCTGCCCGCCTTCTTCGTAGCCGACGTATCCTGGCGGGGCGCCGAAGAGCCGGGAGACGGTGTGCTTCTCCGAGTACTCCGACATATCCAGGGTGATGAGTGCTTCCTCGTCGCCGAAGAGGAACTCGGCGAGCGCCTTAGCCAGTTCCGTCTTGCCGACACCGGTGGGGCCGGCGAAGATGAAGGAACCGCCGGGGCGCTTCGGATCTTTCAGCCCGGCACGAGTACGGCGGATCGCCTGTGAAAGCGACTTGATCGCCTCGTCCTGGCCGATGACCCGCTTATGCAGCTCTTCCTCCATCTTCAGCAGACGGCTGGACTCCTCCTCCGTGAGCTTGAAGACCGGGATGCCCGTGGAGTTCGCGAGCACTTCCGCGATCAGTTCTTCGTCCACCTCGGCAACCGTATCCAGGCCGCCGCTGCGCCAGGAGCGATCCTTCTCCGCCAGCTCGGAGGTCAGCTTCTGCTCGGTATCCCGCAGTGCCGCAGCGCCTTCGAAATCCTGAGCATCGATAGCCGCTTCCTTCTGCGCCTTCACCGCGGCGATCTCCTCCGCCATGGCCTTCAGCTCGGGCGGAGCAGTCATCCGACGGATGCGCAGCCTGGCACCCGCCTCGTCGATCAGGTCGATCGCCTTATCCGGCAGGAACCGGTCCGAGATATAGCGCTCGGCGAGGTTCGCCGCTGAGGCCAGGGCGGCATCGGTGATGGAGACCCGGTGGTGGGCCTCATACCGATCGCGCAGCCCCTTGAGGATCTCGATGGCGTGCGCAACGGAAGGCTCGTTGACCTGGATCGGCTGGAAGCGGCGCTCGAGCGCTGCGTCCTTCTCGATGTGCTTGCGGTACTCATCCAGCGTGGTGGCACCGATGGTCTGCAGCTCGCCCCGGGCCAGCATCGGCTTGAGGATGCTGGCGGCGTCGATAGCGCCTTCTGCGGCGCCGGCACCCACCAGGGTGTGGATCTCGTCGATGAACAAGATGATGTCTCCGCGCGTGCGGATATCCTTGAGCACCTTCTTGAGCCGCTCTTCGAAGTCGCCGCGGTAGCGCGATCCGGCGACGAGCGAGCCGAGGTCCAGGGTGTAGAGCTGCTTGTCCTTGAGCGTCTCCGGAACATCGCCGCGCACGATCGCCTGGGCCAGGCTTTCGACCACGGCGGTCTTGCCAACCCCGGGCTCGCCGATCAGCACCGGGTTGTTCTTGGTGCGGCGGGAGAGCACCTGCATCACGCGTTCCATCTCGTGCTCGCGTCCGATGACCGGATCGAGTTTGTTCTCCCGGGCCGCCTGGGTCAGGTTCCGTCCGAACTGGTCCAGGACCACGGACCCCGCCGGGGTGCCTTCCTGCTGCCCCTGGCCTACACCGGCGCCGGCAGTTTCTTTACCCTGGTAGCCGGAGAGCAGCTGGATGACCTGCTGCCGCACGCGGCCGAGATCAGCGCCGAGCTTGACCAGCACCTGGGCCGCGACGCCCTCGCCCTCACGGATGAGCCCGAGCAGAATGTGCTCGGTACCGATGTAGTTGTGGCCGAGCTGAAGGGCCTCGCGCAAGGAGAGCTCCAGCACTTTTTTGGCTCGGGGGGTGAAGGGGATGTGGCCACTGGGCGCTTGCTGGCCCTGACCGATGATCTCCTGGACCTGCTCGCGCACCGCATCAAGGGAGATATTGAGGGACTCGAGCGCTTTGGCTGCGATGCCCTCCCCTTCATGGATGAGCCCGAGCAGGATGTGCTCGGTGCCAATGTAGTTGTGGTTGAGCATACGAGCCTCTTCTTGGGCTAATACGACAACGCGTCGGGCTCTATCGGTGAATCTTTCGAACATTGCGCCACACTCCTAGCTGCTGCGTGCTTTTGATGCTACGCAGATTTATCGCGGAGCGGCAGTGTGTTCGCCATAGGGAAAACCCGCCGGAACAGAAGTTCTGGCGGGTTTTCCCTATGGCGAACTGAGCTTTTCGTCGCTGGCCCTACGAGGTCAGCCGTTGGCTTTGTGATAAGCCTCGACGATATCGGCCTGGATGCGGCCCCGGTCACTCACGGTGTAACCGTTGTCGCGAGCCCACTGGCGGATCCGGGAGATGTCATTGCTGTTGGCAGCACCGGCACGCGAACCCCGGCCCCGGCCACGTCCACCACGGGCCGTGTTCTTGCGAGCGGCCTCTACGTATGGCTTGAGCGCGTTCCGGAGCTTTTCTGCATGCGCAACAGAAAGGTCAATTTCATAACCGGTGCCATCAAGGCCGAAAGCAATCGTCTCTTCTGCGGTGCCCCCATCGAGGTCGTCGACCAGGATGATATTAACTTTCTGTGCCATGAAAGCCCCTTATATGAATTGAAATTTGAAGTGAAAGTGCACTGAATCCTTGTTAGTGCATCACTAACAATGTCTATTGTTACAACGTAACCGAGGAAGGGTCAAATTCCTTGTGGCTTGTAAAGCCTCCACTGAGAATCGAATACACTACACAATTTTATTACATTCGACTTTCTTGATCTTTCACTTCGTCTTCACTGCGCGCCAAGGCCTGACGCTCGGAACGATCTGCATTGAATATCGCTCGAATCGCGAAGAAGAATATGACGCCAACACCGATGGACGGAAGAATTGCGGCAAGATATTCCATCTTGTTCCTTAGGAATCATGAGCCGCGGGCGCAATCGCCTGCGGTTTAAGTAGCGGAAAGAGAATAGTCTCACGGATGCCGGCACCCGTGAACAACATGACCAACCGGTCAATGCCCAGGCCTATACCACCCATGGGTGGTGCTCCATACTCTAGAGCGCGTAGGAAATCTTCGTCTAATTGCATAGCCTCCGGATCCCCGCCCGCAGCACGCAGCGACTGTTCGGTGAGGCGCTCGCGCTGGATGACCGGATCGATCAGCTCAGAGAACGCCGTGCCCCGTTCCATCCCGCCGATGATCAGATCCCAAGCCTCGATGAGGCCGGGCTCGGTGCGGTGCGGCCGAGCCAACGGCTGTGCTGACGGCGGATAGTCGTAGACGAAGGTGGGCTGTAGAAGATCTGGCTCGACGAGTTCGCCGAAGAGCTCCACTACCAGCTTCTCGGCATCCCAGTCCGGATTCACCGAGACATCATGAGCGGCTGCGATCTGCTGCAGCGTTTCCGCTGTCGTCTCCGGAGTGATTTCCTGACCGACTTTCTCAGAAAGTCCTGGGTAAACACCCAGCCAGCGCCATTCTGCCTCAAGATCGATAATCCCGGCGTCGGTACTGATTTGCCGACTTCCCAGCGCATCAGCACAGGCAAGGATGATCTGCCGCATGCGCTCCGCCATGACGAATTGGTCCGCATAAGCTTCATAAGATTCGAGCATCGTGAATTCTGGGCTGTGCGTGGAATCCACACCTTCATTACGGAAAATTCTACCCAGTTCATAGACTCGGTCGATTCCTCCGACAACCGCACGCTTGAGGTAAAGCTCCAAGGCAATTCTCAGGGTCATTTTCTGGTCAAAAGCGTTAACGTGCGTCTCAAAAGGGCGGGCCGCCGCGCCGCCGTGAACCAGCTGTAATATCGGTCCCTCAACCTCTATATACCCCAGATCATCGAGGGTTTTCCGTACGGTCCTGGTGACTTCCGCCCTGGTGCGCACCATTTTCCGGGCATCGTCCCGGACCATGAGATCCACATAGCGCTGGCGCACCCGGTTCTCCTCGTTGAGATCCGCGTGCAGAACCGGCAACGGGCGGATCGCCTTGGAGACCATCTGCCAGGAATCCGCCAGCACGGAGAGCTCCCCACGCTTCGAGGAGATGATCTCCCCGTGCAGGAAGACGTGGTCGCCGAGATCCACCAGGGCTTTCCAGTCGGCGAGCGCCTGCTCACCCACCTTGTCCAGGCTGAGCATGCCCTGCAACCGGGTGCCGTCTCCCTCTTGCAGGGTCACGAAGCACAATTTGCCGGTATTGCGGACGAAGACCACACGGCCCGCAACACCCGCGAATTCGCCGGTGACCTCATCCGCGGCTAAGCCATCGTGCCTCTGCCTGATCTCGGCCAGGGTATGCGTGCGCGGAACGCCGACCGGGTAGGCCTCCTGGCCGCCTTCCAATAACGCCTTGCGCTTATTCAAGCGCAATTGCATCTGCTCTGAGACCTCAGAGGCCTCGGAGACGTGGGAAGGGGCCGGCTGCGAAGAGTTCGGAGTG
This sequence comes from Acaricomes phytoseiuli DSM 14247, assembly GCF_000376245.1. Taxonomy (GTDB): domain Bacteria; phylum Actinomycetota; class Actinomycetes; order Actinomycetales; family Micrococcaceae; genus Renibacterium; species Renibacterium phytoseiuli. Next base: position 20,188 of record NZ_AQXM01000048.1, on the reverse strand, counting down.
GTCACAGCTCAGTATTTTACCGGCCTGGCGGCCCGGATGTGCCATGCTGGCCTGGAGCTGTTACTTAGCAGCGATGAAGGCCAGTCGATAAGACCAGGAAAAGCAGGGAAGAGTCTTGATGCGCAGTGGAAATCTGATCATCGCCCTCGGCTCCCTCAATGCGGACCTCACCGTTCACTGCGAGCGGCTGCCTGAGCCAGGGGAAACCGTTCCCGGCCATGATTTCGCCGTGCTCCCGGGCGGTAAAAGCGCCAATCAAGCGGTTGCCGCGGCCCGGCTCGGGGCAGCGGTCTCCCTGATCGGCGCGGTGGGCGAAGACGCTTACGGGCAGATGATGCTGGATGCGGTGGCGGCCGCGGGCGTGGATGTCACCCACGTGCGGCGGGTTCCTGGTGGCACCGGCGTGGCTTTGATCTCGGTAGATGCCCGGGGCGAGAACAGCATCATCATCAGCGCCGGGGCGAATGCCGCGATGGTCCCCGGAATGATCCGGCCGGAGCTCTTCGAGGGCACCGGGGTGCTCTGCCTCTGTCTCGAGATACCCGTGGGTACCGTGCTGGCCGCGGCTCAGACTGCCCGGGCGGCCGGTGTGCTGGTTCTGCTCAACTTCTCGCCCAGTCCGGGTAATGCCGACGCTGCGGCCGCGCAAGCGGTACTCGGGGTGACGGATGTGCTGCTGGTGAACGAGCATGAGGCCATGGATCTACTGGGCTATGACCCTGCAAAGGACTGGTCGGAGGCGCATCTGGGTTTCCGCCGGCTCGGGGTGGACCGGGTAGTAGTCACCCTGGGTCCGGGGGGCTCCGTAGTGCTGGATTCTGGTTTAGGAGCCCCGGAGCGGGTGCCGGCGCATTCGGTGAGCTCCGCGGGTGCTGTGGATACTACCGGGGCCGGTGACGCCTTCACCGGCACGGTGGCTTCGGTGTTGGCCGATGGCGGGGATCTGCTGGCCGCGGCGCAGCGGGCCGCTGTGGTTTCTGCATTGTCCGTGACGAAACCCGGAGCGCAGAGTTCCTACCCGGATGCCCAAGAGGTTGCCGCAGCGGTTGAAAAGCTTGCTGAAGAATCAGGGGCTTGAAGGCGTCGGCCGGACCGACGCAGCAGGATCAGCCGTACAATCACTCTCTATTGAAATACGAGTGCTTACAGAGGAAGGCCGAACCACCACGTCCATCCCGGTCGGACTCACCCCGGAAATCTGAACACCCGGAATCGCCCCCTGGGCATCCTCAAACCTCGGGCCCAGCTGCCATCCCCGACTCTTCCACTCCTCCTGCACCGCATCAGCCACCCCCACCGGATCCGACACCGCACCACCACGAAGCGTAATACTGAAGAACTGCCCGCTCACATCGGGCGACACCGAACACGTGACCTGACGCACCCCGTCCTCGGTCTGCCGATTCCACGTTGGGAATGAGGTCGTTGAAAGCCGCATCGTATCCTCAACCGTGTCGTAAAAATCATCCAGCACCACCTGCGCAGGCCGAGTACCGTCAAACGGGTAATCACTGGAATTCTTCACAGAAACTCCTGGGATACCAGGTAAGCAACCCGTCATAGTGAGCGCACCTAGAACCACTAAACCCACCCGGAGCCTCATGACTCACCCCGAAGGCGTCGGCCGGACCGACGCGGCAGGATCAGCAGTACAGTCACTGCGAACCTCTATCGCGGAGACCGCGACACTGGCGACGAAAACAACATCGATTCCAGTAGCGCTGGTGACTGATACTTGAACAGCAGGATTCGGCACGTCCAAATCATCAAACCTCGGCCCCAACTGCCAACCCCGACTCTTCCACTCCTCCTGCACCGCATCAGCCACCCCCACCGGATCCGACACCACACCACCATCCAAAGAAATACTGAATAGTTGACCTTGCACATCAGGGGACGCCGAACGCGTGGTCCGACCAACTTTCCGGGGATCGGCACGATCCCACTCCGAAAACGAAGCACCCGAAAGGTCCACCGTGTCCTGAATAGTGTCGTAGAAATCCGTCCGCACCACCTGCGCAGACCGAGTACCGTCAAACGGATAATCACTGGAATTCGTCACGTTGCCTCCAGGCGGTGTAGCCATGCACGCGGTCAGGGTCAGCAGGGCTGCGCTAAGGATTCCGGCGCTGAGGGGCCGCAACCCTCGGCGCGCTCGAAGCGTTTTCATCGTCATGGGGTGATCTCATTTCCGCGCCCCACTGAAATGAGCGCGATATTCCTGAGGGATTCGGTTTTCTGATCAAAATATCCGCCACCGGTCGGGGCGTTCCAGGGTGCCCAGAAGCCGCTGCCGTTCGCCTGATGACCGTAAACCGGGGCCAGCTCTTCCCCGGTCTGCGGGTCAGTGCCGCCCCTGGAAGAGAATTCGGTAGCCCCGGGCCAGGAGATCCAGTCCGTCGGGTAGACCCGCATATCTGCGGGACGCTGATTGATTACGGTATCAACGAACCGGGCCCCGGCACCGGCTGGATCGGTCAGAAGATCTCCGAGACTGCCGGCCACAGCATTGCCCTGCGCTCCGAGAACACCACCGACCGCCACCCAGTCCATATCCGAACTCGTGGCATAGACCTGCACAGCGCCGGAGTCGCTCTTGAGAACATTGAGCTCACCGGCTGAGCGGGCCACATTGGGGTCGATACCCGCCGAGCCGACGAATGTCGCCGAAGCCACCGGCTGAGAGGTCTGGGCCAAGGCGTAGACCGCCGTGGTGCTGCCGTAGGAGTGCGCGACCACATTGAGTGCCGGCGCCCCGGCCGCGCTGCCTTGCCGGGCAATCTGCAGCCCATCCAAGGCCGCAGCCAACCGGGTGCCACCGGCCACTGCCTGATCGTTAGCGAACACCTCAGAACTCCCCGGGAACGACGCCGGAGCCTCGTAACCGATCCAGGAAACTACCGCTAATGAGGGATCTTCCCCCAATCTCCTGAGCGCCAATTCTTGTTGACGATAGAGCACTTGCGAAGTATCCGTCCAGCTGTTGATTCCACCCGGAGCAACCGTAGTGCCCATGCCCGGGATCGCATAGCTGATATTGCCTGCGGTATCGAGATCACCGATGGACACCGCGGCGAGGGGCTTGCCGCCATTGAGGTCGAAAGAAATCAGGAAGCGATTATCCCGTGGCGAACCGTCATCGTAGGTAAGCGACTGGTCTATCCCGGCAATCGCGTCCCGAACCGCCTGAGACTGCCCCGGCTGAGCCCGCAGGTAACCCAGCAGCCGGCGGTTGGCGTGATCGCGCACCTGATACGGCACGCCGTTGAGATTGCCGATGAGCCCCGGTGCCACCACGGCAAGGGCTTGCTGACGGCCCGCCGAACCCTTCCACCAGGACTTCACCCAGCCCGCGTTGACCAGCGACAGGGCAGCGGTGCGGGCTGAAGGAAAAGCTACCGCCAGCAGGCTCAGCTGCGCCTGCGAGAAACCTGCCAGAAGCGTCAGGTAATCCTGCTGAGCCTGCTGATCACCGGCTTCGGCGCGGCGCAGAAGATCCCGGCTCCGGGCCAGGGCCGGATCTGCCTTGAGTGCGGGGGCCAGGAATCCGGCGAGACTGGAATCCACGCTGGCCCTACCCAGTTGCGGCGCATCCCGCAGCATCGCGGAAAGCTCTGCCTGGCCGAGCCGGTTGCCGATAGCCAGGCGATCGCTCTGCACCTGTTCCCGGAGCTGCTGCGCCTGGGCCCGGATCAGCTGGAGTTCATCATCGGCGAAGCTCAGCATCCCCTGCCCGCGGCCGATCTGAAGCTGCCAGTCAGCCATGACCCGCTGGCCCGGGCGACTCAGCGCGAATTCCTGATCAGCCAGAGCTGCGGGGCGCGGCAGGCCGACGAGTGCTTCCGCTGCGGTCCGCTGGGAAAGAGCCTCCTCCGCCCTGCCCAGCAACCGATCCGTGGCGCGCTGTGCTTCCGCCAGCAGCTCATACCACTGCCGGTAGATTCCAGCGTTGCAGCCGCAGAGCTCGCTGACACTGCCCAAGATTCTGGCATTGGCAGCCACCAAGTCCGCCACCGCGGTGACCACGACACCGCTGCGCCGCACACTGATAACGGAGACCTCGCTTTGACCGGCACCCATGCGCTCGGCTTCGCTCTGCCAAAACGTGGCCCAACTGAGCACATCGTCGAGCTCCCCCGGCGCTGGGTCTCCACCCAGTAATGACCAATCTCTGCCCACGCGAAGCATTCAGGAACTCCTTGCACTCTGAGCAAGGGCTTGATCCACCTCAGTGAAAACCTCCCCCGCCTCCCGGACGGCAGCTCCGTCCGTGGCGAATATCCGGGTCAAAGACTCCAACGCTCCCTGCCAGGCCGAAAGAACCTGGGCTTCATTGCCCAGGACTGCCTCCGGCAGTGCCGGGCAGTACATACTCGTAGTACCGAGATCACCCAGCCGCTGGGCGGCTTCAGCGAAGGAAGCACCTTCGATGTCGAGCTGAGCCACCCGAGCCTCCCCTCACCGGACTTTGATCACATCTTGTACTGCTGACTGCTAAGAAATTCACTGCACAGGGGCGGGAGCGCTGATGCACGAACATCAGGGTTCCCACCCCTGGAGAGAATCAGCGACCTAGCTGACTGGCGAGCTGCTGGTCAGTCGATCGCAGCACATCAGCCGCCTGACGCAGGTAGGCCGCGAGGCCTTCCAGGCCGCTCACGGCCTGCTGGGCGCCCTGGGTGAACTGCTGGTACTCGGCTTCGAAAGCCTTGGATGAGCTATCCGTGACGTAGCCGCTGGATACGAGCGCCTGGATCTGGCGCTGGAGCTCATTCAGCTTGGCTTCCAGGTCAGCGCGGCCATTATTGAGCTGTGCGCCGGCTGCTTCTAGCTCGTCATAGGTGACATTCAGATTGGCCATGATGTTCTCCTCATCTTCTGTGACTTTTTAACCACTAGGTGGATTATTGTGATTCGAGGCTACACCGTCTACTTTTATAATTTCAAGCTTTCGATAGAATATTTCTGACAATCTTTTCAGGAACCAAGAAAGCGGCCCCGTACTCAAGGTCCGGAATCTACTCCAGGAACATATTGTCGATGAGCCGAACCCGCCCTACCTGAGCCGCGATGAGCGCCAGGCTGCCAGGACGAGCCCCCTGCCGAGCCTCCGGGACTAGCGGGACTAGCGTTCGAGGATCAACCACTTCCAGATAGTCCAGCGTCACGAGCGGTTCGCTGCGCACCAGGGCCGCCGCAGAATCCAGATCCAAGGCATCACCAGCACGGGAACGCTCGGCCAACAGTCCCAGAGCCCGTGGCAGCACCAGAGCGGCCCGCCGCTCCTCCTCGGAGAGGAACCTGTTCCGGCTGGACAATGCCAGACCATCCTGAGCCCTTACCGTGGGCACCCCGATGATCTGCACCGGAAAGTTCAAGTCCTGCACCATGCGCTGCACCAGCAGAAGCTGCTGGGCGTCTTTCTGCCCGAAGTATGCGCGGTACTCGACACCGCGCCCGTTGGCATAGCGCGCTGACGGCATGGCGTAATGCAGCAGTTTGGCGACCACGGTGAGCGCGCCGCTGAAATGCCCGGGCCGGGATGCGCCTTCGAGCACTCCCCCCAGCTCTCCGGCCTCGATCCGGATCAGCGGATCGCCGCCGGGGTACATCTCTGCCACCGCCGGCGCGAAGACGATATCCACCCCGGCCGCTTCCAGCAGCTCGGCGTCGGCATCCAGGGTGCGCGGGTAGCGGCCCAGGTCGGCAACATCGCCGAACTGCAACGGATTGACGAAAACCGAGGCGATGCTCACCGCGGACTCCGCCGCCGCGGCAGCCGCCAGGCTGGCGTGGCCCTCATGCAAAGCCCCCATCGTCGGCACCAGCCCCAGACTCAAAGGATCTGGGGAGCGCTCCGCCGCTCGGTGCAGCAGCCCCGCCGAGAGCTCGCGCAGCTCAGCGACGGTCCGCACGATCTCGATAGTCACCGCGCAGTCACTGTTCCTCTGATTTTTCAGTATCGTGTGGTTCTTCAGTATCGTGTGGTTCTTCAGTATCGTGTGGTTCTTCAGTATCGTGCTCGGCATTGGCCGGATACACCGAAGCACCCCGGCCAACGCCGAGCGCCTCTTGCACTGCATCGTGCTGCTGGGCGCTCAGCCGGCCGCGTGTTGCCGCACGCGCAGCAGTCGCCTCCGCCATGGCCTGATAGGCCGCGGCCGCCTCCGGAACCTCCGTTACGGCTTCTGCCAGCGCCTCGATATGCGATCGCAGTGTCCCGGTATCAGCGCGGGCGACGGGTCCGGTCAGCGCGTGCTCGCCAGAAGCCAGCGCGTTCTCCAGGGAAGCCCGTAATAACGGGCTCAGCAAGCGCTCCGGGGCTTCAACGCCGATGCTGCTGAGCAGCTGCGCCGACTGCGCGGTCAGCGTCACCAGATGATTCGCCCCGTGGGCCAAGGCGACGTGGTACAGCGGGCGATCAGCCTCTGCGATCACCACTGGCTCGGCCCCCATCTCCACCACCAGGGCCTGCGCGATGGGCAGCATGGCGGGATCCGCGGTCACCCCGAAGCTGCAGTCCACGAGTCGGGACAGATCCAAACTCAGCCCGGTGAAGGTCATCGCCGGATGCATCGCCAGGGGCACCGCGCCGGCTGCGCGCACGGGTGCCAGCACGCCGACGCCGTACCGGCCCGAAGTGTGCGCCACCAGTTGACCGGGCTGCCAGGCACCCAGTTCCGCCAAGCCCTGCACCAATTCCGGCAGGGCGTCGTCCGGAACCGCGAGCAGCACCAGCTCAGCGCGTTCGACGATCTCCGGTATCCCCAGCACGGGGACCCCCGGCAGTAGCGCCTCGGCGCGCTCCCGGGAATCTTCAGACACCGCGGAGGCCCCGATCACCGCGTGCCCCGTGGCCCGCAGCGCAGCCCCGAGGACCGCGCCGACCTTGCCTGCCCCGATCACTCCGATGCCCAGGCGCCCGGGCTTAGCCGGCGTAGCTCCTAGAGTTTCACCGGCCGGGTTCATGCGCGCTCCTGTCAGGATCTAGCTGCTCTGCCGACTGGCGCCCCGGCGCGGACAGCCGCCGCGCTTTCGCCGCCCGCTCCGCCTGCTCGGCGAAGAGCTGCCGGCCGGCCTGCACCGCGAGGTGCTTGACCCGGGGCCGCACCGGCCCCGGCGTGGAATGCAGAACAATGCTGACCAAGCCCAGCAGGCGCTGCAATGGACCCTGATTGAGCTGCAGGGACTGAGTGCGAGCATGCGGCACAACCTGCAACTGACGGAACAGCACACCGTGCCGGCACAGCAGCGCGGTCTCCGTAGCCCGGTAGGCGTTCCTGCGCCAGCTCAGCGGGTCGATCCACCGCGCAGCGGCGGGCGAATGCCGGAAGCCCTCGGCGGATCCGCTGCCGTCGAGGCCCGCGGTGAAGACTCGTTCGGGATTCTCGGTGCCCGGATCCGGGAAAACCAAGGAGAGCACCGCGAAAACCTCCTGGCGCGTCCCCACGGGCAGCACGGTGCTGCGCTCCTCGGTCTGCTCTGCTCCGTAACCGGCCACATTCACCCGGACCCGGTACCAGCCGAAGAGCCGCCACAACGGATCCTGATCAATGCCCACTGCCTGCACGCGCCCCGGCGGAATGGTCTGGGAACGGGTTTCCACTAAACCGTAATGCAACCGCACACCGGCTGCGGAAACGGCGATCCGGAAATTGAACTCTTTCGCGAACCGTTGCCAGAAGGACCCCACCAGACCGAAAGCTAGGGGAATGAGACCGATCAGGGCGCCCCAGAGCTGGAGCGAAGCCAACCAGATCAGCACCCCGGCAAGCACCAAGAAGACCAATGTGACCCAGGAGACCACGACCGAGGCGATGATCCGGCCCGGGGACAGGCGAAGGACCTCGCGTTCCGGTGCTTCCGGGACCTGCGAGGCAGCACCTGGTGTGTAGGAAGATCCCTCCGGCATCTGTAAACCGGCTGCCCTGGCCAGAATCGAGGCCCTGAGCTGCTGAGCTTCATCATGCTTCAGGAAAGCCAGGCGCATCGTCGACTTGCCCGCGTCCGCGACATCGAACTTAAGCTCGGCCAGGCCGAGGATGCGGGCGAGCAGAGGCTGGATGATATCGATGGCCTGCACCCGATCGATCCGGGCCTGCCGCTGCTGACGGAAGATCACTCCAGTATTGACCCGGACATGATCCCGGGTCACCTGGAAGCGCGTGAAGTACCAGGAAAGCATGAACCCGATGCCGATCGCGGCGATGAGCACCAGGATCAGCACGACGGCGAGCCAGGTCGGCCACCCGCCAGAGCCCCTGGACCCCCCTGAACCGACAGCACCATCGGAGAAGAAGCGCTCGATAAAATTACGGCTGAAGATCACCACGATCGCGACCAGTGCCAGCCAGCCCCGGATCGCCGGAGACGCGGGGTGCACCCGATGCCATTGCTCTACCGGATCTGCGGGAAGGACCGGAACTGTGGGAACCTCGCCGCCAGGAACTCCTGGGGCACGGTTCAGCTCAGCACCGGCCGGCTGATTCGATGGCGGCAGGCTCACAGTCCCGCCAGCTGAGATTCGCCCAGCGCGGAGAGCTGTTCGCGCAGCCGCGCAGCTTCCGCCGCGGGCAAGCCCGGGATGAGCGCGTTCGTGCCGGGGGCGGCGGTGTGCAGTTTGAGCGTCGCCAGGCCCAGCCACCGCTCCAGCGGACCGGCGGCGACATCCACGTACTGCATCCGGCCATAGGGCACCACGAGCAGGCGTCGGAAGAAGATGCCTTTGCGGATCAGCAGATCCTCGGCGCGCTCCGCGAAGCCGATAGCCCGCACCTGCCGGGGAATCAAGAGCAGCCGCCACACCACAGCCAGCAAGACGATCCCGAAAGCCGACCAGGCCAGCCACGCGGGGAGAGCCGAAAACGCCCCGTTGGCCATGAGCACTAACGGGAGCGCGAAGATCGCCAGCACCATCAGGGCGCTCAGCGCCGAATGCAAGAGGGTGAGTGTTATCAGCTTGTCCGATACCCGGATCCACTGGATCCCGTCCGGATCAATCGGCTCGGCCATCGCGCTTCCTCGGTGTTCTCGTGTATTCCCGCTCGGTTTCCCTGAGCAGTTCGGCTAGCAGCAGCTTCGTTCACGCCAGTCTATGGCACCTCTATGACACTGGCAGAGCCGGGCCCGGCACGGCTCAAGCCAAACCTTCGCCACCGCCAGCACCCGGGGTTCCGCTTACCGCATCCGGGTCTTCCGGTGGGATCCGGCAGAACCGCTCCACCACCAGACCGGCCGCGATCATCAGCGCCGCACCGCCCATCAGCACCAGCGGCCGGACCACCACGGCGGCGGGAGCGCCGAAGCCTAGCGCGTTCAGAGCGTCCACGAGCACCCCGGTGTGCCAGCCGAAGAGCACGGCACCGGCGTAACTGCTGGACTGCGCCAGGAGCAGGATCCGCGTGGCGAACAGGGGGTTCAACGGCCGTTTCCGCTGGCCGTCGCGCCAGGCCCGGACCCTTAAGCCGAGCACGACGAGCAGAGCCGCCACTACCGCCAAGGTCACCACCGTGGTGTACGGCAGGCTCGGCGTCGGCCAGCTCAGCCGGGCCGCGAAAAGCGTGCCGAGCCAGCCCAGGGCAGCGAAAACGCAGACAACCACTACCAGGCCGCCGGGGCGTACCGTGTGCAGTCTCCGGGCCATCATGTCCTTCAGTGCGAGCGGTCGGCTGTCTCTTCCAGAATACCCATCGGAGCGGAGAAAGCTGACTGGTTGTGCCGAGATCCTCAGCCGGTGAAGCTCTCCACGCCGGCGGCATCGGAGGCTTCCGCTGCGAGCTCGCGCACCAGCCGCTCGCCCAGCCGGGCATCGGGGTCCATCTGCGCCCAGGGGGCCAGCACGAAAGCCCGCTGCGCCGCTCGCGGGTGCGGCAGGGTCAGCTCCGGGTCATCCCAGACTTCGGCACCGTAGATGATGATGTCCACGTCCAGGGTGCGCGGCCCCCAGCGCACGGCGCGTTCCCGATGGTGGCGGTTCTCCACCGCCTGGGTGTGCCGCAGCAGCTCCAGCGGCGGCAGATCCGTCTCCACCTCGATGACCATATTGAGATACGGGGGCTGACCCGCCGGTCCACCGACCGCTTCGGTCTGCACCACCGGGGAGGCATCGCATAACCGCACCCGCGGATGCGCTGCCAGATCCGCCACTGCCTGGGCCAGGGTGTCGGCCCGCTCGCCCAGGTTCGCACCAAGGGCCAGGATGGCGCGCACCGGGGCGGCCGCTGCGCCGAACCCGCTCATGCCCGCTCCCGGTACACAGTGATCGCCACATCATCGAACGGCACCTGGAGAGGGGCTTCCGGCTTGTGCACGGTCACTTCCACCGCGGATACCGGGAAGCCCTCGAGGATGGCTGCGGCGATGCGCTCGGTCAGGGTTTCGATCAGATCGTAGGCCTCGCCCGTGATCATCGCGGCGATCAGCTCAGCGACAGCACCGTAATCGACGGTTGAACTCAGATCATCGGCGGCCGCAGCAGCGCGGATATCGGTGAAGAGCGTGGCATCGACGATGAAAGGCTGGCCATCACGGCGCTCCTGCTCGAACACCCCGTGCCTGCCGATAGCTCTTATACCGGTCAGGGCGATCTGGTCCGGACGAGACCTCAAGGGGTCAACACTCAATCTGCCGGCGCATCCGCATGAGCCGCAGCTGCGAGCCGGGCTGCGACCTTGGCGGCATCGAGGTTGCCCGTCACGTCATGCACCCGGACGCCCCAGGCGCCTTGAGCCGCCGCGAGCGCGGTCGTCGCCACGGTCGCGTGGTCGCGCTCCTGAGGAGAAGCAGCCTTGCCCGCGGTGGCGAGCAGTGTGCCCAGGAACCGTTTGCGGGACGTGCCCACGAGCACCCGGTTGCCCAGGACGGAAAAGCTACTGAGTGCGGCCAGCAGCTGCCAGTTTTGCTCGGTGGTCTTGGAGAAGCCGAGGCCCGGGTCCACGATGATCTGCTCGGGGCTCACCCCGGCGTCGTAGAAGGCTTGCCGGGCTGTGCTGAGCTCGGCGATGACTTCCTGAACCACATCGTCGTACTGCGTCAGCGAGTCCATGGTCTTCGCATCTCCGCGGCGGTGCATCAGCACATACGGCACCTTCCGCTCGGCGATCAGCGCGATCATCTCCGGGCTGGCGCTGGTGCCGGAGATATCGTTGATGATTCCCGCCCCGGCGTCCAGAGCCGCCGCCGCGGTGCTCGCGTGCCGGGTATCCACGCTGACCAGCGCACCGGCTTTGACCATGGCCTCGACAACCGGCATGATGCGCTGCTGTTCGGTCTCCGGGTCGACTTCCTCGGCACCCGGGCGAGTGGATTCGCCACCGATGTCGATGACGTCCGCCCCGGCGTAGAACATCCGCAGGCCGTGGGCGATGGCGCTGTCCAGGGAATCGTAGGCCCCCCCGTCGCTGAAAGAGTCCGGGGTGACGTTGAGGACGCCGAAGATCACTGCCCGGTCGGTGGGCAGCTTGTCATAGCTGGCTTTCGCCCGGACCGGCCGGATCGTCGGCAGGGGGGAGGTCGCGGGCCCGGTTCCCGGGGCTGCGGCTAGTGAGTCCATGGGGCTTCCTTAAGCGATCTGGGAGAGTCTTGGGGCGGATGGGCGATTATCGATCAAGGATGAGGCTCATCGCCTCGGCACGCGTAGCTGGTTCGTGCAGGATACCCCGGACGGCTGAGGTCACCGTCTTCGCACCGGGCTTGCGCACCCCGCGCATCGACATGCACAGGTGCTCGCATTCCACTACCACGATGGCTCCGCGCGGGGCCAGGTGTTTCACGAGCGCGTCCACGATCTGCGTGGTGAGCCGTTCCTGCACCTGGGGCCTGCGGGCGAAGACATCCACCAGCCGGGCCAGCTTGCTCAACCCGGTCACTTTACCATCCGCGGAGGGGATGTAGCCGATGTGGGCTACTCCGTGGAAGGGCACCAGATGATGCTCGCAGGTGGAGTAGAACGGGATGTCCTTGACCAGCACCAGCTCCTGATGCGAAAGATCGAAGGTGCGCGCCAGGACATCTGCGGGATCCTGCCCCAGGCCGACGAAGACTTCGGCGTAGGCGCGCGCTACCCGCTGCGGAGTCTCCGCGAGGCCACTGCGATCCGGATCCTCGCCGATGGCAAGGAGGATCTCCCGGACCGCGGCCTCGATCCGGGGCATATCCACTGCGCTTGCTTCGACGGCGTCCGCCGGCGTGCTGAGCTGATCATCCTCCGGCTCGCACACGGTTTACTCCTCGTCGCCTTTCTGAGCGGCCTCAGATTGGCTAGCCCCAGATGCGCCGCCGGCTCCTCCACTAGAAGGCGGTACTTCCCCGCCCTCCGATGAGCCGCTGCCTGGAACGTCCGCGGGCCCGGAGATATTCGCCGCGGCGATCTGCTCCTGCGGGCTGAGCGTCTGCGGGTCCGGGTCCCCGGCCTCCGCCGCATCCCGGCGCTCCCGCTCGGTGATCACCGGCGGGATATCGGAAACCGGCCGGGCCTCGGAAGAGAGCCAGACATCCCGCAGCTCGCGCTTGCGCAGATCGCGGAAGATCTCCTCGACCTCGGCCTGATTGAGCGTCTCGCGTTCCAGCAGCTCGAGCGCGAGGCGGTCGAGCACGTCCCGGTTCTCGGTCAGCGCGGCATAGGCTTCATCATGGGCCTGCTCGATGAGCCGGCGCACTTCCTCGTCGATCAGAGCCGCGACGTCCTCGGAGTAATCACGGTCCCGCCCGGCGTCCCGGCCCAGGAAAGGCTCTCCGCTGCCGCTGCCGAGCTTGACCGCACCGACTTTCTCGCTCATCCCGTACTCCATGACCATCTTCCGGGCCGTACCGGTGGCTTTTTCGATGTCATTGGAAGCTCCGGTGGAGGGGTCGTGGAACACGATCTCCTCGGCGACCCGACCGCCCATGGCATACGCCATCTGATCCAGCAGTTCGTTCCGGGTCACCGAGTACTTGTCATCGTCCGGAACCACCATGGTGTACCCCAGGGCGCGGCCGCGGGGCAGGATGGTGATCTTGGTGACCGGAGCCGAGTAGCGCAGGGCGGCGGCGACCAGCGCGTGACCGCCTTCGTGATAAGCGGTGATCTTCCGTTCCCGCTCCTTCATCATCCTGGTCCGCTTCTGCGGGCCGGCCATCACCCGGTCGATGGCCTCATCCAGGGCGCGGTCATCGATGAGCTGCGCGTTCGAGCGCGCCGTGAGCAGCGCCGCTTCGTTGAGCACATTGGCCAGATCCGCACCGGTGTATCCGGGGGTCTTCTTGGCGACCGCGTTGAGGTCCACGCCCTGAGCGATGGGCTTGCCCTTGGCGTGCACTTCGAGGATGTGCTCGCGGCCGGCGCGGTCCGGTGGCTCCACCGGGATCTGCCGGTCGAAGCGGCCGGGACGCAAAAGCGCAGGGTCCAACACATCCGGTCGGTTGGTGGCCGCGATCAGGATGACATTCGTCGTGGCGTCGAAGCCGTCCATCTCCACCAGGAGCTGGTTGAGCGTCTGCTCCCGTTCATCGTTGCCTCCGCCGATGCCGGCGCCGCGATGCCGACCCACGGCGTCGATCTCATCGACGAAGATGATCGCCGGGGAATTGGTCTTGGCCTGCTCGAAGAGATCCCGCACCCGGCTGGCACCCACGCCGACGAACATCTCCACGAAGTCAGAACCGGAGATCGAGTAGAAAGGCACCCCGGCCTCACCGGCTACGGCTTTCGCCAGCAGCGTCTTACCGGTACCGGGAGGGCCGTAGAGCAGAACGCCCTTGGGGATCTTCGCCCCCACGGCCTGGAATTTCGAGGGGTCTTCCAGGAACTCCTTGATCTCGTGCAGTTCTTCGACAGCCTCATCGGCTCCCGCAACATCTGCGAAGGTCACCTGGGGCATGTCCTTGGTGATCAGCTTCGCCCGGGACTTGCCGAACTGCATGACCTTCGAACCGCCGCCCTGCATCCTGGACATCAGGAACCAGAAGATGGCGATGAGGATGATCAGCGGGATCAGCAGCTGCAGGAAGCCTGCCCAGAAGTTGTTCTGCAGGGGCTGATCGTCGACCGTTGCGACATTGGCCGCCTCAAGCTCCTTGATCACCTCGGCAATACGGTCCTGCACCGCCGTGAACTGGATGTTCTTGCCGAGATTCTGGTTGTCCTCGGTGAGATCGCTCTTCAAGACGAGCTCTATCCGGCCTTCGTTGTAAACCTTGGCGGACTCCACCCGATCGCCGGCTATCAGCGACATTCCCTCAGAGGTATCGACACGAGCCGCCCCGCCCATCGGGAAAAGCGAAACCCCGAGCAGGATCAGGACCACGACTAACCCGATCCAGACCACAGGGCCTCGGAAGATCTTCTTGATGTCCATGTGCTTCGGGGCTCAGGCCCCGTCCTTCCTGCTGAGGTTTTCTGCCGACGCTGGGGCAGCGAACTATCCAGGCGAGTGCTCCGCGCGGAACGCACGGCGCTCCCCTGGTGTCAGGTCTAGCTTTACACTGCCCTCAGGCAATCACGCATAATCAGGCCCAGAAGTTCCCCCAGGGCGGAATCTCTTCGAAAAATCCCAGGCTCGCACCGCCGGTATTATTCGTAAACGTGCGGGGCCAGCGTGCCGACGAAATCCAGATTGCGATACTTCTCCGCGAAATCCAGGCCATAGCCAACCACGAATTCATTCGGGATGTCGAAGCCGACGTATTTGACGTCGATCTCCACTTTCGCGGCCTCCGGCTTGCGCAGCAGAGTACAGATCTCTACCGAGGCGGGGCCCCGGGAGATCAGGTTGGTGCGCAGCCAGGAAAGCGTCAGCCCGGAGTCGATAATGTCCTCGACGATGAGCACGTGCTTGCCCATCAGATCGGTCTCCAGATCCTTGAGAATGCGTACCACACCGGAGGACTGGGTTCCCGAACCGTAGGAAGAAACCGCCATCCAGTCCATCGTGACGTGACTGTGCAGAGCCCGCGCAAGATCAGCCATCACCATGACTGCGCCTTTGAGCACTCCCACGAGCAGCACATCCCTGCCCTGGAAGTCCGCATCGATGCGTTCGGCGAGCTGCGCCACACGCTCCTGAATCTGCTCTTTGCTGTAGAGAACGTGCTTGAGGTCTGCTTCCACGTCATGTGAATCCACCGATGCTCCTGATGAGTGCTACTGCTGTTGCAGCACTAGTCTCGCATAGCCGCCGGCCCTCCGGCGGCACCCGGTTACTTTGCCGGCCAGCTGCACCGGACCGGCGGAGCCTCTGCCCTCCAGAAGCGATTCGACCGCGAGCAGACGCTCGAAGCTCGGCTGCTCTCCGCCGAGGGAGGTCGTGGCGAGGGCTAGCACCCGCCGGCGCAGAGCAGTCGGCAGAGCCCTGAGCTCCAATAGGTCGAAAGCGATTCGAGCGGGCTCCTCGCGCACGGCGAGCCGGCTGAATTCAGCCGCTGCAAGGGTGTCCAGCAGGTCCGCATCATCGCTCAGAATGCTCGCAGAACGGGCTAACGCCGCAGCGATGCCGGGGCCCAGCTCGAGCTCCAGCTCGGGAAGCACCCGGTGCCGGACCCTGGAGCGGGCGAAAGCCGGATCAGCATTGCTGGGGTCTTGCCACGGGTTCAAGCCCTCCAGTTCGCACAGCTGCTCGATCTCGGCCCTGCTCAGGCTGAGAAAAGGCCGGAGGAAGACTTCGCCGTGGAACTCTCGGCGAGCCGGCATCCCGGCTAGAGAACGTGTGCCGGAACCCCGTGCCAGGCCTAGGAGCACTTGTTCGGCTTGATCGTCCCGGGTGTGGCCCAGAAGCACCGCTGCGGCACCCCATTCCCGCGATGCTTCGGCGAGCGCGGTGTACCTGGCTTCACGTGCTGCAGCCTCCAAACCACCAGCGTAACTGGGCTGCTCCCCCGGCGCTTTCGTTCCCTGGGCTACGTGCACTGATCGGACCAGCACGGCGGACAGGCCCAGAGCCTCGAGGTTCTGCCTGGTTCGCTCGGCGACCGCGGAACTCTCCGCTTGCAGACCGTGGTCGATGATCACCGCACCGACGGGCCTGCGCTTACTCCTGCTGCGGGTGAAGAACGCGGCAGCTGCTGCGAGCGCCATTGAATCCGGGCCGCCACTGCAGGCGATGAGTACCGGTGCGTTATCCGAAAGACCCTCTGCTGAGAATGTGGCCGCCAGAAGTTTCCGAGCTTTGGCGACAAGCGGTGGCAGGCTGGGTCTGATCCGCCGGGACTCGCCCGGTTGAGGCGTCCCGGGAGCGGTCACCAGCCCATCCGGTCCAGCCAGAGCTGCGGGTCGTGGATCTCCGCTTCAGTCGGCAGCCGCTCCGGGCCCGCCCAGATCTCATTGAAGCCGGCCATCCCGGCTTTGTCGACCACGGCCCGGACAAAGCGGGCGCCATCGGAGTACTGCCGCATCTTGGCGTCCAAGCCCATGAGGTTGCGCAGCAGCCGTTCTATCACGCCGCGATCTTTGCCGCGAGTGGCGAAGCGCTGCCGGATGATCCTGACCGTCGGCACGATCGACTCATCCACAGCATCCATCACCACATTGGCATGGCCTTCCAGCAGGCTCATGAGTGCGGTGAGCCGGGAGAGCGCGGCTTTCTCCTCGGGCGACTGCACGAGTTCCAGCACGCCGTCCTGGTTTCCCTCTTTCTCCCCGTCCTTGCTCCCGCTGCTCCCGTTGCGTCCGGAAACCGAGCGAATCGCCGCAGCGACCCGCTCACCCAGATTGTCCATATTGCCCAGCAGCAGCCCGGAGAGCTGATCCACTTCGGAGAGCATATGGTCCCGCAGCCAGGGTGCCGCCGCGAATTGCACGCGGTGGGTCTGCTCGTGCAAGCAGACCCAGAGCCGGAAGTCCGCCGGGTCGACGCCCAGCTCGCGCTCCACGGAGATGATGTTGGGCGCGACCAGGAGCAGCCGGCCTGCCGGGGGGATCTGGGATCCCGGCAGCATCGCGGCGAAAGGATCGTACTGGCCGAGGACCTTCGAGGAGAGGAAGGCCAGCACCGCACCGAGCTCCGCGCCGGTGACCGTGCCGCTGATCCGGCGCCCTGCCGGGGAGATGCTGCTGCGCCCGCTCTCCGTGCGGTGCGCCCGCACTTCCAGACGAGCCAGAGTGGATGCGAGCATGACCGCAAAGCTCTGCGTGTTCGCCTTGGCCCAGGAAGAGCGATCCACGATCAGCACCTGAGAATCCCGTAAGTCCTCGGCGGCTGCGAGTCCGGTGATCTCATGGACATGGGGCACGGCACGGTCTGCCAGTCGACGCAGGTCAGCGACCACCGCACTGATCTCCTCACCGGTGATCTTGGGGCCGGCCGGCGCGAGCTTCGCCGCGGTCGATGCCGCTAGGTCCCAGTTGACCAAACGGCCGTCGCCGGGGTCGCCGTCCTGATGACTCAATTCCTCTGCGCTACTCACCTGACCATCACATCACAGTCGGCGGCTCCGCGGGCATAAATCAGCGAGAACAGCTCAGGCAGAACAGCCGATTGAGCCGATCAAGCCGGTTCAGCCGGCTAAGCGCGCGGCAGCCCGGTCCAGCGCCGGGGGTGCGCTGCCGGCCCCGCCCGGGAGGTCATTGGCCATAAAGGAGAAAAGCAACAGGCGGCCTTCTGAGTTCACCACCGTACCGGAGAGCGTCATCACGGTGTTCAGGGTGCCGGTCTTCGCCCGGATCAGCCCGGCACCGGATGCAGTCGCCGCGGTCGCATAACGATTCTCCAAAGTTCCGGTGAGCCCGGCGACCGGCAGGCCTTCCAGCGCGCGCCGCAGAACTGGATCCGGGCCTTGGGCGATGAGCTGCACCGCAGCGGTCATCTGGGCGGCGCTGAGCCGATCCCGGGATGACAGGCCCGCGTTATCGGCCAGGACGACGCCGGTCATATCCAGCCCGAGACCGCTCAGGGTCTGTCGGGTCACCGCGATGGCATCATCCGAGCTGCCTGCCCGGCCGGCGGTGACCGCGCTCATCCTGGCCAGCACTTCACTGAGGTAGTTATCCGAATTGCGGAGCATGTAGGAGACCTGCTCGCCGACGCTGGCGGACTGCACCGAGGCCAGTCCGCGGCCCTGTTCCGGAGCTCCGGCGTCGCCGCTGAGCCGCGCCGGCTGACCCTGCACGGACACCCCGTACTGCGCCAAGGACGCCGCGAAACTCTGCGCTGCATTCATCGCTGCGTCTTCCGGCCGCGGCAGCCCACTGCCGGGCACCGGGAAAGCGGAGTTGATGGCTATCGGGTAAATCGGGGCGATCTCACCGGCTTGGACGTCCCCTGACTCCCAGGCCGGGTTGAGTGCCGGGCCGGTAAATAGACGATCATCCACGAGCAGCTGGTACCCAGCAGCGGCCTCTGCACCGAGCGCCTGAGCGGTCTGCTGGGCGAGGGTATTCAGCCCGGCCCGGCCAGCCACTGCCTGGGGGTCCGAGGCTCCCCCGCCCAGGAGTGCATCGCCGCCAGCCTGGAGCACGAGCGCTGCCGGCTCACCCGTTGTTGCGGGCCGGAGCCGGGCCGTAGTGGCGAAAGTGGATTCCGGGCCTATCACCTCGAGCGCCGTGATCGCGGTGAGGAGTTTCAGATTGGACGCCGGAATCATGGCGGCCTGCGGGTCGCGTCCGTAGATCTGGGCCCCGGTCTCGGCATCCAGAACCTGCCCAGTGAAGGTTCCGGGCACTGAGCTCAGTGCGGCATCGAGGTCCTGGCTGAGCTGGCCCTGGTCAGGTGCCGAACCGCTATCCTGCAGAAGTGAGGCGATATCGATCTGATTCAGTGCGGTCGGCGGGGACTGCTCGGCAGAGCGTCCCTCCGCAGCCTGCGACGGCAGGAACACCGCGGGGGCGGCGTTGATCGCGAAGGGAATGGCCAGCAGGGCTAGGACCAGGACGAGTGACGCGATCTGAACGGCGCGGGTGACTCTGCGCATGCTTGTTGCTTTCCCCTGCCGGTTCTGCGGACTACTAGGAAACTACTAGCCCGGTGAATCTTCACCAGCGGCGGCCGCTGGTGGCGCAGCCGGTCCGCCCGGATTCTCCGGTGCGCCGCTGACGCCTATATTCTTCATAGTAAAGGGAGCCCCGGAACCGGGGAGAATCAACGCGCGCATGTCGCGATTCGGAAGTTGCTAAGAAGCTGCTAAGGAGTACAGATGAAGCACGATGTGACCATCGAGATCCCGCGTGGTTCGCGGGTCAAGTACGAGGTAGACCACGAAACGGGCCGGGTGCGGCTGGATCGGATCCTGTTCACCTCCATGGAGTACCCGACGCACTACGGCTTCTTCGATGACACTCTCGGCGAAGACGGGGATCCGCTGGACGCACTGGTGATCCTGCCCGAATACGATCTGCACCCCGGCGTGGTCCTGGAAGCGCGGCCGATCGCGGTCTTCAATATGACCGACGATGGCGGCGGGGACGCCAAGGTGCTCTGCGTGCTGGATGACCCGCGCTACGCCCATATCCAGGAGCTCTCCGATGTGGATGATTTTCTGGTCAAGGAGATCGAACACTTCTTCACGCACTACAAGGACCTCGAGCCGGGCAAATGGGTCAAGGCCGATGGCTGGGCCGACCGCGCTGCGGCAGAGACCGAGCTCCAGGCTTCGATCGAGCGATTCAAGCAAGGGCACTAGCCCTCGTTCCCAATGCGCTGAGTGGTCGGTTGGGGTGACTTAGATTCGATCTAAGTCACCCCAACCGACCACTCAGCGCATCGAGCCCTCTATTTCAGAACCAGAGCCATAAGACGAACTTGAACCGGTCGCCCAGCAGTGCATCGAGCTCGTCCCGGAGCCGGACACCTTCTAAATCGAAGTGCTTCCGCAGCTCCTCGGAGCCGAAGAGCCCGGTTTCATGATCCGCGTGCTCATTGAAGAACCTCGCCCACGCCTTGAGGTCTTTATAGAGTTTCCCCGGAAGCATCCTTTTCCAGTCCGGAACGTCTTTGGGTCTGCCCCGGGTTTGGTTGACATCTGATCTGTGAGGATTCGTCCTCGCTGGAAGGATGTATCTCTTGCCCAAGCCCTATCCGAAAGAGTTCCGTGACGATGTCGTGGCTGTGGCCCGTAAAGCCCGGGCCCCGTTATCGCAGATTGCGAGAGACTTCGGGATTTCCGAAGCCTCGTTGTTCAACTGGCTGAAAAAAGCAAACATCGAAGACGGGCGCGTGCCGGGCCTGACCGAGGACGAGCGTAAGCAGCTCCGCGAGGCGAACAAGCGGATCCGACTCCT
>NZ_AQXM01000047.1 GCF_000376245.1 Acaricomes phytoseiuli DSM 14247 | reverse complement strand
GAGATACATCCTTCCAGCGAGGACGAATCCTCACAGATCAGATGTCAACCAAACCCGGGGCAGACCCATCAGAGACCACTTCCTACAGTAGACGCTTACGACAAGCTCCTACCGAACAAGAACCGGAACAAACCGTCCTGATACGCCCTGTACTTGTCACTTCAGGACAGCTATAGGAATACCGGGCCAAGGGCAGCAGAATCTCGCGGATATCGCGAACGCCATAGCCGATTTCGAACCAGCGTCCATGCTCGTCCGCTCCACTGATACCGAACTCGCCCGGAGCCTGATGCCGAGCTCTTCGATCGATTTCGTCACCACCGATATGGATGACTTCTGGATGCGCGACACAGGTCCGGTTTTTGTGCAGAACGGAGTCAAGCAGGCTGGTGTTGACCTCAACTTCAATGGCTGGGGCGAGAAGCAGGAATACCGCGATGATGCTCAAGTCGCCCAGTTCACAGCAGAGCGCGCCGGAGTGGAACTCATCACTACGGACCTCATCCTAGAAGGCGGCGCTATCGAGGTCGACGGAGAAGGCACCGCGATCATCACGGAAAGCTGTGTGCTCAATGACAACCGGAACCCTGGGCGCACGAAAGCTGAGGTCGAGCAGGAACTCGACCGCCTGCTGGGCATCAAGAAAGTGATCTGGCTGCCCGGAATCGTGGGTAAGGATATTACCGACGGGCATACTGACTTCTATGCTCGGTTCACATCACCGGGTGTCGTGGTGGCGAGCCTCGATAACGATCCGCAATCCTATGACTACGCGGTCACCCGCAGGCACCTGGAAATCCTGCGCACCGCAACCGATGTCCAGGGCCGGGAACTGCAGGTTGAAGTGCTGGAAGCCCCCTCGGTGACCCGTGCGGGGTACGAGGAAGAGTTCGCCGCCGGTTACATCAACTTCTACGTATGCAATGGAGCTGTGATCGCCCCCGAGTTCGGTGATAGCGAAGCTGATTCTGCCGCCCGGACAACGCTGGAGAAACTCCTCCCGGAGCGGCAGATCATCCAGATCAGTATCAACGGCGTCGCAGCCGGCGGTGGTGGTATTCAATGCGCCACGCAGCAAGAACCGGCGCTGTAGTCCATGCCGAAGAAAACTGCTCAAGAGCGCCGCACGGAAATTCTCGATGCTGCTCTCCGGGTGATCGCCGAATCCGGGGTGCGCGGACTTCGAGTAGAGCAGCTGGCTGCCGAAGCCGGGGTCTCCACAGCCCTGATCTACTATCACTTCAAAGACCGCTCAGGTGTGCTCCTCGCCGCTCTGGAACACGTCAACCGTCAGGCAGAGGAGTACACCGAACCCGCGCTCGCCCAGGAGGATCCGGAAGATCGGCTGCGGCAGCTGCTTCTTCTCGAGCTGCAGGACACTCATGCACACCGGCTCAACAGCATCGCCTGGGGCGAGCTGAGGGCCAGTGCCGTGTTCACTCCCGAACTCCGGGAACCGCTGAGAGCCAGCACTCAGAAGTGGACAGAGGACATTCGAGTGCTTCTGGAGGAGGTAGGGCACACAGACTCAGCCGCGGCCGCCGAGCATCTCACCGCCTTGCTGGAGGGCCTCAGCGAACGCTGGCACGGCGGGTCGATCACCTACCCAACAGCACAGCGCACACTATCCCGGGCGATCAACCTGGAACTCAGCGCCACTGACTCGGCTAGCTGATGTACGCGGCAAGATGTTCGCCGGTGAGGGTATCCTGCTTCTTCGCCAGTTCAGCAGGGGTACCCTCGAAGACAACCTTCCCGCCGTCATGACCGGCCCCCGGGCCGAGGTCGATGATCCAGTCGGCATGGGCCATCACCGCTTGATGATGCTCGATCACGATCACCGATTTGCCGGACTCCACCAGCCGGTCGAGTAAACCGAGGAGCTGCTCGACATCGGCCAGATGCAGGCCGGTAGTCGGTTCGTCGAGAACGTAGACACCGCCCTGCTCCCCCATATGCATCGCCAGCTTGAGCCTCTGCCGCTCACCGCCGGAGAGCGTATTCAACGGCTGGCCGAGGGTCAGGTAGCCCAGGCCGACATCGGCCAGATGGGTCAGGATCTTATGCGCGGCCGGCAGCTTGGCCTCCCCCGCACCGAAGAACCCCTCTGCATCGCTGACGCTCATGGCCAGGACCTCGCTGATATCTTTTCCGCCCAAGTGGTACTCGAGCACCGAAGCATCGAACCGCTTGCCTTCGCAGACCTCGCAGGTGCTCGCGACACTGGCCATGATGCCCAGCTCGGTGTAGATCACGCCGGCCCCATTGCAATTGGGGCAGGCCCCTTCCGAATTGGCGCTGAAAAGCGCCGGCTTCACGCCATTGGTCTTGGCGAAGGCTTTGCGGATCGGCTCGAGCAGCCCGGTATAGGTCGCCGGGTTGCTGCGCCGCGAACCCTTGATGGGCGTCTGATCCACGGAGATCACGCCTTCCTGCCCCGCTACGTAGCCGTCGATCAGCGAGCTCTTGCCGGAACCTGCGACTCCGGTCACCGCGACGAGCACGCCCAGCGGAATATCGACGTCCACCTTCTGCAGGTTATGGGAGCTCGCCCCCCGGATCTCCAGCTTTCCGGAACTCTTGCGCACGCTGCCCTTGATCTGTGCCCGATCATCCAGATGCTTTCCGGTGAGTGTGCCGCTGCCCCGCAGCTCGTCCAGAGGGCCTTCGAACATGAGTTGCCCGCCCGCGCTTCCCGCCCCGGGGCCCAGATCGACGATGTGGTCGGCGATAGCGATCATCTCCGGCTTATGCTCCACCACGAGCACGGTATTGCCCTTATCCCGCAGCCTCAGCAGCAGCTCGTTCATCCGCTGGATATCGTGCGGATGCAGGCCGATGGTCGGCTCGTCGAAGACATAGGTGACATCGGTGAGCGCGGAGCCCAGATGCCGGATCATCTTGGTGCGCTGCGCTTCGCCGCCGGAGAGGGTTCCCGCGGGCCGGTCCAGGGAAAGGTATCCCAGCCCGATCTCCACAAAAGAATCAAGGGTCTCCCCCAGCGCCTTCAGCAAAGGAGCCGCAGAGGGTTCGTCGAGTCCGCGCACCCATCCGGCGAGATCACTGATCTGCATGGCGTAGGCATCGGCGATGCTGATCCCGGCGATTTTCGAAGATCTCGCCTCGGTGGTCAGCCGGGTGCCATCGCACTCCGGGCAGATACTGAAAGTGATCGCACGCTCCACGAAGCGGCGGATATGCGGTTGCATCGCCTCCGGGTCTTTGGAGAGCATCGATTTCTGGATCTTCGGGATGATGCCCTCGAACGTGAGGTTGACGCCCTCGACCTTGATCTTGGTGGGTTCCTGGTAGAGCAGACTCTTGAGCTCTTTCTGGGTGTACTTGCCGATCGGCTTGGTCATATCGAAGCCGGCACCGCTGAAGATCCTCCCGTACCAGCCGTCCATGCTGTAACCCGGTACCAGCAGTGCGCCCTCGCTCAGGGATTTGGAGTCGTCGTAGAGCGCGCTCAGGTCGAAGTCCGTTACGGAGCCACGGCCTTCGCAGCGCGAACACATGCCGCCGGTGATACTGAAGCTGCGCCGCTCCTTGATCTTCTCGCCGCCACGTTCCAGGGTCACCGCGCCGGCACCGCTGATCGAAGCCACGTTGAAGGAGAACGCCTGCGGCGAGCCGATATAGGGCTGCCCCAATCTGCTGAAGAGGATCCGCAGCATGGCCCCGGTATCCGTCGCGGTGCTCACCGTCGATCGCGGGTCGGAGCCCATCCGCTGCTGATCGACGATGATCGCCGTGGTCAAACCCTCGAGGACGTCGACATCGGGCCGGTCCAGATTCGCCATGAACCCCTGCAGGAAGGCGCTGTAGGTCTCGTTGATCATGCGCTGGGATTCTGCAGCGATGGTCGAGAACACCAGAGAGCTCTTGCCCGAGCCGGAGACGCCCGTGAAAACGGTCAGCCGGCGCTTCGGGATCTCCAGGCTGATGTCTTTGAGGTTGTTCTCCCGAGCACCTCGAACCCGGATCAGGTCATGCTGGTCAGCTGTCTGCGGATTCGAAGACTGCGCTGCGGTTGCCTGCTTCGGCGAGGTAGTCATTCTTGTATGATAATTCCCTCGGTCTGTGGATCAGGCGAGATCATTGAGGTGGACGTGCTTGCCCTCTTGACTGAACAGACTGAGCATCTCGACAGCCTGCGGGCCGGCAGCATCGAACCAGTGCGGGGTGCGGGTATCGAACTCCGCGGCCTCCCCGGGACTGAGGAAAAATTCGTGGCCTCCGAGAATTAACCGCAGCTCGCCGTCGATCACGTAGAGCCATTCATAACCTGCATGTCCCTGAGGCGTAGGCTTAGCGGGTTTCGATTTGCCGGGAAGAACATGCTTGTACACGTTGATCCCGCTGCCCTCGCGGCTAAGCGGCAGGATGATCTGGCCGAAGCGCTGCAAAGGCCTGATGTGCACGCGCGGATCCCCGAGCGCCGGAGCGCCTACGAGATCGTCAAGAGGCACCCCATAATGCTCTGCAAGTGGCAGCAGGAGTTCCAGCTGGGGTTTGCGCTGGCCGGATTCCAGCCGGGAGAGCGTGCTCACTGAGATTCCGATGACATCGGCGACTTCAGCCAGCGTGAAGCGCCGTTCGGTGCGGATCCTGCGTAAGCGGTCGCCTACGGCGGAGAGCACAAGGTAAAGGTTCGCTTTTTCAGGCATATCTACATTCTCGACCATTCCTGACTGTTCCTGAGCAGAGCTGCCGGTTCAGCAAGCACCAGGCCGACCATAAAGTTCGCTGCCGAGAAGAACCCGAAGTAGTGCGGCTACCGAACACGCCTTACTATGGCATAAAGGCGTAGTGGCGCCCGCCAGTCACATCGGCTGCCGAAAGAATAGGAGCGATCAATGAGCAGTCCCGTTACCCTCATCGCCCAGACCTCGCCCCTGCCCTTCGAATTGGATATCAGCACGCGGGCCCTGGAGTCCGCCGATATCGCAGGACTCGGTGAGCTGTACTTTACCGCTTATGACGCCGGCCTCGCCGAGGCTTCGCTCGAAGAGGCCAAGAACGTCATGGCCGAGATCTTCGACGGGAAGCTCGGCTCGCTGCTCAGCGATGCTTCCCATGCCGCGTTGAGTGATGACGGCAGCATCGTCGCCGCGATACTCGTGGTGGAACGCGCCACTCATGAAGGCGCACCGGAGTCGCCTTTCTTGATCGAGTTGTTCACCGATCGCGCCCATCGGCGGCGAGGCCTGGCGGAACGGCTGGTTCTGGTCGCCGGGGATAAGCTCTTCCACTCCGGCCATCAGCAGGTAGCCGTCCGCGTCGACGATGAGAATTCGGCTGCACTGGCGCTTTACCTCTCCATGGATTTCCGACGCTGGGATGCGGAAGAGCAAGAAGACTGAAAACAAACACGGACTCGGATACTGGGGGATCAAGAAATGACAGAACTGAAGCTTGCCGATTACATTCCGCAGGCGGGCCAGCTTACCATATTCTCTACTTTATGGTGCGGTTTCTGTACGAATCTGAAAGCTGAACTCGATGCCCAGGGCGTCCTCTATCAGGACTTCAACCTCGGCTTCACGGACGGCGCGGCAGAACTGGTTCAAGAACTGAACCAGGGTGAGGAGACTGTGCCGACCGTGATCTTCCCCGATGGCTCCAGCGCAACCAATCCTTCCCTGAACGAGGTCATGCAACGGCTCGGCGGCTGATCTTTTCCAGAATCGCGGCCTCTGTATCAGCCACAGTGACCGCGGGATTGAGATCGACCGCGGCGCCGACGGTCCCCGGATCCCACTCCAGCCCTAGTTCCCGGTAGCAGTCGATCAATACCTGGCGCAGTGAATCAGTCCCCTGGACGACCACTGCTGCGCTGAACAACCAGGCACCTGAGACCACGCGCTGCGCTGTTCCGACGAGTTTGACTCGTTCCTCCGCCCGCGGCAGTCCTTCTGGTACCGTCCCGTGAACGCTGTATTCCCCGGGGCAGTACTCCCCCGGGATCTCCCCGAGCGCTGCTGGCACGTTCAGCTCAGTGAGCAGCTCCGTGAACCATTCCCCGAAGCGGCCAAATCTTTTCTGGGAGCCGAGGATCGCATCGGATTCCGCTTGGATCCAATCCACTACCAGGCAACCGCGATGATAGGGCATGGCTCGGCCGCCGGCCTTGCGCACCAAGGGAGTGAAACCCTGTGCCGCAGCAGCCTGGTAGGCCCGTTCGAAACCTGGCAGCCGGGTGTCCCGTTGGCCGAAGGCCATGGTTGGTTCAGGCCGGTAGATTCGAATGGTGTCTGCGCGCTTGCCCTGCCGGACCTCGTCGAGCAGTTCCAGGGCATGGTTCAGATCCTGTTCGGCCCCGGCGCTGCGCGATGGCCGTATGATCTCCGGCGCCACCTGAGCTCTCATGCGTTCAGTCGGCGAACCGTGAGGATCTGCTCTGCTCTGCCGAAAGGCCCGCTCGCATCGTGCAGAACCGAGGAAGTCAGCCCGATGCCGTCGGCGCCGAAACTCACCGATGTGTCCAGGCCGAGCCATTCACCGGAGGGCTCGCGGTGAAGATGGATGGATAGATCCGTATTGGGGTAGATATATTCCTTCTTGCTGGGGTCGATGAGCGGAACGATGCCGTTGGCGGTATCCACCAGGCCCATGAGCCGCGCCAGCTCTGAGCTGGGCTGATCGGCCACCAACTCGGGGGCGCCGCGCAGCCATACCTGGCCTCGCCCCGGGATGTTTCCCGGCGCGGTGTAGATCTCCAGCGAGCGGATGAAGCCGCCGGGCCAGATCAACGACGTGTCCGGGTGGTCCAACTCGGAATCCAGCCCCGGAATCCGCCGGTCCTGAGTGGCCGCGACCTCGGTGGTGTCCGAACGCTGGAGTCGCCACGCGGTGGCGCGCACCGCTGGCCGCTCCCCTGCGATCAGTTCTGCCTGGATCAGTTCGATCGTCTTACCCGGACGCAGAACGGAGGTCTCCACCCGGAATTCACCGCCGGGGATCATCCCGAGGATATCGAAGCTGACCCGGGCGAGCCGCAGCTCCGGACGGGGCTGAAAATTCTCCAGTTCCCGGACGAGGAGCCCGGTGACCGGAGCCATATGCTGCTCTTGCGGGTTCCAGGCGCCTTGGGCGTGAAGGGTAGAGGTGAACCACCCGGGCCCGTTCTCCACGTAATACCCTGCTGCTTCGGGAAGAGACTCACTAGTCTCGGCGCTCATCTGAGAAGACACGTCAAAGAGTTTACCGTCCCGACTCAGTGCTTCCGCTCGGAATCGTTGGCGCGCTGCGTCATCCTGCGGCGGAACAGAAGAGTCACCGTGATGACGACGACCAAGCCCAGCGGGGCGAGCATAACCCCGGGCTCTCCGCCAATCATATCGATAGCCGCGGTAAAGAAGGCCAAGCCGACGGTGGCGTACAGCAGCGCCCAGAGCACCGAACCGACGACGACAGCCGGCAGGTACCGGCTGGGATACGGCATGCGGGTAGCACCGGCACTGAAATTGATGGCCGTCTGCAGGCCCACGGTCAAGAAGCACAGGCTGACAGCGATAGCACCCCAGCGCGCCACGAGCTCCTCGGCCCGGGCCATGCCGGGTGAGTCGAGATAACGGCGCATTCTGGTGCGCCGCCCTCCGGCGACTGCCCCACGCCCAGCCCAGTAGGTGGCATTGGCCCTGAGCATCACGATCACGAAAAGCGCGGCAACAGCTAGGCCGAACGGCAATGACAGGAAGTAATCCACAATGCCGTTATCCTCTCATGATGCGCTGAGCGGGCACTATGCCGGAGGCCACATCACGATGAAGCGCTCAGAACTCCCAGTCCTCGTCCTCGGTGTTGACCGCTTTGCCGATGACGTAGGAAGAACCTGAGCCGGAGAAGAAGTCGTGATTCTCATCGGCGTTCGGCGACAGGGCAGAGAGGATCGCCGGATTCACGTCCGTGACCGAGGAGGGGAACATCGCCTCGTAGCCCAGATTCATCAGGGCTTTGTTGGCGTTGTAGTGCAGGAACTTCTTCACGTCTTCGCTCAGGCCGACGCTGTCGTAGAGATCGTGGGTGTATTGGACCTCGTTCTCGTACAGTTCGTACATGAGATCGAAGGTGTAGTTCTTGATCTCCTCGCGTTTCTCCTCGCTCACCAGCTCCAAGTTGCGCTGGAACTTGTAGCCGATGTAATAGCCGTGCACGGCTTCATCCCGGATGATCAGCCGGATGAGATCTGCCGTGTTCGTCAGTTTGGCCCTGGAGGACCAGTACATTGGCAGATAGAAGCCAGAGTAGAAGAGGAAGGACTCCAACAAGGTGGAGGCGACTTTCCGTTTGAGCGGCTCATCTCCCTGGTAGTAGTCCATGACGATCCGGGCTTTTTTCTGCAGGTTCTCGTTCTCTACGGACCAGCGGAAGGCCTCGTCGATCTCCTTCGTAGAGCACAGCGTGGAGAAGATCGAGGAGTAGCTCTTGGCGTGCACCGACTCCATGAAGGCGATATTGGTGTACACCGCCTCCTCATGTGGGGTTAGCGCATCCGGGATGAGGCTCACCGCACCTACCGTGCCCTGGATGGTGTCCAGGAGGGTCAGGCCGGTGAAGACCCGCATGGTGAGCTGCTGCTCCTCAGCAGTCAGCGTGCCCCAGGACTGCACGTCATTGGAGAGCGGTACCTTCTCCGGGAGCCAGAAGTTATTGACGAGTCGGTTCCAGACCTCTACGTCTTTATCGTCCTGGATCCGGTTCCAGTTGATCGCCTGCACGTGATCGACCAGCTTGAGCTTATCGGGGGTCATCTCTCTTCTTTCCTGCTAACAGTCAGTCCTGGATCGTTGTCTTCGGGCGGTGCCTGCAGGCACCGCCCGAAGCTCACAGCATGCAGCTAACGCAGCCCTCTACTTCGGTGCCCTCGAGAGCCAGCTGGCGCAGCCGGATGTAGTAGATCGTCTTGATCCCTTTGCGCCAGGCGTAGATCTGCGCCTTGTTGATATCCCGGGTGGTGGCCGTGTCCTTGAAGAACAGGGTCAGGGACAGGCCCTGGTCCACGTGCTGGGTCGCTGCGGCGTAGGTGTCGATGATCTTCTCGTAGCCGATTTCGTAGGCATCCTGGTAGTACTCCAGGTTGTCGTTGTTCAGGTACGGTGCCGGGTAGTAGACCCGGCCGATCTTGCCTTCTTTGCGGATCTCGATCTTCGAGGCCACCGGGTGGATCGAGGATGTCGAATTGTTGATGTAGCTGATCGAGCCGGTCGGCGGAACCGCCTGGAGGTTCTGGTTGTAGATTCCGTGCTCCATGACCGAGGCTTTGAGCTCCTGCCAGTCCTCGCGAGTGGGGATATGGATCTTAGCGAAGAGTTCCTTGACCCGTTCCGTCTGCGGAATCCACTCGGTGTGAGGGTCGGTGTATTTGTCGAAGAACTCGCCGCTGGCGTACTTGGAGTTCTCGAAGCCGCCGTAGGCCTGCCCTCTGTCCATCGCGAGCTGGTTCGAGGTCCGCAGCGCGTGGTAGAGCACGCTGTAGAAGTAGATGTTGGTGAAGTCGAGGCCTTCTTCGCTGCCGTAGTGGACCCGCTCCCGGGCCAGGTAGCCGTGCAGGTTCATCTGGCCCAGGCCGATGGCGTGGGATTGCGCATTGCCTTCCGAGACCGAAGGCACGGAGCGGATGTCGGACATTTCCGAGACCGCGGTCAGTGCACGGATCGAGGTCGCGATGGATGAGCCGAAGTCCGGTGAGTCCATGGTCTTGGCGATGTTCATGGAGCCGAGGTTGCAGGAGATATCCTTGCCGATCTCGGCATAGCTGAGGTCGTCGTTGTACAGCGACGGCGAGGAGACCTGCAGGATCTCGGAGCAGAGATTGCTCATCGTGATCTTGCCCGCCACCGGATTGGCGCGGTTCACGGTGTCCTCGAACATGATGTACGGGTAACCGGATTCGAACTGGATCTCCGCGAGGGTCTGGAAGAACTCGCGGGCGCTGATCTTGCTCTTCTTGATCCGCGCGTCATCGACCATCTCGTAGTACTTCTCGGTCACCGAGATATCGGAGAACGGCACGCCGTAGACTTTTTCCACGTCATAGGGCGAGAAGAGGTACATGTCCTCGTTCTTCTTGGCTAGCTCGAAGGTGATATCCGGTACCACCACGCCCAGGGAGAGTGTCTTGATCCGGATTTTCTCATCGGCGTTCTCGCGCTTGGTATCCAGGAAGCGGTGGATGTCCGGGTGATGGGCGTGCAGGTACACGGCACCGGCACCCTGCCGGGCGCCCAGCTGATTGGCGTAGGAGAAGCTGTCTTCGAGCAGCTTCATCACCGGGATGACGCCAGAGGACTGGTTCTCGATCTGCTTGATCGGGGCCCCGTGCTCCCGGATATTGGTGAGCGATAGCGCCACGCCGCCGCCGCGCTTGGAAAGCTGCAGCGCCGAATTGATGCCCCGTGCGATGGACTCCATATTGTCCTCGATGCGCAGCAGGAAGCAGGAGACGAGCTCGCCGCGTTGCCGCTTGCCGGCGTTGAGGAAGGTCGGGGTAGCCGGCTGGAAGCGGCCATCGATGATCTCGTCGACGAGCTGGGTGGCCAGTTCTTGGTCTCCGCGGGCAAGGTGCAGGGCGACCATGCAGACCCGGTCTTCATAACGCTCGAGGTAGCGCTGGCCATCGAAGGTCTTCAGCGTGTACGAGGTGTAGAACTTGAAAGCGCCCAGGAAGGTCTCGAAGCGGAACTTCTTGGCGTAGGCGCGCTTGAAGAGATCCCGGATGAAGTTCATCGTGTACTGATCGAGGGTCTCCCGCTCGTAGTACTCGTTCTTCACCAGATAGTCGAGCTTCTCTTCGAGGTCGTGGAAGAAGACCGTGTTGTTGTTTACGTGCTGGAGGAAGTACTGATGCGCTGCTTCCCGATCCGCAGCGAACTGGATCTTCCCTTCGGCATCGTAGAGATTGAGCATCGCGTTGAGTTCGTGATAGCCTAGGCCCTCATACTTGGCAGGCGTCTGCTCGCTCGCTGCCGGCGGGGTATCTGTCGTGGTATCCGTCTGCATGGTCAGCGGCTCCGCGGTTGTCGTGTCCAAAACTGTTCCAATCCCTGCTGAACCCGGGTGACATCCTCTGAGGTGCCCATGAGTTCGAATCGATAAAGAAGGGGTACTGAGCATTTCTCGGCGACGATGTCACCGGCTAAGCAGTACGCATCCCCGAAGTTCGTATTGCCTGCGGCGATCACGCCTCGTAGTAAGGAGCGGTTCTCCGTCAGGTTGAGGAACTTGATCACCTGCTTCGGCACCGCCCCGAGCCCGTTGCCTCCGCCGTACGTGGGAAGCACCAGGACGAAGGGCTGCTGTGCGCGAAGGGTCTCCGCTTTGCTCAGCACTGGGAGCCTTGCGGCTTTCATCTTCAGCTTCTCTACGAAACGATGCGTGTTCCCGGAGACCGAAGAGAAGTAGATCAACTGATCCGAAACTGATTCCGGAGCTTGCTCCCTGGGGGCGAGCCGGCCCACCGAATCCAAGGAGGCGGCGGCCCCGTTGCTCATGCTACTGAGCTCGCGCCGTTCTGGGAGTTCCCTGCGAGCTGGTCGATCTTGTCCGGACGGAAGCCGGACCAGTGATCCTGCTCGGTGACGACGACCGGGGCCTGCAGGTAGCCCAGCGCCTGTACTCGCTCGAGGGCTTCGGGGTCCTGCGAGAGATCGATGCTCTGGTAAGCGATGCCCTTTTTGTCCAGCGCTCGGTAAGTGGCGTTGCACTGCACGCACGCTGGCTTGGTGTATACCGTGACCGTCATGATCCTTCTTCTCCCATCGACGGGGGGATCACTCCCCCGGACCCCATGATTACGGGAATCGCCGTCTGCGTATGTTCTCTGAAATCTTCGTAGTATTCCCGCAAGCCGCACTGCCTGTCTTGAGATCCTGTTCCAGAATCTGCACCAGGCCGTATCAGGCTGCACGTTCGATACTACATATAGTGATGTTCGATTGCTCGGACCCCAAGATGATGTATTACAAGTATGTCATTTTGTGCACCGATAGTCCACAGGCAAGGCGTTGAAAAACCTGAGAAATCCGTGGATCCTGCGACGTTACCCACACCCTGTGGAACACTCGCGGTGCATAAAGTCACGGCGTGTCGAAATCGTGCCGGGCGTGTCGCAACCGGGCGTTCTCCTCACGCAGTGCACGCATCTCTGCCATCAGCTCGGCATCGGGGTCAGCGTCAGCGCCGCCGTCCGCTTGCCCGGCTGACTTCCCCTGAGCGGTTTCTTGGCTGATCCTCTCCATGAAGCACGAGGCCAGGGCGCCGGTGATCACACCCAGGGCGGAGATCCCGGCCACCATCAGCGCTATCGCGATGAGCCGGCCCATCGGAGTCACCGGATAGAAGTCGCCGTAACCCACCGTGGTGACGGTGACGATGGCCCACCACAGAGCATTCGGGAAGTTGCGGATATTGCTCTCCGGATCGTTTTGTTCAGCATCGAGCACGGCGAGAGCGCCGATCAGGACGAGCAGGATGGTGCTTCCCAGCAGGTAAACGCTGACCCGCTCCCGGAAACGCGATCTGGCCTGGCCCTGGAGTACCGACAGAAGCGGTATCAACCGCAGTAGTCGCAGCGGGCGCAGGACCGGCAGGATCAGCATCAGGAGCAGATGCACATGCCGCCAGAACCAGCTACTGCGATTCTCCGCCAGATACCAGCTCACGAAATAGTCGATGCCGAAGAGCATCCAGAGCCCGATCAGCAGCACATCGAGGGCTAGGATCTGACCGTCTGAGATATCGAAAAGAATCTGGATGGCATATCCGATCAAGAACAGCAGCGCTCCGACCGCCAGGGGAATCTCGGTGTACTTCTCCCAGCGGGCCAGGTTCCAGCCGCCCTGGACCACCTTCTGGTGCCCCCGCTGATGCTATGTCTGCTTTGTCTGCTGGTTTGGCTGCCGACCGCTTTACTGTTTGCTCCGCCATGCCAGTACTATGCCAGTCTCAGGACGTTTGAGCTGAACCTCATCGAATCCGGAAGGAATCCCCGTGGTCAATCCGACGCATCTGCGGACTCTGCTGGAAGTCTCCCGGTGGGGTTCATTCAGTGCTGCCGCAACGCATCTGGGGTACACCGCCTCAGCCGTATCCCAGCAGATGTCGGCGCTGGAGCGGGATGCCGGAGTCCGGCTCTTCGAGCGCTCCGCACGATCCATTCAGATGACCGAAGCCGCCAATGTGATGATCCGGCACGCGGCCAAAGTGCTCACTGACCTGGACGCTCTGCTCGCAGCAGCCGGCAAAGCGGCCGAACGCACCACTCAGGAACTGCGGTTGGGGCTCTTCCCCTCGCTCGCCACCTATGTGCTGCCCAAGGTCTTGGAGACCGAGGCTTGGCAGAAACTGGATTGGTCCTTGCGGCTCCGGGTGGCGGAGCCCGCGCAGACGCTCCAGGGCCTGCGCGCTGAAGGCGATCTGGATATCGCGCTCGTCTACCAGGTAGGCCAATCAGGGCTCGCCTGGCCGCATACCCTGGACCGGCAATGGGTTGCCGACGATCAGTTCCGGGTGGTGCTGCCGCGCTCCTGGGGCATCCGGGACGGTGCCACGATAACTACCGCTCAGCTCGATGAGCTGCCCTGGATCATGCACCATCCGGGCACCCCGGATGCGATGGTGATCGAACGGCTTTTCGGGTCCTGCAATTTGCGCCCCCAGGTCGTCACATACAGCGATGACTTCACCGCGAGCCTGGCACTCAGCTCGGTCGGTGTGGGTGCGGCTCTGGTGCCGGATCTCGTCCTGCGGACGAGCGATGCGGACCTGGTCGTCGTCGATGTTCCGGAATTCCGGATCGCCCGCTCCATCTTCGCGCTGTTCCCCAGGGATACCGGCGGGGAGCCGGGCGAGGGAACCGCGCAAAGGTCCCGTGCCGACCGTGGCACGCCACGGGACCCGGCAGCCCTGGCGAATTTCGTCGAGCTGCTCAGCATGGGGTACGCCGAGGCGATCAGCGTTTCTTCAGACGCTTCTGCACAGCCCGGGCGCCACCGCCGATCCGCGCCGCCAGCCGGGTGATCACCTGGCGTTTGAACGGCGTGAACGGCGGATAGATGAACTTCAGCGTGTCTGGGAACAGCGGTTTGTCCAGAATCGATTTGCGATGGCTGAAGAGCTCGATCGAGTTCTTGCCGTGATAAGCCCCCATCCCGCTCGGCCCGACGCCACCGAAGGGAAGTCCGGGTACCAGCAGCTGCGCCACCGGTACCCCGAAGCACAGGGCCCCGGATGAGGTCCGTTCGGTGAAGGCCCTGCGGGTTTCCCGATCCCGGCTGAAGACGTAGAAGGCCAGCGGCTTATCGCGCTGATTGATGAAGCTGACCGCTTCCTCCGAGCCGGCCACCTCCAGCACCGGCAGGATCGGCCCGAAGATCTCCTCCTGCATCACCGCGTCATCCGGGCCCGCCTGAAGGACCGTCGGCGCGATATAGCGCTCCTCCGCTTTCGCATCGCCGCCGGCGACCGGCGTGGCCCCGTCCAGTAAAGCCATGAGCCGATCGTGATGCCGGGAGTTCACAATCCGGCTGTAATCCGGGCTCAGCGCAGGCTCCGGCCCGAAAAAATCGGCGATCGCCTCCGGCAGCAGCCGCTCCAGCTCCGCCTTGGCATGCGGCGTAGCCAGTAGGTAATCGGGTGCGACACAGGTCTGGCCTGCATTGAGGTACTTGCCCCAGGCGATCCGCGCGGCAGCAGCCCGGAGATCAACGGTCTCATCGACGTACACCGGGGATTTACCGCCCAGCTCCAGGGTCACCGGAGTCAGCTGCCGGGCGGCGGCACTCATGATGATCCGACCCACAGCACCATTGCCGGTGTAGAAGATGTAGTCGAACTTCTGCTCGAGCAGTTCCGTAGTCTCCTCCACAGCGCCCTCCACGACCTGCACGGCTGCACCCAGATACTCCGGAAGCAGCCGGGCCAGCAGTGCGGAGACAGCCGGAGCCAGCTCGCTGGGTTTGATCACCGCGGTATTGCCGCAGGCCAGGGCTCCGATGAGCGGCACGAGCGCCAGCTGCACCGGATAGTTCCACGGGGTGATGATCAGCACCACTCCGTAAGGCTCGTAAGCGATCCGGGCGCTGGCCGGCTGCAGGGCCAGGGGCACGGTAGTACGCTCCGGTCTGAGCCAGCGGCGCAGATGCTTCAGAGTATGGCTGAGCTCGGTTCCGGTGAACCCCACCTCGGTCAGCCAGGACTCATCGACGGGTTTGGCTAAATCCTGTTGCAGCGCATCGAGGAACTCCTCGGTGTTCTCGGTCAGCATCCGCTGCAGGTCTCGCAGCCGTGATACCCGCCAGTCCAGACTCCTGGTTGCTCCGGAGTCGAAGACCCCCCGGGCTGCGGCCACCGCCGCAGCGGCCGCTTCCGCTGCGCTGGGTTTTCCAGATTCCCCAGGTTTCCCTGGTTTTCCAGTGCCTTGTCCAGTCTGCTGCTCGGTCTGCCCTGTGCCGGCTCTCGAGCTGTCGGTGGAGCCCTCAGCCTCTTTGCCTGACGTCACGGTACTCATGAACCTAACTTACCTATCAGTAACTTATCTGACCAGTGTCAGTTCCCTTCCCGCTGGTTCTTCCGCCCGTCGCCGGCAAGCCGCTCACCGATCTGCTCCCGCACCGCTTCGGCAGCCAGCACCAGATTCCGCAGCGACGCCTCAACCTCCGAGTACCCCCTGGTCTTCAACCCGCAATCAGGGTTCACCCAGAGCTGGCGCACGGGAATCCGGGCCAGTGCCGTCTCCAGCAACCCGGTCAGTTCACCCTGCCCCGGCACCCGTGGTGAGTGGATATCGTAGATACCAGGGCCCACTGCCCTGCTGAAGCCGTACTCCCCCAGATCCGCGGCCACTTCCATCCGGGAACGAGCGGCTTAGATCGACGTGACATCCGCATCGAGCCCATCGATCGCCTCGATAACTTCGCCGAACTCCGAATAACACAAATGCGTATGCACCTGAGTGCTCTCATCCGCACCGGAAGTCGCCAGCCGGAAAGCGGCAACGGCCCAGTCCAGGTAGGTTTGGCGATCCGCCCGGCGCAGCGGCAGCAGCTCGCGCAAAGCGGGCTCATCGACCTGGATGATTCGCAGACCCTCGGCTTCGAGATCGGAGATCTCCTGCCGGAGCGCGAGAGCCACCTGACGCGCGGTATCCGAAAGCGGCTGATCCTCCCGGACGAACGACCAGGCGAGGATGGTGACAGGCCCCGTCAGCATGGCTTTGACCGGTTTAGACGTCAGAGATTGCGCGAAAGCACTCCACTCCACCGTCATCGGCTCCTCCCGGACAACATCCCCCAGAGAATCGAAGGCCGGGTGCAACGGCTGCCGTAGGACTGCACCCACCCCTGCTGGGTGATCGCGAAGCCTGCCAATTGCTCTCCGAAGTACTGCACCATATCGTTGCGCTCTGCTTCGCCGTGCACCAGAACATCCAGACCCAGCTCCTCTTGGAGGTCCACTGCCCTGCGGATCTCCTCCCGGAGCAGCTGCCGGTACTCCGCACCGCTCAGCTCTCCCCTGGCGTTGCGAGCCCGGGCTGATCTGATCTGCGGGGTCTGCGGAAAGGAGCCGATAGTTGTCGTGGGAAGCTCCGGCAGGCAGAGCCTGGCCGCTTGCGATGCTGCCCGGCGGCCGTAGTCGACGCGCTCGAAATCCGCCGCAGAAAGCTCCGCCAGCTGCTGCCTCACCGCTGGCTGCCATACCCCGCGAGCATCGGCGCGTGAGACGAGCAGCGCGGTGCTGGCCTCGATCCGCTCTACGACCGACGCGGGGTTCTTCAGGTGCTGTGCCAGGGTCAGAACTTCGGTGATCTTCTGGTCTGCGAACGCCAGCCAGCTGCGCAGCACCGGGTCCAGCCGGTCCTCAGCGGCGGCATCGTACGGGACGTGGAAAGTGGATGTCGCGGTGCAGACCGCGACGTCGATTCCGGTATCGCGGAGTTCTTCCAGCACCGCTGCTGAGGCAGCCAGATCATTGCGCCAGATATTGCGTCCGTCAACCACCCCGGCGACCAGCGTGGTGCCGGCCAGCCCGGCGGCCAGCGCAGGTAGGTCTTCGGGGATGCCGCCGCGGACCAGGTCCAGGTGCAGAGCTTCGATCTGAGCCCCTGCCAGTATCGGCAGCGCGGCACCGACGCTGCCATAGGGCGTGCTGACCAGAATTCTAGGACGCTTCTGCTGTGCTGGCAGAGTGCTGAGCACTCGGTAGGCCTCGGCGGTGGCAGCAAGGATCTCCGCCTCTGGCACTGCCCAGTCTGCGCAGAGCGCCGGCTCGTCGAGCTGTACCCATGAGACCCCTGCTCCGGCCAGTGCATTGAGGAATTCGGTGTAGACGGGCAGCAGATCCGCGAGCCGGTTGAGCGGCTGGAAATCCTGCGGGGCGCCCTGCTCTGCTTTGCTCAGCAACAGAAAAGAGACGGGCCCCAGAAGATAAGGACGGCTGTCGATGCCTTGCTCAAGCAGCGCCCGGGTATCGTCCAGAAGGTGCCGCGAACTGAGCGAAAACTGGGTCTGCGGGCCGACCTCCGGAACCAGGTAGTGATAATTGCTATCGAACCACTTGGTCATCTCCAGCGGCAGCCGATGCTCGTCACCCCTGGCCAAAGCGAAGTACCCCGCGGTATCCAGCTGACCGCTGGAGTCGCGCAAATCCTCGAAGCGCACCGGGATCGCACCTAAAAGGACAGCCGCGTCGAGCACCTGATCGTAGGCAGAGAAGTCTCCAGGAATCGCCCCGGCACCAGTCAGCCCGGTCGCGATCAGGTGCCTGGCCGCCGCAAGCTGCAAGCGGCGGGCCTCGGCTTGGAACTCTTCGGCGTCGATCCGGCCGGCCCAGTACGACTCGAGGGCTCTTTTCAGCTCGCGTCGCGATCCGATACGCGGGTAACCCAGAATCGTGGCTGTCGGAAAGCTCGTCGCCATGGCGTTGCCACCGGCTTGATGCCCCTGGGAGCTCTGCGCGGCCGTGAATTCGCGATGCTGTGCTGATGAGGTCATGGGGTCCTCCAAAATGAAAATAGTTCTGTGGGGTGCGGGCAATGACAGGGGAAGGGGCGAGAACTTAAGCCGCCGGCCTGGGTAAGTCCAGACGTTCCAAAACGTCGAGTGCACTACGGTGCTCGTTGAAGGTGTAAAGGTGGATTCCCGGTGCGCCGGCCTCCAGCGCTACCCGTGCCAGCCGTACGGTCGCGGCGACTCCAATGCGACGGCGGGTAGCATCATCATCGACTGCGGCCAACTCCGCCAGGAGGGCCTCATCCGGAGCTGCCCCGCTGAGCTCGGCAAGCCTGCGCAACCGGACCAGACTGGTGAGCGGCATGAGCCCCGGAATGATCGGAATGCTGACTC
Source organism: Acaricomes phytoseiuli DSM 14247 (assembly GCF_000376245.1). Taxonomy (GTDB): domain Bacteria; phylum Actinomycetota; class Actinomycetes; order Actinomycetales; family Micrococcaceae; genus Renibacterium; species Renibacterium phytoseiuli. The sequence continues at coordinate 27,823 of NZ_AQXM01000047.1, read as the reverse complement.
CCGCCCGTTGCGCCCGGCTCAGCAGATCCTCGTACTCGGCGGGGTGGAAGAACACCTGAGTGATCGCGAAATCAGCCCCGGAGCGCTGCTTGGCAAGGAGCACCTCGATATCGTGAGCGCTATCCGGTGACTCCGGATGCTTGGCCGGATATGCCGCCACTCCGATAGCCAATTTGCCTGCCGCGAGCAGCGCAGAGCGGCGCTGCTCTACGCGCCGGATCAGTTCGACGAGGTCCTGCGCATGAAGCAGGCCGCGCTCATCGGGCTGCTCCGATGCCCTCGTTTGGCTCGGGGCCCGGTCTCCGCGCAGAGCCAGTATGCCGCGCACGCCGTGGTCCAGTAACTCGGCGATGAGCAGAGCCAATTCTTGAGCCGTATTGCCAATACAGGTCAGATGCGCGAGCGGGCGCAGGGAGGTCTCCTGCAGCTGGCGCAGCAGGCTCACTGCGGTATCCCGGTTAGAGCCGCTGGCACCGTAGGTCACAGAAACATAGTCGGGATGAGTGCTCTCCAGAGCCCGGATGGTCTCCCAGAGGCTATCCGCGGCGGCAGGGGTCCGGGGTGGAAAGAGTTCGTAGGAAAGCGCCGGCGGAGCGGGTGGCAGAGCAAGGTTCGGTGGTGACATTTGCATTCCTTCGTGCACTGACCCGGCTGGACGCGCGGGAATTCAGATATGGAAAGCCCGTCCCGTAGGTGGCCCTTTGGCAGGACACGAGGACGAACAGCAAATGTCAGACCCTCATGGGGGCACCCACACCCCCGGATGCCGGGGATCGCTGACATCAAGAATCAGTGCCGAAGCGAAGCGGGGCACTGTAGTTCTTCTCTGATCCTAAGAAGGCTCTGGACCAAAGGCAACAGATTTCGACAATAAGTCAGAGTCTTACGCCCGGCCGGAAAGCGCTGAGAGTGGGGCTCCGGTTCCGGAGCCCCACTCTCAGCAGGCTTAGTGCGGCGTCTGGCTCAGGCGTTGGCCGCGAGCATCAGGGACGAAGCATGCGGCCCGAAACTCTCCTCCAGTACCAGGCAGGCCGCGCCGACTGCGCCGACGTTCTTGGGCACTGCGGTTCCCATAACTTTCAGACTATGCACTTTCGTGGTCGCGCTGAAGTCCGCAAGCCGGGCCGGCAGCTCGGCCAGAAAAAGATCCTGGAAATACTTCCAGTACGGGCCGCCGAAAACCACATGATCGACATCCAGCAAGTTCACCTGCGCCGACAGCAGCGTGGCGAAACGGTCCAAGGTACGATCCATGATCTCCCGCGCCGCCGCATCACCGGCTTGCGCAGCCTCGGCGAGTGCCGCCATCTGCTCCTGCAGCGAAGCGCTCTTGAGTTTGCTCAATGCCTTCACGCCGGCCTCAACGGCCTCGGTGACGATATCTTCCGGCATGCAACTGCCCTTGACCCGGCCGCGGAAGCCGTCGACTTCCCTGGTGCTCTCACGGTCGGTGATGAAGAGCCCGACTTCACCCGCGTTACCCGAACTGCCCCGGACCACCTCATCTTCGAGCACAATGCCCGAGCCGATCCCGGTGCCCATATAGACGAAAATGAAGCTACCCGCACCGGACTGGCCACCGGACCAGATCTCGGCGACCGCTGCTGCGGTGACGTCCTTATCCAGGATCACCGGTAAGTCAACCGCTTCGCTGAGCTCTTTTCGCAGCTCGACTTTGCCCCAGCCCGGCATATGCGGCGGGTCGACCACTTCGCCGGCAGGGCCGTTGATAGGTCCTGGTGAGGCAACGCCGAGGCCCGCGATCTTAGCCCGGGGCACCTGGAATTCCTTGACGATGGACTCGGTCTCCTTGGCGATCTGAGCGATCACCGCCTTCGGCCCTTCAGCGGTGGGCAACGCCCGGTGAGCAACTACCGCGCCGGTCAAGTCCAGTAGTGCATATGTTGTTTCCGCCGGATCCAGATGCACCCCCAGAGCGTACATACCACTCGGGTTTAGCCTGAGGATAGTCCTCGGTTTACCCGGCCCGTTGCCGTACTTACCGGCTTCGACGATCAATTTCTGATCCAGGAGACGGCGGCAGATATTGGATACCGTCTGCGCCGCGAGGCCCACGATCCCAGCAAGCTCCACCCTACTCAAGCCATCTGGGCTGCGCCGGATAGCGTCCAGAATTACGGACAGATTAAAATCCCCCATACGCGGCAGATTGGTGCCGCGCCTACGTACCAATGCCTTTGCTTCCGGCAATGTCATCACATTCCTCGTCATCTTCATAGACCCACCCAGGTCGGTGCGGTTCGATGGAAGCAGCCCGCATACCCCTGGATTACCCAGCGGTACCCCGCCAGCGCGCCCCCATAGCACCGAGCCCAGTTGAATCCGATCATTCTGATGACCGAATAACACTTAAGGCGTACTCCTTGTCACCACTCTATCGAATAACCGGTATTATTCACCCGCCTAGTGAAGAAAAATCACGCATCATGCCGAATCATCTGGAGTAAATATCAACAATGCCGGTTGCAATAATGCCAGGGCCGGTTCGGCAGCATCGAACAGCACCGGGTGGCAGCGGAGACCGTTCCCCCGGCGGATGCAGCGTTAGGTACGCTGGGAAAAGCAAGCGAACAGGAGCCATGATGAATACCTCAACCGCTAACTTCCGGTTATCCCCAGGAGATACTGCACCTGCTTTCAGTCTCAGCGATGCCACGGGCCAGACGGTCGATTCAGTGCAATTCGCCGGGCAGCAGACCATCATCTACTTCTATCCGGCCGCGGCGACTCCAGGTTGCACCAAACAAGCCTGCGATTTCCGGGATAATCTGAACTCCCTGAAGTCTGCGGGCTATGCGGTGATAGGCATCTCCCCTGATCAGCCGGAGAAGCTGGCTCGTTTCGTCGAGGCGGAGGCGCTCAATTTCCCGCTGCTCTCTGATCCGGATCACCACGTGGCAGAGAGCTACGGGGCTTGGGGAGAGAAGAAGAACTACGGCAAGACCTACGAAGGCCTGATCCGCTCCACCTTCGTGCTCAGCCCGGAGTGGACAGTGGAACTAGCGCAATACAATGTCCGCGCCACCGGGCATGTCGCGAAGCTGCGGCGAGATTTGGGGCTGGACGACGCCTGAACGACTCTGGGGCACTAACGTCGCGGCAGTGCCAACAAAGCCCCAGAATAGCTACTGACCCTGAATAACTACTACACTGTTATGTGCTCGTCATTGCGAGCTGGGCAAGCGCGAGTGGTGAAATTGGTATACACGCCAGATTTAGGTTCTGGTGTCTTCGGACGTGCGGGTTCGAGTCCCGCCTCGCGCACTTACTTCACTCAAACAGCTACCTGCGTTTGCAGTAGTGGTTCCAACAAGGCTTCGAACTTCTTCGCTAGATATTGATGCCCGGCCACTGACGGGTGGGTTCCATCGGGCCCGATCAATTCGTCCTCGCGGCCCATGATCCAGCCTTCCTCGATCGGATCGAGGAAAAGGGCATCGAGATTCTGTGCCCCCTGTGCTATCTCGTCACGGACGGCCTGAAGTTCAGGGTCGACATCTTCTGAGTAGGAAGCCGGCCCGACGAAAACCAGTTTCACCGCTGGCGCGCGCTGCGAGACCTCCTCCGCGATCTGCTTCATCTGCTCAGGAATATCGGAAAGATCCATGCCGATGTCGTTCTCCGAGCCGTAGACCAAAACCACCGAGGCGTCGGGGCTTAGAGCGCTGCTTGCTTGCTCCCCGAAGTCCCTCCCATATTCACCCGGCACCAGATAACCTGCGCCGTTTTCGGCTGCATTTCGCAGACGCACCGGGCTGCCCTCGTCAGCTTGTTCCTGAACCAGTACATTGGGCCAGGAATCGGCGATGGAGGTCTGGAAGCCGGTGGAGATGGAGTCCCCGATCAGCACGATCAGCTGGCTCGCCTGGGGATCCCCCAGGAGGAATGGCGGCTCTGGATCCGCTGCCTCTGTATCATCCTCTGCATCGCCGTCCGCTTCATTGCCCGCTTCAGCAGCAGCTCCGTTATCAGCAGAATTACCGGCAGAGCCATTATCAGAAGCGCCGCCGGGCGAAAGCCAACCCGCTGCGGTCGAACCGTGCCCCAAGGCGCAGGCGGACAAAGTCAGCAGCATGGTCAGGAACAATGCGGCAAGACTCGCTGCCCGGATCGCAGCGGAACCGGGTGGGCTACTGATCGCCATGGCTCCACGCTAGTCCATTGAGGCAGAACCTCGAAAACATCAGTTTTTGCCTAGCGGTTCCTCAGTCGAAGCTGAGAGTAGGGCCGGGTCGCATGTCCGCGGAAGCCAAAAGCTGCCCCGCCCGTCTATACTAGATAAATCGTATTTCGTTTCTGGGCCGACCGTCGGCTCATGATCTTCTCTGTCCTCGGTGCTCTTCGAGGATGGGTATCTTGCAGGATGGAGGCCCGCGTGCGTGCTAGAACAGGCCTGTTCCGGATAGCCACCGGACTTCTGGCCTTGGGCCTCGCCGGCTGCACTACCGTGCCGAATGCCAATGACACTGGCACCAGCACGGGCACGGGAAGCAGCACTCCAGCCCCAACTGTCTTCAGCTTCGGTACCGCCGCGACTCCCAGCAGCCTGGATCCGGCTTTGGCTAGCGACGATCTGGATTCGCTCCGGATCACCAGGCAGATTTTCGAAGGTTTGGTGACCGTCGACCCCAATAACGGCAGTGCCGCACCCGCACTGGCTACCTCCTGGAAATCTCTGGAAGAGGGGGACGGGTACCAGTTTGCGCTGCGGGAAGGCGTACAGTTCCAGGATGGCACTGCCTTCGACGCCGCCGCAGTGTGCGCGAACTTCGAGCGCTGGTTCAACTATCCCGCGCAGAACGGGTCCGGGCAGAGCGGCACCACCGGGTTCCCAACGGCTTTTCAGAATGTCTTCAAGGCTTTCGCGAATGACGCCGGCAATTCCGTATATCAGGGCTGCTCCGCGCCGGATCCGATGACCGCGATGGTCTCCCTCAGTTCCCCGCTGACCGGGTTCATCGACGCCCTGACCAGCCCAGCCTTCGGCATCGCCTCCCCCGCCGCGCTGAAAGACAAGACCGCCGATGTCCTCGACCAGACCGTGGGCGGTACTGCGGTCTCGGCGTTCGGCCTGAGCCCGGTGGGCACCGGCCCCTATCAGTTCTCCAATTGGGAAGGCAGCACCGTGACCCTGGTGCAGAATCCTGGCTACTGGGGAACCGATGAGGGTGCTCCGCCGCAGATCGAGACCATCGAATTCATCGCCTACCCCAAAGCGCAGAACCGCTTGCAGGCACTGCTGCGCGGGGATATCGACGGCTACGACTCGGTGACCACCGCTAATCTGGACTCACTGGTCCGCGGCGGATTCCAGGTGCTCCAACGGGATCCCTTCTCCGTGATGTACCTGGGCATCAACCAGAGCAATCCGGTACTCGCCGATGCTGATGTCCGCCAAGCCGCAGCAATGGCCATCGACAAAGAGAGTCTGGTCAAGAACTACTTCTTCGATGGTTCGGCTAAAACTGGCCAGTTCATCCCGCCCAAGCTGAGCGGGTTCAATAACCAGGTATCAGGGCCGAGCTACAACCAGTCCGAGGCCAAGCGCCTGCTGGCTGAGTCCGGCTACCAAGGCGAGGAGCTCAAATTCTACTACCCGCTGGATGTCACCCGCCCGTACCTGCCGGTGCCGGAGAAGATCTATGCGGATATCTCTGCCCAGCTCACCGCGGTCGGGTTCAATATCAAACCCGTGCCCATTGAGTGGTCCAAAGGCTATCTCAACCAGGTAAGCCAAGGGCAGGGCAGCGATCTGTTCTTGCTGGGCACCAACGGCCTCTACGCAGACCCGGATAACTTCCTGGGGCCCCTCTTCGGTGCCCCCAATGCCTCCCTTAATTTCAAAGACCCGCAGTTGATCCGCGAGGTCAATCAGGCCAGAACCCTTCCGGCCGGCCCTGAACGCAGCGCGGCTTATCAGGAGCTCAATCGGGACCTCGCAGAATCCCTACCTGCTATCCCCATCGCCTTCCCGATTTCCGCGGTGGCGCTTTCGCCCAAGGTCTCGGACTTCCCCATCAGCCCGGTCCTCAACGAGGTCTTCACCAGCATCAAGATCCGGCCCTGACCGCCCTTCAGAAGGCTTCAGATCGTCTCGTTTAGGCCTGGAACCACGCCTCGCGATACGCTTCATGGGCGTGCTCCACGATGTTGTGGCCATGCCCGGTAGACCCGACCGGAGCATCCCCCGGCTATGAATCGATCACGGGCATTAGCTTCACATTGCAGGCGCAACTTACCCCCTATGGCATCGCATCGGAGATGAATCGTGACCTTCATTTCACAGACCAAGGAAGCTGACGTCGTACTGATCGGCGGCGGCATCATGAGCGCTACGCTCGGAGCGATGCTCCGGCAGCTGCAGCCAGATTGGTCCATTGTCCTCTTCGAACGACTCGAAGAACTCGCCCTGGAGTCCTCAGGCCCCTGGAATAACGCCGGTACCGGTCACTCCGCGCTCTGCGAGCTCAACTACAGCCCCATCGACAAAGACGGCAATGTCGCCCCGGCTAAGGCCATCCAGATCAATGAGCAGTTCCAGCTCTCCCGGCAATTCTGGGCGCATATGGTCAGCGAGGGTCTGATCGGGGCACCGGAACACTTCATCCACGCCGTTCCGCATATGTCCTTCGTGATGGGCGGGGGCCATGTGGACTACCTCAAGAAGCGTTTTGAAGCGCTCAGGAGCAGCCCGCTGTTCGCCTCCATGGAATACTCCGAGGACCGGGCCAAGATCGCGCAATGGGCTCCCCTGGTGATGTCCGGCCGGCGAGATGATGTACCAGTAGCCGCCACCAGGGCTACAGAGGGCACCGACGTCGATTTCGGCAGACTCACCAAAGAGCTGGTGAACTACCTCACGACCCATCAGGTCGAAGTGAACTACGGCACCGAGGTCACCGACCTGAAGCGGACCAGCGATAAGCGCTGGGATCTCAAGCTCAAGCACGGCGGCTCCGGCGAGAGCAGTAGCATCCGCGCGAAGTTCGTCTTCATCGGCGGCGGCGGTGGGGCCCTGCCGCTGCTGCAGCGTTCCGGGATCCCCGAGGGCAAGGGGTACGGCGGGTTCCCGGTGTCGGGGCAGTTCTTCCGATGCACCGCACCGGAGGTCAGCGAAAAGCATCACGCGAAGGTCTACGGCCAGGCGTCCGTGGGTGCTCCGCCGATGTCCGTACCGCATCTGGACACCCGTTACGTCAATGGCAAGAAGGCTCTGCTCTTCGGCCCCTATGCCGGGTTCTCCACTAACTTCCTCAAATCAGGCTCGCTCTGGGATCTGCCCGGTTCCATTCGGCCGTCGAATATCGTGCCGATGCTCGCGGCGGGCTGGCACAACCTGGGTCTGACCAAGTACCTCATCACGGAAGTCCTGAAGTCCCGTTCGGCCAAGGTCGATGCGCTGCACGAATACTTCCCGGAAGCAGACGGCTCCCAGTGGGAGCTCATCACCGCCGGCCAGCGCGTGCAGATCATCAAGAAGGACTCCCGAGCCGGTGGAGTATTGCAGTTCGGAACCGAGGTCATTACGGCCAGAAACGGTTCGATCAGTGCGCTCCTGGGAGCCTCACCGGGGGCTTCGACCGCGGTGCCGATTATGCTTGAACTCCTGGAACGGTGTTTCCCCAGGGAATTTAAGACCCAGTGGCAGGACAAGCTGGGTATGATGATTCCGACGTTCGGCAGCAAACTTCATGAAGACGCGGATCTGGCTCAGCAGACTCTGAACCAGACCGCAGAGGTGCTGAAACTGAGTTATCAGGCTCGCTAGCCAGCGAGCCCTCAGAAAATCGGCTCGGGGCCGGGGGTCCCTGCGTCCTACGCTCTTGGAGAATTGACGATGTTCCGACTCGCAGTGCTGTCCTTGGGGAACCGGGCCCTCATCGCCTTGATCACCGTTTTCGCCGCGGTCTTCGGCGTGATCGCGATGGGCTCGCTCAAACAGGAGCTCATTCCTTCCATCGAGTTCCCGCAGGTCACCGTCGTCACCTCGATGCCGGGAGACTCCCCCGAGGTGATCGATGCCCAGGTCAGCCGGCCCCTGGAGAGCGCGCTCAACGCCGTGGAGAATCTGCAGTCCTCCACGGCCACCTCGCGGAGCGGAATCTCCACGATCAACCTGACATTCGCGTACGGAACGAATCTGGACCGGGCCCGGAATCAAGTCGATCGGGCAATCGCCAATGTGCGCCGTCAGCTGCCCGATGCCGCCGAACCCCGCTCCGTGATCGGCAGTGTCAGCGATCTGCCGATCCGCTACATCGCGGTCTCCTCGGACCAATCGCTTTCCGAGCTCGGCGATCAGCTGCAGCGAGTCGCCGTCCCACAGCTCCTAAAACTTGAAGGGGTTCGGGGCGTCGAAGTGACCGGGACGAATGGTCAGCACCTGCAGATCACCCCGGATCCGGCGAAGCTCGCCGCCGCGGGGGTCGGCGTCACCGCGATCAGCGATGCGCTGAAGAACAACGGGAATCTGGTCTCCGCAGGCAGCATCACCACTGAGGACAGCTCGCTCTCCGTGCAGGTCGGTAGCCCGATCACCTCTCTGGACGCCGTACGCGACCTGCCGCTGAGCGGCTCCCGGCCCGAAGGCGCCCCGGCGACCATCGGTTCGGTGGCCGAAGTCTCCCTGCAGGATGACGCAGTCACCTCCATCACGCGCACCAATGGGCAGCCCACCCTGGCGCTTTCGATCACGAAGAAACCGGAGGCGGATACCGTCGCGGTCTCCCATGCCGTGACCGAGGCGCTGCCCGGTATCAGCGACAGCATCGTTTCCGGGGTGCAATTCACCTCTGTCTTCGATCAGGCCTCCTTCATCGAGCGGTCCATCAACGATCTCGGCACCGAGGGGCTTCTGGGACTGGGGTTCGCGGTTCTAGTGATCCTGCTGTTCCTGCTCTCGGTGCGGTCCACTCTGGTGACCGCGGTCTCCATTCCGCTGTCCCTGCTGATCACCCTGATCGGGCTCTGGGCCACTAATTATTCGCTCAATATCATGACCCTGGGCGCGCTCACGATCGCCATCGGCCGGGTGGTAGATGACTCCATCGTGGTGATCGAGAACATCAAACGGCATCAGAGCTACGGCGAGGACAAACTCACCGCGATCACTTCTGCGATCTGGGAGGTCGCCGGCGCTGTGACGGCCTCGACGCTCACCACGGTGGCCGTTTTCGCTCCTATCGCCTTTTTGGGCGAACTGGCCGGAGAGCTGTTCCGGCCCTTCGCTCTGACTGTCAGCATCGCCCTGCTCGCCTCGCTGCTGGTGTCCCTGACCATCGTTCCGGTACTCGCCTACTGGTTCCTACACTCTCCGCAGAACGGCAGCGCTCCGGCGGCTGGCGACCGGGCCCGGATACTGGCTGAAGCCGAGCGCAAAGAGCGCCAGGGCTGGTTGCAGCGCGGCTACCTCCCTGTTCTGCAGCAGACCCAGCGCCGCCCCGTGCTGACACTCAGCGTCGGTGCCGTGATCCTGATCGGAACGATCGTGGTCATTCCCCTGCTGCCGCAGAACCTGCTCGGCGACTCGGGTGAGAATTCGATGTCCATCACCCAGACGCTGCCGCCGGGCACTTCGCTCCAGGCCACCAGTGATGCTGCGGAGCAGGTCGAACAGGTGCTCCAGGACATCGACGGGATCCAGGATGTGCAGGTCACTGTCGGAAACGCTTCCGGCAGCATCGGCTCGCTGGTTTCCGCGGGTGCCTCTAGCTCGAGCTTCCAGATAGTGACCGATGAGAAGCAGAATCAGCCTCAGCTGCAAAGCCGGGTCCGCTCGGCCCTGGAGGAAATCCAGGGCGCCGGGACGCTGCAGCTGCGAGCCTCCGGTTATGGGCTGGGCACCTTGAGCACCGCGGACGTACGAGTCTGGGCCAGTAATATGGAGGATCTCCAGCAGGCCAATGACACGGTGCTTTCGGCATTGCAGGATCTCCCGGAGGCCAGGGATGTCGTGAGCAATCTGGCAGCGGCGACACCGGTGGTCCAGGTCACGATAGACCGGGCAAAAGTCGTTGCTGCGGGCCTCAACGAGCAGCAGGTCGCGGGTGCTCTCGCCGCCACGGTCAGCCCGGTTCCGGCCGGAACCGTTCGGCTCAATGCCTCCGATTACACAGTGCAGATCGGCGAGGGAACCAGATTCGATTCGGTAGCGGCCCTGGCTGCTGCCGAGATCCCGGCAGGCTCCCAATCCGTGCCGCTTTCCAGCGTAGCGACCGTTGAACAGGTCCAGGTGCCGAGCAGCATCACTTCCAGCAATGGCCAGCGCACGGCCAGGGTCTCCCTGACGCCCACCGGCGATGACCTCAGCGGTCTGAGCGCCGGGGTGGAGCGCCGGCTCGAAGGCCTCCAGCTGCCGGCCGGAGCCAGCACGGAGCTCGGCGGCGTCGCCACTCACCAGCGCACCTCCTTCAACCAGCTGGGCCTCGCGCTGCTCGCGGCGATAGCGATTGTCTACATCATCATGGTCGCGACGTTCAAGTCCCTGATCCAGCCGCTCATCCTGCTGGTCTCGATCCCCTTCGCCGCCACCGGAGCGGTGGGCCTGCTGCTGCTCACCGGGGTTCCACTCGGGCTACCCTCGCTGATCGGCATGCTGATGCTGGTGGGCATCGTGGTGACGAATGCCATCGTCCTCATCGATCTGATCAATCAGGCGCGCAGACCGCGCCCAGGGCCCGATGGGAAGCGCATGCTGCCGAGCCTGAGCGTGGCTGAAGCCATCGAGTACGGTGCCCGGCACCGGCTCCGGCCGATCCTGATGACGGCCCTGGCCACCATCTGTGCGCTCATCCCGATGGCATTGGGCATCACCGGAGGCGGAGGATTCATCTCCCAGCCGCTCGCCATCGTGGTGATCGGCGGCCTGATCTCGTCAACCGTGCTGACGCTGATCCTGGTACCGGTGCTCTACCGTCTGGTGGAAGGCGGCCGGGAGCGCCGGGCGCTGCTCAAGCAATTGCAGCAGGTTCCAGAACCGGCAGGTGCCCCTGCGGGCAGTGCGCGCAATGCCGATGATTTCGCCTCCCGGGACTGGACCACGGGAGCGGTCCCTAAAGTCCGGGGGCGCCGCTCCTCGCATTGAGTCCCTCGGCCGCAGCGCTTCAATAGATGCAAACGCATGTATTTCAGCGTATGGTGAAAGGTGACAAAAGGAGCCCAGCATGCAGATCGGCATCTTCACTGTTGGTGATGTCACTCCGGACCCTACGACCCATCGTATGCCCAGTGAGCACGAGCGGATCAAAGCGATGGTGCGCATCGCCAAGCATGCCGAGGAGATCGGCCTAGACGTCTTCGCCACCGGCGAGCACCATAATCCCCCTTTCGTCCCCAGCTCTCCGACAACCCTGCTGGGGTACATCGCAGCGCAGACCGAGCGGATCATCCTCTCCACCTCCACCACGCTAATCACCACCAATGACCCGGTGAAGATCGCAGAAGACTATGCCATGCTGCAGCATCTAGCAGATGGCCGGGTGGACTTGATCCTAGGCCGCGGGAACACCGCGCCGGTCTATCCCTGGTTCGGCAAGCATCCGGAGAACAGCCTGGAGCTGACCCTGGAGAACTACGCCCTGCTACGGCGGCTCTGGGACGAAGATGTAATCAACTGGCAGGGCAAGCACAGAACACCCCTGGAAGCTTTCACCGCAACACCTCGGCCATTGGCGGCGTTCCGCCTTTCGTCTAGCACGGGTCCATCCGCACCCGCAAATCGCCGAGATCGCCGCCTACTACGGCGATGGCTACTTCGCCAACAACATCTTCTGGCCCAAAGAGCACTATCAGCAGCTGATCGAACTGTACCGGGAACGCTTCGAGCACTACGGCCACGGCAGTGCGCAGGAAGCCATTGTCGGCGTGGGCGGTCAGTTCTTCATGTGGCCCAACTCCCAAGATGCCCTCCGGGAGATCCGGCCCTATTTCGACAACGCGCCGGTCTACGGCCACGGCCCTGCTATGGAGGACTTCATGGCGCAGACTCCGTTGACCGTCGGCAGCCCGCAGGAGGTCATCGAAAAAACCTTGACCTTCCGCGAAGCTTTCGGTGATTATCAGCGTCAGCTGTTCCTGATCGACCACGTCGGGCTGCCGCTGAGTACAGTACTCGAGCAGCTTGACCTCTTCGGCGATCAGGTGCTGCCCGCGCTCCGGGAGGAATTCGGCAGACGAACCCCCGCAACGGTGCCTCCGGCCCCCACGCACAGCTCTCGACTCGCCACGCGGCACAGCAACGAAGCCGGTCAGCAGAGCAGCAACCAGGAACAGGAAGGAGCCCGCGCATGAGCACCGGCGATCTAAACCGCAGCCAGCCTCCCGCGAGCCCCCGGGCCGTAACCGCAGCAGGACGCAAAAGACCGAGTCGGGTTAGGCTCAGCCCTGCCGAGCATCGGCGACTCAGCGTGCAAACCTGGGAATCGCTTTTCCAGTCTCAGGTGGCTGTGATGCAGCTGCTCCGGGAGAACCCGGTGTTCCGGCAGCTGAGCATGCGCGAATACGATGTGCTCTATACCCTCTCCCGCTGCCCGGATGGTTGGTTGCGCCTCCATGAACTCAATCGGCATGTCCTGCTGACCCAGCCGAGCATCTCACGGCTCGTCGAACGCCTTGAAGCCCAGGGACTGCTGCAGCGCAGAATCGCTGAAGACGATCGGCGCGGGGTACTGATCGGCCTGACTGAGGCCGGACGCCAGATGCAGCGCGAGCTCGGCCGGGAACACGTCAAGGATATCCACCGGCTGATCGGCTCCGCGCTCAGCCCCAAGGAGATGAAGCAGCTGGCCGCACTGACGCATAAGCTCAAGCTCGCCGTTCAGGACGAGTCATGATGAGCAGCCCCTTGCACAGTGATCCCCTGCTCACCGCGCAGCAGACCGCGGATTGGCGGTTAAGGGTTTTCTCGATCTATCAGCGGGTCAGGGAACTCCTCCCGGCCGATCCGGCCGCGGCGCACCAGCACTGGGTGACGGCCCGGAATGCATTATTCGCCGGACATCCTGCCTCACCGTTGTCCGACGCGGCTCAGGAGGATTTCCAGGGGCTCACGGTAGCCCCGTGCGATCCGAAGTATCGCGTCCGAGCCCAGTTCAGCGAGGCTGGGAGCGGCGAGCTGCTGGAAGTTCTCACCGGAACCGCTGGGATTGCGAACATGGAGCGGCTGGGCACACTGCACCTCCCGGAACTTGGCGAGCTGGCTCTCTGGCGGCACTGCGGTTACGGAGGCGGCCTCTTCCTGCCCTTGCGGGACGGCGGCTCAGGCCTGCCGGGTGGCAGTTACGGAGGCGGACGTTACCTGCTGGACAGCATCAAAGGGGCGGCTCTGGAAGAAATGACCCCCGGGTCCGCAGAGAGAGAATCCTGGGTACTCGACTTCAACTTCTGCTACCAGCCCTCCTGCGCCTATGATCCGGCCTGGGCCTGCCCCCTGCCCGGAGCAGCGAACCGGCTCGCAGAAACCATCCCGGCAGGGGAACTCTACGACCCCGGCCTGCTCACGACGTGATGCTACGCAGCTGAGGGCTCAGCGGCAGCCGTCACAGGAGCGGCCAGTCGCCCGTCGCGCATGGTCGCGGTAGCGTCAGTCAGGGTGACGAATTCGACGTCATGAGTGACCATCACAGTGGCCACCCCGAACTCATCCGTCACCCGGCGCAGCAGCCGCACGATGGCATCGCTGCGCTCGTGGTCCAGGGCGGCAGTCGGCTCATCGACAAGCAGCACTCGAGGATCCCCCATGAGTGCCCGGGCGATATTGACCCGCTGACGCTGGCCGCCGGACAGCTGATGCGGGCGCTTACCGGCGCTGGAGCCGAGGCCGACGATATCGAGCAGTTCCATCGCCTTGGCCCGCGCCGCTTTGACTGACTTGCCGCGCAAATGATCGCCGATCATGAGCTGCTCCGCGGCGTTGAGCGAGGCAAGCAGATTGGGCTGCTGGAAAATGATGCCGACTTTCTCGCGCCGCAATGCGGTCAGCGCTTTATCGCTGAGGCCGACCACATCGGTGCCGTCGATCAGCACCTGCCCGGCCGTGGGCCGCACGAGTGTTGCCGCTACCGCCAGAAGGCTCGACTTGCCGGATCCGGAAGGGCCTACCAGAGATAGCATCTGGCCTGCCTTTACGCTGAGATCCACGGCGTCGAGCGCCTTGACCGTCCCCTCACCGTCCGGGTATTCGAGGGTGACATCGATGAGCTCGAGCAGGGGCTGCGCAGTGATGGACATGGGATTGTTTCCTTTCTGAAGAAGTTCAGTTGCCGCCGAGCGCGATGAGCGCGTCGATCTTGGTGACCCGCCGGACAGCAAGGGCTGCACCCGCTAAGCCAAGCAGAATGATCCCCAGCACCGGCAGGAGGGTCGTCGCCGGATCGTTGAGGAAAGGGACGGCCTGCGCGGCGAAGGAGCCGCCTACGATGCCGATGACGCCGCCTACCCCGGCCCCGGCCAGAAGCACTAGGGCAGCTTGCGTGATGGCGTCGCGCAGGATGTACCGATTGGAGCCGCCGATCGCCTTGAGCACGGCGATATCGCGGGTTCGCTGAATCGTCCAGACCGTGAGGAAGGCGACGATGACCAAGGCGGAGATCCCGTAGAGGAACGTCTGCATGAGCATCAGGGAGCCATTCTCACTCGAAAAAGAAGCCAGCGCCTGGAAAGAGCCGGTGCGCGAGGCGCTGACCGTGCCGGCGGCAGCATCCGCTGCAGCGGTATCGACGGAGGCGCGATCCTGATAGGTGATGGCTGCAACAGTGCCGACCTGCCCCGGATCGGACAGATGCGAAAGCTCGACCCAGTCGGCTGAAGAGGCCCAGACGACACTGGTATGGGAATACCACTGGTCTGCTATGACAGCGCTGATGGTCAGCTCTTTGCCGCCGACGCTAACCTTATCGCCTGCGGTGAGCGCTAGTGCCTCAGCAACGCTCTCCCCGATCACGACATCGCCTGAAGCGAGCCCCGCAGGGGCCAATTCGCCCTCCGGTGCAACGCCAAAGACCGCGACGTTGGTGGTTCCGGCGCCTGAGCCATCTTGTGCCAGTGCCTGGAAACGGGTCTGGCTGATCCCCAGGGCTTCAGCACTTTGGACGCCGGGCTGCTCCTGCCAACTCGCCACCTGGTCTGCCGTGATCGTGCTCTCCGTGAAAGACGCGGTGGGCACGTCTCCGCCCGGAGCCCCGAAAGCGATGCGATCGACCGGCCGGCCGATCTCGCCGTCACGCTCTTGGGCACCCAGATCATTGATCGCGGAAGTGGACTGATCGCCTAATCCGGCCGTCAGCCCGGAGAGCATGACCAGCAGCAGGGTGATCAAGGCGACGACCCCACCCATCAGGGCGAATCTACCTTTAGCGGCACGGAGATCACGGATAGCAAGGAACATCTTCACTCTTCTTTCGGTACGGATGCGGCTCGCGGATGACACGAGCACTGATCGTGATATCCACTCTGCCGCGGGCACGCCGCCGCGCCATCGCGCAGGCGGTTGAACCCCGGAGGCCGAAAGGTTGATCCCGGGATCAACCTTTCGGTTGAGGCTGACTCCTGCCGAATCCGAGTAAGCTGATCTGATGCCTGCCGCAGAAGCTGAAAGGGGCCTGTCCACCGCCGCCATCTTGCGCGCGCTCAGAGTCGCGCTGCACGTCGGCTTCGCCCTGCTGCTCGGCGTTTCTGTGATGAGGCTGCTGGCCTCAGCCGGGGATGAGACGCGCTCCTATCTCCTCCTGGGAGTTGCTTTGCTACTGGCAGGGGCCTACCTCGCCGGGACCATTGTGGAGAAGCGCTTCGCCGCTGATAGCAATCGGCCCGATCCGCGACGCTACGGGGTGCTGTGGCTCGGGCTGATCACCGCGCTTTGGGCCGTCCTGCTGATCGGCAGCGCTGATTTTGCCTGGCTGGCCTTCCCTTTTTTCTTCCTGCACCTGCATCTGCTGCCCCGGCGGGTTGCCCTGGTGACGATCGCCGCCATGACGGCTGCGGTCATCCTGGCGCTCTGGACGGCTTCCGGGGCCTCGGAGCCATCGCTCGCGCTCATCCTCGGCCCCGTGCTCGGGGCGGCGTTTTCCGTGGTGACGGGACTCGCGTATCAAGGGCTCTACCGGGAAGCGGAGCAGCAGCGCCGAGCTGCTGACGAGCTGAGACGCACCCGTGCGAAACTTGCGGAATCCCAGCATCGTGCCGGGGTGCTCGCCGAGCGCGAGCGGTTGGCCAGGGAGATCCATGACACCCTGGCCCAGGGATTCTCCAGCATCGTGCTAATGGCCCGTGCCGCGGAGCGGTCTCTTTTGGGCGGTGACACCGGTACAGCAGCCGAGCGGCTGGCCACAGTGCAGCGGACCGCCGCAGAGAACCTGGGCGAGGCTCGAAGCTTCGTCCGAGGGCTCGCCTCCCCGCAGCTTCAGCAGGCCCCATTGGCAGAAAGCCTCAGAAAACTCTGCGCGGAGACAGAGACCAGTGCTGCGGCGCAGGGGCTCGAGCTGCGCTGCCGATTCCAACTCGATGGCGAAGCCGCTGAGCTCTCGCAAACTCATCAGATCACTTTGTTCCGGGCGGCCCAGGCAAGCCTGGCCAACATCAGCGAGCATGCCGGGGCCAGTACCGCCGTTGTCACCCTCGCATTTCTTGAAAGCGAGGTTACCCTAGATATTTACGATGACGGCCGCGGCTTCGATCTCAATCAGCTGCCTGGGCTCGAGCAGCGCAGTGACGGCAGCGGGTTCGGCATCCGGTCCCTGCAAGAGCGGGTGGCAGCGCTGCAAGGATCTTTGGATCTCGAGTCTGCCCCGGGCGAGGGCACTGTGGTCGGGATCAGCCTGCCCTTGACCGCCGCCCAGGAAGGAACCCCGCAGCATGAGTGAGATCCGCGTTCTCTTAGTGGACGACCATCCCGTGGTCAGGGCCGGTTTGCGGGCGATGCTGACCGATTTTGAGGATATCGCCGTGATCGCCGAAGCAGCTGACGGAGACGCTGCGCTCAAAGAGCTAAAACGCCTGCAGACCACCGGCACCCCGGCGGATGTGGTGCTCATGGATCTGCAGATGGGCTCCGGCATGAACGGAACCACGGCTACGGCCCAGATCAAGCTGATGGAGCAGCCGCCGCCGGTGCTGATCCTGACGACCTATGACACCGACGCGGATATTTTGGCCGCAGTTGCGGCAGGAGCCAGTGGCTACATGCTCAAGGACGCGCCGCCGGAGCAGATCCATCAAGCCGTGGTCTCCGCGGCCGCAGGCAATACCGCGCTGGCCCCTAGAGTGGCGGCGCTGCTTATGAACCGGGTCAGCAATCCATCACATAGCCTCACCTCGCGTGAGGTCCAGCTGTTGGAGCTGCTGTCCACCGGGCTCTCCAACAGGACAATGGCGAAACAGCTTTTCGTCTCCGAAGCCACGGTGAAGACCCATCTGGTGCACATCTACGCCAAGCTGGGGGTGGAGAACCGCACTGCGGCTATCGCTGCGGCAGTTCAGCGTGGGGTCATCAGAGCTCCGGGGCAGCAGAATTAATTAGCACCTTCCGCGTCGCCCCGGGCAGGGGCTCGCCTTATGCGCCATGTGCGCAGAAGGCATCAGGGCCCGTTAGCGCTTCCCGGAGCCCGGCAACCGCCCGGTGCAGCTCCTGACGCGAAGTGCTGCCGGAGATGAGATACACCGCGGTGCCGGTGATCTCGGCAACCCGTTGCCGGGTCACTGTGCCACTGGCTTCCGCAAGCGCGCCCGGCGATCAGGGAGACTGTCGCCTTGGCCCGGTTCTCCTGAGCGTGTCATGAGCGCCAAATTTGTGGTGTGCGTTTTGAGGTACAGGTAGAGGGTTTTCGCGGCTGATGCTGAACTTGCGGGCCAGGCTCGACTTCTGCGAGCGTTCATGTTTAGTGGCGTTGTCTTCGCGTCGTTAAATTACAGTCGGTCAGCTGTTGATTCCGAGGACTCTTGCGATGTGCGGGAGGAAGCGTTCGAGGAGTCGGAGCTTGCCGTGGGCGGCGAAGCAAACCGAAAAGAGTGAGAAGAGCGGCATCCTCACCGGCTAGGTGAAGCGGGCAACCAGTCCCTATTCGCTGGGGCCGGGGTACCGATTCGCTAGTCGATCCCCATGCAGGTCTTAACAACCGCGTGCCAGAACACGATGGAACAATTAATACCCGGATCGAGCCCGCCTATACGAGCCGAGGCGTAGGGCTGTTCTCTGAGGTAATCACGCCTAGCGCACCGTTCAGGGCTTGGTGATGACCGCATCGAGGAGCTCGGCGATCAATGCCGCGTAGTCGAGACCGATCGCGGCATACATTAGCGGAACCTGAGAGCACTCGGTCATGCCCGGGGCCGTGTTCACCTCGTTGAGTACAGGCCCGTGATCGGTGACGAAAAAGTCGAAACGGGCGACCCCGGCGCACCCAAGCGCCTCGTACAGTGCAACGGCGGCGGCACGGATCTTTGCTTCATTGTCGCGGTCGATCGGCGCCGGTACCGTGAATCGTGCACTGCCGTCATATTTCTCGGAGGTGCCGAACACACTTCCCGTCGCAACTCCAATTGCAAGACTGGCCCCAATACGGAACTCGCCATGTCTGTCGCGGAATACTGCGATGTCGACCTCTCGGCCGGAGACATACTCTTCGATTAGTACCGGATCCCCGAATTCCCGAGCGCGGCGCACAGCATGGTGAATGCCATCGACTTTGGTGACGACGAAAACACCGTTGCTGGATCCACCGTTGGACGGCTTCACGACGAACGGTGGCTTAAGGTCGTGCACCGCTGCATCAGAGGGTGTTTCGACCGGATAGGCATTTGCTGTCAGAATGCCGAGTGATCGTGCAATCAGTTTCGTCGCATGCTTATCCATGCCGAGTGCCCCAGCTCGCACAGGCGATCCGACGAACGGCACGCCGCAGAGGTCGAGGAACCCCGCGATTGCTCCATCCTCGCCGTGAACACCGTGCAGTGCAGGAAAGGCGGCGTCACAGCTGGTGAGTACCTTCACTGCTTGATGCGCGGGCAATGAGACCCCGGCCTCGTCGAACCATCCACCGTTCATACCGATGGTGAGCGGAACTGCGGTGTGCCCCGGGACCGCTCGGAGGGCTCGGACGATAGCGGACGCAGAAGCGAGCGAAATCGCGTGCTCGTCGTTGGCCCCACCACCAATAACAGCAATCCGGCGGCATTGTGGTTTTGTCATGCGGCTTCTCCAGTGTCTTGGTGGGATCTACAGGTTGTCGTATCGACGGACCGGCGGATGCGAGACGTGCGTGCTCCGACGCGGGTGACGATTTCATGTTCGATGGTGCGTGACCACCCAGCCCACTCGGCGACCGTCGGCTCGCCCCGTGCTCTCGGGCCGAAGATCGTAACGTGCTCGCCCGGGTTGAGAAGCATGTCGCCAGTGTCGACGACAACCATGTCCATCGAGAATCGTCCGACCAGCGGTCTGCGTCGTCCTCGTACGAGCACCTCCGCATGATCGGAAGCGACGCGCGGTAGTCCGTCGCCATAACCGATGGGCAGGAGCGCCAGGTGTGTGCGGACTGGGGCGATGAAATCGTGACCGTAGCCGACACCGGTTCCCGCAGGTACCTCATGGGCGGACACGACCGTCGATGTCAAGGTGAGCGCTGGTCGTAGATCGTCGATCGTATGCGATGGGTCAATGCCGAACAGCCCAGCGCCGATCCGATGGAAGCCGAACCCGTCTCCAACGCCCGTAAGCGTTGCCGCTGTCGCCGCTAGATGCAGATGCGAAGGATTCAGCGCACCTCGGCGCGCTGTCCGGATCGCGTTCTGGAAGACGAGGCGCTCGCGCATGTTCTGTCCGTTCGTAGGGTCATCGGCACACGACATGTGCCCCATGATCCCGACCACCCGAACCGTAAGGGCAGCCTCGTACTGCCGGGCGAGAGCACATAGATTCGCCCAATCGCGTGCCGGGCACCCATCACGCCCGGTGCCGACGTCGATGTGTAGGTGTACCCGCGCAGTCGTTCCCTCCGTGTGCGCCGCTCGCGCGACGGCGTACAGTAGCTCTCCATTCGGCACGGCGAGATCGATATTTGCTCGCAAGGCCGAGGCAAAATCGCTCTCCGGTGTGTTCAGCCAGCTCAGAATCGGAGCACTGATGCCCTGCCCGCGCAGCCGGAGCGCTTCTTCGATGCTCGTCACGCCGATCGAGTCTGCTCCCGACTGAAGTACAGAGGGAACGATGTCGCCGTGACCGAAAGCATCTGCTTTGACCACGGCCATGAGTCGTCCATGTGATAGAGCGTGGAACCGCGCTGTATTCGCTCGGATGGCGTCATCGTGAATAATGAGTTCAGAAGCCGGTGTACGCATAGTCTGCAGTTAAGCAGTCGCAGTGTTTTCTTAACGTATCGAGGTTTCGATACGTGGACAATATGCGATGTCGAATAACCTCCCGCTGTGACCAACTATTTGCTCTCCGGGGGTGGCAGCGCGGGTCACGTCAATCCGTTGTTAGCCACCGCCGATCGTATCCTCCAGCGCTCGTCCCGTGACCGTATTACGATGGTCGGAACCGCGGAGGGTCTAGAAGCGCGATTGGTTCCCGCGCGGGGACATACTCTTGAGACGATCCCGCGCGCTCCCTTTCCACGCCGTACAGGAGTCGACGCGCTTCGGTTCCCGATACGCTTCCATCACGCGGTGGGGCAGGTGCGTCGGCTTCTCACCGAGGGCGCAGCAAAGCGGTGCTCCGAAATATTAGCGACCACTGAATACTGGGTACGTGGATCAATAGGGGGAATCCGGGGCTTGCTAATTCCGCCAGCCCATTTCCCTCCCGGGGTTCCAGGCCCATGAGCTTAGGGTCACCATGACATTAGGCTCGGTGAAGCGCCATGCCTGAGGAATTACTGGGCGAAGCTCATTAGACTGCTGACTAAACACACCCGCACCCCTGTGGCTTACATCACGCTCTGTTATGGTTGGGCGTTATCCGGCTGACTAGCGGCTTCAGTCCTTTATTATTTTTATGCGCCTCCGTCAAGGAGGTTGATGGGGCGTAGACCTCGCACGCAGAAAGCGAATCATGAAGCAGACCGCAGCAGCCCCGCCACACCCATCAGAACTACGCCGAGGCCTCAAGCCCCGCCAGCTCATCATGATGGCCCTCGGCTCATCGATCGGCACGGGTTTGTTCATCGGCTCCGGCCAGGCCATCGGCGCAGCAGGCCCCGCCGTCCTGATCTCCTTCCTGATCGCCGGCACCATCGTCATCCTGGTGATGCGGATGCTCGGCGAAATGGCCACGGCGCACCCGAACAGCGGAGCTTTCTCCTACTACGCGGAAAAGGCGATGGGCAGGGTCGCTGGAGCCACCGTCGGTTGGCTGTGGTGGCTGCAGGTGGTGGTCGTCATCGCCGCCGAGGCGACTGCGGCGGCGCAAATCATCAGCGCCTTGTGGCCGGCCCTTCCGCAATGGCTGCTGGCACTGGTGTTCATGCTCCTGTTCACCGTCATCAACCTGCTGGGCGTGCGGCAGTTCGGCGAAATGGAGTTCTGGTTCGCCATCCTCAAGGTCGGCATCATCGTGATCTTCCTGGTGATCGGAACCCTGCTGATCACCGGCGTACTGCCCAGCAGCTCGGGGCCGGGCTTCAGCAATCTCTTCGACCACGGCGGCTTCCTGCCCACCGGCTGGGCGGGTGTCGCCGCCGGGCTGCTGATCGTCATGTTCGCCTTCGGCGGCACCGAGCTCGTCGTCATCGCGGCAGCCGAAACCGAGAATGCGGAGCGCAATGTCGGCAAAGCCATCCGCTCAGTGCTCTGGCGGATCATGGTCTTCTACCTGGGCTCGGCCCTGGTCATGGTCACGGTGCTCGTCTGGAACTGCCCCGAAGCGGCCAATCCCTTCGCCTCCGTGCTGGCCGAAGCGAACATCCCCTATGCTCGGGAAGTCACCACTCTGGCCATCGCCGTTGCGGTGCTCTCCGCCTTGAACGCCAATCTATACGGCGCGTCCCGGATGATCTTCTCCTTGAGCGAACGCGGCATGGCACCCAAGCTGCTCAGCCGGATCACGGGCCGCCAGGTTCCCCGCTATGCGGTTCTGGCCTCCGTATCCTTCGGCTTCATCGCCGTTCTGCTGAACTACCTGGACCCCGAGAATATCTTGCGCATTCTGCTTCAGCTGGTCGGCTCCACAGTGCTCATCATGTGGACGGCGACCATCATCTCCCAGATCATCCTGCGCCGGCGCGCCGATGCAGCAGGGGTCAAACTAGGCCTGCCCATGTGGTTCTTCCCGTACTTCTCCTACATGGCCTTGGGCTTGATCGCTCTGGTCTTCATCCTCGGGTTCCTGGATGAGGGCGTGCGGGTCCAGCTGTTGAGCACGCTGAGCCTGGCGATAGTCGTCGCACTGGGCTCGCTGATTGTTCACAATCTGTCCACGAAACGCGCCAAGAAATAGGCAATCCCTGGCAGATTGTCTCGATCGGCAGTGATATCTTGCATGCTCATCCGAGGGTGACTAGGCTCACAGTGCTACGCGGTGATGCGTGCCGGAGATGAGACGAGCAGAGATGACGATGTCCGACGCTACTTCCAGGGATCAAACTGCATTGGCTGATCCGAAGGCTGTTCCGGTAGATCCGCCCCGTAGCGAACGGCTCAGCACCGTGGAGCCTCCCTCCGAGCCTCTCGACGCAGCACCGCCAGCCTTGGAATCCTTACCCGCCGAGCTCAGCGCTGAGCAGCGACGGGAACTCTACCGCCTCCTGGTCACCGTCCGGCATCTAGACCTTTCCGCGATCGCCTGGCAACGTCAAGGGCTGATTCCGGGGTATGCCCCTTGCCGCGGCCAGGAAGCAGCTCAGATCGGCAGCGCCTTCGCCATGCAGCCGCAACGGGACTTCGCCTTTCCGACCTACCGCGAACTCGGCGTAGCCCGGGCCTGGGGCGTCGATATGGTCGACTATATGGCCACGCATAAGGCCACCGGGCACGGCGGCCTCTACAACCCGGCGCGCAGCCGGTTCGCCCCCATCCAGGCCGTGGTGGCCGGATCAGCTCTGCACGCAGTGGGCTGGGCGCACGGGCAGCGCCTGGACCAGCCCGAACCGGGGCCCGAAGGTTATGGCGTGGCGATCAGCTACTTCGGTGACGGCGCTTCTTCGCAAGGCGACGTCCACGAGGCCATGAACTTCGCCGGGGTCTTCGGCTCCCCCGTGATCTTCTTCGTGCAGAACAACGGCTGGGCGATTTCCGTCCCCACGGAGCAGCAGGTTGCCGGGGGCTCGGTGGCCGCGCGCGGCGCAGGGTACGGCTTCCCCTCGCTGCTGATCGACGGCGATGATGTCGAAGCCGTCGTAGCGGCCACCCGTACCGCCCGGGCGCACGCGGCGAGCGGCGCGGGGCCGGTGCTGATCGAGGCCATGACTTACCGGCGGGGCCCGCATTCGACGAGCGATGACCCGGGGCGCTACCGCAGCCTTGATGAGGAGCGGCGCGAGGGCGGGGTGGATCCGGTGGACCGGTACGCGCAGAAGCTGCTCAGCGAGGGCCTCGTGGATCAGGAATTCCTGGAACAGGCTCAGCGCGACGCCGAAGCCGAGGAGAACCGAGTCCGCACCGGAGTCGCGGCGCTGGGCCCCCGGCCCGGAGCAGAGATGTTCGACTTCGTCTTCGCCGACCCACCCTCTTCCCTGACCGAGCAAGCAGCCTCCTGGCGAACGGAGCACGATGACTATGCCTGAGCTGATCACCGGCGCTGAGATCTCCCTGCAGAAAGCACTTAATCAAGCTCTGCACGACGCTTTGGCGGAAGATCCTAAGGTCCTCGTCCTGGGCGAAGACGTGGGCGCGCTGGGCGGCGTCTTCCGGGTGACCGACGGTTTGCAGGCTACTTTCGGTGCGCAACGGGTCTTCGACACGCCACTCGCGGAATCCGGCATCCTCGACATGAGCGTCGGGCTCGCGATGGCCGGCTATCACCCCGTCCCGGAGGTGCAGTTCGACGGCTTCGCCTACCCGGCGGTCAACCAGATCGTGAGCCAGATCGCTCGGATGAACTATCGCAGCCGTGGCGCTCTGCCCATGCCGATCACCTTGCGCGTGCCGAGCTTCGGTGGGCTGCGAGCCCCGGAGATGCACACGGAGAGCCTCGAAGCGCTCTTCGCGCATACTCCCGGGCTGAAAGTCGTTTCACCGGCGGACCCGCAGCAGGCCTACCATCTGCTCCGGCAGGCTGCCCGGATGCCGGACCCGGTGATGTTCCTGGAGCCCAAGCCCCGCTATTGGCAGAAAGGCGCTGTGCTGAAAGAACCAACTGAGCCGCTCTCCGGTGCGCGGATCGCGCGCGAAGGGCGGCATGTCACGCTGATCGCCTATGGCGCGATGGTGGCCCGCTGCCTCCAGGTGGCGGAACTCGCCGCGGAGGACGGAGTCGAGGTGGAAGTCATCGATGTGCGCTGGATCAAGCCGCTAGATATCGGGACTATCGCCGCATCCGTCGCGAAAACCCGGCGCGCCGTGGTGGTCCATGAAGCACCGTTGACCTCCGGCTTCGGCGCGGAGATCGCCGCGCAGCTGAGCACCGCCTGCTTCGATATGCTCCGTGCCCCGGTAGAGCGGGTCACCGGATTCGATGTGCCTTATCCTTCCGGAGACCTCGAAGACGAATACCTGCCGCATCCGGACCGGATACTCTCGGGCATTCAACGCACCCTGACCCGACGGGCCCGAACCGCAGAAACCCCGAACCGCAGCGCATAGGAGGCTGATATGGCAGAACTGTCTTTTCCCTTGCCGGATCTAGGCGAGGGCCTGATCGAGGCGACCATCCTCGAGTGGCTGGTCGCCGTGGGCGATCAGGTGGAGCGCAATACGCCCCTGGTCGAGGTGGAAACCAGCAAGTCGGCGGTAGAGCTGCCTTCCCCGCAGGCCGGTAAAGTGCTCAAGACTTATGGCGCACCGGGTGAGGTGATCTCCGTGGGCGATCCGCTGATCGTCTTCGAGGTGGCCGATGACACCGCGGTCATCGTCGGTACGGTGCCTTCGGAGCAGGCACCGCAGCGCCGGGTGCGGCTGAGTCTTGATGATCTTGACGACTGAGCGCCAGGGATCATGAGCGCAGATCTGGCCGTGCACGAGTTCGGCCTGGAGCAGCAAGAACTTACTGCGCAGCGGCCGGTTCTGCTGCTGCACGGCTTCGCGTCTTCCACCGAACTCAACTGGGTGCGGACCGGCTGGGTGAACGCGCTCACCACGGCGGGCCACCGGGTCATCGCCGTGGACCTTCCCGGCCATGGTGACTCGTCCGCACCACAGGACATCGGCAGTTACGTCCCCAGTCGGATTCGCGCCATGATCCGGCAAGCCCTGATCGACTGCGGCGTAGTGCCGCTGGATGCTTCAGCACCTGATTCTTCTGGTGTGGATGTGATCGGCTACTCCCTGGGATCGCGACTCGCTTGGGAGTTCGGCGCAGCATACCCGGAACTCGTGCACCGGATGGTCCTCGGCGGGCCGTCTGCTGAGGATCCATTAGCGGCTTTCGATACCGCCGCTGCGGAGCAGCACCTCGCCGAGGGCGCTGAGATCAGTGACCCGTTGACCGCTGAGCTGCTGCAGATGGCCCGACTCGTCCCCGAAAACAACCTGAAGGCTCTGCTCACGCTCATCCGGGCGATAGCCGAAGACCCCTTCGATCCGGCGGAAAGAATCCCGCAGATGCCCTTGCTACTGGTCGCCGGAGAGCAGGACCACCTCACCAAGAGCATGCCCCGGCTGGCTGAGCTGAAAACTCAGACAGGCGGAGCTCCAGCTCAGACGCTGCTGATCCCGGGCCGGACCCATGCCAATGCCGTCACCTCCCGAGCGTTCAAAGAAGCCGCGCTGGCCTTCCTGGGCTCTTCTGCTGATCACTCCTGATCGTGAACCTGGTGCGTGAATAGGGGCGCTCAGAGTCCGGGACTCGCCGAAGCGCACAGCCTCAGCAGCACGCCCACATTTCAGACCTAGACTGGGCTCAGGAAGTCCCCGGGATTCCTGAGTCACTTCACTACCTGCTGTGTTCACTTCCCACTCATCCTTGAGGAACGCACATGGACGTCTTGCCGGTCTCGGCTGCCCGCATGCCGCCTGCAGCGCCTGCTACCAGGCCCGCAGGCGCGATAAGCACGCTCAATGAGCGCTACCAGCTGGGCGAAAAACTCGGTATGGGTGCCTACGCCACGGTTTTCCGCGCCCAGGATCTGGCGTGGGGCAGAGCCGCCGCGATCAAGCTTTTCGCACCAGGAACTCGCAGGGCGGATGCCGAATTCCACGTGTTGTGCCGGGTCCAGCACCCTTTTCTGGTCTCCTTGTACGACTACGGGCGCTGGGATGCTGGAATCGACGGCTGCCGGCCGGCGCTGGTCATGGAACTCGTCACCCACGGGGATCTGAGGGATCGCCTGGGCGTTTCCGGCGGAGCGCTCTCCCCCACGGCCACCGCGCAGCTGGGCTGGGCCGTGAGCAGCGCTTTGGCGGCCTTGCATGAAAACGGGATCGTGCACCGGGATGTGAAGCCTGCGAATATCCTGCTCACCTCTTCCGGGTTGCCGAAGCTCTGCGATTTCGGGGTATCGCGCCTGCAGGACAGCGGGCTCGTGACCGCCCCGGGCGCTACGATCGGCACTGCGAGCTACCTCAGCCCTGAGCAGGCCACCGGTGATCCGGTGGGGCCCAGTGCTGATATCTATTCGCTCGGCCTGGTGCTGCTGGAATGCCTCACCGGGGTCCGAGCCTTCCCCGGCCCGGCTCTTGAAGCCGCCGTGGCACGTCTGCTGAAAGACCCGCAGATCCCGGACTCGCTCAGCCCCGCCTGGCGACAGCTGCTCGCAGCGATGACGGTGCGGGACCCCGCCCAGCGACCCAATGCCGACGAATGCACCGAAGCGCTTTTCCGACTACAGCGGGTCTAGAACGAAACAAGCCGCGTCCTAGGCGCGTCTCATATTTACGTATACGATATTGATATGAGTGAGCACCTAACTCGAGGCGAATCTGTCACTGGCAAGCAGATTCAGGACTGGGCCGATGAAGCAGAAACCGGTTATGGCCTCTCGCAGACACCTAAGCCCCGTCGTGGCCGGCCCTCCCTCGGCGATGGGCCAGGCATCGTTGTACCTGTCAGGCTCGATGAAGCAACCATCGCTGCATTAACCGAAAGAGCAAAGGCGGAAGGCATCACGAACCGCTCTGAAGCCATCAGGGCAGCAGTGCGGGAGTGGGCCTACATCGCTTGAATATCCACCATTCAGCACGCAAGCACTACCCAGCGACCGCCTCAATGACACCGCCATACCGTACGCAGTAAAGCACGTCCTATCGTCTTGACTCGATGATGACGATGACCCGAGACGGTGGCTGCTGCCCGGAACAGACCCAGCAGGTCGCCTTCTTGAAATCTCAATCCTGACATTCGATGACGGTTATGAACTCATCATTCACACCATGAAAGCCACCCCCAATACTTAGAGCAGATCTAAGCCTAGCTTTCAGCTTGGTACCTTCTCTCTGTGCGGGGGTCTGCCCCGGGTTTGGTTGACATCTGATCTGTGAGGATTCGTCCTCGCTGGAAGGATGTATCTCTTGCCCAAGCCCTATCCGAAAGAGTTCCGTGACGATGTCGTGGCTGTGGCCCGTAAAGCCCGGGCCCCGTTATCGCAGATTGCGAGAGACTTCGGGATTTCCGAAGCCTCGTTGTTCAACTGGCTGAAGAAAGCAAACATCGAAGACGGGCGCGTGCCGGGCCTGACCGAGGACGAGCGTAAGCAGCTCCGCGAGGCGAACAAGCGGATCC
>NZ_AQXM01000046.1 GCF_000376245.1 Acaricomes phytoseiuli DSM 14247 | reverse complement strand
GATTCATCAACTGGTCCCCTAACACCGGAGCCCAACCCAGCCCTAACGGCGGAATCCGCAACCGCTGGGCCTCCATGGGCTACGAAAGCGGACCCATGGGCTACCCCAGGTCAGGAGAAATCCGTTCTGGAAATAATGTCTACCAGCGCTTCCAAGGCGGCGAGATCTGGTGGGCTCCGAACGGTCAGACCTGGACCCGTTGATGCTGTTAATGTTGACGCTGCGCTTCTCTGCGCCTTAAGCCTCGCAAGTAAAGAACGGCGACAGCTAGGGAAGCAACAACCACCAGGACACTAGTGACAATGCTGGTCGTAAGATCTGTGGGCAGCAAGAGCCCGGCAAGACTTATGGCCAAAGCGAAGACTAGGCCTTTAAGTAAGAACCCTAGATCAAGCAGGTTCCGATCCATACGCCATACCAAGAAGCAGTAAACAAGCCCCAGCACCAGATACGATGCGACTTGTACCGCACCAGTCAGGAATAAGTCTCCCGCTCTAGCGGGAATAGCAGCGCCTAAAAGCGCTAGCGCAGCTACCACCGGGGTAACGACGCTCATAATCTTGGTCCGAGCGATAGCGAAAAGCTGTGTGGTCGCCATCAAGAACATGATGTACCCATAACCGATGAGCGGGAACAGCCTTGCCAACCGTAAAAGCTCATCATCAACCCCGGGGGCGATGATTGCTGCTGCTAGCACAGCCACCCCACTGCCACCGAACGCGAGCAGCATACCGACGCCCACAGCCTCATGCTGGACTGCTCGCACCTCTCCCCGGGGGTCTGTGCCCCGGTGCGCGAAGATCGTCGTTTGCCAGACATTGGATAAAGCCATCACGACCGCCAGAGCACCTAGCGCCAGGGTGAGCACGGCGTTATAAAGCCCCGCCACCGCCACCCCTTGAAAGGCGCTCACAAGGAACGGCTCGCCCTGCAGCATCAGAACCAAAGCAATACTATGCGGCAGGACTGGTAGCGCAGTTCGTATGGCACCACGGAGCGCCCTCGGATACCTGAACGGATGACGAGGTTTGCTAGTGACTACAGTCAGCACCGAAGCAGCAGCCACTGCCAAGGCAAAAGCAGTCATATAGACAGTAGCTGTTGGCGCTAGAACCGTGATCGCGATAACTCCGAAGAAGTGACCCAAAGCTGTTGCCACTACCGTAATGGTGACAAAAGAAAATGCCCGGTGGTCCGAACGCAGAAATGCCAGGCCCATCTGAGTGATTCCGTGCATTCCGATGATCGCTATGGAGATCAGATAGGGAAGATTGTCATCGAATAAACCACCGCTCCCCCAGAAAACGCCGAAAATCAACAGCGCGAGGGCCGCAAAAAATATGCTGACTAGAACTCCGAAGGCATTGATGGACCTGGCTTTCGCCGGACCGCTCGCACCATGGAAGAAAATACTGCTAATCGCCTGTGGCAACCCTGCGGATAGCGCTATCAACCCTACGGAGATCAGGCTCAACGAGAGGCTGACCTGGCCCCATTGATGCTCATCAAGGATCCTGATCGCAAATGGCTGGACGAGGGGCAGCCCAAGGCCCTGGACCACTGCAGCCAGCAAGTAGAGAAGCCGATGATGGGCCGGCGGGCTCATCTGGCTAGATCGCAATGGCTGCGGAGAGGCCGCTGCGGCTCCTTGAGGCTGCGTGTCAGGGCTCATGCTGTCTCTGTCTGCTTCATCCCAAAGGTCCGTCCGACATGCCAGCGGTACATCGTCCGGTATAACCAGGGGGCCACTTTGAGCAAGATAGCAGAGATGGCCATCTGCGGCCATACCGGCAGCAGCGTCAGAAGCTGCCTAAAAGATAGTGAACGGCGCAAATACTTTAGGACCTGTTGATTACCGTGGCCGTTATTATCAGAAAAAATCCCGCCCGAGTAAGTCATGACGGTAAGGAAAGCCGTAAGAGAATCCCATGAGCGCTGCTGCACCTCAGCCAGAGCAGAATCAGCTATGCCATCGCGAACACCGTCGAGTGTTTGCTCAATATAGTCAGTTGAGGGCAACTGGCTCCAGGTCAGGGAGTTCTGCTGGATGTGATACAGGTAAACCTCAGCCTCTGTGAATAACACCGTCGAGCTGTAAGAATAAGCTGAAACATTAAAGACTAAGTCTTCGTAACGAACCAGAGCATCCGGGAAAGCTATTTCCTGCAGTATCTCCCGGCGATAGAGCTTGCCGTGCAGGTAATTCCAAGTCTTTCCTTGAAGCGCCGCATTGAGCGTATCTATCCCAGAGTTCTTTCCTTGCCACTGATCTGGACGAGACTGTTGGTGTCCGCCGGAAACAGCTATATGAGCGGCGGCTACGACATCTATATCGGGTTCCAGAAGAGACGCCAAAGTGCTCAAAGCCTGTGGCAGCAACTCATCGTCGCAGTCCAGAAAAACTGCACAGTCGCCCCGCATCTCCCTGATTCCCAGGTTCCGTGCAGCACTAGGCCCTTGATTGTATTCCTGGCGAAAAAGCCTGATCCGCTCATTACCCGACTGCTCGGCGAAGTCCGCTACCAGTTCGGGGCCACGATCAGACGAACAGTCATCTATTACCAAGAGCTCCCACCTGGGGAAATCCTGCTTCAAGACGCTATTGATGGCTTGTTCCACCGTGCCCGCACCATTGTATAAGGGCACGATCACCGAAACGAGCGGCAGTCCTGCTTGTTCAGCGGGCGTCAAGGCTTAACCGCGTGACGAGTCAAACGGCGCGCACCATCCCACATTCCCTTAGTGATCACTTTCGGTAAGAGAGAGAGCGCATTAAGGCGTGAGGTGAGATGCAACTTTGCACTTTTAGCGGCGTCTTCCCAGCCGAGCCGCTTGAAATCCCTGACGCATTCGTCGAAGAATGCTCGCTCTTCGGCAAACCGTCGGCCGTCAAGCGCCTTGACTGATGAATCAGACTCCCGGTGCCTGCGGTACTGGAAGCATTCCTCCTCGA
This sequence comes from Acaricomes phytoseiuli DSM 14247, assembly GCF_000376245.1. Lineage (GTDB taxonomy): Bacteria > Actinomycetota > Actinomycetes > Actinomycetales > Micrococcaceae > Renibacterium > Renibacterium phytoseiuli. The sequence goes on along the minus strand of NZ_AQXM01000046.1, from coordinate 40,565 downwards.
CGACCGCCATCTTGCCACCATCCATAATGATGTCCATAGCCAAAGCGAGGTCCTGAACCACATTGTATTGTTCACGGAAATCATGCTTGAGTATGGCTTCAGCACGCCAGGCCACAGACGGGAAATACAACCAGTCACCGGTGATCAGGCTCTTTGCCAGCGGTTCCCCTGCCACAATGGCTTCGCTCGAAGAGCCGGCCAGCATCCGGCGGAGTCGGTCCTTGACCTTATCGCCCAGAGGACGATAAGTAGTACCGTTCTCATCAATCACAGCAACTCCGGGTTGCACGATCTTGATATCGGGGTTGGCCATGGCGTTTCGGATAACCTTGGTGTAGTTGGGAAGCATGAGGTCATCAGCACCCATCACCACAACAATGTCATGCTCCACTAATCCGAGGCATTTCTTGTAGTTCCCGTTGGCGCCCAGATTCTCTTCATTACGGTAATACCGCACTCTGGAGTCCGACTCGACGAGTTGCCGGAAGTACTCCGGAAGCGAATCATCAGGGTATCCATCGTCGACAATCGTCAGCTTCAGATCGCGGTCTTCTTGTGTCAAGACCGAGTCAACTGCAGCTTTCATCATTTCAACATCGCCGTAGTACGGCAGCATGACATCGATTGTCATTCTTCTTCTCCCGAGGTCCTGCGCTCCAAGGCGCTTTCAGCAGTATTCCGAGGGGTACCATTCTGTGATTCGTTCGAAAGCTGATCCACTGTAGAACGAAGAATCGCGATTTCCTCAGCCAGGGTACGAGTCTCATCTTCCAGAATCGTCAGTTCCCGAGCCGCATGCAGGCTAACACCCATTAAGAGGACGATCGACAAGGCAAACAGCAGATTAACCGGTACCTGAACTCCGACTAGATTAGCCGCCCAATCCAACAAACTCGGAACCAACGCCAAGAGCAGCATCAGCGCACCGATAATGAGCCACAATATTGCGTACTTCTCGCGAAGCTTACCCCAACGCAGCAAGGCACCCACCACGATCATCATGACCAAAGAAATCACTAGGAATACCGCGATACTCATGACGACAGGCCTTCCGTCCGGTACGGGGTCTCGATACCCGCCGGTTCGTCGTAGGTGGCAGAACGCTTACGGGCTAACGCAAAACAGAGCACCAACCCGGAGCGAGCCAGATAGATCATCGCTTTAAAGGGGCTGTGACTGGGACTCCCTGCTTGCCGCTGACGCATCTCCACGGGAACCTGGACAACCTTGCAACCGGACTTCATAGCGACGACCAGGGAGTCGATCGTATCGCCAAGATATTCAGTGGGGAAATGCTCCATATATTGCCGCATAGCCCGCTGATTAGCAGCTCGGAAGCCAGAAGTAACATCAGTGAGCTTGGTTCTTGCCACCCAGGAGATCACCTTGGATAGGACGATCATGGCCCAACGCCGAGGGCCTCGTGCAGAATAGTTCCCTCGACCGGCGAAACGGGCTCCGATAGAAATATCCGCTTCCTGGAGACCCCCCAGAACCCGTGCAATATCTCTAGGGTCATGCTGGCCGTCGGCATCAACTTGTATTGCGGAAGAGTATCCGTGCCTCAGCGCGTAGTTGAAACCGGTCCGCATAGCGCCGCCGACTCCGAGATTGAATGGCAATACGACCACTCTGGCTCCGGCGTTTCGGGCGATCTGCGGGGTGCCGTCATGGGACCCATCATCCACGACCAAAACATCGTATTGCGGAGCGATTTCCAGAATCTCCCGAATGGTGTTTCCAATCGCCTCAGCTTCATTCCAAGCCGGGACGATGATTAGGGTATCCGGCTTGCTCGACTGGCTCATGATGCCCCAGTGTATCAACGCCAAGCCTCAGCTTCGTGCAATGCAACACCGCAGAATCCGCCTTTACAAAACGGGGTCAAAGTGAGGTCTTAGGCTTCTCCGAATCTGTCGGGTAGAGTGTTCAAGGTAAGGAAACGGCCAAGGCGCGACTACCTGTCACTGCGATTCCGCTAAAACCCGAGGTGGTCCAAGGCAGCAGGCCGGAGCTTCTTCGCCAGCTGAGCATCTAAAGCCTCAGATAAGCGGAGGATTAGCCGATTAGAAGAGGGCATTGGGTTCTCTCATCGCCTGCCAACGACTCCAGGAGTTCTGTCTAGATGGAATGGTTTCAGCTGCTCTTCTCGCTTCCGGCACTGATTCTGGTCTATTTCATCCCCGGCCTCGTCATCCTCTGGTGCGCAGGCATCAGAGGTCTCAATCTCCTCCTAGCGGCACCCGTCTCAATCACTCTTATCTCCGGTAGCGCAATCGTGCTCGGATTCGTGAATCTCCCCTTCACGCCCGCGGCCGTTGCCATCATTACCGTGATAACGGCGGTGCTGGTTCTGCTCACTCGCTGGCTCTGGAGCTTCCGGGTGCTATCAGCCGGCGAAAAACAATCCGCTTCCACGGCCTTCAAATCCTTGGCTCAGCCGAGCAACCTACTCATTACGCGTTCGCTGCCCCCGACAAAGAAAATTCAGTGGGCCCAGTTCATAGCTATTTCTGGCACCTTCATCGCTGTCGCACTGATTATCGCGGCAAATTACGCTACTAGCATCGGGTCTCCGCAGGCGATCTCCCAAACCTTTGACAACATTTATCACCTCAATGCGGTCAAATACATCGTCGATACCGGCAACGGTTCATCACTGACAATCGGGAATCTCACCGAGGCATCACGCGGATTCTACCCGGCAGGGTTCCACGATGGCGCGGCGCTCTTCGTACAGCTCTCGGGCCAAAGCGTGAACGCGGCCCTTAACTTCGTCAACATCTTCACAGCAGCGGTGATCTGGCCCCTGTCGTGCGCTTTTATGATCTCGCGCTTCTGCGGACCACAGACACGTTATCTGACGATTACCCTGGCGTTAGCCGGTGGATTCAGCGCCTTCCCCTACTTGTCCATGACCTGGGGGGTCCTTTATCCCATTCACGCTGCGCTGGCGATACTCCCTGTCGCCTTGGGTCTCGCCGCAGAATTTATCGGAGTTACTCAGGAGCGTTATCGCAGCTGGCGCGGCAGCCTGCTCGGTCTTTGCGCCGTCGTACCAGGCCTCACACTGACCCACCCCAGCGCGCTTATGGCACTCCTGGTGCTCACCACTCCGATGCTGTTCTACCGGCTTTTCCAGGCTCTGGCTATCCGATCCAAGGCGCTCAGCGTGAAGTGGGTCGTCATCACCGGGATCTACTTAGTAATTCTCACTGGCGCATGGCTTACTCTTCGTCCGGACCTGGGCGGAGCGCCTTGGAGTCAGATTCAGACAGATGCCAGAGCAGTGGGTGAAATTCTCACCAGCGCGCCTATGGGCGAAACCGTCTCTTGGCTTCTGACCATACTCCTCCTGCTCGGATTGACCGTGGTGATCCGACAGTTCCGTACCAGATGGTGGATCCTGGGCGGCTTCTTGGTAACAGCTATCCTCTACGTGCTGGCCTCAGGATGGGGTTCGGGCCGCTTGCGGAGCCTGCTCGTCGGAGTCTGGTACAACGATCCATATCGCCTGGCTGCACTGTTGCCGCTTGCCAGCCTGCCGATTATCGTGCTCGGCGCCAGCGCAGTTTTCAGTTATCTCTACCGAGCGGTCAACCATATCCTTCGAGCTCCTATGACTCGTTCTTTACGGCGCTGGACCCAAGGGGAACATCGTGCACGTTATGCCACGCTCGCGGTCTTCCTGATCCTGCTCATGGCCGGATCGCAGTTTGGCGCACTCAACCGCGTCAAACAGAACATTCAATCCAGTTTCGAACTGAGTAGGACTTCTCCTTTATTAACTATCGATGAGAGTGAGTTGCTCAAGCAGATACCGGAGATCGTGCCCCCCGATGAAACGATCGTCGCCGCACCTATACAAGGCGGCTCTCTTGTCTACGCTTTAGAGAATCGGAAGACTATCGCACCTCATGCCTTTGGTGATCGGGACGCCGAGGAGACCCTCCTGCTAAGGCACTGGCAAGACGCTAAGATCAATCCCCAGGTCTGCAAGGCCATCAAGGACGAAAAAGCATATTGGGCAATAGATTTCCCTGGCGTTCCTGTCGGTGAGGTCAATGAGAACTTCTCTGGCACCGCAAACCTTGAGGACCAGCCAGAACTCGGTATACGTGAAGTTCTCGCGGTAGGGAACGCCAAGCTCTTCAGGACAACCGCATGCGACTGAACCGCCGCCCTATGAGAATCAGCGATCTGACACCGGAGGAGAACATGCAGCCGATGAGCAGCAGAGGCCAGCTGTCCAGGCGGGCACTGCTTGGTGGCATAGGCGCTAGCCTTGCACTCAGCGGGTGTTCAGCGATCGCTCCGAAAGAGTCGTATCAGCAGGACCAGGCCACTGGTCCCGCAACGATTTCTCATCTCTATGGAACGACGACCATCGATTACATTCCGCAAAAAGTTGTGACTATTGGCCTTGCCTCGCCTTCTATCTGTGTTGACCTTGGTGTCACCCCTATAGCCTTCGGAGCTATTCCAGGTGCGCCGACCGGAGTTATGCCCTGGTTCTATGAGAAATTCGGGAAGATCAAGTCGCCTATTTCCGGGTTCTTCCCCGAGGTCTTCGGCACTGCTGAAGGAATTCCGTTCGAGCGGCTGGGCGAGATAGCCCCTGACCTCATCATCGCGGTCAATTCAAACGTTACCCAAGACGATTATGAGAGACTGTCAGCCATAGCCCCCACAGCCGGACCGCTGGCCCCAAACGGCACCACGCACTGGCGAGACTCCACACGCGCAATCGCTACCCTCTTGCGCAGGGAAGACAGAGCTCAAGAGATCCTCTCGGAGACTGAAAAAGCTTTCCAGCAGGCTCGGGAAAATTATCCTTCCGAGCCGGAGAGAAGCTTCCTCTACATCACTACCGACACTACCGTCGGCTCGCCGTATCAAGTCCACGCCATAGAATCTAATGCGGTCAAGATCATCGAAGAGTTCGGTTTTAGAGGTCAGGGACTGCCCTCAGGCTTCGACCCGGTGCTGACTAAGCCTCCGATGGGGCCGCCGCAGGCAGTTCTGCTTCCGGGGGAAGCCACCAAGACATTACCTGCAGATTTTGTCGCAGTGGAGTTGATCGAACGATCCCCGGATCGTCTCAGAACAGCCAATATAAATACTGAAAACCTAAGGAACTTACCCGGTTACGATCAAGGCGCTCAAGCTATTCTTGATTGGCGGAATGAAGCATTGGCGCTTATCGACGCTTCTCCCCTCGGTATCCGTACCGTAGCCGAGGGCCTTGCCGCTAAGCTAAGCCGGGCCGCATATCTCAGCTCGGTCTAGCTTCTACTGGCAGCAAACTCACCTAAGAACCTTGACGCAGCTGAGCAACCGCGTCATTGATGCTTCCGTCGAAAGTAATGCGCCCGTGCTCCAGCAGAACCCCACGAAAACAAATCCGAGATACTAAATCCAGGTCGTGGCTGACCACTACTAGCGTTCTTCCCGCCGCGATCAGCTCCTGGATCTTAGCGATACATTTCCTCTGGAACGGCTCATCACCAACCGCCAGGATTTCATCTACGAGGAAGATTTCCGGATCAGTATGAACGGCTACAGAGAAGGCCAGCCGCAAGTACATTCCCGAAGAATAGAACTTGACCTCAGTGTCGATGAATTGTCCGATTTCGGCGAACTCCACGATGGAATCGAACCGGTCTTTGATCTGTTCTTCGCTCATACCCAGAATGGCACCATTGAGAAAAACGTTATCCCTACCGGTCAAGTCATGATGAAATCCGGCACCAACCTCGATCAGTCCGGCGACCCTGCCACCAACTCCAACAGTTCCTGAGTCTGGAAGCATGACCCCGGAAATATGCTTGAGTAGAGTGGATTTACCTGAACCGTTAAGGCCCAGCAGTGCTACCGCCTCCCCCTCTTGTACCCTGAGCGTTACATCGGAGAGCGCATTGAATCTCTCCGTCAGATCGCCTTTACGTCCTTTGATCAGCCACACGAAAGCTTCTTTGATCGAACGACTATGACGCAGCACAAACCGCTTAGTAATAGCAGAAACTTCAATAGCAGTAGTCATGACTCCCCTCAGAGTTCCTGAGCGAAACGGCCCTCAAGCCGCCGGAATGTGAGCTGACCGAGGAACAGCACAGCTAAGGAAATAACGAGCCCGACTGGAACCCAGAAGGAGAACAGGTTGGGCATGGCGATATTTTCCGCACCGCTAGTAGCACTCCAAAAAGCAACGTGGAAAACCTCTACCGCCACGGTCATCGGATTCGCCTGATAGATAGTGAAGAGAACTTGTCCGATAACCCCGGCTTCCTGGGCCCTGGTGAAAACTGTCTGAATTGGGTAGAGCACGGGTGATATCCAGGTAGCCACCATAAGTAGCATGTCAACGAAATTTTCGGAATCCCGGAAGTATACATTCGCAGCACCAAATAGCAGGCCCAAACCGGTGGCCAGAATAGCCACGATCAGAAAGCCCATCACCGCGGCCAGTAGCTGAATTGCCGTCGGCGGCCAGCCGACAATCAAGCAAGCTCCCAACAAGATGACCAGCTGCGGCAAGAAATGAACCGCGGAAACCCAGACCGAAGCGACTGGAAACAATTCGCGTGGCAGATAGATTTTCTTGATCAGACCGCCGTTACCCACGATAGAGCGCGCCGCATTGCCTAGTGCTTCGGTGAAGAAATTCACCAAGATGATCCCGGAGAACAAGTAAATCGCGTAATTATGGAGCCCCTCAGGATTCCGTGGCGACCGCTCCAACCCTAAGAAGACACCCAGTGCAATATAAAAGACCAGGAACTGCACACCGGGCTTGATGTAAGACCAGACTAGTCCGAGAACTGAGCCTCGATAACGGACCTTGAGCTCTTTGCGCACAAGAAGTTTGAGCAGAAAACGTGAACGCAGCACATCACGAAGACCCCTGCCGATACCAGGTTGGCTGAGATTCTCAGTAGTCATCGTCCGTCGCTCTGAGTATGTTCCTCAAAGATCTTTCGCCACGATTCGATGGAAACAAGATCCGGTATCTGCTCACGATAAATCTCCCGAAGCTGCGACCAATTCCGCAAGATTCGGGTATGCAGCTCCACTGCTTCTCCCAATACTTTACGCAGTTGTTTCGGATCCCGTTTATACCAAGAGATAGCAGTTCCTTCTGCATTTGATACAAGGGCACTGTCGTATTGGGATAGCCTCCACCACTTATTATCTTGGTGTGGAACTAGAGTCTGTGGCTTTTCTTGACTCGTCGGCTTGACCGGTTCAACAAGCTGCCGGACAACAGTACGTGCGGTCCACGGGAGCAGCTGCGCATAGCTGGGCATCGTGAACCCACGGCCTTTCTTCGGCGGCCTATCCAGTCCCGGTGCAGGGAAGTCCTCCACCTCCGGTTTGAATTGCGAATCAGAGAATTCATTCGCCATGCTCCGGATCTCCGGTAACTTGGTAGCAAGTAAACCAAAAAGCGCTTGGGGCCCGGCAATAAGGTCCTGGAGCGCCATGATCCGGCCCTTGGCAGTGTAGTACTGCATTGAGATCAGATGCTTGATATCTAATTGGAAGGACTCCCGGACGACCCTCCCACCACGCTCATAAGGACTGTGCAATAGTGCCGTGATGAGCCGATTCCGAGCATGGAAGTAGGCCTGCCAACCAACTAAGTCGTCTTTGTCCACCCAGGAGACATGCCAAACGGCAGCTCCCGGAAGCGAAACCGTGGAATAGCCGCGTGCTTTGGCGCGAAGACCGTACTCGGCGTCATCCCATTTAATGAAAATAGGCAGAGATAAACCGATTTCACGGATGATGGAGGTCGGGATCAAGCACATCCACCAGCCGTTATAATCGACATCGGTCCGCCGATGCAGCCACGGAGTCTGCCTCAAGTTGCTCAGTGCGAAATCATGGCCGAGAGTCGCATCTTCACTCGGCAAATCCGGCTGAATCCGATACGGATTCACAACTTCACCGAAAGTGTGCAGCACGGTGCGGTTGTAAAGATCGAACATATGCCCACCGACGATAGTCGGCCGTTTGCAAAGCTCTGCGAAAGTCAATAATCGGTTGACGCTCTCCGGCTCAACACTGACGTCATCGTCAAGCAATAATGCATAGTCGCTACCAGTCTCTACGGCCTCGAACATCCCCCGAGAGAACCCACCTGAACCGCCCAGGTTATCTTGATCAATAATCCGCAGCTTACCGCCCAAGCCTTTGGCAGCCTCCGCGAAGCCATCTGCCTGAGCGACTTTCTGAGTACCTTGGTCGACTAGGATCACTTCGGCAACGTGTTCAAGGGCTTCAGGCGAGTTGCCGAGCACCCGTAAATTATTGAGGCAGAAGTCAGTTTTATTGAGCGTAGTGATTTCCAGCGTTACGGTGCCCGTGATCTTGCGGTCTGTCTGAGCCTGCCATTGAGCCTCTTCGAGTACTAACTCGTCTTCACCGGCCACAAGGTCGAACCAGTACCAGCCGCCGTCACCGAAAGGCGCAAGTGAAAGGTCGAAGACGGAAATCTGCCCTCCGGAGACTCTGCGTGAAGCCACTCTCTGCAAGGACCCGCGTGCATTTGATTTATAGACCATCACCGAGCCAATACCAGATGTCTGCAAGCTCAGCCGGACCGTCTCAACAACGGTCCAGCGACGCCAATAACTCGCTGGAAAGGCGTTGAAGTAGGTACTAAAAGATAGTTTTGTACTGGGCCGGACTTTTACGGAAGTCCGCGAAAGGAAAGCCTCGACATGAACTTCCTGGCCGTTGTTGTTGCAGCTCACAGGAACCGTATCGCTCTTGCTGTCCTGCTTCTGGCCATTCATCGTGCTGAGTGGAGCCGAAGTTGCGGTACTGGTGTCGACGTAAAGCTGAGCAGTGTCCATCTGTGTCTGCTCGGGCATAATGACCCGCTGCAGAGTCAGATACCCCTCTTCGAGCAAACTACGATCCTGCTGCGCAGCTTTTGCGCTCATGCGTCCACTCCACCACTCTGCAGTTTGGCACCACCGCTGAAGTGCGGTTTGATCGTGTTCTCGAACATAGTGAGCGCCGAGCCGATCGCCATGTGCATATCCAGATACTTATAGGTTCCCAGACGACCACCGAAGAGCATCGCGGGCTCGGCCTTAGCCAGATCCCGGTAAGCCAGAAGCTTACGGCGATCCTCTGCGGTATTCACCGGGTAATAGGGCTCATCGCCTTTTTCCGCGAAGCGGGAGAACTCTCGCATGATCACGGTGGCGTCTTTCGTGTAATCCCGCTCCGGGTGGAAATGCCGGAACTCGTGAATCCTGGTGTACGGCACGTCCTCATCCGGGTAATTCATCACCGAGCAGCCCTGGAAGTCCTCGATGGGCAGCACTTCTTCCTCAAGGTCGATAGTCCGCCAGGAAAGATCGCCCTCGACATAATCGAAGTACTTGTCCACCGGTCCGGTATAAATCACCGGAATCTGGCCGCGTACCGCGGAGCGCCCGAATTCCCCGTCGTCGAAGAAGTCGGTGTTGAGCTGCACCGTGATGTTCGGGTGATCCGCCATCCGTTCGATCCAGGCGGTGTAACCATCAACCGGAAGACCCTCGTAAGTGTCATTGAAGTAGCGGTTGTCATAGGTGTAGCGCACCGGCAAGCGGGAGATGATCGACGCGGGCAAGTCTTTGGGGTCGGTCTGCCACTGCTTCCCGGTGTAGTACTTGATGAAGGCCTCGTAGAGCGGGCGGCCGATAAGCTGTATGCCTTTGTCGTTGAGGTTCTGCGGGTCGGTTCCGGCAAGCTCCCCAGCCTGCTCCTGGATCACGGCCCTGGCTTCCGCCGGGCCATATGAGGAGCGGAAGAACTGATTGATGGTGCCGAGGTTGATTGGCATCGGGTACACCTCGCCTCGATGCGTGGTGTAGACCTTGTGCTGGTAGTTCGTGAAGCTGGTGAAACGGTTGACGTACTCCCAGACTTTCTCATTGGAAGTATGGAACAGATGCGCACCATACCGGTGCACTTCGATCCCGGTCTGCGCCTCGTTCTCGCTGTAGGCATTGCCGCCGATATGGTGCCGTCGGTCCAAGACGACGACCTTCAGGCCCAGTTCCCGAGCCGCTCGCTCCGCGATGGTCAAGCCGAAGAAGCCTGAACCTACAACAACTAGATCAGCGTTCACTCAATATCTCCCGAATGCTTCAGAACAGCGGACAAGCGGCACCACGGAACTCAACGAGCGTGTTCCGGCCAGTATCAAGGGTACCTGACACGGCTCCGCTCAGCGGCTTCTGTCGCAGCGTGTACTCCGAGAATGCACCTTTCTGCTCCGCGGCAGAGCCGGTTCATTAAAGCGCCGGAGGCTGTGCCTGCCGCATCGTAAAAGCCACGACACGTGGCGAGAACAGCAGGATCAACACCAGTATCGGCGGTACCAGAGCCGGGATCGCCAGCCAATAGCCACTGAGCAGCGCCGGAACGATCAGCGTGACCGTGAGCAGTTGCCAGACGAAAGTCGCCGAACGCGTCCAGCGGAATCCCCGAGCCAGTTGAGCCGAGACCGCGGCGAGCCCGCCACCGAATAAGAGGCAGAGAACTACGAGAAATATCCCGCTAGCCAGGGAAGTACCCGAGACCAAGACCTCCCGCTCTCCCGGGAAAAGGCTGACGACGGCGAAGACCGCCGCCACCAAAAGTACGACTGATTCGACGGCGAGTACCACGACGATGAACCATACCCCCCAGGGGCGCTGCGGCCTGAGATCTGCAGGGTGTTCAGCAGGAGAGGGTGTTCCATAGGCGAGGTTCGACACAAAGGAACTTTACCTGAGGCCATCCGGAATAAGCGAGTGCGCGGCTTGGTTGTCATCGTAAGCGCCGGTTCAGGGGGTTCCGAATAATTCCGGGAGCGCTTAAGCTTTCACTGTGACGAATCGCTCACCATTTCATAGTAATTTCTCCGCTTTCACCCCTTGTTTACAGATAGTTAACATGAAACCCTTTAATCAATACCTACAAGGGACTGCCCTCAAGCCGATTTGCGAGACTCTGGACACGGAATCGCAGGGATGCAAGGTGCAGACCCTTTTCTTGTGCAGTCGCTTATGAGTTCTCAGATGCGGCCAAGTCTTAGAAGGAAGTGGTGATAGGCATGGATTGGCGTAGTCGCGCTGCCTGTTTAGACAAAGATCCGGAACTCTTTTTCCCGGTCGGCAATACTGGCCCGGCCCTGTTGCAGATCGAAGAGGCGAAAAACGTCTGCCGCCGCTGCGACGTCACCGATACCTGCTTGCAGTGGGCCCTTGATTCCGGTCAGGATGCTGGCGTCTGGGGCGGGTTGAGCGAAGACGAGCGCCGTGCACTCAAACGGCGGGCGGCCCGTGCTCGCCGGGCCAGCTGATGAGTTAGCCGGCTGAATAACTGGCCAGCTCAACAGCTGAGCTATTGACTATGCCCGCTGCATAATATGCAGCGGGCATAGTCATGTTGAAGTAAAGAATCTAAACCTCTTCACATCTTTTCACGATAGCGGCACCTCGACTTCCACGGAGGTGCCACCGCCCTCTCGCGGTGACCATCTGATCACGCCACCGAGTTCGCTCGTCACCAGAGTACGCACGATCTGCAGCCCCAAACCTGCGAGGAGCTGCTCCCCCGACTGCTGCTCAGTGGGAAGCCCCACGCCGTCGTCCTCCACAGTGACCCGCAACAGCTCACCCGAGATCTCGGGTGATGCAGACTTGCTATCGCCGTTGAGCGGCCGGTGAGGCTCTCGACGGGCTATCAACCGAACAGTACCACCGCGTTCCTCAAGTCCGTGTTCAACAGCGTTGGTCACAAGCTCGTTGATGACAAGAGCCAAAGGCGTGGCCAGATCGCTGGGCAGATCCCCGAACTCGCCTTCGCGTTCGGTTCTGATCTCCTGCTCCGGTGTAGCGACCTCCGCCGCTAACCGAAACTGCCTGCCGATCACTTCATCGAAATCGACGTTCTGGTTCAGCCCCTGGGACAACGTTTCGTGAACCATGGCGATAGTGGCCACCCTGCGCATGGCCTGCTCCAGCCCTAGCCGCCCTTCACTCGAGTGCATACGGCGAGACTGCAGGCGCAGCAGCGCAGCGACCGTCTGCAGGTTGTTCTTGACCCGGTGATGGATCTCCCGGATGGTTGCATCTTTCGTAACCAGTTCTTGTTCCCGGCGGCGCAGCTCCGTGACATCGCGGCAGAGCACGATGGCTCCGAAGCGCGCGGTGGTATTCCGCAGCGGAATAGCGCGCAGGCTCAGGCTGACCCCGTGCGATTCGACTTCGGCCCGCCAGGGCATCCTTCCGTTCACCACGAGCGGCAGCGTCTCATCGACGACCTGGCGTCCCTGCAGCAACCCCGCGGTGACCTCGGCGAGGGAGCGACCCTCCAAGGATTCCACGCCGCCGATCCGGCGGAAAGCTGAAACACCGTTGGGACTGGCGTACTGGACGACCCCGTCGGCGTCGAGGCGGATGAATCCATCACCCACACGAGGGGCCCCGCGGCGCGAACCTGTGGGCGTCGCGAAGTCCGGCCATAAGCCCAGGGTGCCCATCCGCAGCAGATCATAGGCGCTCTGCCGATAGACGAGCTCAAGCCGTGAGGGCAAACGGGACGAAGAGACGTCCAGGTGAGCTGTGACGACCGCTAGCGTACGGCCGTTGCGCACCATGGGCACCGCATCGACTCGAATAGCGGTTTCATCGCTCCAGGCGGCTTCGGCAGACCGCTCAATGGACTGACTCTGCCAGGCGCGTTGTACGAGCGGAAGCAAATCGCCGCGCAGCTTCTCCCCGACGAAGTCCTTGTGGAACACCGTATGCATCGTAGACGGACGTACATGGGCAAGAGCGATGAACCCTTGATCGCCTTCGTGCTGTTCCGGGAACCACAACGCCAGGTCCGCGAAGGCCAGATCCGCGATGAGCTGCCAGTCCCCCACCAGTAGATGCAGCCACTCCGCGTCGCCGGGGCCGAAGTCCGCGTGCTCCTGAATCTGATCGGTGAACATTGCCATCAGTAAAAGTTCCTCAGCCTGGGATCAGCGTCGGACGATGGAGCGCAGAAGTCTCAACGCCACCGACAAGGATGCCATATCGTCCTGTTCACGCTGTTCGACTTCCTCGAACATCGACTTCGCCCGCTCCAGCGGCTCCTGGTTCAGTTCGATCCAAGCCTCTAGCCGCTGCGCTGCGGGCAGTTCCGGGTCGGTGCTCCCCAGAATAGCAACAGTGATATCGGAAACAGTCGCGTAGAGGTCGTCCCGCAGAGCGGCCCGGGCCAGTGCCTGCCAACGATCCCGACGCGGTAGCGCTGAAATCCGGTCGAGCAGGCCATCCACGCCGAAGTGGGAGAAAATCAGGTAATAAGCCTCGGCGATCTTCTCCACCGGCTCCTGCACGCGGCCGCTGATCCTGGCGATTTCGAGGAAGGCGAAGATTTCGAACAGCTCTGACCAGCGAAGGCTCAGCGACTCCGGCATGCCCCAGCTCAGTGCCCGCTGGTATGCAGACGTGACTCGTTCCCGGTCCACACCGTGTAGGTAGTCGAGCAGGCGCTTTCTCAGCTTCTTGACCACCGGCCCGTATTCGGCCACCACTTCCGAGAGCGGGCGGGCTGTCTCCGAATGGTTCAGGAACCAGCGGGTAGCCCGGTCCAGCAACCGGCGGAGATCGAGGTGCACTGCGGTCCGGTGCTCGCTCGGGAACGCCGGAGGCAGCGCTGCGAGATCCCCGAGGATCTCATCGACATCGAAGATCTCCTTGATCGCGACGAAGGCCTTGGCGATAGCGTCCTCACCCGCGTTGGTCTCCTCCATCGCTCGGAACGCGAAGGTGATCCCGCCGATGTTGATGATGTCATTGGCGATCACCGTGGCGATGATCTCACGGCGCAGCGGGTGCGAATCGAGCTCTGCGTCGAAACGCTCGACCAGCTGCTTCGGGAAATAGCTCCGCAGGGTCTTCGCGAACCACGGATCCTCGGAGAGGTCGCTGTCCCGGAGCGCTTTCGTCAATTCGATCTTGGCGTATGCGGCAAGGACCGACAGCTCTGGAGAGGTCAGCCCCTGCCCTCTTTCCAAGCGCTCCCGCAGCTGTTGACTGCTCGGCAGCGCCTCGAGCTGACGATCCAGCTCAGCGTGTTCCTCGAGCCAGTCCATAAAGCGCTCATAGCTGGGGTTCCATTCGACCACCCGGGCCCGGTCACTGAGCAGCATCACGTTCTGCTCGATGTTATCGGCGAGTACCAGCCGTGCCACTTCATCCGTCATTTCAGCGAGGAAGGCGGCCCGGTCCGACTCCGCGAGAGCGCCTGCCGCGACCATCCGGTCCACGAAGATCTTGATGTTCACTTCATGGTCCGAGCAATCCACGCCGGCGGAATTGTCGATGGCATCGCTATTGAGGATGACCCCGTGCAGTGCGGCCTCGACCCGGCCCCGCTGGGTCAGGCCCAGATTTCCGCCCTCGCCGACGACTTTGGCTCTCAGGTCCCGACCATCCACCCGAATCGCGTCATTAGCCCGGTCCCCGACCTCGGAATTCCGCTCCGCGCTGGCTTTGACGTAGGTTCCGATGCCACCGTTGTACAACAAGTCCACGGGTGCAAGCAGAATCGCCCGGAGCACCTCCGGAGGGCTCATCGCGTCGGTCCCCTCCGGCAGATCAAGGGCTCGCCGGACCGGTTCGGAAATCGGTATGGATTTGACGTTACGGGCGAACACTCCGCCGCCTTCACTGATCAGATCGTCATCATAATCTGCCCAGGAAGACCGAGGCAGTCCGAAAAGCCTGCCCCGTTCGGCATAGGAAGCAGCAGCATCCGGCTCGGGGTCCAGGAAGATATGACGGTGATCGAAAGCCGCGACCAGCTGAATGTGCTCGGAGAGCAACATAGCGTTGCCGAAGACATCACCGGACATATCGCCGATTCCGGCCACGGTGAATTCCTCGCTCTGGGTATCCAGGCCGAATTCGCTGAAATGCTGTTTGACCGATTCCCACGCGCCCCGGGCGGTGATGCCCATGGCTTTATGGTCGTAGCCGACTGAGCCACCGGAGGCGAAGGCGTCGCCGAGCCAGAAACCATAATCAGCGGAGATCCCATTAGCGATATCCGAGAAAGCCGCGGTGCCCTTATCAGCGGCCACCACCAGATAACTGTCATCGCCGTCGTATCGGACCACTCGATCCGGAGGTATGATCTCCTCACCGTTGTCGGTGAGCGTGACGTTATCGCTGAGATCAAGCATACCCCTGATGAACGTGCGGTAGCTTTCCGTGCCTTCGGCCAGCCAGGCGGCGCGATCAGCACTCGGATCCGGTAGGCGCTTAGCGAAGAAACCTCCTTTAGCACCGGTCGGTACGATCACGGCGTTCTTGACGATCTGGGCTTTGACCAGGCCCAGGATCTCCGTGCGAAAGTCCTCGCGCCGATCAGACCAGCGCAAACCGCCCCGGGCGACTTCCCCAAAGCGCAGATGCACGCCTTCGACCCTGGGCGAATAGACCCAAAATTCTGCGAAAGGTCTGGGCGAAGGCAGGCCTTCGATGGCGGTGGGCCGGAACTTGACCGATAAGTAAGGCTTCTCCTGGAAATAATTCGTGCGCAAGGTGGCCTCGATCAGCTGGGCTATGGTCCGCAGCAAGCGATCCGCGTCCAGAGTCGCTACCTGCTCCAGGCCCTCATCGAGGCTAGCTCTGGCTTCGTCTATCCGCTGGCCGCGCTCCGTCTCATCGAGGTCGGGGTCGAAGCTGGCCTCGAAAAGCGCTACCAGGGATCGCGCCACCACCGGATTCGCCAACAGGGTATCGGAGACGAATTCGTAGGAGTTCGCATTGCCCATCTGACGCAGGTATTTGGCGTAACCTCGCAAGATCATGACCTGCCGCCAGCGCAGGCCTTCACCCAGAACCAGACGATCGAAGGAATCGGATTCGCTCGCGCCGACCATCGCCGCGCCGAAGGCTTCGCTCAGCAGCTCACTTGTCGCCAGCGGATCGACACCTTGCGGGTATTTCAACCCTAAGTCGTAGAGGAAGAATTCGCGGCCGTCAGCGGGAGTGACGGCGAAGGGCCGCTCGTCCAAGACTTCGAGCCCTAGATGATGGAAGAACGGCAGGATCTGACTCAGGCTCTGCGGTTCGGTGAGATAGAGCTTGAGCCTGGCGTCTTCGTGCAGTTCATGGCCGTTGCTTCCCTCGCCTTCCGCGCCCCCGGCAACGGAGCTGGCTGCTGGCAAGTAGATCTTGACCCCAGGCTGCCGGGCAGCTACTTGCCGACCCTGGCTCTCCTGGCCCTGGCTCTCCTGCTCCAGGCTTTCCTGGTCCTCAGCAGAACCTTCATCCTCGCTTGAGCTCTGCCTTGAACTCTGCGCTGCGTGATGCGCTTCGAATCTGCGGATGTCCTCGATAGCGTCTTCGACTTCGAAATCGACCCGATAGCTGGCGGGGAACGCCTCGGCCCACGTCGTTCCCAAGTCCTGCGCGGAATCCGCCAGTACGGACTGTGCCAAGGCCTCGTTGAGACCTTCCGCCCAGGAGCGGGCCACACGCATGAGCCGGCGCTCCAGAGCCTGAGCATCCACAGCGGTGGTATCGGATTCTGGTGCCAGGCGGATCCGGAAGAAAAGCCGTGCCAGTGCCGATTCACTCATCCGCGATTCAAAATCGATTCCCACCGCATCGAAAGTCCTGATCAGCTCAGCCTCGATGCGCCGCCTGACATCGGTGGTGTACCGGTCCCGGGGAATGTAAACCAGAGCCGACATAAAGCGGCCGTAGATGTCCGGGCGCAAGAAGAGCCTGGTGCGGCGCCGTTCCTGAAGACGCATGATGCCGTCGGCGGCGGCGATCAGATCCGGCACATCGATCTGGAAGAGCTCATCCCGGGGGTAGGCTTCCAAAACGCTCAGCAGATCCTTGCCGGAGTGCGAATCCGGAGGGAAGCCGAAATGCCGCAGGACTTCTTCTATCTTTGTCCGGATGACCGGGATAGTACGGGCAGAGACGTGATAAACGGTGGAGGCGAAAAGGCCTAGGAAGCGTTTCTCTCCGCTGACGTTACCGGCGGCATCAAAGGTCTTGATGCCGATGTAGTCCAGATAACCGGGCCGATGCACAGTAGAGCGGGAGTTCGCTTTGTTGATGACCAGGGCTCGTTTCTCCCTGGCTTTGCGCTGGCCCGCCTCCGTGAGATGCCGGACCTCAGCGCCGGTTTCCCGGTCTCGCAGGAGTCCGAGGCCGCTGCCTTCCTGGACCGCGAGGACATCCTCTCCGGCTTCGTCCACGAGGCTGTATTCGCGGTAACCGAGAAAGGTGAAGTTGTCCTGGTCCACCCAGCGCAACAATTCCTCGGCTTCGGCGAGATCACCGATCTTCTGACCCTCCGGTACTGTGCTGAGCTCGGTGATGGCCTGCAGGGCTTTCTGCCGCATCGGCTGCCAGTCTTCGACCGCGGCCCGGACGTCCTCGAGAACGCGCTGAAGACCTTCGAGCAAGCGGGCCCGGCCCGCTTCATCAATCTGGCCCAGCTCGATGGCGATCCAGGACTCCATATGCGAGCTCTGATGATCGGGGGCGATCAGGGCAGAAAGGTCGGGCATAGCCGCGGTGTCTCCACTGGCGACACCCAGATAAGCCGGCACCCGGTCCACTTTGACCAGTTCGTGGTCATCGCGTTCTCTGCTGACCACGAACATCGGGTGCACGACAAGTGTGATCGCAGCTTTCTGCCGGACGATCTCCGCGGTCAGCGAGTCCACCAGGAACGGCATATCGTCGGTAACCACGTAGACGATGGTCTCGCTGAGTTGCCGCGGAGCGTCGTACTCATTGGCCAGGGCGATCTTCGCCTCACCGGGCTGCCGGCTCTGCGCCAGCTGATAATGGGTCAGCGCCCGATTGCGCAGAGTCGCCGGATCGTATTTGGCACGATCCTCTTCCGCGATGTGCTGGTAGTAATCGGTGATGAACCGATCGGCTGTCTCATCATTGAGCAGGGTGCCGGCATTGCTGCTGGTACCCGGATCTCCGCTCTTTCCTGAATCTTCCGATAGCACAGCACGAGTTCGACCCGACGAGTCCGACATGGGATGAAGCCTCCATCACAGTTACCAGCCGCTTCTTCGCAGCTTACGAAACGACACTACCCCGCGCACACCGGCAACACTCTGTTCAACTCGACAGCGTATGGTGAATTCTTTGTTTATTCGCCCTAGATTCTTTGGTTCGCTATCCACATCTCAGAAAAAATCTAGACAATATATTTTTACTTCATCAAAATAATTCTTATGAGTGTTCGAAGCATTGATCGACCCCAGGACAGCCAGACCGCTCCGCTCCCTGGCAGCTGTCCCACACCGATAACCTTCCCCGAATCCCTGGAAAAGCTGAAAGCAGAACGCGCCATGGTCAGCCGCATCTCAGCGGCTATCGGACGAGCCGCCATGGAGGTTCTGGCCGGAAGCCGAGCCGCTGAAGGACTCCGCGGTCTGCTCGCAGCACAGCCCCTGGACGCCCTGAGCGCTCGTGCGGAACTCATCCGACGGGCCCGGCTCGCAGGAGGTGGGGATCTCCTGCACACCAGCTATCGCAGCGCCCGGGTCGGCTCAGCGCATCCGTGCTGCGTCTGCCCTGGAGTCTATGAGGTCAGCGTCGTGATCCGGGAGGCGAACCGCTGCCGGGCTCTTGCTCTGCGCCTAGAAGAGCAGGGCGGCACCTGGAAGGTGACCGCCCTGCTGATCGGCTGACAACCGGCTCTCCCGGTTGACTGGGCTCGCCCCGATGCGCCTCAGCGGCGCTTCTTGCGTTTCGACGAGCCTTTGCCCTGCTTCGAACTTCCCTGGCGCCGAGCCTGCTGACCCGCTGAGTTACCAGGTTTCGACTGACGCTCCACCCGGGTCTGCGCTTCCCCTGAAGAATCAGGAGCGGTGAACTGAAGCTGAGCCGGCCGCTCCGGGCTCTCCAGACCTGGAGCGCTGAGTTTCGTCGCGGTGTCAGCCGGCACAGTGCCACCAGCACCACCACCAACTCTGTTCATCAAAGCCCCTGGCTGCTCAGCCTGGGCACCGACCTTTGCCGCCGGAGGCTGCTCGACCTGGACTTCCAAGTTGTATAGGAATCTGACGCTTTCCTCGCGGATGCCGCCCATCATGCTCTGGAACAGGGCGTAGCCTTCACGCTGGTACTCCACCAGCGGATCCCTCTGGGCCATCGCACGCAGGCCGATGCCTTCTTTGAGGTAGTCCATCTCGTAAAGGTGTTCCTGCCATTTGCGGCCGAGAACCGAGAGCACGACACGGCGCTCCAGCTCTCGCATCGCCTCGCTGCCGAGGCTCTCCTCCCGAGCCGCATAAGCGACCCTGGCATCGGAAAGCACCTCTTGCTTGAGGATTTCCGGAGTGATCTGGGAAAGGCCGCCCACTTCTTCGGCGATGTCCTCGACGCTGATACTCACCGGATACAGCGTTTTCAGCGTGCTCCAGAGCGCGGGGTAGTCCCAGGATTCGCTGTGACCTTCGCTCGTGGCGGCATCCAGCACCTCGCTCAGGGTGTCTTCGACGAAGTACTGCACCTTCTCCTGCATATCGTCACCTTCGAGGATCCGGCGCCGGTCTCCGTAGATAGCCTCTCGCTGCCGGTTGAGCACGTCATCGTATTTGAGCACGTTCTTGCGCTGCTCAGCATTGCGTCCTTCAACCTGGCCTTGGGCGGAAGCGATAGCACGGCTGACTAGCTTGGACTCCAGCGGCGCATCGTCCATCGCATTGCTGCCCATGAGCCGCTCTGCGGCAGCAGAGTTGAACAAGCGCATGAGGTCATCGGCCAGGGAGAGATAGAACCGCGACTCACCAGGGTCGCCTTGACGCCCGGAACGACCGCGCAGCTGGTTATCGATCCGTCGCGACTCATGGCGTTCGGTGCCCAGCACGTAGAGGCCACCGGCTTCGAGCACATCGTCACGCTCTTTCTGGGTGTCCTCTTTGGCTTTGTCGAACGCCGCAGTCCAGGCCGCCTCGTATTCTTCGGGGGTTTCCTCGGGGCTGAGTCCCTGGCGGGCCAGCTCTGCCACCGCATTGAACTCGGCGTTGCCGCCCAGCATGATATCGGTTCCACGACCGGCCATATTGGTCGCCACGGTGACCGCGCCCTTCCGCCCAGCCTGGGCGATGATCGCGGCCTCCCGTGCGTGATTCTTGGCGTTGAGCACATCGTGCTTGATCCCGCGCTTGGCGAGTTGCTTGGAGAGGTACTCGCTCTTCTCGACGCTGACAGTGCCGACCAGAACGGGCTGGCCCTTCTCGTGGCGCGCTGCGATATCTTCGACAACAGCATCAAATTTGATGATCTCGTTCTTGTACACCTTGTCCGGCTGATCGATTCTGGCCATCGTCCGGTTGGTGGGAATGGGGACCACGCCAAGCTTGTAAGTGCTCATGAACTCTGCGGCTTCGGTCTCCGCAGTACCGGTCATGCCCGCGAGCTTGTCATACAGTCGGAAGTAATTCTGCAGCGTGACGGTCGCGAGAGTCTGGTTCTCGGCCTTGATCTCGACGCCTTCTTTAGCTTCGATCGCCTGGTGCATGCCCTCGTTGTAGCGTCGCCCCGCAAGGATACGGCCGGTGTGCTCGTCGACGATCAGGATTTCGCCATCGAGGATCACATAATCCTTGTCTCGCTTGAACAGCTCCTTGGCTTTGATCGCGTTGTTCAGAAAGCCGATGAGCGGAGTATTCGCGGATTCGTAGAGGTTGCTGATGCCGAGGTAGTCCTCGACCTTCCCGATACCCGGCTCCAGAACGCCCACGGTGCGTTTCTTCTCATCGATCTCGTAGTCGGTCTCCGGATCCAGCCGCAGAACGACCTTGGCAAATTCGCCGTACCAGCGGTTGGCATCGCCGCTGGCCGGCCCGGAGATGATGAGCGGAGTACGCGCCTCATCGATGAGAATCGAGTCGACCTCATCCACAATGGCGAAGTTATGGCCTCGCTGGACAAGTTCCTCAGAGCTCCAAGCCATATTGTCGCGCAGGTAATCGAAACCGAATTCGTTATTAGTGCCGTACGTGATATCCGCAGCGTACTGGAGCCTGCGTTCGGCCGGATCCTGCTGCGACAGGATGCAGCCGCTGGTCAGTCCCAGGAACCGGTAGACGCGCCCCATCAGCTCCGACTGGTAGCTGGCCAAGTAGTCATTGACCGTGATGACGTGCACACCTTTGCCGGTCAAGGCGTTGAGGTATGCCGGGGAAGTGGCCACCAGGGTTTTCCCCTCACCGGTCTTCATCTCGGCGATATTGCCGAGATGCAAAGCCGCGCCGCCCATGAGCTGGACGTCGAAGTGCCGCAGACCCAGTGTCCTGGAGGCGCCTTCCCGGACGACCGCGAAAGCTTCCGGGAGCAGATCGTCCAGGTGCTCCCCGTCGGCATGGCGTTCTTTGAGCTTCTCAGTCTCCTCGCGGAGCTCAGCGTCCGTGAAGGTCTGAAAAGTATCTTCGAGCGCGTTGATCGCATCCGCATAGACATGCAGGCGCTTGAGCGTCTTGCGATCGCCTGTACGGAGGATCTTTTCAAGCATTGATGGCACGGTTCATGCTCCTGTTGGCATCAGCCCACTCACGGGCGCTCGTTAGTTCCAAATCGAACACATCAGTTCTCAGCCTAGGAAAATTCCAGCATTCCGCAAAGCTCCCAGGCTGCTGTGAGATCAGTCTACGTGAGATAGCGTCTAGCCCTGTTTCCAGTTCCCCCTCGGCGAAACCGCACAGGCTGCAGATCATCGCCGGACAGTCTGTACTCAGCCCCGCTGAGCTGCCAGCTGTCGGCCTAGAGCAGCGCTGAGGTCGCCTTTCTGTTCTACTACGACAGTATCCAGACTGAGCCACCGGGCCATCCCCCGCAGCTCTTCGGCCAGTTCGGCTGCCGTGTCAGTGGCGGCCCCTGGCTCCGCGAAAGCCGCCTGAACCCGCAGCACACCGGCTTGCCTATCCGCTTTGAGATCCACTCGGGCCGCCAACTGATCGCCCAGGAGGAACGGCAACACATAATATCCATGAGTGCGCTGCGCCGCCGGGGTGTAGATGCCGATGCGGTAATGCATCCCGAACAGGCTCTGCAGTCTGCGCCGCTCGAAGATCAAGGAGTCAAAAGGGCTCAGCAGCGCCCGGGCCTTGCTTTTCCTGGGCACACTCGCCGATTCGTGCAGGTATACCGGGGCCCCGCTGGGCCAGTCCGGAACGCTTATAGGCAAGAGACGGCCTTCGGCCTGAAGTCTCCGGACCGCCTCGGCGCTGGCCTTGAGCGGCAGGCGGAAGTAGTCGGCGAAACAACGCACGGTGCCGATACCATGCGCACTCGCTGCCGCATCGATCAGCCGGCAGAGCGCCTCCTGTCGGCTTGCGCCATCCGGGTCCGCAGTGGAGGACGAAGACAGCCCCGGGAGCACACGTTCGCTGAGGGTATAGCGGCGTTCGAATTGCTCATTGCGCCCCGCTATACCCACTACCCCGGCGATGAAGAGCTTCTCCAGTATTTGTTTCACCGGATGCCAGTTCCAGCCCCAGTGCGCTTTGGTCACGGGATCGTCCTCGCCGAGCCGCTGACGCAGCTGTCGAGCGGTCATGGGGCGCCCCGCGGCGAGCGCATCGAGGATCCGGCCCGTCAGCGGCCGTTCCAGCTCTTCTTCCAGTGCACCGCCGAACCAGTTGCGCCGCTGCCATAAACGGAGGTCCGCGAAATGCTCGGGCCGGATGAAGCTCGCTTCGTGAGCCCAGTACTCCACCATTTTCCGCGGCGAATTCTGACTGAGTCGATCGAGGGTGGCTTGATCGTAAGCGCCTAAACGGGCGAAGAACGGCAGGTAGTGGCTGCGCGTGAGCACATTCACCGAGTCGATCTGGACGAGCTGCAGAGCCCGGAACGTCTTAGCAAGAGCCCTGGCACTGGCTGGCTGTTCGGGTTTCCCGCGGTGCAAGCCTTGCGCAGCCAGAGCAACCCGTCGAGCCTGTGCGATGTTCAGTTCGGGGCCGGTACTTTTGCTCGGGCTTTTCTTCAGGACTTCAACAGTCATGGAAACAGCCTAGAGGGCATTCCCGACACTCTGCGGCCGGGGTGCCTCTAGTTCTCTCAGCTAGCTCTCACTAGATAAGAGTCTGAGACCGCCTGGTGTTCCGGCGGCCTGCAGCTGGTGCTCAGACGATCGCAGCGCGGTCGTCCGAGCGGTAAGCCCTGATCTGATCGGCGGGTGCGGAATCCGAATCGGGGCATTCTTCATCGAGGCTGATCACCCCGTAGCTCCAGCCCCGGCGACGGTACACCACTGATGGTGCCTTGGTCTCGGTATCGATGAAAAGATAGAAGTCATGGCCGACGAGCTCCATATTATCCACCGCATCGTCTACGTTCATCACCGCTGCGGGAAAGACTTTGCGGCGGATGAGCACGGGAGAATCTCCGGCCGGCAGGTCTTGATCGAGGTCGTAAGGCCTCTGGGCATCGGCTGCGATCAGCTCCTGCGGATCGTCACTACTACCTAGCAATGGCCCTGCAGCGGACCCGGCCAAGGGCGCATCCAGCCCCGCGGTGGCCTCGCTCACCGCTTTGGGAGTGTGCCTGCCGTGGTGGCTCTTTCGCTTGTCCTTGGCTCTGCGCAAGCGCTCCAGAAGCTTGCTGTAAGCAGCGTCGAAGGCTGCGAATTTATCCGCTGCCTGTGCCTCTGCCCGGATCACCGGCCCGCGTCCGATCACTGTGATCTCCACCTTGAGCTGGGTGTCCGCCACCCTGGCATTGGGCTGCTGGGAGACCTTCGCATCTACTCGCTGCGCACGGTCGGTCAGAGGTTCCAGTTTAGAGATCTTCTCCGCAGCATATTCGCGGAAACGGTCCGAAACAGTGAGATTACGGCCATTGACCATGAACTCCATGATGCCCTCCACATGACGTCGTTGACACGACGGCCGGCTCAGCTGCTCACAGTGTGCCGGATGCATCCGATCCGACCGCCGACGGGCTGATATCGCCTAGAGGCTTACCCGTTAATTTACGTTAGTACATTGCTCCGGTTTATTCACCTGCAAACCCTGAAGATTTTGCTGAGAATTATCTTTGCTGATTGAGGCTTACCGACACTGATCGAGGTTTATCTAGATTCTGCTCCAGTCGGGCCGCTGGCACTGGACCTGCTGAGCGGACCGCGGCCAGTACCGCAGCAGCATCGACACGGAAGCCTCCGGCGCGCAGCACCTCGACGGCTTCGCGCAAGGTAGCCCCTGTAGTTAGCACATCGTCGACGAGCAGGCATCGGGCCCCGGCCAACCGCCGCCATCGCCACACGAGCCGGAAAGAACCCGGCTTCCGGTTCAGCCGGGCACGCCGTGCCGAGGCTTTTTTCTGCTCGTTCCCAGCCCCCCGCCGGCTGCGGCAGAGCAATGGCAGCACCCGTACCGCTGCGCCGGCGAACTCCCCTGCGCCCCGGTGCAGTCCAGGCACGTCGGCTAATAACATGCGCACTGGCTCGAAACCACGCCGGCGGAATCCGGCAGCGGAGCCGGGAACCGGAACCAGGAACAACTGCGCACCGGACACCCGGGTCAACGCAATGGCCCGAGCCAGAGCGGAGGCCAATGGCCGGCGTAATATCGTAGCGGGGCAATCCTTATACGCCAGGATCACCCGGGCCAGCTCATCCCGATAAGGGCCCGCAGCGTATACCGCCAGCTGAGAATCAACCAGAGCAGGGGCCTGAACATCGGCCCGGAACGGCTGCCCGGTGAGCGCTCTCAGTTTCTTTCCACAACCCGGGCAGAGCACCTGATCGAACTGTCCGCAGCCCACACAGTCAGCGGGGAATGCCAGCGAGACCAACCCACTCACCAAGATCTTCACGGCCTGCTGCAGCCGCCGGTACCGACCAGAACGATGTAGCCCGGCACGGTGCTTCGGCACAGCGCACGCGACTGGCTGCTCAGAATCGATTGACTGGGCTGGCTTCACTGTTGGTGCTGATATCCGGAGGTCCACCCCAGCATGGTGACCGAATACCTGCCATGAATACCAGCCGTTGAACGAGTATGTGAGCAGGGCAAGTATGTGAGCAGGGCAGGTATGTGCCTGGCTGAGACTCTCGGTGGGCGTTGAACAGCCCTACCCGGGAAACGCTAGATCGGCGACTCCGGTGAAAGCCGCGGCATTCCAGCTGTTACCGAAACGGGCATAGATCATGCCGGAAGCAGTCTGCGCATAAGCCGAAGTCACAGTATTACCGACGCTGAGCCATCTCAGATCATTGATCGCCGTCGGCTGTTTCGGGTCTGCATCCAGCGATAATTCGATGGGCCGTATTGGGCCATCCCCGGCCTGGTAGACGATCATCTGGCTCTCCCCAGTCCAGAGAGCACGTTCAACGGGCTCGGGCGGGTAGAAGCGCTGCGGATCCGTGAACCCCTGGGGGGCACTCCCCACGGCATCATCCTGTTTCAGGATCCCGCTCACAGTCACCATGCCGTTGCCGTTAGCCGAGGAAACGATCAGGGCGCGAGCACCGTCCCGGGCGATCTTCAAAGAGGTCACCTTGCGGTCCTTGAGCCAATCCACGACGAAAGAGAGAGGCTTCTGGATCACTCCGGGCTTGAGCGCGAAAACCCTCCCCGAACCGTCTGTGGCCGCGCTCCACACCCAGCCGTCAGGGCCGAATGAAGGAGGAGACAAAGGAACCCCGGAAAGCTGCTCCAACACGCTCTCGCCAGCAGAGACCGTGTAGAGAGTTCTCAGGTCGGCACTCAGGAAAGCTACCGCGCTGCCCCGGGCATAGGACTGGGCCGGGTACCGGGGCGGCGCACTGAACTGCGGCGTCCCCTCGACCGGTGAGACCGAATCGTTCTCCACCCAGACCAGGCGATCATTGGACACACCGATCTGGCGGTTATCCACTATCGGCGCATGAGCCGTGGGCGGATTCATCGGAGCCTCCGGTTCAGAAGGAAAAGTTACCGGAGTCTGATCGGCACGCATCTGAACGCTGTTCACTCCTACAGCCAGTTGCAAAGAAGTGAACAATTGCTGCTGCATTTTCCGCTGAACATCGGGCCCAGCTTCTAGAAGAGGCTGAGAGGTCAAATCGACGACGGCCTGACCATCGGAGACCGGAACAGAGTCCTTGAGCAGCTTGACGCTCTCCGGGAAGGCGCTCGTCACCGCTCCTCTGAGATAGGGCGCAGCGCCATTGAGCAATGCTTTGACGATCAGTGTAGCGATGGCGTTGCCCTGCGTCGGACTCCTCTGGCTGGGGAACCATCGGGTATCCGGGACCAGCACGGTGAAAGCAGGGTCGTAGAAGTACAGGTTCCTCGATTGGAAGAGCGACTGGAAGAACCCTTCTTCCAGGAGAATCCCCTGCGGCAGCTCGCTGATCCGCCATTGCCCGTTGATCTGGTTCATGCTGTATTGCCAGATCTCTTGAGTGCCCGCAGGCGCACGGGTCATAACCCCATCGGCATCGACAGTAGCTTTGACGTCGACTTCAACCCGGTAAGTACCGTCGGAATCAGGCGGAGAGAGCCTCGGCTCCCCGCGGAAGACCACCGTTTGATCACTGCCTTTCCAGGTGTTCGAAACATCCGGGGTCAGGAATTTTCGTGCGGTCTGAAAACTGTCCGCCACCCCGACCGCAGCGCTGATGAACCCGTGGATGATGGCCTGAGGGCTGTCATTCTGGGAGGGACCTTGCGGGTTGAAATTGGCATTGGGAACGCTCACATTAGGGCCGCCAGTCGCCTGACTGGTCCCCACCGAGCCCCCGGTGGGGATGGCCGCGCAGGCGGTCAGACCCAGGATTGCTGCCAGCAGCAGAGCAGCAAGACGGCCCCATCTGCTCATAGACTCACCTGTTCCGACGAATGCGCAGGGGCCGCCGCCGTTTTCGAGGGCAGGCTCAGCGGGGAATGGTCCACAATGCTCTGCCTGCTGCGAGGCAAGGTCAGCCGGAAGCAGGCGCCTTCGCCCGGCTGGCTCCAGACCTCCAGCCTGCCGAGGTGCAGGCGGGCGTCCTCCATCGCGATCGCCAGGCCCAGGCCGCTACCGCCGGTGGTCCGCGCCCTGGCCGGATCAGCCCGCCAGAAGCGATCGAAAACCCTGGCGAGGGCGGCTTCGTCCATGCCGACTCCGTAGTCCCGCACCGCGAGCGCTGCGACGTCATCATCGGCGGCCAGAGAAATCTCCACCGGCTCGCCTTCACCGTGTTCCAGGGCGTTGACCAGGAGGTTGCGGACAATGCGCTCGATGCGCCGGGAATCCATCTCCACTACGCAGCTGTTCCCCGGCAGGGCGGAAATCACCTGGATCTGGGAGCCGATCCGCTCGGTCAGCGGACGGGTCGCGGTGATGACGTTCTCTACGACTGTGAGCAGGTCTGCCGGCTCCACATCGAGCACAGCGGCTCCAGCGTCGAAGCGCGAGATCTCTAGAAGATCATCGAGAAGCTGCTGGAAGCGCTCGACCTGGTTGTAGAGCAGCTCCGCGGAACGGCGGTTCACGGGATCGAAATCGTCACGGGATTCGTGCAGCACCTGCGCAGCCATCCGAACGGTGGTCAACGGAGTCCGGAGCTCGTGCGAGACGTCCGAGACGAAGTTCTGCTGCATCTGGGAGAGATCCGCCAGCTGGGTGATCTGCTCCTGAAGTGTGGTGGCCATCTTATTGAATGACTCGCCCAGCCGGGCCACTTCATCCTCTCCTTTGACGCTCATGCGTTCTTGCAGCTGGCCGGCCGCAAGATACTGCGCGACTCGCGAGGCCTGGGAGACCGGGCGCACCACTTGTCTGGTCACGTACCAGATGATGCCACCGATGAGCAGAAGAAGCACCGCGCCGGAGATCCACAGAATCGACTGGATGACGTTGAGGGTGTCCTGGGTACGGTTGAGATCGTAGATGAGATAGAGCTCGTAGCTTGTGTTCGATAGTCGGGCCTTCGACCCCATCACGATCGCCGGATGGTTCTGCTGGCTGCCCACTGGCAGAGAAATCGATTGCCAGAACTGCGCACCCGAATCATCTGCGCGCACCGAGGCGCGCAGCTGCTCCGGAATGGTGGAAAGTGTGATTCCGGGCGAGGCGAGAGAGCTGACCGAAAGCGGATTGCCCTGCCCTTCGATGGGTGCCATCAGATACGGCAGCGCGTTGTCTTTCTCGCCATCGGTCAGGGCGCTGAGCGTCGAATTGGCGATGACCAGGAGCGAGGATTTATCCGTGACCTGCGCGGCGTCGAAATTCCGCTGGACCTGGTTAACCGCCCGGGAGGTATTGGACTGGGCCTGCTGTAGGCGTTCCTGGAACATGCCGTTAGCGATCTGGTTGGAGAGGAATATGCCCACGCCCCAGACCGCGATGAAGGTCACCAGGATGGTCACGGTCGTGGTGCGGAACTGCAGAGAGCGCCGCCAGCGACTCCACAGCCACTCGGCTTCCCGCTGAGCAACCGTGACGGCCGAGCGCCCCCAACCGGAGAACCTCTCTCCGGTTCTGGTCAGGAAGTCCCTGACCCGGTTCATACCCGACCTGCCTGCTGGGCGGTTATCTCATCAATCACGACAGCTGCTTCTACTTCTGCTTCTACTTTGTTCCTGCTTTGTATCCAACACCGCGGACCGTCAGCACGACTTCGGGGGCTTCCGGATCACGTTCGATCTTGGACCGCAGCCGCTGGACATGGACATTGACCAGCCTGGTATCCGCGGCATGCCGGTAGCCCCAGACCTGCTCCAGGAGCTGCTCCCGATTGAAGACCTGCCAGGGCCTGCGGGCCAGGGCCACGAGCAGATCGAACTCCAGCGGCGTCAGCGGTATCAGCTCGCCGGCCCGGGTTACGGTATGCCCGGCCACATTGATGGTGACCTCCCCGATGTGCAGAGTTTCCGTCTCCGGCGCTTTCTGGTCACCCGGCCGCAACCGAGCCCGAACACGAGCTACTAACTCCGCGGGTTTGAAAGGTTTGGGAACGTAGTCATCAGCACCGGATTCCAGGCCGCGGACCACATCGGCGGTATCGGATTTAGCGGTCAACATGACGATCGGTACATCCGATTCTTCGCGGATCTGACGGCACACTTCGATGCCGTCGATGCCCGGCAGCATCAGATCGAGCAGAACGAGATCCGGTTTTCCCGCACGGAAAGCCTCCAGCGCTGCTGCGCCATCCGCGCAGAAGAAGGGGTCGAAACCATCGTTGCCCAGGACGATGCCGATCATCTCTGCTAACGCTTCATCGTCATCGATCACCAGAATACGAGCCTTCATACCCTCTATCTTCCCTTATTTTTCTGAGCTTTTCGTGCCGCACATCGCCAAAGTCACCGATATCCCCGGGACTCGGGCCAAATGAGCGGCCATTCGAGGGTAAATCATGGCGAATGTGTCGATAACCAGACCGTTTTTTGGATAAAGTGAACAGCGAAATACTGCTCGCCATGATCT
The DNA here is from genome assembly GCF_000376245.1 of Acaricomes phytoseiuli DSM 14247. Taxonomy (GTDB): domain Bacteria; phylum Actinomycetota; class Actinomycetes; order Actinomycetales; family Micrococcaceae; genus Renibacterium; species Renibacterium phytoseiuli. The sequence goes on along the minus strand of NZ_AQXM01000046.1, from coordinate 11,121 downwards.
TCACCAGGGCTCAGCCTGATTACCGAGCAGAAAATCTAGAGCAAAACAGCAAGCCTGCCGCTAGAACGGGCCGGAGGCGAAGAAGAGGAAAGGGAAGAGAAGAACTGTGACCGACTCCCACGTGCCCCCTGGTTCATCGGGCCCCTCTGACTCATCCGGCTCAGAACCCGATGCGCAATCAGGAAGCGATGCAGCCGGCGCTCCCTCGCCCTTCTCCGATCAGTCACTCCCCTCCGGCCCCTCAAGCCAAACTGCACCGCCGACGCCTCCTGCTCCGCCGGGCCCGGGCTTCCCCGGCCCTGCAGAGCCCCCAGGAAACGCGTGGGGTCAGGCGCCTTCCTTCGGCTGGGGTCAGGCCCCCGCCGATCCAGCGAATCCGGCTTACCCGGTGAATCCGGGAACCCCCGGCGGTTTCGGCTACGCCACTGCGCAGAGCTATACCCCACCTCCGAAGCCGGGGGTTGTACCGCTGCGGCCGCTGCGCCTCGGCGAACTCTTCGACGGCGCTTTTCAGACCATACGCCGCAACGCGGGTGCTATGTTCGGCTCGACCCTGCTCGTCCAGGGAACCGGAGCGCTGCTCAATCTGATCATCATGCTGCTGCTGACCGGCACCAGCCTGATCCTGCCGTTCCAGACTCTGGAGAATCCGGGCATGACGCCCTTCGGCGCCCCGGCTGGTGACATGCAGAACTTCAGCCAGGCGATGGCACCCGTGCTGATTTCGATCCCCGTGGTCACTGTCATCCTGATCCTGACCTCGGTTCTGCTGCAGGGCGTGCTCTCCGTGACCACGGTGCGCTCGGCCTTGAACCTGCTCACCGGTTTCCGGCAGGCCTGGCGGCTCATCAAAGCCGTCTTCTGGCAGCTCATCCTGCTCGGCGTCATCTACATCATCGGCGCGACAGTGATCTTCGGCCTGGTGGGGCTGGCCATGTTCGGCACGATTTTCGCACTCAGCAATGCACCGGGGCAGAATATCGGCTGGCTGATCAGCACAGTAGTTCTCGGCTTCGTCGGCGGCGCGGTGCTGATGCTCTGGCTCTCGATCAAAGTACTGTTCTCGGCCGCGGCGGTCGCGGTTGAGCGCCTGAGCGCCGTGAGCGCGATCCGACGCTCGTGGCAGTTGAGCAGCAAGCACTTCTGGCGGATTCTGGGCATCACCCTGCTCACCGCATTCCTGGCAGGGCTGGTCACCCAGCTGGTCACCGCGCCGTTGAGCTTCCTGCTGATGATGCTGACAGTGCTCTTCGGCTTGCAGGAGGGCACCGCGAGCGCCTCGGCTCTCGTCGTGATCGTCTACATCGTGACCTTCATCCTGACCACGCTGATCTCCGCGATCGCCCTGGCCTTCCAGACCGCGGTGACCAGCCTGCTCTACCTCGATGTGCGAATGCGCAAAGAAGGCTTCGACCTCGAGCTCCTGCGCGAGGCCGAGCAGCCCTCTGCCGACCCGGATCGGATTCCCGGCAGTCCGGAGGCCGTTGCGGCGCGGGGTGGGAACGGCCAAGCCGCAGCCGGTTGGAACGGCGAGCCTCAGGGCTGATCCGGCGGTGCTCAGCTTCTCTCCCACGCTCTCTCCCCCGCCGCTGCCCGCGGCCCTGGCCGGGCAGGACGCGCCGGTCACCCCGGATGCGGATGAAGCCCGCCGCTGGGCGGTCGAGGAGCTCAGCAAGCAGAGCTATCAGGATGCCCGGCCGGGACTGCTGGCACAGCTTCTTGAACAGCTGATGCGTTTTCTGGACGATCTGCTGACCTCGGTCAGCGGAGCGCTCAACCTGGATCCGGCCGTGGTCCTGATCGGCGGACTGCTTCTGCTCTTAGGAGTGATCGCCCTGATCGTTATCGTGGCCAGGCCTCGACTGGCCGCGCAGAAGCGGGGCCATACCGAGCAGATCTTCGCCGCCGCCCCGCTCTGGAGCGCTCAGGAGCACCGCCGGGCCGCAGAAGCAGCAGCCCTGGAGCAGAGATACCGGGCCGCCATCATCGAACGCTTCAGGGCTATCGCCAGGAGCGCCGAAGAACGCGTCCTGCTGAGCCCGCAGCCCGGCCGCACCGCGGACGAGCTGGCAGCTCAGCTCAGCAGTTTCTTCCCCGCCGAGTCTGATCGACTTCGCCAGGCCGGGGATCTGTTCAACAGATCGCGTTATTCGGGCTCGGCATCGCCTTCGACCCGCCCGGAGTCGGCCGAGGCAGCAGAATCGCTCAGGCTCTCGGAAGAACAGGCTTATGCTGCCCTGGCGGAGCTCGATTCCGCTCTACTGCAGAGCAGACCCACGGATACTGCCGAGACTGCCGGGACGGACTGGGTGCCGGCGCGGTGATGGTTTCCGATACGACTGCGAACTCGCAGCACGCACCTAGCGGAAACAGTACTCAGCTTTCTGCACGGCACAAAACAGCTCTCTGGTGGCTGAGCAGACGGGGTCGAATCGGCATCATCGTCGTCTTCTTCGTACTGAGCGGGCTGACCCTGATCCTGACGGCAACCTCCATGGGGGCGTCCCGGACTCCCCTCGCAGCGGATAATCCGGCCCCGGAAGGCGGGATGGCGCTTGCTGAGATCCTAGGCAGGCAGGGAGTGACGGTGACCTCCGCAGATACCCTAGACAGTGCGCTGGCTGCCCAAGACCGTGCCAGTGATGCTGGTGATACCGCATCGGTTATGGTCTACGACCAGCGCCAGGCTCTGGACCAGGACAAGATCGCGCAGCTGCGGGCCAGCGGCATGCCCATCATCTGGGTCTCACCCGGCCCGCTCACCCTTTCAGCGCTCAACAGTTCCGCAGTCTCCAGCAACCCACCGGGCGACGGGATCCAATCAGCCGGGGTATCCCAGAGCACCGGAAAACCGGCCAGCACGACTCTGAGTGCGGATTGCAGCCTCCCCGAAGCGCAAGCCGCGCAGAGCATCAATACCGGGGAAAGCCAGCTGTATACCGGCGCTACGACATGCTTCAGTTCAGCGGAATCAGGGCGCTCCGACGCCGGGATCCTGGCTCAGACTGCTGACGGGCAGCTGACGGTTCTCGGGTCGGCAGCACTGTTCAGCAATGACCAATTGGCCCGGAGCGGTAACGCAGCCCTGGCCCTGCGGCTGCTCGGCAAGGATCAGCAGCTGATCTGGTACTTGCCAGGAATCAACGATCTGCCCGAAGCACAGAGACCTCAGCAGCTGGCCGACTTCTTGCCGGGCTGGGTCACTCCGGTAAGCCTGTGGTTAGCGGGTGTGGCCTTACTGGCCATGCTCTGGCGCGGGCGGAGGGACGGTCCACTCGTGGAAGAGCCGTTGCCGGTGGTGGTCAAGGCTTCGGAGACCGCGCTGGGCCGGGCCCGGTTGTACCAGGATGCCCGGGCGGCGAGCAGTGCAGCCGCCAATCTGCGCGCCGCGACTTTGCAGCGCCTGGCCCGCAGGCTGCGGCTCGGCCGGGGCAGCACCCGAGAAGACGTCCTGATCGCGGCGCAGAAGAAGCAGTCCGAGCTGAGCGAAGCCGAGTTCCGTGGTCTCCTGCTCGAGGAGACACCGGATGATCGGCACTTGGCAGCCTGGGCCAAGCGCTTGCAAAGAGCCGAGGACGAGGTCATCAGCAACCTGAGCTACGACGCGACGAACCCCAACGACCAGACCGCAGACCATGCGCCAGCCGAGGAGAAGCAGCAGCACGATGACTGAAATCCAGAATGACCACATCCCCGGGCTCCCCGGAACCGAACCAGTGCTGCCGGCCTTCCACGCGGTGCGCCAGGAGGTGGCCAAGGCAGTTGTCGGCCAGGATGCCACCGTCACCGGCCTGCTGATCGGCCTGCTGGCCCGCGGCCATGTGCTCCTCGAAGGAGTACCCGGCGTGGCCAAGACGCTTGTCGTCCGTGCGCTTGCCGCTGCGCTGTCCCTCGAGAACAAACGCATCCAATTCACCCCGGATCTCATGCCGGGTGACGTCACCGGATCGCTCATCTACGACACGGGCAGCTCTGCGTTCCGCTTCCGGGAAGGCCCGGTCTTCACGAATCTGCTGCTCGCCGATGAGATCAATCGGACCCCGCCGAAGACCCAGGCCGCGCTGCTCGAAGCAATGGAGGAGCAGCAGGTCACGGTCGATGGCACCAGCCGGCCCCTGCCCGATCCATTCATGGTCGCCGCAACGCAGAACCCGGTCGAATACGAAGGCACCTACCCTCTGCCGGAGGCCCAGCTGGATCGTTTCCTGCTGAAGATGACCCTGGAGCTGCCGCAGCGGGACGAGGAGATCGACGTAATCCGACGGCACAGCCTCGGCTTCGACCCCCGGGATCTCCAGGCCACTGGTGTGCGCCCCGTAGCCGGGCCCGCTGAGCTGGCCCAGGCCCGGGAAGAGGTTGCTCGGGTGACGGTCTCCGCTGAAGTCCTCGGTTACATCGTCGATATGGTTCGGGCCACCCGCACGGCGCCTTCCTTCCAACTGGGGGTATCGCCCCGCGGAGCCACCGCACTGCTGAACTCTTCCCGGGCCTGGGCCTGGCTTTCGGGGCGCGACTTTGTCACCCCTGCCGACGTCAAGACACTCACGCTCCCGGCCCTCCGGCACCGGGTGGCATTGCGCCCGGAGGCTCAGATGGACGGCGTGCGGGTGGACGATGTGCTGCAGAGCATTCTCAGTACCGTGCCCGTGCCGCGCTGACTACGGCCTGCATCGTGATGATCACCGGTCGGTTCGTCCTGCTGGCCTTGGCCGGCGTTATTCCGCTTTTCTGGTTCCCTCAGCTCAGTACGGCCCTGATCTGGTGCGGGGTACTGGCCTTGGCCCTGCTCGCTGATATCGTCTTCGCGGTCTCCCCGTGCACGCTGAGCATCACGCGCCGCCTTCCCCGCGGTGCGCGTCTCGGCGAGCAGACCAGCGCGGATCTGCTGCTCCGGAACACCGGCAAGCGAACCTTCCGCGGCCAGCTCGAGGAAGGCTGGCAGCCCTCGGCCGGGATCGCTGAACAAGTGCAGCGGCTCCGGCTTCCAGGCGGCGAGCGCCGACTGCTGAATTTCACGATGCAGCCGCGCAGGCGGGGCGAGCTGCGCAGCGATGTCGTCACCATCCGCTCCTACGGTCCGCTCGGACTCGCCGGACGGCAAGTCACGCTCCCCGTGCCGGGACGAGTCATGGTGCTCCCGGCCTTCCGGGCCAGACGGCACCTGCCATCGGCGCTGCGCAAGCTCAGGGAGCTGGATGGCCGGGCCGCGGTGCAGATCCGAGGTGCCGGCACTGAATTCGATTCCTTGCGCGACTACGTACGCGGCGATGATGTGCGCTCGATCGACTGGCGGGCCACGGCTTGGCGGCAATCTGTCGTCGTACGCACCTGGCGACCAGAGCGGGACCGCAGGGTGGTGATCCTGCTGGACAGCTCACGAACAGCAGCTGCCCGAGTCGAAGACGAGCCGCGCTTCGACACCTCGATCGAGGCGAGCTTACTGCTCTCCGTACTGGCAGAGCGCGGCGGAGACCGGGTCAGTGTAATCGCCTTCGACCGGCGGGTGCGGGCGCATGTCGGTTCATCGCAGCAGGGGAATCTCCTGGGTTCCCTCGCCACCGCGCTCGCTTCGATCCAACCCGAGCTGATCGAATTGGACTGGGAGCGGATTCCCGCGCAGATCCGCTCCGCCACCGCGCACCGGGCTTTGGTGGTGCTGCTGACTTCGCTGGATACTGGTGCCGCCGCTGAAACGCTGATCCCGGTGGTGTCCCGACTGGCCCGGGACCACACCGTAGTCGTGGCTTCCGTCCGAGATCCGGCGTTGCTGGCGATGGCCGGCAGCCGTGCAGACCGCACTCAGGTGTATCAGGCCGCTGCGGCCGAGCGGGCGCTCCTGGAACGCGAAGCCGTGCTGACGCAGTTGAATCGTCTCGGTGCGGAAGTAGTCGATGCGGCCCCGGAGGAGCTGCCGCCTCTGCTCGCCGATGCCTATATCCGGCTCAAGGCGGCCGGCCGTCTCTGAATCGCCTGAGCCCGCTCTTGAGCCGATGCGCCGGGCAGGGCCTAAGCTCGGAACATGGCACAATCCGAATCGGGTATAGCGGAAGCGCCCGGGGCGGTATACGCCCTGGCTCTGGGGGCCGATTTCGCACGGCTGCAACCGGAGCTCCAGGAGTATTTCTCGCTCAGTCCGGATGCCGGGCTCCGGGGGATCGGCACGGGGACCTTCCGGCTCGCCGGCTGCCCGAGGCCTTTGCTGCGGCCTGTTTTCCGCTGCCTAGCCGATGTGTTCCAGGCTGATCTCTTCTTTCCCGAATACGCACAGGATGTCCCCTTCGTGGTCGAGAACCGGGCGCATCTCGATGCCGAGGGCCACTCGGCCCTGACTCAGCTGCGCAAGCTCCGCTTCGGCGGTTCGAGCCAGAACAGCGAGGACGGCGCCGTCACCCGGAGGTTCCTGGATACGACCGTATGGTCCGATGGCGCCCTGGCCGACTTCCTGGGCCGCGGGGCGCTGCTGCAGACCCGACTGGTTCCCTGGGTGGACGCTGAAGGGCGATTGCGAGCAGTCTCGGATCGCCTCCGGCTGGCGCTTCCGCTCAGACTCCCGAATCATCGCAGGGCGTTTCTTCCCCTCCCCGGGCAGGGCAAAGCCTATGCCTTGCAGTGGTGGGATTCAGAAGCGGCCGAGCACCGAATCCAGGTGAAAGTTCTGCACCCCTGGTTCGGAGTGCTGTTCCTTTACGCCGGCTCTTTCAGTTACTGGAAAGAGCCGGTGAGCGATGCGGCAGAGCCAGTATCAGCGTAGTCGAACTCAGCTCTATATCTGAGGGGTCAATCTGACTCACCTAAGGAATCAGCTCAGTGCGAGCTCGGTCACGGCTTCAGCCGTGCTGGTGACCCGCCGCAAGGACGCCCTAGCTTGGGCTGTAGAGGACTGCGCCGAGATCTGCATATCGGCTAAGCGGAGGTTGAGCTGCTCGGCGCCGAGCCCTGCGCTCCGCCAGGAGCGCCAAATATCACGGGCTTGCGCCGCAACCCCTTGCAGATCTTCTGGGCCGGCCTGCTCCGGCGGCTGGCGGAGGCCGAGCACCAGACCATGACCGGCTTCGATCCAGGCCGCGAGGTTCTCCCATTCCTGCTGGTCAGCCAATGCCTCCGGGAACATCATGGTTTCGAAACCGGACTCCCCCGCCAGCTGAAGCAGGTCTGGCGTTCCTTGCAGAATGACTTCTTCCGCTCCGGAATTCCGCAACGAGCCGAGCAGCTCGGACCAGAGCTGCCTGGCCTGTGCAACCGGGACTCTTCTGAGCCGCTGGTATCCGCTGACCGTGGGAAGCTCACCGTGCAGTACCCGCATCGCCTCCGGTTCATCGACCTGGACGATCAGCCGGCTCTTCGGAGCGGCGGCCTGCACCGAACTCAGGTATCCGCTGACGCCATCGGCTAGCGACTCCGCTAGCTCTTTACGGGCACCGGGGTCCGCCAGCACTCTTTCCCCGGCGGGAAGATAAAGACCCGCGGAGAGCGAGAGCGGGCCGGTGAACCGGATTTTGATCTGAGGCGGGGGCGTACTCAACTCGCCCACCGCATCGGCGAACGCATTGATATCTGAGGTGAGCGCGGCGCGGGTGCGCCGCAGATCCGCCCCGGGCCTGGAGGTGAGCCGCCAACCGTAGGACTGCTGTTCTACTGGCATCTCCGTCAGTAGCGCGGCGGTGCGGCCCAGCGGCTCAGTTCCCGGGCCGCGGTCCGGTAGCGTTGGCAAGCAGGGCAGATGCGGGTCGCCGAGCTCGCCGAGGGAGATTCGGGCGGCTTCAATGGCATCGGCTCCGGGCCAATCACCAGCCGAGGTCGCGGTGACCGCAGGGGCGTGAGCCGGATCAGTCATCGCCGAGCTCGGAGGTATCGGTGAGATCGGCAGCGCCGTGATGGCTCTGCGAAATTGCATGATGGTTCTGGATGACCTCGGAAATGATGAAGTTGAGGAATTTCTCCGCAAAAACGGGGTCCAGCTGCGCTTGGGCAGCGAGCTGCCGGAGCCGTTCGATCTGCGCGACCTCCCGCTCCGGGTCCGCGGGTGGCAGCCGGTGCAGGGCTTTGAGCTCCCCTACCCGCTGAGTAGCTTTGAAGCGCTCAGCCAGCAAATGCACCAAAGCCGCGTCGAAGTTATCGATACTGTCCCGCATGGCCAGCAATTCAGCCGTCACTTCCGGATCCACGGCGTCAGGCTCCGGCCCCGTTCTTCCCGTCATGCCCTCCAGTCTACGGAAAGCCAGCGGAGCGAATCAGGCCGCCTGGCTCAGCTCTCGTCGGGAAACCTCGGGTTCAGCACGGAGCTGCATGTCGAGCAGGGTGAGGCGTTCCGCGGTCAAGTCGTCGTCCGGTGTAGTTATCACCATCCGGATGTGACTCTGTTGATCGATCCAGGCCGTGGTGAAGTGCAGGCGTAGAACCCCGACCAGCGGATTTTCGAAGACCTTCACCCCGGTATCCGTACGACGCACCTGCTGGTCCTCCCAGAGGCTCTCGAACAGGGGCGATCTCGAGGTCAGCCGGCTGAGCAGCTCCGCCCAGCTCGGCTCGGACAGCCTGCCTGCGGCGTGCGCCCGGAACCGGGCGACCATGCTCTGTGCGACTTCCCCGAAAGCCGGCCCGTAGGCCCGCTGCCATTCCGGCTCAGTGAAAGCGGCCAATAAGCAGTTGCTGCGCACCTCGGGGAACTGCTCGACATCGGCGATGAGGAAGCGGTACGTGCGGTTCCAGGCCAGCAGATCATATTTGCTGTTCTGGATCACGCAGGGGTAGGGCAGCAGTTTCGCCAGGATGTCCTCGTGCGGGACGGTGATCTTCTGGCACCCCGCGGGCGTCACGTCACGGTGCATGCCCGCGAGGGTCAAGACATGCCGGTGCTCATCCGGGTCCAGGCGCAGCGCCACGGAGATGGCGTTGAGCACCTGCTCCGAGGCGTTGATCTTCCGGCCCTGCTCCAGCCAGGTGTACCAGGTGACGCCGACCCCGGCGAGCTGCGCCACTTCTTCGCGGCGCAGGCCCGGAGTACGGCGCCGTCCGGAAGCGGGCAGACCAGCTTCCAAGGGGTCTATGCGACCACGGCGGTCCCGGAGGAATCTGCCGAGTTCCTGGCGGTCATCATGGGACTGGTGAGGCTGATGGGACATTGTGTGCTCCAGCGGCTTCGGGTGACCGATGCGGAAAGCATCAGCTAAGTAGTATCAATACTAGGATAAACAGAATCTGGTACCAGAATAAGGTCTGGATGATGCTGATGTTATGGCTCATTCTGACCTCGGCCGCAGAAGCGGTTACCCAGTGCTCTTGCCGCGGCGTTCCTGGCAACGTTCGTCTTCGGCTCAGCGACCCTGCTCATACCCGCATTCGGCGCTGAGCTGCACGCTGAAGGGGCGGCGCAGACCTTCATCCTGAGCAGTTGTTACACCACGGTGCTCGCAGCGGCGCTGATCCTCACCGGCAGATTGGGCGATCGTCTGGGCCGACGACGGGTGCTCAGCTGGGGTCTCATCATCTTCGGCCTGGCCTCTTGGGGCACCGGGTTGGTCACCGACGTTCCCGCACTCATCATCGGCCGAGCTTTCCAGGGACTCGGCATGGGGTTGGTGCTCCCGCAGATCCTGGCCACGATCCAGTCCACCTCCACCGGAGAGCACCGGGCCCGCTCACTGGCACGCTTCGCCGCGGTGTCCGGCGTCAGCACCGTCGCCGGGCAAATCTCCAGCGGCGTGCTGCTCAGCGCTGACCTCTTCGGCCTGAGCTGGCGTCCGGTGATGTTCCTCAGCGCTTTGCTAGCACTGGTGCTACTCGGCCTGAGCCGGCTCATCCCAGCCACCCGATCCGAGGTACCGCTGTCCCTGGACCTGGGCGGGGCGGTTCTGCTCAGCATCGCACTCGCCGGTTTCGTCGTGTCGACGACTCTCTTCTCCACCGGTGTCGCACCGTGGCCGGCTGCCGCTTTACTGCTCATCACAGCCACAGCCGCATATCTCTTCTACCGCTGGGAACGGCATCAGGAACAGAAGGGCCGGATCCCGCTCACCCCGCCGTCGCTTTTCCGGGTGCCGGCGCTGCGCATGGGACTGATCATGAACCTGCTGTTCTTCAGCGGGTACGGCGCTTTCATGTACGAGTTCTCCGCACTCACCCAGAACGGACTGCACTACGGCGGGCCCGGTTCAGGCCTGGCCATTATGCTCTTCGCCCTCTCCTTCGTCATCACCTCGGCCTATCTGAACCATATCCGGCGCTATCTGGGCCAGCACACCATGCTGGTCGGTGCGAGCGCGCAGCTGGTATCGCTCAGTCTCTTAGCACTAGAGGCATTCACCGAAGGCGGCCAGCTGCAGGCCTGGCATATCCAACCGGTGATGATGATGTGCGGCGCCGCTCAGGCCATGATGTTCGGCCCGCTCATCAATGCGGTGATGGCCCAGATCCCGACCTGGGCGGCAGGGCTCAGCGGCGGGCTTTTCGGCACGGTCCAGCAGCTGAGCTTCTCGCTGGGTATCGCCGTCCTGGGCGGTCTGTACGGCACTTTGAGCCGCTTGCAGGAGTTCGGCCTCTTCACCGCTTTCGCAGTGTGCTTGCTGATCCAAGTCGGCGCTTCGGCGATCTTCGCCGTGCTGTCCTGGCGTCTGCACCGGCTGCCGCAGACAGCCCAGCAATCGACACCCAGCCCGGTACTCTCATAAGCGAATCTGCCCTGGTGAGCACTTCGCCGTGAACTACCGAGCCACAGGCATAGCTGACCCAGCCAAGAAACCCCTGCCACTCATCATCCCGGTTACCGGTACTTCCCCTCCGGGTCCACAGAACAACGACTCGTCCCGCCGAGAGTCGCCGCAAGAGTACTTGTAGTAATGCCCACGGTTAAATTGTCGGGGCCAAATCCAACAGTCCGCCGCCTATTTTCAGGACCAGGATCAGTGGATTGCTCCACACGAAACCCTTGAGACTCAAAAAAACCTTTGACCCTCTGATGCAACTGATCGGGTCTGCCCCGGGTTTGGTTGACAGTTGGGGTTTGGGGTGATCAGGCCGCTTTCGCGTCCGTGTAGATCGTCTCAAACTCTACGGGAGTGAGTTTGCCGAGGCCGCGTTGCCGGCGTCTTCGGTTGTACTTCGTTTCGATCCAGGAAACGATCG